>NZ_JBAZQA010000034.1:0-2779 GCF_041645475.1 Methanoregula sp. | reverse complement strand
ACCAGCAGCAAGACATTCTGTAAATGTGACAGTCTAGGATTGATATAGAAATTATTCACTGGTGTCCCGGAGTTGGACAGCGAGTCAGTAACTTCTCAATAACCCCGGGCAATCCCCGTGACGATCCAGGGCCAGAGTATGCTGGTTTTAACCGCAGAGTAGCTGTCGAAAGTTTTTATGGAGTGGATAGACCCAGATGGCTTTTTTTGGCAGCAGAAATTTATTTGCAACCTCGAGTTTGCCACGGCCCTTGGTTTGACCAAGATGAATCCAGTTGGCCGCGTGATAGCAAGTGCCGCTGAAACGAGGTAATTCAACGAAGGTCTCCAACAGGACGGGACGATAGCCATAGCGTGGCTGCCAGTCATTGGCAAGTCTGCGAGATACCAGACCCAGGATTCGGGAAGCCAAGTTTTTACAGTTGATCCAGGGCAGAACGAGAAAGCGGGAATTATTGACAACGAGATGGAGGCGTTGTTGTCTTTGTTCGGCCGTCCAGCCGATGAACAGATCACGGGGCTGGGTCATCCATGCTGATGCGCCAAAACCGAGCAGGGCGATGATCCGTCCAGCAGCTCTGGCGAAGTATCGCATTTGAGCCCCGGGGAGTGGTTGGTACCCCAGATAGTGATAGCGGTCAATATACTCGTTCCAGAGATGAGATTCGCCGCGATCCAGCACCGGTTGGAGCAGGATGTCCCCCAACTGTTTGGGAGAGGCGCACTGGAAGGTCGGTTCGGGATTCCCCTGTGGTGTACGGCGCCTGTATGGTTGACCATTGTGATGGCGATGCCGCGGAGCAGGCAGGTGCAATAAACCATCATCCTGCATGCGCAGCATCACGACGCGACAGCTCATCTCCTTGAGCCGCCGGTCGGCGCGTCGCCAATCAAGACGTTCACACACCAACTGCGAGAGCCGGGCGCGAGTCGCCAGCGGATGCTCGGCGATCAAGCGTCGGATGAGATCGATTTCCGGGAGGCTGAACTCCCGCCCGCAATAGCGCATGGCGTGCGCGTCAAGGGCCGACGGGTTGACAACCCGTCGGGGCGCATGCGTGCCGTCGAATCAGTTCTCCCAGGGGCGCAATGTCCCCCCGCCCGGAAACCCGGGCGCTCAGGAAATCCCAAAATGAGATGCCCAGCTTGCGGCTGGTCTTCTTGAGACTCGCGAAAGTATCACGACACCGACGTCCGTCGGTGCTGCGCGTCGAGCCGCTGATGATGCGCCGTTTCACGTACTCCCGGATGTCTCTCTCGCTCAGGTTGTTATTCAGGGGCAGCTCCGGGCGCTCAAGCACGAGCAGCAGCTCGGCTTTATTTCGGTGCATCCGCTGCAGGGCCAAGTTCAGGCTGACAAAGCAGGTCTTGGTCGCGCAGATCTCGTCGAACTTCGCATCCAGAAGCGCCTTCTTCTCTTCGTCGGGGCTGCTCTTGTAGGCCTTAAGTTCACGATAATAATCCCAGATCTCCGTGCGCACCTTCTCGATCGCCGCGCGTTGGGCGTCGTCAAACCCGATGAGTTTCACGAAAACGCGTTCGGCGTGGATCCAACATAGGCCATGTCTCAGAATATCAAACTGACCCGCATCGTCGCTGACAATAGCCAAATTCGGATTTATTCCATGATCAAGAACGCTGCCCAACAAAGCCCCTTCGGTAGCAATCTGTATATGTCGGGAGTCTTTGATCCACAAGTCCGCCAAGAATGCCGACCACTCTTTGCACTCGATGCTCTTGTTGCCCATACCGATCAGGCGATCTAACAAAAACTGAGGCAACTTCTGCGCGCGCATGTAGGCCAAGGCTTCTTCATTGAGCACATAGTCATCGGCCCCCGCACGCAGCAACTCGAGAAAGTTGATCCGGCTCTTGCTCTGCGTGCTCGCAAAGTAGGCGAACAACTCATTGCCAATATGGGTGCAGTAGCCGTTGTGGCCCTGGTGGCGCGCCCCGGTGTCGTCCACGTGTACATAGCTGGAGGTTTCCAGGCCGGCCCGTAAGATATCTTCTTTTTCCGCGTGATACTTTTCCTTATCCTTGATGAGGATTGCACTCAGCTGGCCCGCCGACATCTTGATTCCCCACTCCCTGATCTGCTCCAGGATCAACGGCTGGGTGACAAGGCAGTGATAGTATTGGTGCAGGATATATACCCTGAGCGGCTGGTTGTAGTGTTCACCATCAACTCCGGCGGGAAGCTTGCCAACCAGATACTCCCCCGTCGGAGTTATCCAACGCTCCATCTTGTAAAGAACGTTGTACAAAGAAATCTTAATGCCCTGCTGCGTAAAATACTCATACCCTTTGAATCGGCTGCCCGCGGGCAGTCCCACGGGTGGAAGAGGAATCGTGTCATGGATTTCCAAATCAGCGGTCTTTTTACGTATCTCGCGTGGCTTCTTTGGTTCCGACTTTTCTTTGTCTTTCGGATCGTCCTCTAACTTGGAGGGTTTGATCTTCGGTCGCGCTTTCTCTCCCTTCAACCTGGCGATCTCGTCACGTAGCCCATGAAACAACTCTTGGAAATGGTGGCAGATCTCCAATAAATTCAATACGACAGGATTGACCTGATCTGAAGGAATCTCCGAAAGCTTTGGGATTTTTGGGACATCTTTCAAACTCATGTCCCAGATTAAACCACAAAATAAAGTTTGTGTCCCGTGTTATTTTACCCAGCATCTTGACAGGTGAGCTTTTGTGAAAATGATCGGACGGATGGTTTTGCCCGGGGTTATTGAGAAGTTACGCGGTAAGTCGAGAACTAATTGTTTTCTCTA
>NZ_JBAZQA010000033.1:0-4037 GCF_041645475.1 Methanoregula sp. | reverse complement strand
AAAGAAAAGACGCTTGCGGGGGTGTGTCTGTCGCTCCTCGGGGCTTCGCCCCTCGTCCCGACAGACACACCCCCGCCATTCTCATCTAGATTGTCGCGCTGTTCTCACCTTGATTGTCGCGCAGCATGCCGACGAACCATAAGACGTCGGTGGTCCATATGCCAAAGATCAATGTGGCTAAAGCAAGATGCACGATCCCCAGCAGACCAGCAACGACCGCCAAGGCGATCGTAATTCGACGTCGCGTCATATCGTGGACCTCTTTTGTTGCTTCACCCAAGCCGGGACGCCGATCGCAATCAGCATAGCCGTCGAGAGAATGACGACATACTCTATGGCAATCGCTCTGTAGAAGCGGGCAAATGCCTGGGGAGGCAGCATCTGATCGATGCCTATAGCGACAAAGCTAGACAAGATAATCACTGGGATAGCCAGCAATACTGCGGCGCGCAGTCCTCTCACCGCAGTAAAAAACGCACCTACCGCAATTGCCGCTGCCGCAAAGTAGGCGAGCATCGATGGTGCCGTCGCACCAACGGTCGAAAGCCGTCCGGCAAGACGGATATGGAGAACACTCCATGCTACGGCACAGAGAACCAGCGTCCAGCGAGAGGCGTTGACGATTGCCGTTTGCGTCGTAGCCCGCGCCTTTGCCATCGCCCATAAGCACCCTAAAGCAAAGGGCAGCGCATTGCCGCCCGACGCGTGATGCATTTCAGACTGCATGGCTTTCGACCACTCAAGCCGCTCGGGAGGTGAAAGCGCAACTGCCACTCGAAGAGCAGCACGTGCAATGCGGGTCAAACCAGAGGTCATGCGAACGCCTCGACTGCGGATTGCAACGGCGGCGTTTCAGACGAACGTGCCTGCTTCGCCAAAGCAATTCCAGCATGGGACAAGCGGTATGCATGGCGAGCCGGTCGACCTTGTTGAGGCGAAGGATGCCACTCTGAATCTAACAACCCTTGATCGTGAAGACGCATGAGCAACGGATAAAGCGTGCCGGACTTGAGGCCGGTTTCTTTGATTAAATCATACCCATACCGCCATCCCTGGGGTGTTTCGAGGAAAGCCGACAAGACCGTCAGAGTCTGCCGCGAAATGTTGATGCGCCGAGCCATATTGATTATCTACATATATAGAGTTTCTATTGCAACCCGTTTGTGGCGTGGGATCGCGGCATGTCTCGCCAACTGCGCTTACCGCTGGAGGAATGACAGGTCCGATGCTCTGAAAAAGTGACGCTTGCGCCGGAAGTGTGACCGACCTGAGTTTCGCTGTTAGCCTGAATCTGTGCCTTACCTGCCATAGCAGCTCGCCCCTGACACATCCGCTCGGGTGGCTCGTCTGCCTTTTGGCGCGGGAGACGGATTACTGGATGACGGATCAACCGAGGTGCGTAAACGCTTGCGTCGACTGGGGTGCTATCTCGCTAAACCAATGCGGACGCGCGACGCCCGAGTTGACCGTAGATCACACGCAGCGGTTACCGATGCCTGGCATCATCGAATGGAAGCGCCAGCTCAGGCGCTGTAGATAGCGAAGAGCTCGAAAAGAATCGAAGTCGCCTGTCCAATTACACTATTACTACTAACGGCGGCCAAAAAAGCGGACAATAGAGCCGAAAAACAGGGTTACCAAAAGCCAGAAACTGAAGGTCCCTAAAAATGCTCCGAAGCGGAATTCGTCCTCCGGGCCGATCTGCCGGGGCACAGAAATCGACGGGACATCTGCAACGAACGGAGCCGGCCAGCCCGCCACCAAGCGCTTCCGCCAATTTTCAGTGGGCGAACCGACATTGCCATACTCACCATACTCACTCGTGCTGGGATGGATTTGCAAACTGCACATAGATAATATGAATGCAATCATCACTGCACCGGCGGCCTTCCACAACATCGCTCGCACCTCCATACTGCAACTCGGCAACCTAATCCGGCGGCTAACGACCTGCGACGTTTAATTCAGTAATTGGCTCGATTGCGGTAGCGAAGGCATCGGGTGAGCGCGGAAATATTTAGCGGGTCACTTTTCCGTCTTTTTAAGCTAGTCGGTCATAGACTGGAGCAACGAAGGCGCCCGCGTGGGAGCGTGATAGCGATGCATATGCACCGCAACAGAATGATTTTAACTCTCGTGGTCAGAGGTGCGTTTATCCTTCTGGTCGCAATAACGGCGTCCGTTGCTATCGTGTCGTGGATTAGCGCTGACCTGCCGCCTCACGGCTACCGTCGGTCAATCCACGCGGCAGTGCTAATCCCCTTACTCATCTCGCCGCCGATCTCGTTCTGGGTGGGAATGATGAATTACCGATATTATAAGTTGCACTGCAAGGTTGAGTGGCTGGCCGAACACGATGAAATGACAGGCTTATTGAACCGCCGAGCATTCCAACTCGCTGCTTCGAGATTGCTGGACCAGCAAAGTGATATAAGTCTCGCTCGGCCGGTCATTCTCTTGCTAGCCGACATCGACCACTTCAAGAAAGTGAACGATAGTCTGGGTCATGATGCGGGCGATGAAGCGATCAAACACGTCGCGCAAATATTAACGGAACTCAGTCCGGACGGCGTAATAATTGCCCGGCTGGGTGGGGAGGAGTTCGCGATCCTCGCTAACTGGACAAGCTTGGCGGAAACCCGCAGTCTGGCAGAATCTGCTTCCGCTCGGTCGAACGATCGCCGTGCGGCTATCAAGGAACTTTAATTCCGCTGACCGTCAGCACAGGCGTTGCGATCGGAAGCCGCGCGGAAACCGTTGGCCAAATTTTGCGGCGAGCGGACGAACAGCTCGATATTGCCGAAAGGGGTGGCCGGAACGCCTATTCAATTCCCTCAGGAATTGCAGCGTAAAACCGTCGGCATAGCTGCCGATTAACGGCTCAACCTTAGCCTCACGTCTGCAATATCTATTGCCATCAAAGCGCTGCTTCACATGGACAGCTTTTCTGAGTGGGGTCCGAACCGTGCATACCATAGCAACCACCACCGTCGATCAATGGCATTGCAATTTGACACACAGATCGGGGTTCCCGGCTGGCCCCACCCAGTGGGAACCCCTGCGGCCGAATTTGGAAACGCTTGGTCGAGAGCCGTCCCCAGTTTCGACGCAATTCACTGCGTAGGCCAAGTTAGTTAACGAAGGCTTTGCATCGTGTCTTCCGCGGACCCAACGACGGAGCTGGGAAAGCTGAGTCGCTTTCCGAGGGTCAGTTGACCGAGGCTGCCAACTCGGATGATCGCAGAATGAGCAAACTATATATTCTGCTAAACCGACTGACTATTCCGTGGCTTGCCTTTCCGGATGCCTCGGCTTGTTGGTTTCGGTGCGTCCGTCGAGGTCTAGGGCTGGCACCTTGAATATGCGTTATTCAACTGAGCTATATTCTCCTCTTTGGTAGCACGGCGCCGACACCAATGCGCCATACATGGGTGTTTCCACCACGTCGGCCATAACAAGGCGAAGCAGCATTTTCAAAAACCTAAACGCCGATTTTGTTTACACTGACGGAGGGGGTGTCACTATCCATGCCCACAGGCGCAATATGGTCCCCTGAAAACGAAATCGGGCAAATTTTGGTTTTGATTGCGTGCAGATCGCCCAAACGATTTGCAACTGCTGACCAAAATCCTGCTTCAATATAATCTCTGAGCTTCAGGCATTCGATCATACGCACGGTGATCATCTCGATAGCATCGTCCCCATAGCGCCGTTCCGCAGCAAGCGCCTGTTCCCAAACATCCTCTAAATTCGGCTCCATCGTCGTCACTCCGATGTGTCACCATTATCCCCGCCACTTTATTACAAAAAAAGTCGCAGGAGTAGTATTTTTATCACGCGCTAAGTGGACGCCAAGCCCCTGACCCGCCGATCGGTCCGACGTCGAAGCGACGGTCGGGCGCGTCACCGCGTCGTAAGCGGTGTTCTCAGCCCACGTCGGTCCAGGGCATGAGATTTCCGACGTTGTTTGCAGGGTGACCATTTGCCAGTTTGCTGAGCGTCTGGGTCAGCCAGTCGTGCGGGTTAATGCCGCTGAT
>NZ_JBAZQA010000032.1:0-4545 GCF_041645475.1 Methanoregula sp. | reverse complement strand
ATGCATAGAGTGAATTGTCCGGCGTAACCTCGAAGGCCAGAACTGCTCGTCCGGTAATTTCGTCGAAGCTTACTTCGCGAAACTGGGCGAGCTGTTGGCCCGGCGTCCCCGGGTCGGCATCGAAAAGCCCAGACGGCCCGGTGAGGGGCGTTATCGGGGTATCGAACGGATCTCCATCATTGGCATAAGGGTTCAGGAAACTGATCAGCGTCGTACGCGCCGTCACATCCTTCTTGTCATTATTGTAACGCAGCCCCCCGGTCAACGTCAGCCGGTCGCTTAGATCGAAATAGACCTCGCCGAAAATGCCATAGCTCTCTAGATTCGATTCCAGCGAGTTGTTCCGATACATCGACGTCGCGAAATAGGATGGCGGAAGGCCGCCCGACAAGGAGCCGAATGAACCCAATACGGCACTGGCGTAATCGAGCGCAAACGAGTTCACATAATAGCTATTGTCGGTGGTTTTCGATTTCGCGTAAATTCCGCCCAACAGGAAATTGAACGGCCCGTCGAAGTCACTCGTGAGGATGAGCTCTCCGCTCCACGATTCGCGTTGTTCCGAAGATCGATCGAAAGAAAGCGGCGTTTCGGAACACAGCGAGTTCCCTTCGAAAGCGCCTCTGCTTCCATCATCATTATCCGACGTGCACAGCACGCCCTGCGGACCGTCCGGGATTAGAGCGCCGGCAATCGGCGAAAAATAGGCCGAAGAGCCGGGAATGAAGGCTGGCGCCGGCGGAGCAAGACCTGTCGGTAATCCGTTAGCCGCAAAAAAGTCCAACGTATTGAGCGCCGGGGCGAAACCGGCACGGCTTTGAATTCCAAGAAAATAGTCCTGCCTGGAATCGACTTCAGTATCCTGATAAATGCCGGTGGCCGTCAGGGTCATCGCGCCGAATTTTTGCTCAAGGCGCGCCTGCACCTGTAGCTCTTCGGCAAAATAGAAAGGGGTATAGGCCGTGTTGACGACACGCACATCGCCAGGCTCCTGAAACCCGGAAAACCCATCAGGGCCATAAAGGCTGCCGAGGCCGAGCACGGCGGGAATGCCCTGAATGGCGAAGAACTCGGATGAACTGAGCGTCGCACCGACCGTTGAATTTGCGTTCGTGGTATCGAAATCACGTCGATTGTTCAGGCATCCGAGCACGCCCAATGGATCGCGTTGGCACGTTTGTTTCTGGTTTCTGAGGCGCGTGTCCTTTTCCCGGAAATAATAGCCCATGAGATCGATCGTCGTATCAGGACCGGGTTCGAAACGAAGGGAGCCTCGCAACGCATAGAGGTCCCGAGCGTCGATGTCCGATCCATCATAGAGATTCGTCGTATAACCGTCGCGGTTCACATATATGCCCGCCAGCCTCACGCCGATCATATCCCCGATCGGGACGTTGACCATGCCACGCGCTTCGATGCTGTTGAAATTGCCGTACTCGAATTGCGCTTCAGCCTCGAAACGGGAGAGTTTGGGTTTCGCGGTCACGACATTCACGACCCCGGAGGTCGCATTCCGGCCGAACAGGGTGCCTTGAGGTCCGCGAAGGACTTCAATCCGCTCCAGATCGAAATATTCGGTCTCGAACAGGCGTGTTCCGAACAAGGGTGATCCATTGACATGGATTGCGGTCGCAGCATCGCAGGTGACGCCGACGCACAGGTCGCCAACGCCGCGAATAGTGAATGAAGCTGAGGTGAAATTGCCTTTCGAGAAAGATACATTGGGCAGCGTCAGCTGTAGATCCGAGGCATTTTCGATCTGCTGGCTTTCAAGCGCCTCAGCGCTGAATGCGCTGACAGCGATCGGTACGTCTTGCAAGCTTTGCGCCTGACGTTGCGCTGTCACGACGATGACATTGTCACCGCCATCTGGCTCTTCGGCTATGACTTCCTGAGCATTTGAGACCTGTGGCAACGCCATCACGACGGCGCTTGCCAACCAATAGGCTTTCTTATTCATCACCCTATCTCTCCCTGTCTCGATTTTTTCGTTTCTTGCGCGAACCCGTCCTTGTCCCCGATTGTCGATGTTCAAAAATGGGGCAGCTCGCCGAGCTGCCCCGAGTTTGAGGAGTGGCCAGAAGGAGATTTCCGGAGAGGAAAAGATTCTCGCCGCTCGGCTGGAAGATGAGCAGTTTTTCGGCATTTGGTAAAGAACTTTATTATGGCACTTTATTATTTTGCTCGGGGCGGTGGGAGGTGTGCCATCTCAGATCCGAAGATATCAGTTTATACATCCGATGCTTGCTGTCAGCGCTTCAGCCTTGGCGCGGTCGAGCGCGCGCCGACGACTTTTGGATGCGGCTGCGGTACGGCATGCCCGATCCGGAGCGCATGACCCGCGTGGTCGAAAGTTGGATAGCAGTGCAAAAGGCCGGGCTCTGATCCCGGCTGGTGGAAACCAGGGGGTCAGGTCAGTTCACCTATTCCTTCCCGTTCATTTTAGAGTCATCAAGATCGTATTAACCACGTCACGGTCCCTGCCGGGCAGGGCTTTCACGTGGGGGCATCCATGACCAGAACCAAACCATCCCTTAAGTCAGCTATCCTGTTGGCCAAATAGGATCAAGGCGACCGGCGCACCAATTTACCTCGTGACTGAGCCATGTGCGCGCGAAAACCGTCACCACTTCGATGGGGATTCGACATGACATTGCCATTTCACATGCCGTCCACAATCCGCCTTTCGGGTGTAGGTCTTGCCGCTTGTGCGATTGCCACGATTGCTGCCGCAAGTGCGCAGGCGCTACCACTATCCAGCTTCAAGGATCAGGGCGTCGACCATATCTTTGGCAGCTACGCCCCGCGCGGCGACTGCTCAAAGGAACCGCGCGTAACCATCGATGAAAAGGGCATGACGTTCCGCGCCAATGGTCGGGAAATAAAGCCCCCTCGGGTGGAATATGCTCTCACCTTCATGGGCCAGAGCTATGACGGCATCATGGCAGTATTTTTTCCCTTTCCAGTTAGCAGCAATGATTTTGGTCGGGTTCTCATGTATGTGAACGACGACGAGAAGCGCGGTGTCATCCGCTTTGAATCCGATCTGCCGCGCGGCCAACGCCCGGCTTCTTTCCATGCGGCCTTCACGGGTGGCGGCCCGTTCACGCTCTGCCAGGGCAGCGCTCTTGCTGGCACGCCACTGCCGCCACGGCCTGAGCCGGCGGTGGCCGTGCAAGGCATTCCAGCGGAATGGACCAATCTCGCCAGCCTCGTCGGCAAATATCCGGGAAGCTACGCCAAGGACAATATCGACCTGTTCGATAAGGGTACCTTGGCTGCGGCATTGAAGGCCCGGATGGGGCCGAAGATGGCTGCGCTGCGGACCAATCTCTCAGCCGTCTCGCCATTGCAGCGGGCTGGGAACTATTACTATCTTTCCGGCAATGCGCAGCATCAGGGCGGTGTGGAGCAGGCCTATATAATAATAGACCCGGCGCGCCGTGCGGTGCAGGTGGGCCTTTGGGAGCGCGGCAAGCTAACAGTTTATCCGTCTGCTTCGGGCGTTAGGCTGCCGATTGCGCCGGAAATCAAGACGCTGTTGGACAAAAGCCCGCCCGAAACGGCAGTGCCGCTTCCCGGTACACCCTGGGAAGTTGTACCGGTGCAAGGTCGCGCGCCCATGGCTTATGTGAGCGCCGCGGCATCGCCCAACATCGAAGCCCTCAGTCTCTATTGTGAAGGCGGAAAGCCCTACATGGCGATGCTGCTCAACAAGCCCTCCGCCGACAATGCGATGACGATGACGTGGAACTTCTCCGGTCGGCTCGTTAGCATATCCGTTCAGCGCGCCAATGCGAACGGCACTCAATGGATCGGCGGCGTGACGGGTACGCAACTTGTTCCCCTGCTCATGCAGCAAAGCGGGACGGTGATGCTACGTATCAACGGGCGGCTGGAAGGCGAAGCCTCGCTCAGCAATTCAATTGCAGTGCTGCGCGATACCCTGCGGGGATGCGTGCGGCTCTGACCTGTGAGAACGGCGCCGCCTCCATTTCAGGTGCTCTGCCACCTGAATTCTGGACCAGTTGCGGTTAGAGTTTTCCGCCGTAGATATCATTGGCTGGGCGAGGAGTTAGAGCGGGATGACATTTGGCTGATTCAAAGGGGATTCTTTTTTGGGCGGTTTTCTGATTCATATGTGGACGCCCCCTATGGCAAGGGCTTTGTGGTCGCGATGGCTTTGATCGGTTGCTTTCATATGTCCGGCCTGTTTGTGCGGCGTTTTGAGTGCCGCTGGCCTTGATGGAAATCCGCCGGTGAGGTCCCTAGGCCGCGTTGACAAAAGACTTCAGCCATAGCCGCGTGGCGGCGAGGTTTAGGAAGCTCTCGAACGAGAGAAGGGTTTTGTCATATCGAGTGGCGATGCGTCGTTGCTGTTTGAGCTTTCCGAACATGCGCTCGACGCGGTTGCGGTCTGATCTGCCCCCTTCTGAGTGGTCCAAAATTGATGATATTTTGGACGACGAAGGAGATATAGAATGCCGAGCAAGAAGCATCGCCCGGAAGAGATTATCGGCAAGCTACGTGAGGCGGAGGTTGTGC
>NZ_JBAZQA010000031.1:0-5434 GCF_041645475.1 Methanoregula sp. | reverse complement strand
GCAACGTAACCTACGTGGATGGCAACAAGGGTCTCCTGCTTTAAGACCATATTGTTGATATCCCCGCAGATATTTTCAAGGGCTGCTATCGATTCGATATTCCGGTGGGCTTCCTTCATATCCGTGTTGAAGAACGAGATCACGCTCCGGTCAAAAATTTCCAGTGACATCGTGCTTGCTTTCCGGAGCGCATCAATGATCTTTTTGTCAACGCCGGCATCGATGATTGGCTGGACATTTTCCGCTATCCGGACCGCATGATCGCCGACCCGCTCGATGATCCGGCTGAGTATGTAATAGTGCATTGCCATGCCGGGAGAGATTCCCATCTTCCGGGCAAGGGCGTTGTTCTGCATGATCATGTTGGTCTGCCGCGCGATCAGCCAGTTGAGCCGGTCAACGTCCATGTCCCGGGCAACAACATCGTCTGCCAGGGTCCGGTTGTGGGCAGCGAGAGCCGCGATCGCATCCTCGTGCATGGTCTTGACAATGACGAACATACGCCGGATGGTGTTCTCAAATGGCATCTCGGCCGGGTTGAGGAGGTCCTTGATGGCAATGACCTCTTCGGTCTCCTCGACAACTTCCTGGCCTATGGTCATCTGGGTGAAGTCCCGGACAACGGTCCGAACGAATGGCGGGAACCGCTGTTTCGAGGTGATCCGGATCATTGAAAAGCCGGTGATGTATGTCCCGATAAGAAGGCGGAACAGGAATGCCGGATCTGAAACCGTGGCGATATCGATCTTTTTCGTGCGCTGGAGCGGCTCTTCAGTCACGCTCTTCGTGACAAGCAGGGTCCCGTCCGGCTGGATTACCAGCCCGACCGGGTCATTCTTTTTAATCTTTTGTTCATCAGCCCAGGTCTTTGGGAGGGTCACCACAAAGGACGAACCCCCGGTCATCTGCACTCTGCGAATTTCCATTGTATCCCGTATCTCCTCAGGAATCAGAGTTCCCCATATGTCTCTATCTTTCTCTATTGTTTATATATGCTCATATATTCTATGTCGAATAACAGTATATATTCTCCTGCGAAACGGGTGATCGAACACTATGAAAGCCCAAAAGAGTTCGTATCTTCTCATGACCATGAGTCTTGTGGCAGTCCTCGTCTTTGCGATGCTGTTTGCAGGCTGCACCGACACCGGATCAAAAACTGCGGTAGCAACCCCGGCAAGTACCCCGGTGTCAACACCCTCGGCAGTTGCTCCGGTAAACACCCAGGCTGCGGTCTCGGCACCGGCAGTAGTAGCAACGACCGCCGCCCCGGTTTCAACCGGCCAGAAACAAAAGATCACGATAAGTGGTTCGACAACGGTTCTCCCGATCGTCCAGAAAGCTGCCGACCAGTATATGGCAACCCACCCGGATGCCGACATCCAGATATCCGGTGGCGGTAGCGGTGTTGGTATCCAGGCAATTGGAGCCAAGACGGTGGATATCGGCATGACGTCGCGTGAAGTGACCAAGGCGGAACTGGCCAAGTATCCGGGTTTCGTAGTTACACCGGTTGCCCAGGATGGCATTGCGGTGATTGTGAACCCGGCAAATACAATCCAGTATATTACGCTCGACCAGATCAAGAACATTTACCTTGGCAAGATCACCAAATGGACCGAGATTCCCGGTGCAGGCGTACCTAACACGAACAACCAGATCGTCATCATCGGCCGGGACAGTGCATCCGGTACCCGGACCTACTTCGATGAGACGGTTCTCCTGAAGGCAACTCCCACGAGCAAGATGCTGGAGAAGAACTCGAACGGCGCAGTCACCCAGACGGTAGCCCAGACCCCAGGCGCGATCGGGTACGTCTCGATAGGGTTTGTCAGCACAGATGTCAAGGCAGTCCCCGTCTGGTACAATGCGCAGAAGATCGTTGCACCGACCCTTGACAATGTCAAGTCCAAGACTTACCCGGTCTCCCGTGATCTCTACGTGATAACAAACGGCCAGCCATCCGGACTTGCCGGTGACTTCATCACGTATATCCTCGGCCCTGACGGCCAGAAGATCGTTGCCAATGAAGGTTACGTGACAGTTGGCAGCAGTTAAAACCGGAATGACTTAACACCATTTTTTTGTGCGAGTGAAAGGGGGCAAATCACAATGGTATCCAGCAACAGCACCGAGCCGGGGAGTGGAGCCTCCCCCCGCACCGCCCAAATCTCCTTGCTTAAGGAGCAGGCGATAAAAACCGTATTCTTCAGCACAGCATTTCTCGCAGTAATTGTAGTAAGTTTCATCCTTCTCTTCTTGTTACGGGACGGGTATCCGATCTTCGGAGCAGTGGGGCTCATCCCGTTCCTGTTCGGGATGACGTGGGCACCGACCGCAGCGGAACCCCTGTATGGTATCTTTCCGCTCATTGTCGGGACCCTTCTCGTGACGCTCGGGGCCATGGTCTTTGCCGTCCCGCTTTCCATAGGCTGTGCAATCTACATCTCGGAACTCGCATCTCCCGGGGTAAAAAAAGTACTTAAGCCGGCAGTTGAACTGCTGGCGGGCATCCCGTCCGTGGTGTACGGGTTCTTCGGTCTCATCGTGCTCACGAACTTCATCCGGATCTCGTTCGATATCCCGACGGGAGAGACGTGGCTTGCGGCGTCCCTGCTGCTTGGTGTCATGGCGCTTCCCACAATCATCAGCGTCTCGGAGGATGCCATCAGTTCGGTGCCCCACGAGTACAAGGAAGGATCGCTTGCCATCGGGGCAACCCGGTGGCAGACGATCAGCCGGGTGCTTGTGCCGGCCGCCCTGTCGGGCATTGCCGCAGCAGTTATCCTTGGTATCGGCCGGGTTGTCGGCGAGACGATGGCCGTCCTGATGGTTGCCGGCAACGCAGCCATTATACCGGACCCGATCTGGAATATCCTCTCACCATTACGGACGCTGACCGCAACGCTCGGCATCGAGATGGGTGAGGTCTCGATCGGCAGTGAACATTACAGTGCACTCTTCGGCATTGCCATCGTGCTGCTGGTCATCACGCTCGTCATCAATCTATCCGCAGTCGCCATCCTCCGCCACCTCAAGGAAGGCCGGACCTCTGTACGTAAACCGCTCATCCCGGTGGCAATGAAGGAATCTATTGTCCGGATCTGCAAGGCTGCCGGTCTCGTGCTGGTGCTCCTCTTCCTGCTCATTGCGGCGCCGTGGTGGCTCACCGCAGCAATCGTGTTTGCCGGAATCATCTGGTATTATGTGAAAGACCGGGTTTCGGAGAGACATATCCAGACCATTGCGTTTGGTCTGGTCGGTCTCGCAGCACTCATTGTCCTTGCGATCCTGGTCATCATTCTTCAGGACATTGTGATCAACGGTCTCCCCGCGATCTCGTGGGAGTTCTTAACCCAGCCGCCAAAAGATCTCGGCCGGGCCGGTGGGATCTTCCCGGCGATTGTCGGCACGCTTTACCTTGTGCTTGGTGCGATTGCCATCGCACTGCCACTCGGTGTCGGGGCAGCCATCTATCTTGTCGAGTACACCCGGGAAGGGAAGATCACCCGGCTCATCCGGACCGGTGTGGACCTGCTGAACGGCACGCCGTCCATTGTGTTCGGCCTCTTCGGGTTTGCCTTCATCGTGCTCTATCTGAATGTCGGTGTCTCGCTTATCGCCGGCCAGATTACGCTTGCCCTGATGGTGCTGCCAACCGTGATCCGCACGACCGAGGAATCATTGAAAAATATCCCGCAGTCGTTGCGGGAAGGCAGCCTTGCGCTGGGAGCAACGCAATGGCAGACCATCAGCCGGGTTGTCATTCCCCCGGCCGTGCCGGGGATCGTCACCGGTGCCATCCTGTCCATTGGCCGGGCCGCGGGGGAGACCGCACCGATCATGTTCACGGCCGTGGTCTTCTCGTCCCGGTTCCTGCCATCGTCGCTGACAGAACCCGTCATGGCGCTGCCCTACCATCTCTTTATCCTGGCAACCAACGTGCCCGGCTCCTCCACCAACAAATACGGGACCGCGCTCGTCCTGCTGCTGCTCGTCATCGGGTTCTATGCAGTTGCGATCGTAATACGAACTCATTTCCAGAACAAGGCACGGGGATAAACTATGTCCGAATCTGTCATTATCAACACAAACAACCTCAACCTCTGGTATAGCGAGAAACATGCACTCCAGTCGGTCTCGATAAAGGTCCCGAAGAACAAGGTAACGGCCCTGATCGGTCCGTCTGGCTGCGGGAAGTCCACGCTGCTCCGGTGCTTCAACCGGCTCAACGATCTCATCGACTCAGTCAGGATTACCGGAGAGATCACGCTCGACAATGAGAACATCCATGCGCCGTCAACAGATGTGGTGACTCTCCGGAAAAAAGTCGGCATGGTCTTCCAGAAACCCAACCCGTTCCCGAAATCCATCTGGGAGAATGTTGCTTACGGCCCGCAGGTCCATGGCGTCCGGGACAAAGCCGAACTTGACCGGATCGTTGAACAGAGTCTTCGTCACGCCGCTATCTGGGACGAAGTGAAGGACCGGCTTCATGACTCGGCGCTCGGTCTCTCGGGCGGCCAGCAGCAGCGGCTCTGCATTGCCCGTACCCTGGCCGTGAACCCGGAAGTAATCCTGATGGACGAACCATGCTCGGCGCTCGACCCGATCGCAACGGCTAAGATCGAGAATCTTATCGAGATGCTCAAGAAGGATTACACGGTCATCATCGTCACCCACAGCATGCAGCAGGCGGCCCGTGTCAGCGATTATACCGGGTTCATGTATTTAGGAAAACTTATCGAGTGCGGAAAGACCGTCCAGATCTTCGAACACCCAAAGGAAGAACTCACCGAGAATTATATCACCGGGCGGTTCGGCTGATGGAGGCATGAATTATGGCAGAAAAATTTCATGTGGAATTAAAACAGCTCAAAACGGACACGGTGGCGATGTCCCTCTTCGGGCGCGATATGCTCCGGACTGCTGTTGATGCCCTGATCCGGCAGGACAGGGAACTGGCAGCATCTGTCGTCAGCAGGAAAGATGAACTCCATGCTTTGGAAGTGAAACTCGAAGAGCACTGTTACCAGCTCATCGCTCTCAACCAGCCCATGGCAAAAGACATGCGGGTCATAGCCTGCACCCTCAAGGTCATCGGCGCATCGATGCGGATCGGACGGTACGGCAAGGTTATCGCAAACATTGTCAGAGAGATCTCCGATAAGCCTCATATCGCAAATCTCATGAGTATTCCCCACATGGCTGACCTTGTCATCGATATGGTTGATGATGCTATCCATGCCTACGAATCCGACAATCTCCGGCTCATTGATGAGTTCTCTGCCCGGGACGATACCATCGATGCCCTCCGGCACTCAATCTTCCGCGAAGGGATCACCTACATGATGGAGGATCCCAAGAACATCTCGCGCTGCACCCATTACATCATGGTGGCCCGGTATCTCGAACGCTGTGCCGATCACTCCTG
>NZ_JBAZQA010000030.1:0-11071 GCF_041645475.1 Methanoregula sp. | reverse complement strand
TGCTTCGATGTGAAATTCTGCGAGGTTAATCCGGTTATGTCTGGCACATTTTGATTATCGCTGTACTAAGATATATTTCTAAGTATTACTTTATTCAAAACGCGGATATGTTACTGCGAAAGGTCGGCTGCACCTGCATTCTCTCAATAAGATAATCCCACCTCGGAGAATTATTAAAAACTCCCCAATATCCGGACTCGTCCTGGGGGGTCGGGGGGGAAAAATGATCGAAACTTGGCAACTACACCGGAACAATGGGCGGGTGGAGGATATGAAAAGTGACTGGTTGATTATTCCCCATGTTCCGGAACTATTCCCAAAACCCGCTGTATCGACACCCTCATTACGGATCGAACGATACATCCCTGTATACCCATGACCGAAGAATTTTTGGATATCCCGCTCTTCATGGAGCAGATGGCTGAGTCGATCCGGAAGACTGCGATTCTGATCAATAAGTCAGAGACCTCGGCATTCTTCCAGCAGTTGCTGGCAGCCAAGAGGATCTATATTGCAGGAGCAGGCAGGTCCGGCATCATAGCCCGGGCGTTTGCCATGCGTCTGCTTCACCTGGGATTTGATGTTTATGTTGTCGGGGAGACGATCACACCTGCGCTGACACCGGGTGATACCCTGGTAGTGTTCTCCGGGTCAGGAGAGACTCACACCATGGCTACATTCTGCACTACCGTTAAGGACCTGGGCGGGAGTGTCTGCCTTGTCACCGCATCCCCGGACTCAACGATGAGCCGGATCGCAGACTGCGTTGTGAACCTCGGGGATCTCACCGGGTATTACCGGGGGGATACGTCAACCTTCGAAGAGCGGCAGGTGACCGGGCAGTACCGCTCAATAGCATCCGCGTTTGCTCCGCTCGGGACCCTTTTTGAGACGCTGGCCCTCATCTTTTCCGATGCGGTCATCTCGGCGCTGATGATCGCCAAAAAAGAAGATGCCGGAGAACTGAAAGGGCGGCTCCTGAACGTGGGGTGAACTGCGTTTCGAATGATGTTGTCCCGTCAAATCAGTGACGGGAAAAGGTTTCCGGTTCTGGATGATACGACCGCTCCATTCCTGATACTGATTATCCTGAATTCGTCTGCCATCACCTCATTATCCTCGTCATAGTACGCCTGGAGTCCTGCTGCATAGGTTCCGTCAGGGAGCAGGGCATAGTTCATGGTCATATTCGGCGTAGCTGTTGTGCGGGAGAGCTCGAACTCCCCCGGAGTCCTGGTTTTCAGGTCAAACCCGGTAGTATAACTCGTAACAAGCGAACCGTTCGTGAAATGGTCTGTACTCCGGCTGAACAATTCACTGCCATCTTTTGTTGTCGAGTACGGTGTGAGGGCGGTCTCAATACTGCTCTTATTGCTCCTTACGTAGGTGACCAACGTTGCCTCCGTGATCTCTTTGTTCTCCTGCATCGTTACCCATGAATTATACTCGTCAAAACCACCGGCCGTCACGTCATCGTATTCCATATCAACGAAGAATGGCTGCGTCTTTAGCATGACTCCCGTCCCAGAGAAGAAGTGCTGGATCTGTTCCCAGAGTGATCCCTGTGCAGCGGAAGAGCTCCTGAAATAATACCACTTCCCATCCCATACAGGAATCTGGTACATCCTGTCAGTACTGGCGCTGGCCGGGACTGCACCTATCGCAAGGGCATGGGACCCGTTGATGAGATAATAAACGGTGTAAACACTTGCAGCATTATAGGGGTCATTGAGCTCATGCGTCCCGTTTCCTTTCCCGGTAAACGAGAGTGTTCCAAGTGACCATGTTTTCTTATCGGTTTCCTTTTTCACGGTATCCGGTGAGGAATACTTGTCGTTATCTTCAGATCCTGACACAGCCTGCTGCTCTGCAGTGACTGCTTTTTCTGATGAAACCGTGTCAGACCCGCCCTTCTGCGACACTTCAATCATCTTTATGAAGAATTCATCCCAGTGCGGGGCAACTCTGACAGCTTCGCCGTAGGAATTGTACTTCGCCCTATCCATTGCATCCGGCGTGGCTATTGAGATCCCGTACACGACCGGACTGTACTCGTTGTGCCGCTCGTAGATAACTGCGCCTTTGACGAGGCCGAGGGTCTTTTGCACGTCAGGCGCAAGTTCCGGCCTCTTGGCCTCGATATTCTGGAGGAGGGTGACGAGGTCCACGGACGTAGGCTTACTCCCGCTGCTTATCCCCAGCCTGACCGCATCATTGTAGGCACTTTTCAGATCATGCAGGCCCTGGTCGGTCTCCGCGAGGGGAACAAGTTTTGCTCCCAGCTCATCGAGACTCTCCCGTATTGCCGGCATTTTACTCACATCGATGATAGCCATGGTCTTGGCTTTCCCTGCGCTCTTTTCACTCCCTTTCCTGTCGATGTAGGCATCGCTGACTTTCTTCATGATCGTCTGTGCGTCAGTATCGGGATTTGCAAGGAGGGGTTCGATGATGGCTGAATATTCATAACTTCCCCGCTGGATCTCCTCGGACCCGAGCATCACGCCAGTGTAGGGCTGGACCGTCTTTCCCACTTCGACCGATGCCATGAGGCACGCATCGAACATGATAGGCTCGTACCGGATCCCGGACCCTTTCAGCGCACTGTCGATATCGCCCATCTTGAGCTGGTTACCGGTAACCTCGTCATTCCCGATCCCGTCATAGGAATTGCCATGATCAGCAATGATGAGGATCGTCCGCTCGGATGTCCGCGACGCTTTGGTCTCCAGGATGAACCGGGACAGAGTCGCTCCTGATCCCATGTCTGCACTGGTATCGGAATACAGGTACTGGTCGTTGCCGAAGATACCGTCTTTTGCATCCTGCTTGAGCTGCTCCCCGGTGGCTATCCGCATCCCGTGCCATCCCTCTTTCTTTGCTCCTCCGAATGCTACAACAACGTCGAGTTTTGTTGGATCGGCACTCTCTATTGAATTCACGATCTCTTTGAGGTCGTCTGTGGCCATCCCGCTGTCAGTCTCAAGATCACTGCCAACAATGTATGCGAGAACCTGGGTCTTTGCATGGTTTTGTGTTGCTTCGGCTGCTGCAATGCCGGACTGGGCGATCAAAAAAATGATCAGAACGGCGAAGAACAGAACCTTCCTGGAATAATATGAACTGCCTTTACCATGATGAATTCCCCCGGATTTCATAGTTTCCTGAAGAAGAGATATGGATTTATTCGTTTCTGTTTTATCCGACGAAGATCCTGTCGTGGTGAATACACGTTCGTCTCAACGGTGAGATCTACTCCCGATCCCCTCACTTATATTCCGCAACATCCAATCCGGTACGTAATCATGCTTGCCACCGCTGACCTGCACATCCACTCCCCGTACTCGATTGCTGTCTCCCGCTTCATGCAGCCGGAGCAGCTTCTTGCCGGGTGCAGGACCAAAGGTATCCGGGTCATCGGCACCGGGGATGCCCTCCACCCGGACTGGCAGAAGCAGTGGCAACCGTTTCTGGTAAATGATACAGGGATTGTTGTTGTTCCGCAGGGTGAGATCGAAGATGTGAACCGTGTCCACCATGTCATTCTCGCAGAAGATTTTGCCCAGTTCTCCCAGCTCCGCGACCTTATGGATGGGAAATGCAAGAGTTTTGCAACAACCGGCCGTCCCCATGTGTATCTCAGCGGTGAAGAGATTGCAGCGCTTGCCCACGAGGTCGGAGCACTGGTAGGCCCGGCCCATGCGTTCACCCCGTGGACCGCGATGTATGCGTACTTTGACAGCGTTCCTGCCTGTTATGGGACTGCAACGATCGATTTTTGTGAACTCGGCCTGTCAGCAGACAGCTCCTACGGTGCGGCTATTCCCGACCTCTACGATATTCCGTTCCTCACCAACTCGGACGCTCACAGCCCCTACCCGGACAAGCTCGGCCGGGAGTTCAACCGCATTGAAATTGGGCAGTCCACGGCAAAGGGCGTACTTGCAGCAATCCGTGAAGGTGCCGTTGTAATGAATGCCGGGTTCTTTCCCGAGGAAGGCAAGTATAACCGGACTGCCTGTACGAGGTGCTTTACGCAGTACTCGCTCGAAGACGCAATAGATCTCCAATGGCGCTGTCCTGCGGATGGCGGGATCATCAAGAAAGGTGTGTCCGACCGGGCAAAGGAACTCTCAACGGGCGGCACGGCACATCCCCGTCCCCCGTACCTCCACGTCATCCCGCTCGCCCAGATCATCCAGACCATGGAAGGATCCTCGTCCCCGAACACAAAGAAGTGCAGGGCGTTCTATACCTCGTTTATCGAAACGTTCGAAAACGAGATCGCCGTCCTCATTGATGTCCCTGTATCCGAGATTCGGGCGGTCCACCCGAAAGTTGCGGATGCCATCTCTGCTCTCCGCAGCGGAACCGTCACCCTCCATCCGGGAGGCGGCGGGAAGTACGGTACGTTCTCGCTTTAGGTGAGCCCGGCCGGGCCAGGTGTCCCGTCTCACGAAAGTACTGCTATGCGCAGGACAGCTTTTCCTGGTAGCGATGAACGGGAAGTACCCCCGATCAGTTGTACCCGGTCCCCCTCTTTCCAATCGTAAATATTAATGGAGCATGACGCCAACATGGTAAGTTAATGCTCAAAGTACATCGGGATATCTGTGGATATTGCGGATGTTGCGTATCGGTCTGCCCGGAAGGTGCCCTTGAACTGATCGATGCGTACCTGTCCGTTGAGAAGAATTGCACCAGCTGCGGTGTCTGCGCAAAAGTCTGCCCCCTTGGCGCCCTGGAGGTAGTCAATGAAAAATAAGTACGACATTCTTGTCATTGGCGGCGGCCCGGCCGGCGCCCTGGCAGCAAAGACTGCCGTGGAGAAAGGCCTGTCAGCCTGCATCGTCGAGAAACGGCCGGCAATCGGCGCCCCCGTCAGGTGTGCAGAAGGAATAGGCCAGGATGGCATCCGTGAATTCATGGAGCCTGACCCCCGTTGGATCTCTGCCGAGATGACCGGTGCAACGGTCGTCTCCCCCGATGGTTTCGTTATGAAACTCGAATCCGAACTGGCCGGCAGCAAAGTGGGGTACGTTCTCGACCGCAAGTTCTTCGACCGTGAGCTGGTCTGGAAAGCGGCGGAAGCAGGAGCCGATGTTGCCGTCAAGTCCCGGGCAGCAGCCCCCATCCTGGAAAATGGCGTTGTCAAAGGAGCCAAGATCGAGTACTGCGGCAAGATCACCAGTGTCCATGCCGATGTAGTCATTGCGGCAGACGGCGTGGAATCCAAGTTCTCGAAATGGTGCGGTATCGATACCACTGTCCCGGTCCGCGAGATCATGAGCTCGGTCCAGTACGTTATGACCGACATTGACATCGATGAACATTCCACGGTCTTCTATCTCGGGAACGAAGTTGCTCCCGAGGGGTATCTCTGGGTGTTCCCGAAAGGGAAACGGACCGCGAACGTTGGCATTGGTATCTCCGGCAGGAAGAGTGGCGAAGGGCACCGGGCCAAGGACTACCTGGACAGGTTTGTCAAGAAGACATTCCCGCACGGCAAGACCATCGAGTATATTCCCGGTGGCGTATCCGTCTGCCGGCCGCTTGCCTGCACTGTTGGTGACGGCCTGATGATCACCGGCGATGCAGCCCGGGTGGTCGATCCCCTGACCGGTGGCGGCATCTATAACGCGATGTACACGGGCAAGCTTGCTGCAACGGTCGCTGCCGAATGTATCGGCAAGGGCGATGTCTCCAAAAAAGCCCTCATGAAATACGACAAGGAATGGCGTGCCTCGAAGATGGGAAAAGCCATTGAGCGCAACTACCACATCAAGGAATACTTAATCAGACAATCCGATGATAAACTCAACGAGATCATCCACTCTGTTGCAAAACTCAACTTAAAAGAGTTCACGACGCTGACCCTGGTAAAAGAGATAATCCGGGTCAACCCTAAACTGATGCTCGATCTTGGGGTGCTCGCGGCATCACTCAGATAATTTTTTTAACTGTTTATTGAGGAGCCGGAGACAGTCGTCTTCAGCCTCTTTTTTCGTGAAGACCGTGAAGATATCGCCCGGCAGGATCTTCACGCTGCCGCTCGGGATGATCAGTTCCCCGTTCGATCTCCGGATCGCAATGAAGACAAAGTCCTTGACCTTGAATTCGCGGATCTCGTGCCCTACGATGGGCGACCCGTTCTCGGCAACGATCTCAAATATGGAACCCCCAGGGATCGATGCCAGCTGCTGGAGCTGCGGGTTCTGGGTCCAGTAATAGAGCCGGGAGGCAACGAGCTCGTCCGGGTTCTCGCTGATCCGGACCCCCACTTCCTTGAAAAAGTCGGAATGGGCCTGCTGGTTGACAATAGCGACAACGTTCTGCACCCGGAACTTCTTTGCAAGCCAGCAGGTCATCAGGTTGACGGCGTCGTCGCTTGTTGTCGCGATCAGGGCATCGGCCCGGTCAATCCCTGCTTCTTCAAGAACCGACCTGTCCGTAGCATTGCCGGTTACGGCGAGTACATCGTAGTGCTCCAGGACTTCACTGCACCGGGCCTCATCCTGGTCGATGACAACCACGTTGTGTGCATGCTCGACTGCATGTTTTGCAAGGTTCCTGCCAATGCCCCCAAGCCCTACGATGATGATGTACATACATACCGGTTACCCTCACCGGCATTTAAAATAATTTGCGCATCAACCTCTGCATGTGATATGCGGCGTGGATGAAGCGGGAAAGGGCTCGGTGCTGGGCCCGATGGTGATTGCTGCCGTTGGCGTGACCTCGGAGTCTGTTCTCGAAGGTCTGGGCGTCAAGGACTCAAAGGAGTTATCCCCTAAGGAACGCGAGCGGCTGTACGGCCTGATCCGGAAACGCTGCACGGTTTCGACTGTCCGGCTCGACGCGCAGGATATAGATCGCATCCGGGGTGAGATGACCCTGAACGCAGCAGTTGCCCGGGCCCATGCCCAGGCTATCAACAAGATCTCCCCCTCGTGCGCTTACGTTGATGCCTGCGATGTGAATACCCTCCGCTACGCCGAGATGGTAAAAAGCAGCCTTGACTCCCCCTGCGAGATAGTCTCCGAACACCATGCCGACCAGAAGTTCGCGGTTGTCTCGGCTGCCAGTATCGTGGCAAAGGTTGTCCGCGACCGGGCGATTGTGTCCTTTGCAAAGAAATACGGGGAGATCGGCAGCGGGTATCCGTCGGACCCGGTCACGATCCGGTATCTTTCTGACTATATCGATGAGCACAAAGTCCCGCCGCCCATTGCCCGGAAGAGCTGGAAAACGGTCAGTAATCTCATTGCCCAGAAGACCCAGCGCAGCCTTGGGGATTTCTGATCCGTGAGGAGAATTCCTTTATCCTTCCTGAACTGATATTAAGGCTGATGGACTGGATCCTTCTGATCGCGCTTCTCGTAGCGGCCTATGCCTTAATTGCGTATTATATCCATTCAAGGAAACTCTGGCAGGATCGTATCACGTTTTACGGCCCGCTGATGGCAATAAAGACAGACCGGGTTGGTTTCTTCGACCGCTTCATTCCGTTCAGCATGTTCCTGCGGCTCTATGGCACCCTTGGTGTGATTATGGTCGTTGTTGTCTCGGTCCTGATGACGGTCCTGCTCTTTATTTCCATACAGCACATTGTTGTCCAGCGCCCTGCCCTCACCATGGCCAACGATCCCAAGAACGCGCTGGCTATCCCGGGTGTGAACGATTTCATCCCGTTCACGTTTGCGGTCTGGTTTGGACTTATCATCACGATGATCGTCCACGAGTTCGGCCATGCCATCCTGTGCCGGGTGGAAGGGATCCGGGTAAAGACGATGGGAGTCCTGCTTGCTGTTATCCCCATCGGGGCCTTTGTTGAGCCGGATGAACAGGATCAGGAGAAATGTAAAGGGCTTGCCAAGATGCGGATGTTTGGCGCCGGGATTACCAATAACCTTCTCCTGGGGGTGGTCTGTTTTACCGCCATTATCCTGCTCCTTGGGCTTGTTGTCCCGCTCAACGTTCCGCTCATCCACGGCGTTTACGTGGACTCCCCTGCACACAATGCGGGGATTCCCCCCAATTCGGTGATACGGGAAGTGAACGGGGTCAGCGTTGCAACAAGGGATGAAGTGGCGAGGCTTCTCAACAGCACAAAACCGGGGGACTCCGTTACCCTGTTGATCGATACGAAAGGAAAGACCGAATCGCACACCCTGACGCTGAGCTCATGGCCAAAAGAACTGAGTACGCGTACAAGCGGTTTTATGGGGGTTACGTATTATGATGCACCTGCTGTAAAAGAGCAGTTCAACCGCTTCTACGATCCCATCGGTATTGTCGTCCTGCTCGCGGTCCCGCTCTATACGATCATGGACCCGGCCACATGGGGCCAGTTCAGTATCCTGACGGTGGACACCGTGGATGCCATGATGTGGCAGGTGCCGTTCCCGTACTTCTGGTTTGTGATCCAGATCCTCTTCTGGTGCGGGTGGTTCAACCTTGTTGTCGGGACGTTCAATGCCCTTCCCCTTCTCCCGCTCGACGGGGGTCTCATCCTCAAAGAAGCGGTCGATCGTATCCTCGACCGTCGTGGGTGGAGCAGGTATTCCGGGCATGTGGTCAGTATCATCAGCTACGTGATGCTGGCCGTGCTCCTTTCTGTCATGATACTGCCGTATATGATGAACCTGTGAGAAACAGTACCTTATCCGGAGTTTTCTTTTTTGCACTGCAAAAACTGCATTTTCAACGCGTTTTGGGGTATGCGGGTACACCTGGCATGGGGGAACCCTCCGGCTCATGTGCGTTTCTCCGGATCAGGTTTTCAATCAGGGTCTGCTGATTTTTTTTAAATCGCGATCATAAGGTGTTGGTAAACCTGCCTACAGTAGGATAATTATCCGTTTGTAGGATAATTATCCAACAGCAAATCGTTTTTTCCGGCGTGAGCTTTTCGGTTGATCAATCAAGGGTTGATTGAAAAAATGAGAGCAGGGGGTGAGGGGGTGATTGAAAATTATTTGCCGGAGATCGATTGCGATCCAAAAATTGTACCTGTACCTGCACGAAAGATGAGCATGCCGGCTTCCTGCCGGAATTGTTGGGTTTGCTGAATCCGGATATGAAAACAGGGATGATACCTGAAAAAAAGAAAATTTATTCGGTCTTGTCTTCAACGGGTACAGGAACTTTCCGCTTGCTGGTATCCTTGAGTTCGTCTTCCGAAACTTTCGGAACCGCGTCCTGTATATCCTTGAGGATTGCATCGATCGTATCCTGCTTTGGAATAACCCCGAGAATACTGTCATCCATGACCGGCCGCCCTGCAACCTCTTCAGCGGTTTCATCCTTTGCACCGAGGAACTTTGCACCCTGGCGGATCAGCTCGGAGATCTCGAACGGGAAGATGATCTTGGTTGCCTGTCCGTTGGCCATGGTCTTGAGGGCGTCCAGCGAGAGCACGGTGATTGCCTTTCTGTCAAGCGGTGCCGCTCCTACGGAGAGGATCCGGAGTCCCTGAGCTTCACCCTGTGCCTGGAGGATCTTTGAGAGCCGCTCTCCTTCTGCCCTGAGCACCTTGCTCTGGCGCTCTCCCTCTGCTTCTAGGATCATGCTCTGGCGGAGCCCTTCTGCCTTGAGGATGGCAGAGCGCTTCTCCCCGTCAGCCCTGAGGATCGCCGCCCGCCGGGCCCGCTCTGCTGCGGTCTGCTCGGTCATCGCGTTCTTGACCGCTTCGACCGGGTCCACTTCCTTGATCTCGACCCGCTCGACCTTGACACCCCACTGGTCGGTCTCGCGGTCAAGGATGTCGCGGAGCTTGGTGTTGATGACATCCCGGTTATACAGCACCTCGTCGAGTTCCATGTCGCCGATGATGCCACGGAGGCTCGTCTGGGCAAGGGCAACCGTTGCCATCCGGTAATTCGCGACCTCGAAATACGCCTTCTCCGGATCGATGACCCTGACATACACAATTGCATCGACATTGGTCGGGGAGTTGTCCTTGGTGATGACTTCCTGGCTCGGGACGTCCATCACCTGCGTGCGGAGGTCCAGTTTGGTTACCTCGCTGACAAACGGAACGATCCAGCGGAACCCGGGGTTCATCCGCCCGACATACTGCCCGAGGCGGACCTGAAGCCCCTGTTCGTACGGCTGGACGATCACGACCCCCTTGGCAAAGATTACAACTACGACAAGGATCAGGAATATGACAATGAGTGTATCGATAAACGGCATGTTATGTTACCTCTTCTACAACGATATGGACTCCTTCTGAATCGACAACTCTCACGGTTTTATCAGGAGGAATGATCTGGCCGGTCGAGTGTGCGCTCCATTCGGAGCTGGCGATCCTCACTTTACCGGAGAGTGTTTTCCCATCAACCGTTTTTATGACCTGCCCAACTTTCCCGATAAGGGAGTCCCGGCTGATCGTTGTCGGACTTTCATTGGTGGTGATGCGGCCGTACATCCAGACCGTGAAGCCGGCTGCGCAGATCGCAACAACAACCCCGATGACAACGCCCCAGCCCGAGTTGAAGATATCCACGCCCAGGAGGAGCAGGATCCCAAGGATGATCAACACGGTAGCCGGGACGGTGGCAAAGAATCCCGGGCTGTGCACTTCGACAAGGAGCAGAAACGCACCTATGACAATGAGCAGCCAGCCGAGAGCAATCCCTTCCAGAAGTACCATGATCAATGTTCATGTGTATACGGATAAAATTCTATGGGATTTTCAGGGTTTTATGAAGAAGAAGTCCATTATTTACCGGTTTGTTGATGTTAATCAGATCAATCCACCGCACCCCGATTCCCTTGTTCATATATGTCTGCCCGGTGTTTCCGGATGATGTAAAAAAATGGATCTGATCTTATCCCTGCTTTTTTGTTTTCCCCGTCAATGTCTCCTGCTCAACCAGCAGATTGATGACGGTCTCGGAAATATCCGCTGCATACTCCCCCGATCGCCGGATACTTTCAGCAACGTAACCTACGTGGATGGCAACAAGGGTCTCCTGCTTTAAGACCATATTGTTGATATCCCCGCAGATATTTTCAAGGGCTGCTATCGATTCGATATTCCGGTGGGCTTCCTTCATATCCGTGT
>NZ_JBAZQA010000029.1:0-14686 GCF_041645475.1 Methanoregula sp. | reverse complement strand
GATTTCCTCTCAGATGCATCACCGCAAAAAACCCACGATTGCTCGTGGCAACGGGCCCGGAGGGATTTGAACCCCCGACCACCTGGTTAAAAGCCAGGCGCTCTACCGAACTGAGCTACGAACCCACACTGCAATAAAGATGTACAGCATTATAACAATGCGGAAAAACTATTTAAATATTATGCCCGCACGTCCGATTCATACCAGTTACTGAGTGGCAGTACCTTCTGTTTTCGGAAATTTCTCATTGATAACTTTGAGTCGCTGTTCATCGGTCGCGATCTTTTCCTCTAGTTTTTTAATGGATGCGATATCATCAGCAGGTACTTCCCGGCCGGCATTATTCATGCCGCTTGCATTCTTCAGGACGACAAGGAGGTTTTTATCCACCTCAATACTCTTCCTCAGGGCAGAGTATTCGTCAATGAGACATGCATCCAGACCGGAATCCTTTGCAGCACCGGCTTCGGCTTTCACATCCTTGCGCCGTTCAAAAATCCGTTTGATCGAATCGAGCAGCTGGGAGGGATTGACGGGTTTTGAAACGAAATCCTCGATATTAAGGCAATGCTCCTGCGCTTCTTCAGGAGTGATCTTCTTTGCCGAGAACATCAGTACGGGAAGATCTTTCGTTTCCGGGTTGGCCTTAATCCGATCAAGAGTCTCCCACCCATCCATGGGCTCCATCATGATATCGAGAAGGATCAGATCGGGCTTCATCGTCTTGAGAACAGTGAGGGCTTCGTCACCCCCATGGGTCGCAATCGGCGTAAAACCCTTGCGCTTGAGGAGCGCCACAAGACCATCTACGATATAGGGACTGTCATCTACGAGCAGGATGGTATCTTCCACGATATCGATTCCTCACAGATATCTTCTGGCGGGACCTGGAATTGGAACACAGGAACGATGGTTATCCGATTCAGGCTAGTATGCACCCGCATAGTATTCAAATATTTACTGGGGATGGACTACAGGAAAATTATTTGGGTGCAGATGCACCCGAAAGTTCGCCTTTGATCTGCTGGAGACGGGTTTCCTGGAACTTGATGTTCATCTCCATGCTCTTTATCGCGCGGGTGATCTCGTCATTGACACGGACTTTGGAATCGTTGAAGTTGTAGGTTGTCTCAAGAATTTTCATGAGTCGTTTGTTCACGTCAATGCTCTTACTGAGACGGGCATATTCAGAAATGATCTCGGAATCGAATCCGGACTGTTTTGCCATCTCCATATCGGACTTGATGGACTGGCGGCGACCGAGAACATGTTCGATCGCATCGTAGAGTTCGCGGTGGGTGATTGGTTTTAAAACGTAATCCTCGATATAGATCCCGTATTCCTGTGCCTCGGCAGGTGTAAGCTGTTTGGCCGTAAGCATCAGAACGGGGATCTCTTTGGTCTCCGGATTCTCCTTGATCCGCTCCAGGGTTTCCCAGCCGTCCACCGGCTCCATCATGATATCAAGGAGAATGAGATCCGGGGTCACGGTTTTTAAGATCTCCAGACATTCCTCTCCCCCGTACGCGGCAACGGTCCGATAACCCCCCCGCTCGAGCATGGTAACAAAAACATCAACGATAAACGGGCTGTCGTCAACAACAAGAATAGTATACATCAAATCGCCTCACCAATTTTCTGCGCAACCGCAAGCATCTGAGTGTGAACCATTTCAGAGTCTGCCTTATCAGTGATGATGGCCACGATGAGAAAGTTATCCCCGGCACCCATGACCAGAATGGAAGAATCATGTGCCCGGATCATAACCGATTGTAAGGATTTCATCTTGATGATACTCCCTACCGATTCTGCCGATGCAAGTATTGTGGCGGAAAGGGCTCCAAACCAGGGTTCGTTCAGATCCCGGTCAAAACTCCGGCCTGCGATGATCCCATCACGGGATACAAGGGCACATGCTGCAACCCCCTCTATGGATCGAATCATTTCAATGAATGCAGAGATCTTCTCTTTCAACATGCTCCTGCTCCTGCTCCTGCCACGCTACCCGGTATAATTCATAATACCCGATAGAAACATAAATACATATTGTTTTTCCGAAAATACCCTGTCGTTGCATGAAAGCAAGACCGCTGATGCCCGTATTCATCCATCCCCATGAAAATTTCAGGAATTCATAAATACCTTTTTCCCTTTTCAGTTTAAACAGGATTTCAATGATCCGGGCATATACCATCACATCAGGAAAAGGCGGCGTGGGAAAGACCACGCTCACCGTCAATCTTGGTATATCCCTTGCTCTTCTCAACCATCAGACGTACATCCTCGATGCCGATATCGGGATGGCAAATATGGCCCTCATCCTTGGGATGGATGATGTCCCGGTTACCCTGCATGAAGTGCTTGCAGGAAAAGCGGATATTGAGGATGCAATCTACGAGGGCCCGGCAGGAGTGAAAGTAGTTCCAAGCGGCATCTCACTGCAGGGATTCCAGCAGGCAGACCCGGACAAGCTCCGGGAAGTCATGCATAAACTCGTTGACCGGTGCGAATATCTCTTAATCGACGCCCCGAGCGGGATCTCCAAAGAGGGCGTTGTTCCGCTGTCAGTTGCAGATCAGGTAATCCTTGTTGTGAACCCTGAGCTGGCCTCTATGGCAGATGCCCTGAAAACCAAGATTCTCTGCGAAGTCATGGGCGGTAAAGTGTACGGGGCAATCCTGAACCGAGCCGGTTCCGAGCACACCGAGCTCCGCTCCCAGAGCGTGGAGGATGTTCTCGGGGTGAAAGTGATAGATGTCGTGCCGGAAGATGCAAGTGTCCGCAGGGCTGCTGCGTATAAGATGCCGTGTGTGCTGAAATATCCCAACACGGAAGCATCGAGGGCATTCCGAAGGATAGCTGCCGAGATCTGCGGCATCCAGTACGAGGATAAAGGCCCCAAACATAAGGAAGAGGGATTCGTTGACCGTCTTGCACGGGCAGTCTTTCGATAAATAAAGCAGGTACATTCATGGCATACGAAGGATACATGCTCGTCCTGTTCGGGATCGTCATCGTCATTCAGCAGAGCATCATTTATCTTATGTTTGTGCGGATACGCCAGTTGCTCGGAGAACTCGGAACCATTCACGGCAGGATCCGGATGACGGATACAGAACTGGAAAACCTTATTTCAAGAGTCGAGGAGTTCAAGCGCGGGAAACTCTGATACCCCGCAGCACGGCAACCAGATGAAAGAATCCTGACAGTTCTGCCGGTTTTTTTCTCATTCTGGTGCTTGCGTACAACAAGATACATAAATGAGATCGGCTAATAGTAAGAGAGCGGGGCCATAGGGTAGCCTGGCCATCCTAGGAGACTGGGGGTCTTCTGACCTGAGTTCAAATCTCAGTGGCCCCATCATTTATTTTAATCATCCTTCCGGGATGATAACGCCATGAAACTCACCGACACCTGTATCGACTGTTTGTTGTCCCGGGTTGTTTTCGAATGCCAGCTTGCCGGCGCTGATCAGGATTGCACAACAAAGACTCTTGCATCCTGTACCGATCTTCTTGAATCCATGAGAGGTTCTTCCCTTTCGCACCCCCAGATTGCGAGCGCAGTACACCGTAATGCCTGCGAGATGGTGAATAACAGCGATCCATTTTTGGAACTCAAGCAGATCGGGAACGAACAGGCCCTTTCAGTCTGCCGACAGGTACGAGGTACACTCCCGACATTCCGCGACCGGGTTCTGGCAAGTGTTATTGGGAACACGTTCGATTACGCGGTTAAAGACCATGAGGTCAGCACCGATTTTTCCCGGTTTTTCGAACAGGAATTCAAAAAAGGTCTCGACCGCGACGATTCGGATGTGATCCTGCCCCTCTGCAAACGGGTGGTTTACCTTACCGACAACTGCGGAGAGATCGTCTTTGACCGGCTCATGGTTGAATACCTCAAAGCCCGGGGTTCCCATATCACCGTAGCGGTCAGGCAGGCCCCGATCCTGAACGATGCAACCATGGAAGATGCCCTTGCACTTGGGTTCGACCGGTTTGCCGATCACCTCACCACCACCGGGGCCGGGGCAGAGATCGGACTCGATCTCGATAAGATGCCCCCCGATCTGGCAGAAGCTATCGAAAACTGTACCATCATTCTGTCCAAAGGAATGGCGAATTACGAGTCGTTGAGCGAATACGATTCCCTGCCACCGGTGGCATACCTCATGTGCGTGAAGTGCGAGGTTATTGCAGAGGATATCGGGATTCCCCGGGGTTCAAAAATCGCCCTGCTCCGGAAATAATCATCGCGTACCAGCATCAGTACGTCCGGGTTCCCGGGATCCCCTCAATGGGGGCATGGGGGATCATGGGACGCTATTGCCAGACATCCCCCCAGGTCCGGGCAATTTTTAACAGATGTACCCGTGCGACCCCCACATTGACATCTCCGGATTCCAGGCAATATTTGCAAAATTCACGTCAGTTAACTAAATGGAATGCATGGGTTTCCGAGTGGGGGGGTCGCATGGGTACATTTAGTATGGACGGGAAGATCTCCAAAACCCCACAGATCATCCGGCAGGTCAGGATCTGGGATTGAGAGCCGGTACATACCCTCAAAGGCAGACCGGTGTACGGCTTGAAAGAATTCTCTGATTTTGAAGGTTATGCTCAAAAAACCATCGGGTTTTTCAAAGGTCATCTCTCCGGAATCCGCAATGGTAAATCCAGAACAAAAATTGGGATGGAAAAATGAGGATTCTGGTGGGAGAAAAAGACTATAATGTCCTTCGTACTCTCACTGAATTTGCGTGGGCATACAGACCTTCCGCATTGGCAATCGTCTCGACAATATCGCCAATGGCCTCAAGGCCGTCCCTGTCGAGGATCTCCACCGACGCGGTCTTGCAGAAGTGCTGCACGTCAAGACCGGAGTACATCCGGGAGTAGCCCGCCGTGGGAAGACAGTGGTTGGTACCAACGGCATAATCCCCACAGGCAACCGCTGAATATTTGCCAACAAAGATGGCACCGGCATTCCGGACTCTGGTGACAACCGTGAGGGGGTCGGCAACCTGGATCGAGAGGTGTTCGGGAGCAACCACATCGGACGCGGCAATTGCTGCGTCTATATCGTTAACAATGGCATACCCGGAGTTTTTCAGGGCCAGTTCGATGATCTCTTTCCGGGGAGCAGCAGCAAGCTGGCTGGCGATCTCCCTGCCGACCTTTGCCGGAAGGTTCTTATCCGTGGTGATGAGGATGCAGGCAGCGTTGGGGTCGTGCTCGGCCTGGGCAAGAACATCGGCAGCAACAATCCGGGGGTCGGCCGTGCTGTCCGCAATGATCCCGATCTCGCTCGGGCCTGCCGGGAAGTCGATCTCGGCCTTCTCGCGGAGCATCATCTTTGCGAGCGTGACATAAACATTGCCAGGCCCGACAATCTTCTGGACCGGGCGGATCGACTCCGTACCGAGTGCCATTGCGGCAATAGCCTGTGCACCGCCGGCCTGGTAGATCTCGGTAACTCCTGCGATATCGAGCGCAACAAGGGTCAAGGGCTTGATCGGGGGCGGGGAGCACGCACAGACTTCCTTGACGCCGGCAACCCAGGCCGGCACCGCACACATGAGTGCGGATGATGGATACGCAGCCCGCCCACCGGGGACATAAATGCCCACGCGGTTTAACGCTGTGGTCTTGACCCCGAGTATGATCCCGGGCTCCATCTCCTGGAACCAGAGATCCTTTGGCTTCTGGAGTTCATGGAAGCGTTCGATCCTGGCATGCGCCTCAATCAGGGCTTCGACAACCTGTGCATCCACCGAATCATAGGCTGCTTCACGCTCTTCCTCGGAGACCGCGATATCAGAGAGTTCGCAGTATTTCTTTGCGAGATCCCGGAGTGCAGCATCACCCTCGTTCTGTACTCTCCCGATGATCTCGGTGACGGTAGTGCGTGCATCCTCAAGGCTCGTCTTCCGGGCCGCAAGCCACGCATCGATCCCGACTTCCTTCCACATAGTGCGAATATCTTCGGCAGGAAAGGTTGTTAAGGTTTCGTTGACGGTATTCGGGCGTCATCAATCCTGTGTCCAAAACGATCTATAGCCACGACAGTTTCACCATGAGCGGACTTTCGGTAATCCTCCGGTTTTTTATTCCCCAACAACCACCTGAGTACGATGGATTCACCACATACCCATGAAAAACTCAAGACTGTTGATGAACAATCCACATTTGAACGGATCTTTGAATCCGCACTCTGGAACTCACGCCTCATCGTTCTTCTTGCCGTTGTTTTCGGCACGTTGAGTGCGGTAGTCCTGTTCATAACGGGATCAATAGAAATCATTACAAGCCTCATTCACGCGGTATCCGTTGCACCCCTTGAGATCGATTATGTTGACGTCCTCAGCGCCATCATCGGTGGAGTTGACCTGTACCTCATCGGTATGGTTCTCCTGATCTTCAGTTTCGGCATCTATGAGCTCTCCATCTCCAAGATTGATATCGCCCGTAACTCAGAATCCTACCACACGCTTCTCGAGATCACCAACCTTGACGATTTAAAGAACAAGATCATCAAGGTCATCATCATGGTACTTATCGTCAGCTTCTTCCAGCGGGTTCTTGCCATGAAATTTTCAACCTCCATGGACATGCTCTTCATGGCAGTCTCCATATCGGCAATCTGTATCGGCGTTTACTTCCTCCAGCGCATGAAGCTGTAACCGGCGAATATAATCCCGTTCATTTTTTCTGTTTTTCGTCAATAACCGTCGGGCCTGGTCCGGTTTCCAGTGGAATGATTTTCTGTGCTCCGGTTCCGGCAAAAAGGTTGTGCGCCATAAAAGCATATTGCCCTAAACAGCGCAAAATAGAACTAGGAATGTGGTATAATGGGCAGTCCCTACCTGAGCAACAATGAAACCATATTGTTATCAACGCATAACATCGTCGTCAATACTATCCCCGCAGAAGCGATCCTGACCAGTCATCGCCTCATGCTCATCGATTACAGCCACCCGCAGATCCTGCCGCAGGATATCCCGTTTGCTGCAATCGAGACCGTAACAATCGGAGACAATTCCGCAAAAGATCCCGTTCTGTCACTATCGATAGCAGCTCCCGATGGTACCCGGAATACGATAGGCATGGTCTTCTCACAACCCCAGAGAACGAGACGGAGCAGCGAACGGGACGCGTGGGCAGCAAAACTCAAGGAGATGAGCATGACTGCACAGCAGGAGCACGGCATACGACCCGCAGAACTTGTCCCGCCCTGGGTGCCAGGGGAGATGCCAGTACCTGAAGGAAAGGAGAAAGAAAAGTCAGGCCAGTCGGAGAACGTGTACCGTCCGCTCATATCAGCACAAAAACGGGGCCGCAACAACGGAGCTCCCAAAAAAACACGGATGGTTGCAGCCGGTGCAGCCATTATTATCATCATTGTGGCAGTTGTTCTCGGGTCATATTTCCTTGCCCCGTCACTCTGGGGAAAGGTTGCAAGCGTCCCTTCAGCACTGACACCGACACCCGCACCAACAACCGCGCAAACAACCGTCCCCACCCCCACGCCGGAACCTGTCGAAACTCCTGTTCCGACAACCGTTGCCACACCAGTTCCCACGACAGCAGAACCGGTTACGATAACCCCGACTGCCGCGCCTCAACTGTCGATCCCCATGACCGGGGTCTGGGTTCATGTGAAATATGACGGTAAATATACCGGAACGGCCGGAACATCGGGCGGGCTTCGGGACATAGCAGGTTCTGACGAGGGATACACCCAGATCCCCATCACCCAGGGCATTCTTGTTGCAACAATCCAGAAACTGGATAATTCCGGCAACCTGCTCACGGTTGAATTCTACAAAGACGGGACCCTTCTCAAGAAAGGTACTACCAGGGCACCAAAGGGAACGGTCGACATTCAGGCAGAACTTCCCGCAATTCCCTGGTAACCACAACGTAAGTCCATGTGGTACCCGTGGAACCAGCGCTCATGGGCACTGGCATGCGGGGAAGGTCCCGGGCATATCCCGGGGAGAGCCTTCCCACTCTTTTTTCCCGTGAGATAAAACGCACGCTTTGTCGCCGATTTCAAGAATATCCCCCACCCGGTGCGTAACAAGAAGGCAGGGTATCTGCATCTCGGTAATAACCGCCCGGGTAAGATCCCTGACTGCCCGTATACTGTCGATATCGAGTGCCGTGAAGGGCTCATCGAGCATCAGGAGTGACGGCTGGATGGCAATAGCCCGGGCAAGGGCCACCCGCTGTTTCTGCCCCCCGGAGAGATTCTTTGCTTTCACCGGGGACAGATCATGGAGGTCCATTTTTTCCAGAAGGGAGACTACACGGGAATTGATGACATCCGGTTTTTCCTTTCGGGCGCGCAGGCCAAACGCAACGTTCTCATGGACCGTAAGGTGGGGGAACACGGCAGAGTTCTGAAAAACATACCCGATCCGGCGGTCTTCGGGAGGAAGGTTGCTCCGTGTCGGGGAATCATACAGAATTTCCCCTCCGAGCCGGACATAACCGGTGTCAGGACAGACCAGACCGGCAATACTGCTCAGGGTAGTAGATTTCCCGGACCCGTTGGCCCCCATGATAACGAAGATCTTACCCGGGTCGACCCGGACTGCAACGTCCAGGGTGAAATCCCGGAGTTGTTTTTGTATGGCAACGTCAAGCACGGGGCACCCCTTTATCCGCGAGAAGCCGGACCGCAATCATGATCGCAAACGAGATCAGGACGAGCAGGATGGCGATGGTGATCCCGGCATGGTGATCCCCGGACATGTTCACGTACACGGCAAGCGGCATGGTCTGCGTCACCCCGGGAAGGTTCCCGGCAAACATGATCGTTGCACCGAATTCGCCAAGCGCCCGGCCAAAGGTCATGACTGCACCCGAGACAAGGCCCCCGGCAGTAAGGGGCAGGGTGATGAGAACAAAGGTACGGATGGGGGAGGCCCCGAGGGTCAGGGCTGCCTGTTCATACGCGGGGTCAAGCTGTTCGAAGAGGGATTTGGCCTGCCGCAGATAAAAGGGGGAGGCAACAAAGATCTGGGCCATGATGACGGCAAGCGTGGTGAACGCAATCGAGACCCCGAGCACGTTGAAGTACCGGCCAAGGATCCCGACCCTGCCCCAGAGCACGAGGAGGGCAAGGCCGGCAACGGCCGGGGGAAGGACAAGCGGGAGATCGATCAGGGTATCAACAATCACTTTTCCGGGGTACGTGTTCCTGCTATGAATATAGGCAAACGGAGTGCCGACAAGGATCACGATCACAAGCGAGATGACCGACGTTGTAAGGCTGAGCGTCAGGGCACTTATCACTTCAGGGTCTGCAAGCGATGCAAGGAAAAGGTCCGGGGTTGTCTGGAAGAAGAGCGCGGCAACGGGAAGTGCCAGATACAGCGTGACGGAAGCTACCAGGATCGCCGCACCAATTATCGTGAGCGCGTGCTGGAACCTCTTTTTTTTATATCCCGGAAATTTCATGGCAGTGCGATCCATCCCGCGTGAAGATCAGTAAGAAGGATCCGTGCAGAGAAAAAATAAATGAAGTGGTTCAGACTGCCCGGAAACCGTAGTCCTTGAGATCCTGCTGGCCGGCATTTGTCGAGAGCATGAAGTTCTCGAAATCAGCTGCTGCTCCCTTGCTGTTCGAGCCTTTCAGGATACCAATGGTGTAGGTCTGGAGATAGTTGTCATTCTTGGGAATGGTAATAACCGTATAGGTTCCCGTCTTGGCCGCAGCAGATGTGGATTCGTAGACGAAACCGGCATCCACTTCACCAAGCGCAACCTTGGCGGCTACTCCCGGTTCGGAGGTCTCGTAGGTTACGACATTCTTGAATACCGAGGTGTTCCAGTCCGCACCGTACGTTGATTTTGCAAGGTTGGCAAGTGCACCATAGGTTGCAGCCCCGACCGGGACGCTCTTGTCTCCCATTGCGATCTTCAGGCCGGGCTTGGACAGGTCCGCGAGCGACTGGATGTTCGCGGGATTGGTTGCCGGAAGGATCACGGTCACGTAATTCGACGTTAAGGGTTTTACCGTCCCGTCAACAAAGTAACCGCCTTTCGTGAGCTCGGTGGTGTACGCGTTGCTGGCGGAGATGAAGACATCCGCATAGGCCCCGTTCTGTACCTGGGTCTTGAGTGCCTGGGTGCCATCAAGGTTGAAGATAACTTTGTGGCCGGGATACATCTTCTCGAAATCAGCTGCCAGTTTTGGAGATGCACCCTTTAAGGATGCTGCAGTGTATGCTACAACCGTGCCTTCAGAATTGGTGTAGACCGGGGCCGGGGTACTGGTTGTTTTTACAACAGCAGGTGTCGCTACGGGCGCTGCGGTGGTAGCAACCGGTTGCGGGGTCATAACAGGAGTTGACGCGATAGCAGTTGTAACAGGAGTTGTTGCCTGCGGGCTGCTCGATGTGCAGCCGGCAAAGATCGCACAGAGGATGAGCATCCCGATAACGATACCAAATGACGCTATTTTTAACGAGGAGGATTTTTGATCCATTAATTCATCAGTCCTTTCGTAAACGTATTGGAAGCACCAATTTAAGAATGTTATTTAATTAACGCCATTAGTTAATCTATAATAATTAATCTGACCCTGTGGTTCCTAGATATATCTCTAATAAATCTCTGACGGATAATATATCAAAGTTCGGGATTTACAGAAATATATAAGATTAATTGGACATTAATTAATTGATAATAGTTGACAATTTGTAAATGTTAAATAAAAAATATTATAACCCGGGCGAACATAGAGATTATTGTCCCTCAGGGAAACACGCACCCGCAGGACACATGCACACGACACACACAAAAACCGATCCCATCTGTCATACACACCGACTGTGGATCTCATCGCCAGTGTATCTGAAAACACCGGTAACCCGTCACAATGAGGGGAATTGGCCATTTTTTTGTGACGGGGAAAATTAATGTCGGACGATTCCTTCTGGCAGGATTTTTTATTTCAATTTTTTTATGATAACACACCAGGGTTTTTCTCGTAATAGTTCATCCATCAATCCGACACAGGAGACGAGAGAAAAAGAATCTTGCAGTTGTAGCAATATTGGTGGTGGGGTTTCTGCCGCATCCGCAGGAATTCATCGCGAGATTGTCGGCAGAATAATTGCGTGCTTCCAACCAGAGCACAAAAAAAGAATTCAGATCAGGTTTCCGGAGAGAGCCTGAAACCACCGGCGGGGACAATGATCTCGAACCGGGCACCCTTCCCGGGATCACCCGTCTCGCGTATACCGATTCCGGTCATTGCAAGGATCTCGCGGATGAGGAAGAGACCCAGACCGGTGTTCTTCCCATACCCACGGGTGAAGATCTTCTCTTTTTCCCCCCGCGGGATTCCGGGACCATTGTCTTCACAGAAAAGAATGAAGGTCTCATCGGTTCTGCAGCAGGAAAACGTAATTCTGGTGGTGGAACCACCGTATTTGGCAGAATTTTCCATGAGATTGTAGAATACCTTCACAAGCAAAGGGTCTGCAAAGATCTCCATCCCCGCACAAGCCGGATCGATAGTAAGCGAGGAAAACTTCAGGGACTGTCGGGCATGGAGAAGAGTCGCGCTTACATTCTGCCACTGGGGCGATTCAACTCCAATCGTCTGGTAATCCCGGGCAAACACGATCTGGGCATGAATCGAGTCGGCAACCTGTTCGATCCGGGCAAGATATTTTTTTACATCGTGATCCTGGGCACGCTCTTCTGCAAGGGCAACGCAGGAGTTCAGTACCGAGAGCTGGTTGAGGACATCATGCCTCGTGATCTCGTTCATCAGATTGAGCTTCCGGTTGGTGTCCTCAAGACACTTCTCGATCTGCCTGCGAACCGTGATATCCGAAGAGATAACGGTGACAGCAGTTACTTCATTATTCACCAGATCGACAACGGGGTTGAGTTTCCGGAGGAAATGCCGCCCGTTCTGCTCGTACTCGTCCTGGACAGAACTTTTTGTTGTTATGACCTTATCGACATAGGCCGCAAACACCCGTATCTCCTGCTCTGAATGGAAATCCCCGTAATTTTTCCCTGAATACATATCGGGAGAAAGACCCCGCCGTGAAAGGTGCCGGGTATTGATCATGAGGTAGTTGAGATTCAGGTCGACCGTATAAATAGAATCCTCAGCGGATTCAACGAACGAGCGGTACTGCATTTCAGACTGGCGCAGTTTCTCTTCAGCTTCCTGCTGGTGCAGGAGGGCGTCTTTTGCGTGACGTTGTTCGAGATACGCGGTCCGGAGAGGATAGTAGAGGATGATGACAGCAAGGATACTCGTGAAAAGGATAGTGATGACATGCGACTCCCAGATCGTGAGATGCGGGTTTGCAATCTGCTTCACCACCTCAAAGATGAACATGAGGACGAGCATCAGGAAAAAAACAATGCCCAGTGACGGATAGAGCGAGGAGAAAAGTTTTCTGGACACCATGGGAATGAGGGGTAATATTCTACGCCTGATTGCATAAATTGCTTGTCCATGCATCGGGAGGGACGAAACAGGAGGATACCATTATGGCAAATTCTCCGCCTGTTGATTGGAAATGTTCAGGGCGGAAAGCCGTACTACCTGGAACCGGGAACTCAGGGTAATATGTACCCGGAAGGCTGCCGGTCCAATCCTGATATTCCGGTAAATCGACCCGACATCCTTCCCATCCAGACGGCTGATGATCTCACTCATATCCGGGGGGAAAAATTCTTCGAGTGTGCCCCGGCTCCCGTACCGAATCATCGCATCGATCGCCGCATCATTATAATAGATGATTGTGCCGTGCCGGTCCAGCTCAATAACCGGCGAGAGCTCAAGATGCGGCAATGGAGCCGGTTTTTTTAAGTTCTTTGCAATGGCAAGTTTTTCTGATATATCCGCCATCGTGATCATGTGACCAAAATGGAGATTTCCACGATCGAGCGGAGCAATATGGATCTCTGCATCAATGGAGAAACCGGATTTATGCCGGAACCGGGTGATCACCTTCGACTTTCCCGTAGTTTTGAGTTCGCCATGAATCTGGCTGCCAATCCTTGCATATGTTTCCTCGTTTTCATAGAGTTGCGAAAGGTGCATTCCCCGCATCTCTGCCAAAGTGTACCCGAGCATTGCTCCTAAGGATTCGTTCACCCACTGGATCGTGCGGTTCCGGACAAACGCAATACCGTTCGGGGAGCTTGCGAGAAGAGCCCGAAGGATCTCATGTTTTTTCCGGAGAGCGGCTTCAGCTCGCCTCTGCCTGACTGCACGGCGAACTTTATGGAGGAGTTCCGCATACTGGGCATTTGGATCGCCACCCTTCTGGACGTAATAATCAGCACCGTTGTTGAGGGCCTCGATGACCACATCTTCCCTTCCCTTGCCGGTAAAAATAATGAACGGCTGGGCCAATGAGCGGTGACGGACCTCCCGAAGAAAAGCTATGCCATCCATTTCCGGCATCTGGTAATCAGACACGATCGCATCGAATGATTCTTCGGAGAATAATTTCAGGGCTTCAGCTGCTGAGCCGGCTATGGTAACCGTTATACCGGGTGTTCGCTCCAGGTATAGTCTGCCCACATCAAGCAGCAGGGGTTCATCATCCACCAGCAGAATGGATATGATAATCGTCGTATCAGAGCAGGAGGAACGTGAAGAAGGCGCACAGGTTTCATGGACCTCCCCGACATTCGTGTGAGACGGTGCAGGAGGTTCTGTCCTGAATATATCCGATACCTGAACAACAGCATTTTTTATCGACGTCGTGAACATAGGGTTTCCCGGTTTTACTCATTTACGGCATATTCTCGTTACGGTAAACAGTCAGGGTACTGATTCCCACCCGGAAAATTGCCGGCCTCTCTTGTTTTACGTGCAGGAATGGCGGCTTGTTGCAGTGCCTCTTCCCAGTGTATCTTTGCAGTCACCCACTCGCGGAGACCCGCACGATCCTCGGGATGCATTGGCACGCACTCACGGGGGAGCCGCGGCAAACAACGCGTTTTTCTCTGGTGAAACGACAAATCCGGACGAGAATAAATCCCAATCATAGATCCTCCGCATTATTTTATGCTGAAGCGTTCCATATCGCAGGTCCTCACTAAACGGTACGTAAATCCCCGACCATCCTGCAGGATATCCTGTGCGTGGATCGTGGGCTCACACGTATCGATATCATTTGAGCCAAGAGGGAAGTGCCCGGGTTTTGTCTCAATTTGTTCTGAAGTCATAGGTCGAATCCTGTGATCCGATATGGGATCAGATCACGTTACTATAGGATGACAAGTCAAACTATATATTTTTGTGCATTTTATCTATATTTTTTAAAATTTAACTATAGTTAGCGAGTCATATCAAATATACCCAAAAAAACGGTCACGAGCGGACCAGTTACCAGCCCATCCCGAATCGTACCCGGAAGAGTCATTCAGATACAAGACAGCAGTCCCGATAATGAAACCAAAACGGACAACACAGGAGGTTGCACCGGCCTCTTTCAATATGGATTAATGGATCTCTATGCGTTCGCCCGTATGCATATAATGAACATTCTCGGCAATTTTACAGGAGTGATCGGCACAGCGTTCGAGATACCGGGCCACCATGATGTAATGGGTGCAGCGCGAGATGTTCTTGGGATCCTCCATCATGTAGGTGATCCCTTCGCGGAAGATTGAGTGCCGGAGGGCAT
>NZ_JBAZQA010000028.1:0-19193 GCF_041645475.1 Methanoregula sp. | reverse complement strand
AGAAAACGTGGGGTTGGTGAGATTTGAACTCACGATCGACGGGTCTCTCCGACATGCATCAGTGCTCCAACGGGTCATCATATTGTATCAGCAGACCCATTGTTCATCATCTGCGAGCACGAGAACGCAAAGACCGCTGGAGCCCGTCGCCATTCCGGGCTAGGCCACAACCCCTTACGTCCAACACCGGGTTTAACCCCGTGCTGACCTAATACAATCACACTGTATAAACTTAAGAGTTTTGTTGCATTCCGGCCCGGGCGGCAGGGCCCGTTGAAGTGGTCCCGCCGGCCCCTGCAGGAATATTCGCAGCACCGCTGCATTTTTTTTGCGTGGTGCAGTCTTTGTCCCGTGGTGCACCAAAGATGCACCAAATCATCATCCATATATTATCCGGTCCCCCAATTCTTACCAATGGTTGAGGGCAGCTATACGTGCGGAACATCAGCAGTGCCCCTGCTGGGCATGACCATCAGCGAGATGGTCGACAGTATCGCAGCAAAATACCCGGACACCGAGGCCATCGTGTCCGTGCACCAGAACCTCCGGTGGACGTACCGGGTGTTCGCCGAGCAGGTAAACCTGGTTGCCCGCGCCCTGATGGGCCTTGGCGTGGACCGGGGCGACCGGGTCGGCATCTGGGCCATGAACCATGCCGAATGGGTGGTAGTCCAGTTCGCGACCTCGAAGATCGGCGCCATCATGGTGAACATCAACCCGGCGTACCGCACCTACGAGCTCGAGTACGTGCTCAAGCAGGCCGAGATCTCGACCCTGATCGTGCAGGGCCGGTTCAAGACTTCGGACTACGTGGGAATGTTCTACGAGGCCTGCCCCGAGGCCTACGAGTGCAAGCCCGGCCGGATCTCCAGCGAGAAGTTCCCGTTCCTCAAGAATGCGGTCTTCATGGGCGACATCCCGTACAACGGCATGTACACGTGGGGGGATTTCCTTGAGAAGGCTGACGCGATCACGATGGACGATATCATCGAGCGGGGTGAAGGGCTCTCGTTCGACGACCCGATCAATATCCAGTACACGAGCGGTACCACCGGGTTCCCGAAAGGGGTAGTCCTCACCCACCATTCCGTCCTCAACAACGGGTACATCATCGGTGAGGGCATGAACTTCACCGAGAAGGACCGGCTCTGCATTCCCGTCCCGTTCTACCACTGCTTCGGCATGGTCTTAAGCAACCTTGCCTGCGTTACCCACGGCACGACCATGGTTCTGCCGGCCCCGACCTTCGATGCCGAAGCGGTCCTGCAGACCATCGAGAAGGAGCGCTGCACTGCCGTGCACGGCGTCCCGACCATGTTCATTGCCGAGCTCACGCACCCGAACTTCTCAAAATACGACCTGCGGACGCTCCGCACCGGCATCATGGCAGGCTCTCCCTGCCCGATTGAGGTGATGAAGCAGGTCAACACGCAGATGCACATGAGCGAGATCGTGATCGTGTACGGCCAGACCGAGACGAGCCCGGGTGTTACGATGACCACGACCAAGGATCCGCTCGAACGCCGGGTCACCACGATCGGGCGTGCATTCCCGCACACAGAGCTCAAGATCATTGATGCCAAGACCGGCAAGATCGTCCCGTTCGGCGAGATTGGCGAGATCTGCGCCCGCGGCTACTGCGTTATGAAATGTTATTACAACAATCCCTCGGCCACCCATGCAACGCTCGACAAGGACCGCTGGAACCACACGGGCGATCTCGGCACCATGGACGAGGAGGGCTACTTCAAGATCGTTGGCCGGCTCAAGGACATGGTGATCCGGGGCGGGGAGAACATCTACCCCCGCGAGATCGAGGAGTTTCTCCACCACCACGAGAAGATCTCGGATGTCTACGTTGTCGGCGTGCCGGACGTGAAATACGGAGAAGAGCTCTGTGCCTGGGTGAAGATGAAACCCGGCCTTTCCATGACCGAGCAGGAAGTAAAAGAGTTCTGCAAGGGAAAGATCGCCCACTACAAGATCCCGCGGTATGTCATGTTCGTCAACGACTTCCCCATCAACATCTCGGGCAAGATCATGAAGTTCAAGATGCGGGAAGAGTCGATCAAGGTGCTCGGGCTCCAGGAAGCCGACAAGATCGAGACCGCGTAATTTCCATCCCTTTTTTTGTATATCTCTCCTGCAGGAGCAGCTGCGTTTTTTTGGATTTTCAGCCCGGCTTTTTGATCACCTCTGCCGGTCGCATCCCGAGGATGAACGCCAGGATGGCTATCAGGATAAACCCGAACTGGGACGCGTTGATCATGGACACGTCAAAGACGGTGATCAGCGAAAGTTCTATGGCGTCGAGTACGGTGTAAAGAAGCAGGAAGAACAGGCCTGCGAAAAACTCAGTCTTTTTCCACTTGATCGCAAGGGCAAGCGCCATACATGCCACGATCACGCTGATATATTCAAAGAGGAGGACAACCAGATCCAGCACAGCCGAAGCCATGACAACTACCTCAGTGGGTAATGCAGTACCGGCACTACTTAATAGTTGGGGAGCTGCTGTGGGGCTCTGTTCTCAATAAAAAAAAGATTTTCCGGGAATTTTTCCTTATATTACGCCAAACCATGCAACGTAGGAGACCGAGATCATCACGATGAGCAGCAGGATGAGGATCTTGTACCCGCAGCTGTGGCAGATGCCGAAATGAGAGGGGTTCTTTTCGTGGGAGTACGCGGATTTGCAGACGCGGCAGGTTTTGGATACACCGGCGGGTTTGGCATGATCGTGGTGCTCGAATGCTTCGTGATGATGCGACATGTCAGGCGTATTGATCGGGAAAATGTAAAATAGTGTCGGATTGCTTCGCGAAGTGAGACTATCCGGGTCGGGTTGTTTCCCTGACTTGTTTATTTCCCGCCGGCCAGCTTTCCGATGAGCCCCGCAACCCGCTCTTTTGCCGCATGGGTTGCTTCCTCGTCGCGCCCGATCGAGAGCGAGACGATATCGCCTTCGCTGGTACCGGGTGGGAGAAGGGAGACCGGCAGGTTCAGCCGGACCGACTCGTCCTCGCAGGAGATGAGAACGGCGATAGTCTCCTCGATCCGGTCGACTGCGGCCTTCATGCCGGACCACTTCCGGATTGCTGGTCGATGATCGTCCCTGCCCCGTCACGGAGGGTAGCCAGGTCGCCGCTGTTGCCCCAGACCGGTTCGGTCCTGCCCATGAAGAGCGCCGTGTCGTTCATCATACCGGTCCCGGAATAGACGGTTACGGTTGAGGCGGGCAGGAGGATAAATGCCGGGAAACGGTAAATGCCAGGGGTTGTCCGGTCGGAGAGTGTCCAGCCCGCAATGAGGACCGGGTCGCGCCCCCGGTTGGTGAGCCGGACCCATTCGCCGTTCAGGTTCTGCCGGTCATCCCCCGGGGCATCGAACTGCGCTGCGCTGATATGTACTGATGAGGCGTTGCCGATCTGGACCGGGGGCAGGGTGAAGGAAGGCACGGGAACCGTGACATTCGAAGGGATAGTGGGAAGGGTCAGGTTGATTTCGGCAGGCAGGGTGGGTACAGTCATGTTCAGAGGGGAGGCCGAAGACGGGGTTGTGCCCGTCAGGTTTTCAGAGGGGATCTTTGTTGTCACTGTGCCCCAGAAGTTTTTTGCTTCTTTTTCAGTTGTCACCGAGTACGAGATCCCGTCCGACCGGACAAGGACCGTCCCGTCGCGATCGGTCCGGTACACGGTTGCACCGGCAAGTTTGAGGTTCCGGAGGGCTTCATCGTGGGGGTGCCCGTACGGGTTGTCTGCCGCAACTGAAATGACGGCGCTCACCGGGTGCACGCGGGAGAGGAAGGCGGAGGACGTCGAGTACCTGCTCCCGTGGTGGCCTACCTTGAGGATCTCGGCGTCAAGCGCATAACCGCTCTTTGTCAGGGCCTCCTCTGCCTCGCCACCCATGTCACCGGTCAGGAGAAGATCGATCGTGCCGTAGGATATGCGGAGCACAACAGAGTTCTTGTTCGGGTCGTTGCCAAAGCGCCGGGCCGGGGGCGAGAGGACGAGGATGCCAAGCGCCGGGTCGATATTGATGGTCTGCCCCTGCACGGCAAGGCTATAGGGAATATGCTTTTCATCGATCGTTTCCAGGAAATGCTCGTACACCGGTGACGGATTTGGCACGCCGGCATCCAGGACCTGCCCGACCGGGAACGCGGCAAGAACCTTCTGCATCCCCCCGATATGGTCGGAGTGGGGGTGGGTTGCAACAAGGAGATCGATCCGGGTAACCCCGAGTTTCCTTAAGTTGGCAACCACTCTGTCGCCCATATCCGTTTCCCCGGCATCGACAAGGATGGTTTTGTTCCCAAAGAGGAGGAGGGTGGAGTCGCCCTGTCCCACGTCAAGGAAATAGACGGACAGTTTCCCGGTATTATTCCCCGGTTGCAGGCTTCCGGGAGTGCCGGTACAACCGGCAATTGCAATGCACAAAAAAAGGAAGACCAGGATGCAGGTTGTTTGTTGTACCGACAGCCGGAATGTCCTGGTCATGGCTCTGCCCCGTTATGCCGACTGCGCACGTTTCACGAGATCCGATGCTGCGGATGCAGCGCCGTCAAGGATTGCCTCCTCTCCGGGGATCTCGCGGTTAAGCATCAGTACCCTGCCCTCGCAGATGGTGGTTTCGACTGCGCCTCCGCTACAGGCATAGATGAGGTTGGAGGTTGCGTTGTGGAGCGGGATGTTGCAGGCTGCCCGGGCAGAGATAAGAATAATGTCTGCAGGTGCGCCGGCGGTGAGCGTTCCGGTCCCAAAGCCCAGTGCCTTTGCCCCGTTTGCGGTTGCCATCTGAAGAGCTTCCGCAGCCGGAAGCACGGTCGGGTTGTTCCAGAAGAACTTCTGGAGGAGAGCGGCAGTCTTGGCCTCCTCGAACATGTCGAGGTTGTTGTTCGAGGCGCAGCCATCCGTGCCAAGGCAGGTGTTGGCCCCGGCAGCGGCGAGGGTGGCGTACGGCATTGCCCGGTTGGTTGCAAGCTTCATGTTGCTTACCGGGTTGTGCGAGACCGAGACCTTGTGCTTTCCCAGAAGAGAACACTCCGCCTCGTCGAGCCAGCAGCAGTGCGCCGCAATGGTGCGGGGGGTGAGGATCCCGCAGTCCTCAAGGTGGGCGGCCGGCCGCTTGCCATGCTGGGCAACGCAGTCGGTCACTTCCTTCTCTGTTTCGGAGAGGTGGATGTGGACCCCGATCTTCTGCTCTTGTGCAAACTCGGCGCACCATTTCAGGCCCTGCGGCGAGACTGTGTAGATGGCGTGGGGGCCGACCGCGGTCTTGATCCGGGGATTGTTCATGGTGCGGACATGGGCTGCAAGCTTCTCGGTGGCTTTGCACTCGTTCTCGCGCTTCTCATCGTTGAACAGGTCAATGAACCCGTACGAGAGCACGGCCCGGATACCGGCTTCATCTGCTGCCCGGGCCGCCTCGTCCATGAAGAAGTACATGTCGTTAAAGGCGGTTGTCCCGCTCCGGATCATCTCGAGGCAGGCAAGTTTCGTTCCCCAGTACACATCCCTGCCGGTCAGGTGGGCTTCGAGCGGCCAGATCTTCTGGGAGAGCCAGTCCTGCAGGATCATGTCGTCCGCATAGCCCCGGAGGAGCGTCATTGCCGCGTGGGTGTGGGTATTGACAAGGCCCGGCAGGGCGATTGCGCCATCGCCGTCGATCATGACATCGGCCTCGCCCTTGTGATCTGCCCGGACGTTCGGGCCAACAGCCCGTATCGTCCCCGTATCGTCAACAAAAATATCGGTCTTCTTTCCCCCGCTTACGACATTCGTGATGAGCAGGGAGCGTTTTTTTGCAAAGATCTCGTCCATGGTATCTTCCCTATCCTGTAACTTAACCCAGGTTTTTGATAATGGTATTCACAATCTCACCGGTCCGCTCCCGGTACTGCCGCGAGATCTCAAGCACCTCGTCCCACGTGAGAGCCTCATCGGTAAGCCCGTTGGCATAGTTGTCCACCGTACAGAGTGCGGCAAACGGAATCCCGAGCTCTTTTGCCAGCGTTGCCTCTGAGGCAATGGTCATTCCCACGAGATCGGCAACCTTCGACAGCGCTGCGATCTCGGCCGGTGTCTCGAACCTTGGCCCCCTGGTCTGGACATACGTGCCTCCCAGGCGGGCTGCGGGAACTGCCCGGTGCAGGGCCTCTGAGAGATCGCGGGACAGTTCCGGCATAACGTGCTCAACCGCGTGGTCATGGATGGAAGGGATGTCGGCCAGGCTGACATAATCCGTTGGAATGACCAGCGATCCCGGGGCGATAGCGGGGTTCATCGACCCCGAAGAGCCGAATGCGACAATTTTGTCAGCACCGGCAATCGCTAGGGCCGCCAGGTTCGCCCGGAAATTGACGCGGTGCGGGGGTCGGTTGTGCTGGTGGCGCATCAGCATCACGATATCGCCTGCGAGAACTTCAGCATTCCCAAACGGTGTATGGACTGTCCGCGTCTCCAGTTCTGGGAGCGTGGAGAAGAGCAGGCTCGTGCCCCCGATGATCCCAAGCATTCAGGCCCGCCTGCTGCACGTTCCTGTGCAGCGTGATTGTGGTTCCGGTATTCTGCCCTGCATAGCTCTCCTTCGCAGGAGAATGGTTGGCGGGATCTGCACTAATATTTAGCGAATGCTTCCGGAGATCCGGTATGAGCACAAACGTATTTGGGAAGGAGTTTCAAGGATCATACTATGGGCACGTTTCTTACCGTGAGCGATGCGGAGATAAAAAACGGGGACTGCACGGATATCTATTTTGTACGTACCGAAGAGACGCTCGCGCAGGATAACCTCAACCCGGATGTTGTTATGGAAGTGACGGCCTCGTCCCTGCCGGATACCTGGGCGGTTTTTTCAGGTCTTTCAGATGTCATCACCCTGCTCGAAGGGCTGCCGGTCACGGTTGACGCCATGCCCGAAGGCACCGTCTTTTACCCAAATGACCCGGTCCTCCGCATCACCGGGAAATACCGGGACTTCTGCCGGTACGAGACTGCCATTCTCGGGTTCCTCTGCCACGCATCCGGCATTGCATCGGCTGCGGCCCACATCAAGATAGCCGCCGGCACAAGACCGGTCTTCTCGTTTGGTTCGCGCCGTCAGCATCCCGCAATTGCTGCCATGATCGAGCGGTCGGCATGGATAGGCGGAGTCGAGGGGGTGTCCAATACCTGTGCCCCGGAAGGAATGCCGGTGGTCGGGACCATGCCCCATGCGTTTGTGATGTGCTACGAGAGACCGGAAGATGCCTGGCGTTCGTTCGACCGGAACGCTCCAGAAGACGTGCCAAGGATCATGCTCTGCGACACGTGGTGCGATGAGAAATCCGAGTCCCTCCGGGCCGCAGAGTGCGGGGCCACAGCAGTCCGGCTCGACACGCCCCGGTCACGGCGGGGCAATATGCGCGCCATCATGGAGGAGGTCCGCTGGGAGCTCAATATGCACGGGCATACGGGCGTGAAGATATTCTTATCCGGAGGCGTGACCCGCGAGGACGTGGTTGCCTACCGGGATCTCGTGGATGCGTTCGGGGTCGGGGGGGCTATTGCCAACGCGCCCGTTATCGATTTCTCCATGGATATCGTCGAGATCGGGGGAAAACCGAAAGCGAAAAGGGGGAAACGGAGCGGGGTCAAACAGGTGTACGACCTGATCTGCGGGGATCGCAGGACGCTGCCGGTGGCCTCGGTTCCGCCAGCGGGAGCAACGCCCATCATCACCCGGTTCGTGGAAAACGGCAGGATCGTAAGCCGGCCCGATATGCAGGAGGCCCGCGGGCGGCTCATAAAAAAACTCGTCTCGTTCATGGAGTCCAAGGCCAAAAAGGAGAAATGACAAACAATTCTTTTAACCTATGACATCCAAGTAGGTAGGAGCGGGCCGGTAGATCAGTGGTAGATCGCTTCCTTGGCATGGAAGAGGCCGCGGGTTCAATTCCCGCCCGGTCCATCCCGTTCTTTTATTTTTCCTGATTGCCGGCAGTGGTTGTCGGGATCTTTCGATACCTGGTCTTTTGTTCCGGATAGCATTCTGCCTGGATCCGGATCAGGAAAAATCCGCGTTCAAAAAAAAGAAAACCGGTTTTTGACCACAGATTGATTGCGGAATGCTTAAGAAACATGGGTAAGATATAGTCGGATGAACGCAGGAGACGCTGACGATAATCAGAACCGCTCCCGCAGAAATGAGACCCTCCGGGCTGCCGCAGACCCCGGGAGACCTGATGAAGACCTGCAACACCCTTTCACCCGATGAGACGACAAACGTGAAACCTCACACGCTCTTCCGGAGGATCCTTGTTGTCGAGGACAGCCGCACCCAGGCAGAGTTCCTCGTTCACCTCCTCAAAGAGAGAGGCTACGACGTGTTGCTGGCCCACCATGGCCGCGAAGCTCTCGAAACGATCCACAGGGAGTGGCCTGCCGTAGTACTGACCGACATCATCATGCCCGAGATGGACGGTTACGATCTCTGCCGGGAGATCAAGGCGGGTACAGACACTGCCGGTATCCAGGTCATCCTCGTGACCCAGCTCTTCGATGCGGAAGATGTTCTTCGGGGACTTGAGGCCGGTGCGGACAATTTCATCATCAAGCCCTATGATCCCGGGCAGGTGTATTCCCATATCGAAGCTGCATTCAGATCTGCCGGCACAAAGGACCCGGAAGGCCCTCAGCCCGGGCTTGCGTATCTCTTCTCCGGCAGGTCCCACCGTATAACCTCGGGGCGGTCCAGGATCCTTGACATCCTGCTCACTACCTACGAATGTGCTGTCAGGAAGAATGCCGAACTCCAGGAAGCGCAGGAAACGCAGAGCGAACTCAACGAGGAACTTACTGCTGCCGTGGACGAACTTCACACGGCAAACAGGAATCTCTCGGATGAAAACACCGAGCGGGCCCGGATGGAGAAGGCGCTCGCAGATGCCAACAGCAAGCTCAACCTCTTAACAAGCATCACCCGGCACGATATCCTCAACCAGCTCACTGCCCTTGGGGCATACCTCTCGCTCGCGGGAGAGCATACGAAAGACCCAATAGTTGCCGGTTACCTCGCCCAATGCGAGAAGATCGCAGGATCGGTCAATGAACATGTCGAATTCATGAAGGACTACCAGGATCTTGGGATTCATGCACCGGTCTGGCAGGACCTCAACGCCATTGTCCGGAAATCAATGGGTACCTGTGCCCGTGGCGGAATAACCGTACATCCCCTGCAGGAGAATGTGGAGATCCTTGCCGACCCGCTCTTTGAGAAAGTGATTCATAACCTGCTGGACAACGCGATCCGGCACGGCGAACGGGTGACCGATATATCGTTCACTGCCAGAAAAACGAGTGCGGGGCTCTGCATAATCTGCAAGGACAACGGGGTCGGGGTTGCCCGGGAGGACAAGGGACACATCTTCAAGAAAGGATTCGGGAAACATACCGGTCTTGGCCTCTTTCTTTCCCGGGAACTCCTCGGGATTACCGAGATCACCATAACCGAAACCGGTATTTACGGCCAGGGTGCCCGGTTCGAGATCCTTGTTCCTGAAGGCGGATACCGGCAGTCCGGCAGATGATGCCGGTACCTTTGAACACATCCGGGCCGGCCCGGTTACAAGGGACCCGGGCCGTCACGTTCCTTCGAAAATCCGGTTTTTTACCCGTTACCGGGCGGTTTTTGTCGGGACGTACTTTTTTATAGTTATGGAATAAGGGTAAGTCTGAAGAATATGCGTATCCGTGACCTTATCCTGCCCGAAGACAAGGTCTTTTTTGTGCTGTTTCATGAAATGGCTGAGAAGATCACCGAGGCTTCGACCACCTTAAACGAGATCACCCACGAGCTCCCGGACGGGACAGAGAAAGCCCACAAGGTACGCCAGATCGAACACCGGGGTGACGAGATCACCAAGAAGATCTACGAGCAACTCAACGAATCCCTGATAACCCCGCTCGAACCCGATGAGATCGCACGGCTGGCACCGGCTCTCGATGATGTGCTCGACAAGATCGACTGGGTGACCCACCAGCTCTGCAATTACGGGATTCCCGAGACAAACGATGTGCTCAAGGAATACTCTTACTTAATCCAGCTCGCGGCAACCGAGATCACCCATGCGTTTGACACCCTTGCAACGCTCAGGGATCCCGACGGGGTCAAAGGCCATACCCTGGAGATCAGCCGGCTCTACAACCTCTCCACCGAACTCCTCTCCCGCGCCATCCTCGAGCTCTTCAAAACCAAGGATCTCCTCATGATCATCAAGCTCAAGGATATTTACGAGAGCATGGCAAAAGTGATGGAAAAATGCAATGATGTCGGGCATGCCCTGAACGACATCGCAATGAGCCATTCATGACAGGCATGGACCCGCTCATTCTCTTTGGCATCCTCCTTGCGCTCGCCCTCAACTTCGTCAACGGTCTCAACGATGCCTCGCACTCGATTGCAACCGTTGTTGCCACAAAGGCCCTCTCGCCCATAAAAGCCGTCCTCTACACGGCGGTCTGTAACCTTGTCGGCCCGTTTTTGTTTACAACGGCCGTTGCCGCCACCATCGGTACCGCGATCGTTGGCCAGAGCGGCCTCACCCCGCTCTCGATTGTCGTTGCCATGGGTGCGGCCATCATCCTCGTCTTTGTTGCAACCCGGGCCGGTGTCCCGCTCTCGAGCAGCCATGCCATGGTCGGGGGGCTTCTCGGGGCAGGTATCGCGGTCGGGGGACTTGCGGTGGTTATCCTGCCGGGGTGGGATGCGTGCGTCCAGGTCATCGTGTACGGCCTCATCGGGGCAGTGGTTGGATCGATCCTTCTCGGCCTGTTCACGGCCTCGTTCCGGGACGATGTCCGGCTCGGCATGATACTCGGCGCCGTCTGCGGAGCGGCCCTCATCATCCCGGCCCTCATGCTGCTTGGGGTAATCCACCTCTCCGGCCTGTTTGCCATCGTTCTCTTCATCTTCATCTCGCCCATCCTTGGCATTGTCGGGGCGTTTGTCTTCGATATCCTCATCTCCCATGCGTTCCGGCACTCCCGCCAGAATCACATGAAGCGGATCTTCCAGCCGCTCCACGTACTTGCAAGCCTTGTCCAGGCAACCGCCCACGGGGCGAATGACGGGCAGCACGCGGTGGGTGTCATCACGGCGCTCCTTGTCTCCTCCGGGCTCCTCCTCACGTTTGCGGTCCCGACCTGGGTTCTCCTCACGTCTGCGATCGCAATCGGTCTTGGCACCTGTTTTGGCGGGTGGCAGGTGGTTGACAAGATGGCAAAGGACATCACCAGGATCCGTCCCTACCAGGGATTCTGCGCTGCCACGGTCAGCAGCGCCATCCTTGTCACGGTCACCGAGCGGGGGATTCCGGTCTCCTCCACCCACGCGATCAACGGAGCTATCATCGGTGTCGGCGCAACGAGGGGAAAGAATGCCGTGCAGTGGCGGGTTGTCCGGGAGATGATGGAGGCGTGGGTCATCACGATTCCGCTTGCCATGGTCGTTTCCTTTGCCGGGTATTTCGTCGTGGCGTTTGTCGCGAGCCTGCTATAGGGCCCACACTGATTCGCTATATTTTTATTATCTACTGACGATTACCACTGGGTTTGTTATGGGTTTACGGGAGTTGCTGATACCTCAGGATAAGGCCTTCTTTGATTTATTCGAGAAGCAGGCCGCAATTAATAAAGAAGCCGCGTGGCAGCTCGTTGCGCTGACCGAGGACTTCACCAATGTCAAGGAGAAACGCCACCAGATCGAGCTGCTTGAACAGAAGGGTGACCTGATCACCCACGATATCTATACCCAGCTGAACAGTACGTTCATCACGCCCCTGGACCCGGAAGAGATCTCACGACTTGCCTCGGCACTGGACGATGTCCTGGACTATATCGATGGTGCAACCGAGAAGATGTACTATTACGGGATTGAATCAACTGACATCCACATGATCGAGCTTGCAAAACTGATCCATATGTCCACGGCTGAGCTCGAGAGTGCAGTCAAAGGTATCCGCTCGATCAAGGATCCCCGTTACATTGATGAGCGCTGCATCGAGGTCAACCGGCTCGAAAACCTCGCAGACGACGTGCTTGCCCACGCGGTTATGGATCTCTTCAAGACGAACGATGCGATTGCGATCATCAAGTTCAAGGATATTTACGAACATCTTGAGATGGCAACGGACTATTGTGAGGACGTAGCCAACGTGCTCTCCGACATCGCAATCCGGCACTCATGACCGGGCACCAGTGAGGGGAAAGTATGTTCGAAGCTACGTGGGAACTCGTTGTCATCATCATCGGCATTGCGCTGGTCTTTGATTTCACCAACGGGTTCCATGATTCGGCAAATTCCATATCAACGGTGGTTTCCACAAAGGTCCTGTCCCCGCGGAAAGCCGTAGTCTTTGCCGCATTTTTCAATTTTGTTGCCGCATTCGGTTTCGGCGTTGCGGTGGCAAGCACGGTCTCCAAGATCATCCACCTCGAAATCGTTCCTGCAAACATCATTCCCTATATCATTCTGGGGGCCCTGTCCGGTGCAATTACCTGGAACATCATCACCTGGTTCTTCGGGCTTCCGACCTCCTCATCCCATGCCCTTATCGGGGGACTTGCCGGGGCAGGGATCGCCGCTGCCGGGCTTACGGCCATCAAGTGGTCAACGATCGAGCTCGTTGTCACGTTTATGATCCTCTCGCCCCTGATTGGACTTACCTGCGGGTTTTTATTTATGGCAGCAGTGCTCTGGGCAACGAGGAAAGCAAACAAACAGTCAGCAGAAGTCCATTTCAAACGCCTGCAGCTCTGTTCTGCGGCTGCGTACAGTTTCAGCCACGGCACGAACGATGCCCAGAAGACCATGGGGATTATCCTGCCGCTCCTCTTCTCGATAGGATATTTCGGGGCAAGCGTGGATCCGAACAACCTGCCCATGCCCCTGTGGGTGATCCTCGTTTCCTATGCCGCCATTGCACTCGGTACCCTGTCAGGGGGATGGCGCATCGTCAAGACCATGGGATACAAGATCACCAAGCTCCGGCCGGTTCACGGGTTTGCTGCTGAGACTGCCGGTGCCGCGACTATCCTCGGGGCCTCGGTTGCCGGGATTCCGGTCAGCACCACGCATGTGATCTGCTCATCGATCATGGGTGTCGGGACCACCATGGGATCCAGCACGGTGAAGTGGGGCGTTGCCCGGAGTATCATGTTTGCCTGGATCCTCACGATCCCGATCAGTGCCGCCATCGGGTTTGTGGCCTTTGCCGTGATCCGGGTGTTTGTCGGGTACTGATCTTCCCGGGAATAATCCTTTTTTGGAGGGGCAGGGATGGTGAGGAAATACGCCCGATACGAGCTCCGTTTCCCTGTTTCATACTCCGACCCCCAACGGAAAACCGCGTAAAACGCCCGGTTTCGGTTCGCGTGGAAAAGAGGCTCAAATATCGCATGGATTGCCAAAATGCGGCTGGAATGCACCTCATAGAATGACCCTTAATGGTGTTCCGTTCGGCCCTGTTTTCGCCGCGTAATTTCCCCCATCCGGCACCCGGAACTGCCAACAGAACGGGGATATGGGGGTCATATTTCCGGAGAATTATTTTAATAATTGAGGATACGGGTAAAATGAATGAAAAAAGGGGATTTTTCCAGGATCCTCTAAAAGGTACTCACGTATTCTTCCGGGAAGGACGTTTCCGCTTCGGATGTATTGCCTTTCTCCAATGGGATAAGGAGATTATTGAGCCCTATTGGGAGATATGTCGAATAACCTGAAGTACCCGCGAGGGAATTATTTGTTGAGATGGGGTGATGATCATGAAGACGCGATATGGCTGGGTGGAGATTGATGAAAGCCGGTACGACCACGATGTCGTTATCCATCGCAACCGGAGCGTGACGAAGCGCTCCAAGAAAAAATCAAAACAATTCAGAAAAGATTACGGCCATACGCCATTAACGGGCCACGATCTCAAATTTCTTAAGGCAGAAAAGCCCGTGGTGGTCTTTATCGGGACCGGCCAGTATGGCGATCTCCCTATTGCGATGGACGCCCACCGGATTCTCCTGCACTATGAATCGATCATCCGTCCGACACCGGAGGTTCTGGATCTGCTGGCGCTTGAGTCCCGACCCTCAGTTGCCATTCTTCATGTGACCTGCTGATATTCCGCAATAGCGGAGCCGGACAAAAAAAGGCAGGTCTTCCTGCCGGTTCAGGCAATCCGCAAGGTAAACCGGATTGTTGTACCTGAATGCTGGTCACCGGCGATACGGTTCTCTGCCCAGACCGTTCCCCCGTAACTTTCCACGAGCATCTTGACGATATGGAGCCCGAGCCCGTAACTGCTCCGCTGGCGGGTGTCCTGCATAAACCGGTCGAACACCAGTGGTTTCATTGCATCGGGAATACCCGGCCCCGTGTCGCTGACCGAGATCTCAAGTAATCCCTCGGGAGTATCCCTGGCAGTGACGGTAATCCGGGTATCCCGTCCCCCGAACTTGAGGCTGTTGGAGAAGAGATTGTCAAAGATAACGCCCAGCATGTCGTTTGCAAACACCGCACGGTTGCAGTGCTCCACAAGAATGGATGCACCCGTGCGGGATTCCGCCTCTTTTTTGATGATCGATGAAAGGTCCACCGCTTTTATCTCAGGCGGGTTCTTGTATATGCGGCTGATGGTCTCGATATTCCGAATTACCTCATCACTTTTCTTGGCAAGTGCGATGATCTTGTCCGCAAATTTCTTTTCGGATGCCTCTGCGGTCTGCTGGAACATTTCCGCATACCCGCGAAGACCCATGATCGCATTCAGAATCTCGTAGGTGATCGCATCCAGGTAAATATCAAGGTAGAGGTTTGCCTTCCGGTTCAGTTCTTCCAGATCCCGGTTCCGTTCCGCAAGGGACTGCCGTGCATCCTTAAGATCGTCCCGCTGCTGTTCTATTTCTTCAAGAAGATTGTGCAGCTCATCCCGCTGCTGCTGGACCTGGTCGAGCATCTGGTTTAAGGAGCGGGTAAGCGAGACCACCTCCTCGTCACCGCGTTCCACCATTCGCAGTGAGATATCCCCGGATCCCCCAATGGACTTCATACCATTATCCAGGTCACTCAGCGGGGCAAGGATGAATTTCTGGAAGAGAAGCTGGACTGCCAGAAGGAAAATAACACTGAGAATGACGATGGCAACTGCAACGATCAGGATGGAGGTTTTAACCTGCTGGTAGACCGGGCGGGTTGTCGTAATTTTCATGAGGAGGAATGAGGGCTTGTTCTCGATCCCGGTGATAATAGCTAATCCGTCCAGATCGTTTTCACTTGCAGCCCTGACTATTATCGCACCGTCTTTTGCCTTCTTTTGTTCACCCTCGGATAATTCCCCATTTGCAGTTTTTGGGTTATATGGGCTGAGTGTGCCATCCAGCTGGAGCATCTGATCGATGTCGCCGATCCTTCCGGAATCAAGGAGGCGGACCATGACAAGTGTCCCCCCCGTGGATTGAGACTGGTTGGCATACAGGATTGGATAGCCGGCAAGGATCACGGGAACGTTGTCGATGGAGGAGATCCCCCTCCGTCCGGAGATGCCCCCGGGTATTCCGACCGGGATTATGCTGTCGCGGACAATCGTGTCAATTCCGAGGGGAGCGTCCCGGACCGCATTTCCTTCCTTGGAAATGGTTTCTGATAAGATCCGCTGCCCGCTGGCATCATAGATGACGATATAATCGATGCCGAGGTTCTTCATTGAGACCGGCTGGAAGATCCGCGAGGGATCCTGTTCCCCGGATGGATTGGTAAAAATCGCTGAGGTTTCCTCACGGTTTGCCCAGTCGCGGCAGGTAGCTGCAACGTCTTCTATTTCATTATTGATCTGGGAGAGAAAGCGCTGGACATGGGATGTGGTCTCCTGCTCTTCAATGACCTCAAATGACTGGAGGATAACGGATTGGGTGATGAAACTCAGGACAACGAGAAACGTCAGCAGTGTGGCAACAAGAATAAGTCGGGTGCGTGTCCGTATTTTCATGGGTAGAACTCTGGATAGTATTTCTCTGAAACTGCATATCATATCTTTCGCCATAAAATCAATAGGGATATTGTGATCCCAGACATCTACGATGGGAACTGGACCTGAAAACACCAAAAAAATACTCCCGTGGGGGTCCGGGTTTTGTAAAGAACATGGTGTCCGGGATCACGAAGATGGGAAGTAACCCGGAATCTGCCGGGTGTGTTGAATCTGCCAAAAAAAATCTGTAAAAATTCCGGCCCCCTGCCGGACAACGGGAATCGCGGCAGATGTTACGCTTTTCCACGAATTCCGGCTGCGAACTTTTCCAATACTGAAGAGCAGGCTATGTTCTCTATCGCACGCTCGGTAATGGCTGTGGATGAGATATACTTCATTCCTTTCTTTTCCAGGCAGGCCCTCACCGCTGCAACCGCACCTTCCGCCCCCCGGTTCCGCATACACGTGGCAACATGGAATGGTTTTCCCGCGCATCCATATACGGATAAGAGATACGTATTGACATACGGGGGTACCTTGCCGGACCAGACGGGAGTCGCGATGACCAGGACATCGATTTCGGAACAATCGGCCGGACAGAATTTTATCTGGGAGGTCTGCGAGAAGAATGCTTTTATTCCCTCAATGACTGCTCCCGGCCCGGGTTCCGTTTCCGGTTCTATCCTGAAAATCTCGGCATTTGTGTGTGCAGCCAGCACGGCGGCAATCTTCATGGTATGTCCGTTCTGGGAAAAATAAACAATGCGGGTTTTCATGATTCTTCTCCGTGTTTGAACCCGGAAGAAATGAGGATCTCACGGATCCTTTCTCTCCCCCGGGGTCTGGACCCGCTCAACCGGGCTCGTCATCTGTACGATGATGCTTATCCGGTGATCGCAGTTCGGGCAGGTTGCCATAACACAATCATCCGAATAGTTGTTCTCAAAACCGGTTTCTTCCGGTATGGCACATCCGGGTAAATACTGTTCTGCATACGGGGTACTGCACTTCGGGCACGTGACCCGGACGGTTGCTATCGATGTTTTCATACGTCACCTCTGGTTTCTGGTAGTGTTCACGCGTTTCATTATCCAACCTCTCCCCGTAATGCCGGAGGATCGTTCCATACGGACAGCATTTCCCGATGGGAGGGGATGTCCGGAACCGGGGGATTTTTACACTCAGCAGGGATCTTCCCGGCCCGGGCCAGCTTCCGGAGCATTTTCCGGGAAGTGCGTTGCCATGAAAGATCGATCTTTTCTGATGGGGCGGGAGTAGCAGCAATATTCAACGCGGCATTCACGTCTGCATGGACCACTCTGCCGCACTGGGGGCACTCGAACCGCTTGCGTACCCGTCTCCCGAATGCGCCACACCGGCTGCACCTCTTTGAAGTGTTTAACGGGTTGACGTACTGAACCGGTATGCCCCGGTTGAGTGCTCGTTTTTCCACAAGGTTCAGAAGAAGGACAAACGATCCATTTTCAAACGAGAATTCGTGCGAATTTTCAGTTTCACGATGACAGAGATACCGGTCGGAGAATAGTTTTTCAAATTTTATCCCGGCACACAGGGATTCAGCAAAACCAACAATCTGGCGGGCGATCTTGTGGAGGGCAGCCCGGAATTCCTTCTTCTCGCGGATCTTGATCTTTTTGAGTTTCCAGAGATTTCCTTCCTGGTAAAATTTTGTGCAGTTCCTGGTTGAAGATGTCCTTGTATACTGCAGTTTTTTTCCCAGTTTCATGACTTTTCCGCCAACAGGATCTGCAACGACAACAGCGTGGCCGGTCGTATTCAGATCAACACCAATCCAGCGGGGCTGGGGGAGTGCATTTTTATGAAATCTGATCACCTCGGTTCCGGATTTTTGCTCAACAGTACATGCCGGGGTATTCATAATGCCGGAATCTTGCTGCTGTTTCGGATTACCTGACGGGCCGTTGCAGGGGCGGGAGACTGCTGTCTGAAAATCCGGTGACGGAAAAACGGGAAGTCCAACCGGTGAGTGGGTAGCAAGGGAATTGTGCATCCGGTCAGAATTGCGGTACGGGCAGGTCTGTTTCCTGCACTGCCCCATCGGGGTTTTTTCCAGAGCGGTTCCAAATGCGACACAATAGAGTCTGGCAATTTAATATATATATATTTTGAATTCTCTTGTTCTCAGAAAGAATTTGCCGGATTTTCGGGATAATTATGCGGAAATATCGTTTGTCTGCCAGTTATTGGTTTTTCCCAGTCCATCTCGCAGGATCTCTAAACCCCGGATATTCCCGGGAAAATTACGGCGGCAATCGAGAGAATCAAAGGAGTTTTTCCCATCCATTTACCCATCTCATTTGAAGAGCGGATAGTGAAAAATAACAATATTAATTTATTAAATATAGATAATTTCGACATACATATATAGTTTTGAAAAGGACACTAGGGATGCACAGCATTACCCGGCTGGCCGCCATCAGGGAGTGTGACTCATGCTCAAATCCGTTAAGATAAACAATAACCCGGTTGTACGGGTTTCAAAAACAATGCAGGAATGTAACGATACACAACCCGGAACAAACCCCTTCGGTGTGGAGGAGATCCGGACCGGAACCGGTTCCCGCCAGGTGTTACAGATGACTCATGATGCGTATGCGATTCCGGAATCCCATGAGTTTTCCATCCCGGCGGTCCGGTGTTTCCGGTGCGGAGATATGTTTCCGGTAACGGACTTCCTCTCCACGAAAAAAAGTGGTTTGTGTATCTCCTGCTGGGAAACAAAGATTTCCCAATACTAAAAACCGGGCCACGATGATTTCACCCGTTTTTTTTGAGAAAAATTTCCGGTACAGCTCGTGAATCACTCACGCCCCGCGTCAGCCATCTCCTTTTTCACACCATGATGGCAGGTTCCTGCATTACTGATACGTAATGTAAAAATGTGGTTTTGGGAAGATGGATGAATAGAGACATTATTTACCGGGTTTTACCTTGTGAAGACCCGGCTCTTCTCCAACCAGGAGATTGATAACCGTCTCGGAAATATCCGCGGCGTACTCCCCGGACCTTCGGATGCTCTCTGCAACGTAACCTACGTGGATGGCAACAAGGGTCTCCTGCTTTAAGACCATATTGTTGATATCCCCGCAGATATTTTCAAGGGCTGCTATCGATTCGATATTCCGGTGGGCTTCCTTCATATCCGTGT
>NZ_JBAZQA010000027.1:0-19815 GCF_041645475.1 Methanoregula sp. | reverse complement strand
GTTCCCCCCGCATGGGCTGCCTTTGCAAAGACCGGGGTACACAAAGAGATGCCCCCCGAAGACCCCGACTGGTGGTTTACCCGGGCAGCAGCAGTTTTGAGACGCGTCTATGTCGACGGCCCCCTGGGTGTCGAACGGATGCGGAGTTTCTACGGCGGCAACAAGAACCGCGGCTCAAGGCCGAACGCATTCCGCAAGGGAAGCGGGTCTGTTCTCCGTAAGTCCCTCCAGCAGCTTGAAGCAGCCGGCCTTATCATCCACGACAAGACCGGGCGCAGGATCTCTCCCGCAGGCATGGCATTCCTCGACAACCTGTCGAACGAAGTCAAGACCACCCCGCCGGCACCCGTGCCCAAGCGTGCAAAGCCTGTAGCCGAACCTGAAGCCAAGAAGGCTGACACCAAGAAGAAGGCAAAGGGCGGAAAGGATGCAGCAGCGGCAGAAGGCGCTGACGGCGCAAAGCCCGAGAAGAAGACTTCCAAGAAGAAGTCTGAGAAGACTGAAGCACCCCAGTGAGGTGAATGATGGGAGACGACGAGCTAGCAGAAATCCGCAGACGCAGGACGGCACAGCTGCAGCAGCAGGCTGGCGACCAGCAGGGTATGCAGGAAGAGCTCGAACGCCAGCAGCGGCAGAAGTCTCAGATCCAGATGATACTCATGCAGGTTCTCGAGCCCGATGCACGGGAACGGCTGAATACCATCAAGCTCACCAAGCCGGAATTTGCCGGTGCGGTTGAGCAGCAGCTGGTTGCGCTTGCCCAGAGCGGCAGGCTCAAGCAGAAGATAACCGATGCACAGTTCAAGGAGCTGCTTAGGCAGCTCGCGCCTGCAAAACGGGATTACTCCATTACCAGAAGATAATGAAAATCGGAGTGCTTTACAGCGGCGGAAAGGACAGTTCCCTTGCAGCAATAATGCTGGGTACGTATTATGAGGTTGAACTCAACACGTTCGTGTTCGACCCCCTCCGCCAAATCCCGACGTTGGAGGCTGCGGCTTGTGCATTGGGGTTTCCCTTGAAAAAAAGGGTATTTAGAAAAGGGTTGTTGGACGAGATGGTTGATCTGGTAAAAGCGTGCGGGTACCCGAACGATGCAATCAACAGAGTGCACCAGACCGCCGTCGAGTCGCTTGCAGGTGAATATAACGTGGTCGGGGACGGTACACGGTTTAATGACCGCGTCCCGATGCTCACCCGCGAAGCAGTCCAGAGTCTTGGCAACCGGACAGGGTGTTCGTACGTGCGGCCCCTCCTTGGGTATGTCAAGCCCGAAGTCGACCGTCTGGTGAACCGGTTCCTTGTCGTGGAATACGGCGAGACCGGGACCATCCGGAACGGCGATTACGAGTCAGAGATCAGGGATGCAGTCCGGGCCCGCGGGCTCGATGTGGCCTCCCTGTTCCCGGCACACCACGACCAGTCGCTGGTCGTGGGAAGGAAAGAATAATTATAGGTGAAGGAACATGAGCAAAGTAAGCAAAGGCAGGAAAATCCGGCTGGCAAAGGCATGCGACCAGAACCGGCGCGTGCCCCAGTGGGTAATGGTCAGGACCAAACGCGCGGTGGTTGCGCACCCGAGAAGGCGAAACTGGCGCAAGAGCACGCTGAAGGTGTAAGCAATGGCAGAAAAAATGCAGGAGCACGTATATATCATCCCCCTGCGGGATGCCCGGCGGATGCCCCGGTGGAAGCGAGCCAACGGCGCCATCAAGGATATCAGAAACTACCTTGCAAAGCACATGAAGAGCGAGGAAGTCAAACTCGACCAGGCCATCAACGAGAAGGTCTGGGCCCGGGGCAGCTCAAAGCCGCCATCAAAGATCCGGGTTCGCGCCATGAAGATGGAGGACGGGCAGGTTCAGGCAGAACTTGCACCGGAATCGTAAGATGGAACGCACGATCACATTTGCCGGTGATCCGAACATCGGGGTTTTTGCCCGGGTGGTCGGGGACATCGCCATCATACCCCCGGAGTCTCCGGTGGAGTTCAAGGCCGCAGTACAGGATGCTCTCAAGGTCAAGCTGGTGGAGACCACCATTCAGGGTAGTTCCATCATCGGATCGCTCGTTGCCGGCAACAGCCGGGGCGTTGTCGTGTCCGGGCTTGCCACGGAAGAGGAACTCGCCATGCTCTCCGAGCACCGCGATATCTTCCTCCTCAAGGAGGGCATGAATGCAGCGGGCAACGTGATCCTGGCAAACGATACTTTTGCCGCAGTTCACCCCGATATGCCTGTTGACATGAGCAAGGCTATCGCGGAGTTCCTCGGTGTTGAGCTGGTATACCTGACTCTTGGCGGTGTCAGAACCGTCGGGATGGCAGGAGTTGCCACCAACAAGGGTGTCATCGTGCACCCCCGGGCTTCCGCGGCTGAACTCTCACGGCTCGAGACAGTTGCCAAGGTGCCGGTCGGTACCGGTACTATCAACATGGGCAGCAATCTTGTCGGGACCGGCCTGCTCGCAAACGAGAGCGGGTACCTGGCCGGCAATGCCACGAGCGGGTTTGAACTGGGCAGAGTAGAAGACGTATTTGGATTTCTGGAGTGAGGACGAATGGTAGATCAGAAGTTTGAAGTGAAAGGCACATTTTTGATGGGCGAGGACTGGATGCCGTACACGAAAGTGATTGCGGCACCCAACGAGAGGCAGGCCGAGGAGCGCACGTTTGCAGTCATCGGCAGCAAGCACAACCTCAAGCGCCGCTACATCAAAGTCGATGCCGTGAAGGCTGTTTAAGACTTTTAAGTCATTTTTTCTTTTATCCCTTTTACCCGCAATCCCCGAGGCGTTTGCGGTGTTTTTCTTGTAACTCGTTCTGTTGTCTGCGGGGTATCCCATGCTGAATGAAGGCAGCTGACGGGACTGCACGATTCCAGACTGCGAGAAGAAGAGAGGGGTCGGGTTTTTTAAGATCACAACCGGCTTTTTTATAGCGCTGTATGCCGGATAATTCAGGTATGAAGGAAGATACACGCTGGAAGGTGCTCGTGGCCGTCGCGCTCATCACCCTGACCCTGTTCCTGATGACGCTCCATTATGCGATCTACCAGGATACCCACCACCTGTTCATATATTTCCTCGGGGACCTTGTCTTTGTTCCCGTGGAAGTCCTCTGCGTGACCCTGATCATCGACGGGATGCTGGAGTCCCGGGAGCGGAATCGGCGGATGGAGAAGCTGAACATGGTGATCGGGATCTTCTTCTCCCGGGTGGGAACCCCCCTCCTCGCCATGATGGCAAAGGCTGACACCTGTTCCGGCCCCATGCGGGACCAGGTGGCCACGACGGACTGGAATGCGGAAAAGTTCAGGGCAGCCCATGCAGGGCTCGGCCAGTGGAAGTGCAGTATCAATTCGGCGCAGGTGGACCTGAACGCCGTGCGGGAATTCCTTTCTGCCAATGAGGACTTTCTGATCAGGATCGTGGAGAACCCGATGGTCTTCGAACACGAGTCCTTTACCGATCTCATCTTTGCGGTCACGCACCTGACGAGCGAGCTGAAGGCCCGGGGCGACCTCTCGCACCTCCCCGCAACGGACATCGCACATCTCAAAGGGGATGTCGAGCGGGTCTACCTGCGCATGGTGCCCGAGTGGCTGCACTATATGGAATACCTGCAGCGCTCGTACCCGTACCTGTTCAGCCTCGCAATGCGGACAAACCCGTTCGATGCGAACGCAAAGGCGGAAGTAAGGTGAAGGGATAAAACCCCTCCCCACATCAATTTCCGCCCCACCACATCTATTTTCGGTCGTAAACCGTCTTTCTAAAAACCCGTTTTCCGGCACGGTCATGGGGGGGCAGGCCCCCCGTCACTTGGATCAGGGAGGGGGGTTCCCGCGATTTGGAAAAAAAACACGGAGGGGGGTCTGCCGGGGACCCCCCCCTCCTCAAAAGTGAGTAACCGACGGTTTTTCCAGGCGCTCTTTTCGGAGAGCGCAGACATTTCTGACGTGACCTGAACAACCATACGCTACCCATAACTGAACAGGGGGGTCTGTCCGGCACGGAGGAGGGAGGGGGGTCTCCGGGTAACCACCCCCCCCATTGGGCAGGGGGGGTCCAGCTGTTTTAAAAAAACAGAGTGGGGGGGTAAGCAGGAGACCCCCCCCATAATTCCGGACAAAATAATGGATACCCTTATGAGGAAATCATGAGACCATACCTGTCAGAGTATTCAAAGGGAGTATCATGGACAGTTCTACGAAGATCATAGTTGTTCTGGTGTTCATCTGCGGGCTCCTTGCCGGAGTTGTGCTGACCGGCGTTCTTTCCCCCCAGACTGTACACCCGGGAAAGACGGTCATCTATTCAAAAAAAGCCCCGGAGCCAATCGGGCCGTACAGCCAGGCCGTGCGTTACGGGAACGTTGTGCACCTTTCAGGCCAGATCGGTATCGATCCCGTAACCGGTACCCTGTCCGGTACAACCGGGGGACAGACCACGCAGGCAATGGAGAACCTGCATTCGGTCCTGAACGAGTCCGGCCTTGGCTTTGAAGACGTTATCCAGACCCGCATCTATCTCGTGAACATGAGCGACTGGACAACCGTAAACGGGATCTACGGCTCCTATTTCACTACCAGTTACCCGGCCAGGTCTACCGTGCAGGTAGCAGGACTGCCGAAAGGGGCAGCAGTCGAGATCGAGATGGTTGCAAAGGAGCGGTAACGAGCCCCGGGATCATCAAAAAAGGGATCAGAAGAATTTGACCCGGACCGGGCCTGCCTTGAAGAGCCCGAACGGCATCTTGACCCGGTCGCCATACGCAGTCTGGAGCAGGGTCGTGAACCGGTCGTCTTCGGCAATGGTGTATTCGAATTTGCCATCCAGGGTCTCTACGAGCATCTTGACTTCGTGCCAGTCCAGGCCGGCGTTCTGCGTCTCGATGAGCTTGAGCTTGATTGCCGTGACGCGCTGGTTCTCGATGGCAAAGTTGCCCGGGGTCTCATGGAGCGCCTGCTCGGGGGGGATAGTCTCGTAGCGTCTGCCAAACCCGAAGGAGGCTGCCATCTGGTCGCCCATGATCCCAAAAAACCCTTTTCCCTCGGCCTTTGCCTTTGCCTGGGCTTCCGCAATTGCGCCATTCAGCATCGGCTGTGTCAGCTTCGCGAGGATCATACGCCGGCCGGTGACAACAATCGTATAGGTATCCCATGCAGCACCAAACATCTTCATCTTCTTGGCATTCGGGATCACCCCAAGAACCGCCTCACCACCGGCAGGAATTGGGGAGGATGCGGAAAGAGAAGACGCAACCGGTGGCGCAGCGGGAGCCGGGGCTGCACCAACCGTTACGCCACACCCGCCGCAGAACCGGGCGGTCGGGCTCATCTGCGCACCGCAGTTCCCGCAAAACTTTCCTGCCGAGGCCGAAGCGGCAGCCGGGGATTCAGGGACGGGGGACGGCACCGGGGCCGGCGTTGTCCGGGCACCAACTGCAGGACCGCCGCAGATACCGCAGAACTTCTCATTACCGGTCAGCGGACTGCCGCATCCTGCACAGACATATCCTTCCGGCGCTGCTGCAGGAGGTGCCTGAACCGGGGCCGGAACAGGAGCCGGCGCGGGGGCCGAAGGCTGGCCGGCCGGGGCGCCGCAGGTGCCGCAGAATTTTATACCGGGATCCATACGGGCACCACAGGCCGAACAGATCTGAACAATCTGGCGGGATGCCACCGGGGGGGGGGCCGGGACAGGTTCCGGTTCCTCGGGAACAGCCATTGCCGGCGGGACTTCGGGAGCATCGGTTATCTTTGCTCCACAATTCGCACAAAAGATCTCATCCGGCGCATGAGGGCTGCCGCAGGACCGGCAGAGCCGCATCTCGGAGGGCCTGACTACCGGAACTTCAGGAGCCTCATCCTCTTCCAGCTGCGATGCACCGCAGGCCCGGCAGAATTTCGCCTTCGCAGCAACACTTTTCCCGCATTCAGGACAGTAGGGCATAACAAATCACGTACCAAGAGATTCATCATGCGGATTTATGAGCCTTGCCTTAAGATTTCCGCCAATCAAGGCAGGAAGAAGCGATCAGCATATGGCTCCCAGGACTGCACCGCATACAACCGCACCCCGAAAGCACGCATACCATAAAAACGGGATCCTGACCCGGAAATGGGGATCGGTTCGGTTCAGAGTTTTGATGCGGTTGTGACCGGGGCATATTTTTTTGCCAGTGCCCGGACCGCCGGGAAATTCTCTTCCGTACAATACAGAACAACCGGGCTTATCAGGTATTTCGAGCGGAAGACAAGGGACCGCACCCGCGGGTAGACAGAGATATACCGGACGTCTTCCCACGGAAGGACATTACATTCCTGCGACATTGCAATCAGGCCGGCGCCGGTGCCGGACATCGACCCCAGCACCACCGACCCTGCCGTTGATACGCGGTCGAGTTTCTGCGTGGTTCTCCCGGCATTGTGGGCAACTCCCCCGCTGCTGATAAAAAATTCCGTTTCCAGGCCGCCGCGGGTTACCAGCTGGAGAACTGCCATGATGACAAGCATCAGGACCGCAAGGAAGAGGGCAAGAACAAGGAACAGCAGGAGCATCTCCCACGACCCGGTTCCCAGCGAGAAGATGCTCCCGAAAACAATACCGATCAGGAAGGGGATCCCGGTACACTGGAGCACCAGGTACGGGTTGGTGATGAGGGGGATCTTCCGGGACCAGGTAAGACCCTCTGCCGGAGCATCAGGAGGGAGGTCCATATCAAAAGAATGATCGTCAGGAGTAACACGGGAGAGGCGCGCCCCGCAGGCAGTACAGAATGAGTTATTGGCACCTACGCTCTTCCCGCACGCCTCACAGGTGATCATTTCAGTCCAGCCTATTCCTCAGCCGGGGTCTTGGCCCGCTTTACCCGCTCTTTTGTGGAGAAGCCGGTCACCGCATCAAGGTATTTCCGGAACCGCTTGTTGGTGTCGATGATCACGTCATCGGCAGCACTTATGTCGGATTCCGTATCAATGATCACGGACTTCAAGCCGGCACCAAATGTGACATCCAGCCGCTTGAGCGCACCGAATTTGATCTGGTAGCCCTTAGCGGTTTTCTGCGGTTCTGCGCCAAAACACGCCTTAAGTTCCGCTACCGCACGGGTTTCGAGGTCTTTTGTCAGCCCGCGTTTGATGGGATATTCTTGCATACTACTTTTTTAGGTAGAGGGTGTATGTTAATTTAATGACGGCAGACTTCTCAAGCGACCTCAAGATTTTTTCCAAGCCGCTTCCCACCAACGGGGCGGTGCTCATGGGCTTCCCCGGCAGCGGCCTTGTGGGGACGATCGCACTCCAGTACATGGTGGACCAGATGGAGTTTGAGCTGATAGGCTCGATAACCTCGAAATTCTTCCCGCCCCTTGCCATGATGAACCGGGGCCTCATCAACGATCCGGTCCGGGTGTACGCGAAGAATGACGAGAAACACAATATTGCTGCCATTGTTGCCGATGTCCCGATAGCCCCGATGATCTGTTACGAGATCTCGAACGGCATCCTGGAATGGGTAAACCAGTTCCAGCCAAAGGAAGTTCTCACCATTGCCGGGATCATCACCAACGAGCCGGAAAAGCGGGTCTTTGGGGTTGCCACCACACCTGAAGCCCTCACCCGGATCGAACCGCATACCATGGTCCTTCCCATCGGGAGCATCTCGGGGATTGCGTCGAGCATTCTCACAGAATGCAAAGTGCGGAACATCCCGGCCGTGGGGCTCCTTGGCGAGACCGTCAATGCGCCGGACCCGCGGGCGTCTGCGGCAACGATAGAAGTGCTCAACAAGATGTACAACCTTGCGCTCGATATCCAGCCCTTGATCGAGCAGGCAGTCGAGATTGAGCAGAGCATGGGAAAGCTGGCCGAGGAAGTCCAGCAGTCTGCCGACAATACGCCTAAAAAAGATCTGCCAATGTACGGGTGACCTGAAATGAGATGCGCAGCGTTAACCAGTATCTCTCCCGAGGTGATCAAGGATCTCAAAACCGGAAGGCCCCGTACCATCGAGATCCAGAGTACCCACAATGTCGTAACGATAGCAGAAGTTGTGCCGGGTCCCGAAAACCATATCTTCTTAACATCGGTTGACACCGAAGATCTTGCACCGGGCGATCCAGGGATCTGTGTCTATGTCCTTGCCACCACGATCAGCATGAAACGGATCATGGAGTTCTCCCACGGACTCTATTACGAGGAGCGGGAGCGGATGTCTGCCCGGGTCCAGGTGAAATTCTGTGCCACCTCGGTTGTCAAAGAAGTATACCGGGATGGGCTCTGCAAACCAACTGCCGTGGATGTTCTCAAGAACGCGTGCTATCACGCAGGATAAACAGACTACGTTCTTTTTTATTTCCTGCGCAGTACCGCAATTCCCAGAACGATCCCCCCGATAACAACGGCCAGGTCAACCGGAGAGGCTTTCGGGGTATCCGTAGGCCAGGGAGTAGGTATTTTCAGGGTGGTTGTCTTGCGGGCAATGGTCTGTTCCGTGGTGACCGGGGCGGCAACCGCGACAAGGGTTGTCTCCGGGACGGTTGTTGCCGTTGTGGCCGGTGTTGTAATGGCGGTGAGCGCATTGTATACCGTTGTCTGGTTTCCGGAGGTTACGGTAATACTGCTCGTCCAGTCGGAATAGCCGGTCAGCTGGAGGAGGAGGGTGTAACTGCCGACCGCGATACTGGATATGGTCATTGGCGTTGTGCCCTGGTACACGGAGTCCAGGTAGACCGTGGCCAGGGACGGGTAGGACCCGATAGAGATGCTGCCATTGACCACCGTCTCAGCCGTGGTAGTAACGGTTGTCACGTCAGTTGTCGCCGCGGTCGCAGCAGCAGTTGTAACCTCCGTTGTGACGGCAGATGTCGCGTCCGTAGTTGCTGCAGTTGTTGCAATAGAGGTAGCCTCGGTGGTTACCGTGGCGGTTGTCGCGGTCGTGGTTATTTCAGCGGTCGTGGTCGTGACAGCAGCGGTTGTGGCAGTTGTTGCTGCGGTGGTTGCTGCGGTCGTTGTTTCAGTACTGGTTGCATCTTCCGCTGATACCGGCACGGTTATCAGGATCAGGACAAGGAGGATGGACAGAATGGCGTTTCTCATGGGGTCCCTCACGGGAAATGACGCAGTGTTGTAAAGGATACGTTACATTTCGTGGATCCTGCTTTTTTGAATATGCAATAAATATTGCATTCATGGGAGGAGTGAGATGATTCTCCCTGCAGGGATAAGGATACTTAAAAAAAAGTGAAAAACCAGGGCCCGGGGGCCTCAGAAAAACACAAAAAAGAGAACGCGAGGATTACTCTTTTCGCAGGATAACGAGGCTACCAAGGCCAATAGCTGCGAGGATCACCAGGGGGTTTATTGGCGATGCAGTTGTAGGTGTGGCGCTTGGCCAGGGGGTGGGAACCTTGACCGTGGTTTTTTTGGTGGTCTGGACCGTGGTAAATGTGGGTATTGGCGTTGATGCGGGTGTGTCCGTGTAAGTCGTTGCCGGGTTCAGGTAGGCATAGACCTGCGTGGTGTTGCCCGGGGTTACCACAGCCTGGGACGTATAGTCAGCATATCCCGATCTCTGCATCCGGATAAAATAGGAACCGGGAATCTGGTCGTAAAGCGAGAATGGGGTTGTGCCAATCTTCGAGGCATTGAGGTACACGCTTGCACCGGATGGGCTGGAACCGAAGCTGATGGTGCCGTTGACGGTATTTGCTGATGTGATGGTGAAGGTAAGGCCGCAGACTGCATCCGAACTCGGATTGATAACACATACCTGGTAACTGCCAGGTACCTGGTTTGTCAGGTCAAATGTACCGGCGATCGTTGTTGAAGTAAGGGAAGTAACCGTGCCGTAAATGTCATTGTATCCAGTCCGTTTAAGGCGCATAGTTGCGGAGCTCAGGAAATTGGTGCCAACCAGGTTACCAATGGTAACGGTTGTATTGGTGAGAGCGCTCGTTGGGGTTATAGATGAAAGGGTGGCTGTATTTGCTGAAGATCGAATCTCAAATCCATCGCTCCGGGTGGCCGATTGTCCGTCAGGATTGGTTACAATAACATTCCAGTTACCCGCTGATTTTCCAGATATTGGGAGCGAGCAGGTTAGTTGAGTCGACCCTGAAACCGTACATGTGCCTGTGATATTAGTCTCCCCGGATTTCGCAAGTATTACAGAAGGGACGGTAGTCGAGAACCCCGTACCAGTGATGATAATATTATTAACAGCAGAACTGTTGTATCCATATGCCGGGGACAGGGCGCTGCTGATGGTCGGGGCGAGTGGATTCTGGATCAGTGAAGCCGTAACAGTTTGCGTCCCACCATCAGTGACAGAGACGGTTGTTGTATAACTCTGGTATCCGGTCAGTTGTAATACAACAACACGATCACCAACCGCAACATTCTGAATAGTAAAGGGTGTGGATATTGTTGTCCCTGAATTCTCATTATCGATTAAGATAGTTGCTCCAATCGGAGAGGAACTAACGGTAATATTTCCCAAAGCAGATACGGTCACCGGCAGTAGCAGGATCAACAAGAGAACAGATGCGAGAAGTATTGTTCGTTTCATACTATCACGTTCCTTAACCAGTTAAATGTAAATTTTGCGCGGAGGGGGGATATATTTTTGTAAATTTATTTGAACCGTGCAGACAGGGCACTGTGCATTCAAGGAGATTCTCCCGGTTAAGAAACAGATTAATTACCCCGCACGGCGTATGTTATTGGCATCAGGGGGCCTGTGGCTTAGCCTGGACATAGCGCCGGGCTTCTAACCCGGATGTCGGGGGTTCGAATCCCCCCAGGCCCGCTTTTCTCTATCGTTATTCCACCATCAACTGGTTTTTAGAGTGTTACAATCCAAAAAACCGATATCAGTTTGCTATTCTTGTGGTAAAAAACAACTTTGTTGAAATACACAGGTACGGGGATTCATACCCGGACAATGAAAAAAATATCGCGATCGTGATCGCGGTTGAAAACCATTCGCTGATCAATCGAACACAAATTTTTATTTTTCATGCGCACGTTGATTGAAAAATTTTCAGCAGACCCTGAGAGAAAATTTTCAAACGCACCATGGTTGAAAACCGTGCCTGTGATCAGTCCTTCGTCGTAACGGTTCGTGTGCCCTTGTGTACAGGCAGTTAACTTTTGATCATCAAACCCTGATGAAATTTTTTTTTGCAGACTCCGGTTTTTTATTTTCAATCAGACTTTGATTTCAAAAAAATCATCGCGATCGTGATCGCGGTTGAAAACCGTTTGCAGATCAATCGAACCCTGATTTTTTTTCAAGCGCACGTTGATTGAAAAAGCCTGAACCGGATCAACACGGCGATTTCTCGGGAGGGGCGGCGCGGAAAACCCGGAAGAGAATGGATATAAAAACAGAATAAAAAATCAGATCTGGCCCGGCTCATCTTCAGCCTGGCCATCCATGGGTTTTTGCAGGATCTGAACATCGGCAATATTGTGCTGGCGCAGTGCCAGTTTTTTTGCCTTGAAGATGTTCTTACCATCCTTGCCGATAGCAATACCCCGGTCTTCATCGCGCACTTCGACCGTGACCGTCTGTTCCTCCGGCTCGCCTTCGAAGAGGATGGAAGTAACCTGGGCGGGCAGGAAACAGTTCTTGATGAACTGTTCCACGTTGCTGTTATATTCCACAACTTCAACTTTCTTGCCCATCACTTCGGATGCCTTCTTGATGGAGGCACCTTTCTTCCCGATAGCGAGGCCCATATCGCCCGGGTTGATAACAAAGATGAGCCGGGCATTGCGGTCATCGACCACACAGTCACGGCTCCCTGCGCCTGTCAGGCTCTCGAACTGGGAGATGAGGCGCATGCAGTCTTCTGTCAGTACCACTTCTACCATATCATACCCTCTTAAGAGAGAGAATGTCTGACTCGCCCGGAGTGACGATGGCAAGGGTGCTGACCATGAAGGGTTTACCGCAGGCTTTGCCGAGTGCCACGCTGGAGCCCTCGAAAGTGTGGATGAAGAGGTTCTCGTAGGCAGAAAGTTTGGAGGCGAATGCCGCCGGGCAGTTGCCTGCTACGACGACCATCTGGGCCTTGCCCTCTTTGATGCATTTCTCTGTGTTGTTCTGGCCAAGAATTACATTTCCGGTCTTGATTGCTCTTCTGAGTGAAGCATTAAAATCCATGTACAATTCCTCTGGTTTTTTAGGTTTGTTTAATTGTTATGTTGTCTGACTGCGATCAGTTTCACATCGCCGGTTCCCAGCTGGATTGGCTGGCCGACAATGACGTTCTCGGTTACACCGCTTAGTTCGTCTACTTCATTTGCAACAGCAGCGTCGAGCAGGTGGTTGACGGTCACTTCGAAAGCAGCCCGTGAGAGGACGCTCTCTTTCTCGCCCGCAATACCGTGACGACCGATCTGTTTGACTTCGCCTTCCATACACATCATATCGGAGACGAGCATGAGATGGCGGACATCCACGAGGATACCCTGTTCGTTCAGGGTCGAGACCGCTTCATGGATGATCGCGTTCCTTGCAGCCTCGATACCGAGTACGGATGCAATCTCACTGATGTTGTTTGTGCGGGTCCGTGTGGTGTCCACACCAACGACATCAAATACGTCTTTTAGGTTGGAGCCTTCAGTATAAAGTATATACTCTCCGGACTCTTTTCTGACGACGACCCTGAGGATGTCATCAATACCCTGCACGATCACGTTCCTGACGTGTTCGGCTAACTGGAAGAGATTCTGGTAACTCTCCTTGTCCTTGGGGGAGAAGATGATCGTTGCCTTGGCCTCGTCGATCTCGTGTTCGAAGTCGCGGTAATGGCGGCGGTCGCGGATCTTCTTGGGGGCAACGTCCATGATCTCGGCAGCAGCGATCTTGCGCTTATCGCAGACCTTGGTGTTGAGGTGAACGATGACATGCATGTTCTCCATGTCGGTGGTGATATCCCCGAATTCATGGAGAGGTGCTGCCTCGATCTGCCAGCTGACTTCCCGGGCCTTGTCCCGGTCGTTGCCGAACTCTGCCTCAAGATACACGGTCATCGTAGGCGTGCTGGGCTCTTTCCTCGCGTCCATGATCTCAATAAGACGCGGGAGACCAAGGGTAACGTTGATCTCGGCGACACCCGCATAGTGGAACGTACGCATCGTCATCTGCGTGCCAGGCTCACCAATGGACTGGGCAGAGATAACACCAACCGCCTCGCAGGCCTCAATTCTCGTGGACTTGTACTCGTTCAGGACCCGTTCGAGGATCAGTTTGAACTGGTTGTCCGTGAGCTCCTTTTCACCGAGGAACTTTCTGAGCTGGTCCTTGGTCTTCTGGGGAAGTTCCGCAGCCTCGACTTTCTGGTCGTATTTTTCTGCAAGAGGCATGGTCAGCACTCCTCCTTTAAGATACTCTCAACAATGCCTTTGACATCCACCGGGTCACCAAATGCGCTCTTGGTTGGATCCGTGCCATCTTCACCGTACTGGAACTGGATAATTTTCCCTCCGGTTGAACGCACAGTGCCATCATACGCAACCTTGAGATCCTGAAGCGCGTTGATCATCCTGCGCTGGAGGTACCCGCTCTGGGACGTACGGACTGCGGTATCAACGAGACCTTCACGGCCACCAATGGCGTGGAAGAAGAACTCAGTAGGGTTGAGACCACCCTTGTAGCTGTGCTGGATGAACCCGTGGGAATCGGAGCCCCGGTCACCCTTCTTGAAGTGCGGGAGGGTCCGGTCGTCGTACCCTCTGACGATACGCTCACCACGGACGGACTGCTGGCCGATACAACCGGCCATCTGGGTCAGGTTCAGCATTGAACCACGGGCACCTGATACGGCCATCAGCACGGCGCTGTTCCCAAGACCAAGGTGACGGCCTGCAATCTGACCGGTCTGGTCACGGGCTTTTCCGAGCACCTGCATGATCTGCATTTCGAGGGTTTCCTCGATGGTCCGGCCGGGCATGGGCTCAAGCTGGCCATCCTCGTAGATCTTGATGCGGCGGTCAACATCGAGCGATGCATTTTTCAGCACTTCATCGATCTGGCCGTACTCGGTCTTGGAGAGGTCTTCATCATCGATACCGAACGAGAAGCCGTCGATCATGATGCCCCGGATCGAGAGCTTGGTCAAGTCATCGATGAACTTGGCTGCCCGCTTCATGCCCTGCTGGCGGATGATGCGGTTGATGATCTGGCCGTCGAATGCGCCGATGGCCTTCTTATCGATGGTCCCCATTTCAAGGATACCGTCGATGACGCGGACATACGCATCCCGCTCGCAGGTCTCTTTCTTGCAGACATCGCAGTTCTGGCAGGAGCTGGCCTTGAAGACCATGTTGAGGCTTTCGGGAAGAATGACAGAGAAGACCTGTTTGTTGGTCCAGTACTCGACACCGTTCTCAACTTTGCCGGGAGCGGGCATCCTCTCGACACCGGAATACCGGAGGAGATAGAGGGCCTCTTCCTTGGTGAACCACCGGACATCGTGCGTGAGCATGAAGATCCCCGAGACGTGGTCATGGATACCGCCAATGACGGGACCGCCGAAACGCGGGGATAAGATGTTTTCATGAACGGAGAGGAGAATGGTTGCCTCGGCCCGCGCCTCTTCGGTCTGAGGGACGTGCATGTTCATTTCATCCCCATCGAAGTCGGCGTTGTATGGCGGGCAGACTGCAGGGTTGAGCCGGAAGGTCCTGCCTTCCATGACCTTGACCCGGTGGGCCATGATACTCATACGGTGCAGCGAGGGCTGACGGTTGAAGAGCACAACATCCCCGTCGCGGAGATGGCGCTCGACCATGTAGCCGGGCTCGATCATATCGGCAACCGTGTCGAGATTATCGGAACCCAGGCGGAGACGGCGGTTGTCCGGGCGGATGACATAGTTGGCGCCGCAGGGGGCGTTGACATCCGGGCGGAGAGGGCCGTTTCTCACAATCTGCTTGAGCTCCTCAAGGTTATAGGGGGTAACCCGGACCGGAATTGTCATCTCATTTGCCACGGCACGGGGGACACCCACCTGGGAGATCGAGAGGTTCGGGTCAGGCGAGATGACCGTACGGGACGAGAAGTTCACACGCTTACCGGAAAGGGAGCCACGGAATCGTCCGTCTTTTCCCTTCAGGCGCTGTGAGAGGGTCTTTAATGGCCTGCCACTGCGGTGACGTGCCGGGGGACAGCCTGCAACTTCATTGTCCAGATACGTTGTGACGTGGTATTGCAGGAGTTCCCAGAGATCCTCGATGATCAGCTGGGGGGCACCTGCATCCTGGTTCTCCTTGAACCGCTGGTTGATGCGGATGATATCCACGAGCTTGTGGGTCAGGTCGTCTTCCGACCGCTGACCGTTCTCAAGGATAATGGAAGGTCGCATCGTAACCGGCGGGACCGGCAGAACGGTGAGGATCGTCCACTCGGGGCGGGCAACCTCGGGGTTGATACCGAGCGGGATTAAATCCTCGTTCGGGATCTTCTCCATGCGCGCACGGATATCGGCAGGGGTGAGCTTGTGCTCCACCTTCTTGCCTTCCTCAACCATGACTTCAGAGAAGGTGGTTGGCTTCTCGAAGTTGATCTTGAGCTGCTGTTCTCCGCAGTGCGGGCAGACGCGCTCCTTCTTGACGTCCTTTTCCGAGAGCAGGTCGCCGGTCTGGTCGTCTTCAGTACCAACTACCTTCTCGATCTCCTCGGGGGAGAGAAGCACCCGTCCGCAGGAGCGGCAGGTGACACGGAGAAGTTTCCGGATAAGCCGGGTGTAACCGACATGGATGACCGGCTTGGCCAGTTCGATGTGGCCGAAGTGGCCGGGACACTCGCTTGCTTTCTGGTCGCAGGTCTTGCACCGGAGACCGGGGTCGATAACACCAAGATTCAGGTCCATCAGGCCCTGGGGGTAGGGGAACCCGTCATCATCATAGGTGTCTGCCCAGATGATCTTCCGGACACTCATCTCTCGGATTTCCTTAGGGGATAACAACCCGAACTCAATCTGTCCGATTCGTTTTGGGGATGGCATCTTATACCACGTCCTGTAATTTCAGCCGGGGTGCGATACCCATACTCTTCATCTCATCCAGCAGGAGCTTGAACGCGTAACTCATCTCGACCGAGTAGATATCGGTCTCGTTACCGCAGGCAAGGCAGCGCGTCATGTTGCGCTTGCGGTCAAGCATTGCCACCATACCGCAGTGGGCGCAGACATACTCGTTCACCTTGTCGGACTCATCCAGCAGGCGTTCCTTGAGGGCCATGGCGGCACCGTGGCCGATCATGACATCCCGTTCCATCTCACCGAACCGGAGTCCACCCTCACGGGCACGTCCTTCGGTTGGCTGGCGGGTTAAGACCTGCACCGGGCCGCGGGAGCGGGCGTGCATCTTGGACGAGACCATGTGGTAAAGCTTCTGGTAGTAGATGACACCGATGTAGACATCAGCCTTGAAGGACTTGCCGGTGATACCATCGTACATGACTTCCCTGCCATTGTGGGAGAAGCCGAGTTTCTTTAAGGAGGCGCGGATATCCGCCTCGCTCTCGCCACCGAATGCCGTGGCATTGATGCGCCGGCCTTCGAGGGATCCAACCTTGCCGCCGATCATCTCGAGCATGTGCCCGATGGTCATACGGCTTGGGATTGCATGGGGGTTGATGACGAGATCGGGGGAGAGCCCGCTCTCGGTGAAGGGCATGTCTTCCTGGGGGGTGATGAGACCAACGACCCCTTTCTGACCGTGCCGGGATGCGAACTTGTCGCCGACTTCCGGGACACGGAGGTCACGGGTCCGCACTTTCACGAGACGGGAGCTGTTCTCTCCTTCCGTGATGATGACCGTGTCAACAATACCATGCTCGTTGCTGCGCATCGTGACGGAGGTGTCGCGGCGTTTCTCAACGGCAATAAGTTCCCCGGAGGGTTCCTCAAGGAACCGGGGCGGGGAGGTCTTGCCGATGAGGACATCCTTCTCGGCGACAACGGTCTCGGGGTTGATAACACCGTCCTCGTCAAGATTCTTGTAGGAGTCGGCGCCGTGTGCACCGGCTACATCCTCGTCGGGAACCTGGATCCGGTCGATCTGGCCGCCCGGATACCGGCGCTCTTCGCCTTCGTAGGTCCTGAAGAAGTGGGACCGGCCAAGGCCGCGCTCTATGGAGGCCTTGTTGAAGATGAGCGCATCTTCAATATTGTAGCCTTCGTAGGAGAGGATGGCGACAACGAGGTTCTGACCTGCCGGCCGGTCGTCCGAGCCGATCAGTTCCGAGGTCTGGGTGTGGGTGAGCGGTTTCTGGCAGTAGTGGAGCAGGTGACCACGGGTGTCGGGGCGGAGTTTCATATTGGCCGCACCAAACCCGAGCGCCTGCTTGACCATTCCTGCACCCATCGTAACACGCGGACTTGCATTGTGTTCGGGGAACGGGACGTGAGCTGCACCGATACCAAGGATCAGGGAGGGGTCGATCTCAAGGTGGGTGTGCTCGGGCGTCAGTTTCGAAAAATCCATGGCAATGAGGAGGTCTTCTTCCTCTTCCGCATCGATGAACTCAATCAAGCCCCGCTTGACAAAGGAGGTCATGTCGACTTCCTTACGCTCGAGCTTCTTGAGATCCTCATCCGTTATGAGCGGTTCGCCGTTTTTCAGTACAATGAGAGGGCGGCGGGCCCGGCCGCGATCGGTCAGGATGACGACATCGCCATTGTACTCCTTGTGGGAAACATTCACTTCAGGAGCTATGGCGCCCTGCCGGCGCATTGTGCGGATGCTGCTTACCAGGGTCTTCGGGTCATCAACAAGCCCTATGAGGGCCCCATCGACAAAGACGCGCGATTTCTTACTCATGATTCACCCCGGATGTGCTCAACACCGAGATTATGCAGGATACGCAGGATCTCTTCTTCATCTTCCACGCCTTTGCTGATCTCCACCATCTGGGCGAAGTTCTTGACAAGCCCACAATTCGGACCTTCTGGGGTCTCGCTCGGGCAGATCCGGCCCCACTGGGTCGGGTGCAGGTCACGGGCCTCGAAGTGAGGCTGCGACCGGGAGAGCGGCGAGATCACACGGCGGAGGTGCGAGAGCACGGCCATGTGGTCGATACGGTCGAGGAGCTGGGACACACCGGTCCTCCCGCCAACCCAGTTACCGGTGGCAAGCGGGTGGAGGAGACGCTCGGTCAGGACATCGGCACGCACCGCGGTCGCGATCGACAGGTCGCGGTGGCGCATGCTGGCCCGCTCAAGCTGGTACTTGATATCACGGGTCAGCCGGTTGAGCGAGATACGGAAGAGGTCTTCCATCAGGTCGCCCGCAAGCTTGAGCCGCTTGTTCGAATAGTGATCCTTGTCATCGATCCTGCGCTTGTTGAGGACGAGGTCGAAACAGGCCTCTGCCATACGGCCGAGGAAGTGCGCTTTTGCAAGGCGGACCGAGAGAACCGCTTCCTGGTAGCCCTCGTCTCCTTCCTTGAGGTTCAGCGGCATCGAGTAGTTGAGATGCGGCAGGAGATAATTGTCGAGAACGAACTCCGCGCGCTTACGCTGGTAGTCCTTGGTCTGGTTCGGGGCGAGTTTCTTACCCACGTACATGACACCACCCTCGACAGAATCGCACTCGCTCTCCTCCAGGTTCTGCATCATGAACGTAAGGATATCCTCATCAGTTGAGACCGCGTTCACGACTTCCTGGTCATTCGTCATACCCAGTGCCCGCATCAGGTCCACGAACTTGAGGTGCCCGGCAACGGAGGGGAAAGAAACCTCAAGAAGGTTCTTCTTGTTCCGCTCGACTACAACAAGTGCGCGGTAACCACGGAACTGGGAGAACACCTTGGCTACATAGATACGCTCGCTGTAGCGCTCGGTGAACTCGGTCATGATCTTGTTGGACGCAAGGTCCTCAAGAGTCATGAGCACGCGCTCCGTGCCGTTCACGATAAAATAGCCGCCGGGGTCGAATGCGTCTTCCCCATGCGAGACGCGCTGGGCATCATCCATGCCGTAAAGGTTGCAGACCCTTGAACCGATCATGACCGGGAGTTGCCCGATGGTCGTGATGATCGGTTCCTGCCGGTCTTCACCATGGACAAGCGTTAAGCCCAGCTGGATTGGTGCCGCATAGGTCAGGTTGCGCAGCCGTGCCTCGCACGGATACAGCTCGCCCTGCGAACCATCCGCTTCCCGCACGAGTGGCCGCTTGACCTCGATATTGCCGAGTTCCACCCAGACCGGCTCATTGTTCTTGCCCCGGTTTTCGATGTCAGTCTCGATTACCCGCTGCTCGTTGACCACTTTCTGAAGATTGTACTTTAAGAAATAGTTGAAGGAGTCAAGCTGGTGGCGCGCAACATGCTCCCGTGAAAAATATGCCCTCGATAAAATGCTTCTGTCTATCAGACTGATCAACCCCGGAATTTATTTTTTGGGTCTCTTGACTACGAGGCGGAATGCCTCAGCTCTGCCAGCCGTGTGGCTTGCCCTGATAACCCTAATCACATCGTCAGGCTCGGCGCCTACTGTTTTTACCGCAGGATCGTCATGGTAAATTTTTGGTAATTGTTCCGTAGTAATGTTGTAGTGGGAAAGGAGTTCCGATACCTCCTCTTCACTCATGATTTTATGGTCTGGCACCATCACGTGCTTCAACACATTCAGTTTGGTGCTCAATGAAAAACCCCCTCACAGATGAACAGATTTCCTCTCAGATGCATCACCGCAAAAAACCCACGATTGCTCGTGGCAACGGGCCCGGAGGGATTTGAACCCCCGACCACCTGGTTAAAAGCCAGGCGCTCTACCGAACTGAGCTACGAACCCAC
>NZ_JBAZQA010000026.1:0-24474 GCF_041645475.1 Methanoregula sp. | reverse complement strand
ACAAAACTGCTGCTCGTGCATTTCGGGGGATTCACGCGCTTCGTTCTCCATTCCGGGTTTGTCTAACTTTCGAATGGGTTTTACTAGTCCTTAGATCTTTCGGTCGAAACCAACTGCGTAAGTCCTACAATTAAAATGAGAAAATGTATTTGCCGCACATTCATGTCTTTGCATGATGTTTGGTACCCACTACTTTCTCCTTTCGACGTGGGAAAAAGAACTCAATCTCCAACAATTGAGGAATATTTATTTCTTTTACCAAATTAAGCGAGGTTTCTGCCAAATCTATTGTTACCTCAATAGCTGAATTTAGTTCAATTTTCATTTTTTTCGCGTCATTTCTTTGATTGTATAGCCATAATTCATGGACAATATTATTCCGGCCAGATCGTATTTTGTCAATTTTTTCGTAGAGAGGTAACTCAATAAGTCCTTTTGCCAAAGAGATATTTTGAGCTTGATAAAACGTCATATTACTACAAAATGACTTCATTCGATCGCCAAATTGTCCGTGAGTTTCGTCATCAAAATTTTTCTTTTTTGTAGTTGCTTGGTCGCGGGCATAATCACTAGTAATTTTTAAAAAAAGAGAATATTTCAAAATGTTTTCGATGAAACTATAATTTAATAAGATTGCTTCAAGGTACCTACTTTCATTTTCTTCATTCCAGATCTGTAATAGATCTTCTGCCATCTCCTTAATAATTTCAGGAATGCCAAGCACACCTTCATATTTTTCTCCTGTCATCTTACATCACTTCATGGTCACAATATCTTTTTTTTAAATTGTATGGGTAGTAATCAAACTAAGTATAAAATTTTGCCATACCCTAGATACGACATTGCAGCGGCGTTCATCTTTTTATTTATGGAATATCGCGAACTTTCACTCGTATAATCTCTTGACCATCAGAAATATTCATAAGAACGATCACAGCGCCAGAGTTTCTCGTTAAAGATTTTGGATTTGAGTTGAAGACAACACATTCCCCCTTTTTAATCATCGAAATCCCTTCGGGAAATGGCAGTGGGTATTTGCTAGTTTGACCCGTAAACGCTATTGCCATCGATATCTCTGACGCGTTGATAGTGTCTCCATCATTGGTAATTGAAAAGATCAATTCGCCAATACCAAGACCATCTGCCGTCATTGAATGATGTTTTCTTTCTAATACAGCATCAATCTTAAAGGCACTCGCCACGGTTGTCATATATGGGGCGTATTATCATTGTCGCCATATAACCCATTGGAGTGCGTGGAGTGAAGGTATAGGCTGCACCGTATTTGCATCAGCCAGAGACAAAGGAAGATTGCACTTCTGAAAGCCTGCGGTACTGATGTTATATAATGGATGACGGCACAATCGCAGTGCAATTCCGAACCGTTTGCTCGGATGGGATTACGAAAGACCTCAAACGAGTCGGCCCAAAAACGCTGGAAGAATCAACAACCCGGATTTTAATTCCCCGTATTCAAGGGAATTAGAAATGAAGCCGGAAGGAGCAGATTCTTACTTCTGATGCTACGGTGCATCAACTGGATACCCTTCGGAAAAGAGAGATTAACAACCGACAACAAGTGAGGTGGAGTGTAATAACCGGACATTTCCAAGATCGATAATGCCCGATATGACCCCCCATCCCCCTCACCACCACCCACCGGGGGAGACACCATTCCTCACAAAGGGGCAGCACCTCCAGAACGATTATGATACTTTTTTCACCCACGGTGATGATAAATAATGATAGATCGTTGGGTCGCACTACAGCGCTCCCTGATCGTTCACATCTCTGCAGGAGTTGAATACCATCGCCGAAATTCCCAAAGAAGAATATATCCTGAAATGTACTTCGGCCTGTGCCGGGTGCAGCGATTCGCTCGCCCTCCGGTACGTGCTCAAGGCGGCAGGCCCGGATACCACGCTGGTCGTGCCCGCCTGCTGTACCAGCGTCATCCAGGGGATCTACCCGAACACTGCATTCAATGTACCGGTATACAACATCGCCTTTGGTGCAGCAGCTGCCTGCGCTTCCGGCATGAGCAACGCCTTCCGCGCTGCAGGGAAAAAGACGAACGTGATCGTGTACGCAGGAGATGGCGGAACGCTCGATATCGGCATCCAGGCCATGTCCGGGGCATTCGAGCGGGGCACGGACTTCCTCTATATCTGCTACGACAACGAGGCCTACGGCAACACCGGCATGCAGCGGTCCAGCGGAACGCCGCTCGGGGCAAAAACAACCACCACCCCGGCGGGAAAGACCGATGCCAAGAAGGATATCGATGCGATCATCGCCGCCCACAACCCCCCGTACCAGGCAACCGCCTGCGCAGCCTACCCGCAGGACCTGTTCAAGAAAGTCCAGAAGGCGCTCACGTTCAGGGGGCCAACCTTCATCCACATCCTGGCCCCGTGCCCCCCCGGGTGGCGCTATTCAACGGAGAAGAGCGTTGAGATGGGCAAACTCGCTGTCAAGACCGGCATGTGGGTGCTCTGGGAGCGCGAGTACGGGAAACTTACGATCACGCCCCCCTCGAAAGCTGCCATGAGAAAACCCCTCCCGCTCGAGGATTACCTTGCCCCGCAGGGACGGTTCAAGGGTATTGATACCAAAACCGTCGAGATCATAAAACAGCGGCTGGCAAAGAACCTGGCAAAACTCGCAGCAGAGGAGGCAGAACCATGAAGAAGATCGCAACCGGGAACAAGGCCGTGGCAGAAGCGGTCAAACAGGTGATCCCCGGCGTGGTTGCTGCATACCCAATCACGCCCCAGACCGAGATCGTTGAACAGATTGCCGAATTTGTTTCGAGCGGCGAGCTGAAGAGTAAGTATATCGCAGTCGAGAGCGAGCACTCGGCGATGGCGGCCTGTATCGGGGCAAGCATTACCGGCACACGGACGTTCACGGCAACGAGCTCCCACGGCCTTCTCTACATGCACGAGATGACCAACTGGGCAGCCGGCGCACGGCTCCCGATTGTCATGGCAAACGTTAACCGCTCCCTTGGGCCCGGCTGGAACATCTGGGCAGAACACACCGACGCCCTCCAGGAGCGCGATACCGGCTGGCTCCAGGTCTATGTCAGCTCCGTGCAGGAAGCCTACGATGCAACCCTCATGGCATTCCGGATCGCCGAGCACAACAATGTGCTCCTGCCGGTGATGGTGAACCTTGACGGTTTCACGCTCTCCCACATCATGCAGCCGCTTGAGACCGTGAACCTGGGCGACTTCATCCCGCCGTTACACCTCGCCCATGCCATTGACGTAACGAAGCCCACCGCATACGGGGGTCTCACCGGTCCCGACCAGCAGTTCAGGTTCCGCTGGGACATCGAACGATCCATGCGGGATTCCGTGAAGGTCATCGAAGAAACCGAGACGGAATTTAACAAACGGTTCGGCAGGAAATACGGGTTCACCGAGGATTACTGCTGCGAGGATGCCGAAGTCGTGATCGTTTCGATGGGGACACTCGGGAAAGAGGCGGAAGTTGCCGTCGACCTGCTCCGTAAGGAGGGAATAAAGGCCGGTTCCATGCGCCTGCGCTGGTTCCGACCGTTCCCGAAGCTCGACCTTGAGGGAAAACAGGTTGTTGTTATCGACCGCGACTACTCGTTTGGCCGCGGGGGAATTCTTGCAACAGAGATCATGGCCCAGACAAGGGAAGCGGTCTTCAGCGTCATCGCCGGCATCGGAGGGCAGGAGGTCACGTACGACGACATCGCGGACTTTGTCCGGAACCGTCGCATAGGAGAAGAGTTCTGGTTCGGGGTGAGCGACCGTGTTTGAGATCCGCATCCATTCCCGGGGCGGCCAGGGCGGGGTTACCGCAGCCCGGCTCCTTGCGCTTTCGGCAATCCACGATGGCAAGTATGCAACGGCCTGCCCGTTCTACGGGGCGGAACGCCGCGGGGCACCCATTGTATCGTTTGTCCGGATCGATGACAAGCCCATCAAGATCTACAGCCAGATCAAGAAGCCCGACATGGTCATCGTTCTTGATGCAAGTGTCATGGATGTGGTCGATGTCCTCCAGGGCTTAAAAACCGGCGGGAAAGTTCTCATCAACAGCGCCCATGCCAAGGAATTCTCCGGGTTCTCCTCGGGCCATGTAGACCTTACGGGTATAGCCCTGAAGGAGAAACTGGTTGTTGCCGGAAGCCCGATCCTGAACACACCGGTGCTCGGGGCACTTGCAAAGATGGGAATCATATCGGTGGACTCGGCAAAAGTCGCCATCCGCGAGATGTTTTCCGATGAGCGCAATGTCAAGGCAGCTGAGGCAGCATACAAGGAGATGAAGATATGAGCAGCATAAAGCGCGAGCGCCTCGCAATAAGCCAGCCCGTTGTTGGCGCAGCCGGAAAGACCGGGACCTGGCGGGTATTCCGGCCGGTGGTGGACAAAGAGAAATGCAATGAATGCGGGCTCTGTGCAACCTACTGTCCGGACGGGACGATTGACGAGGAGCTTAACATCGACCTGGATTTCTGCAAGGGCTGCGGCATCTGTGCAAACGAATGCCCGAAAAAGGCCATCACCATGATCCGGGAAGAAAAGTAAGAGCAGAAATAAAAACCATCATTCTCGTTTAGGGAGAAATGTATCACAACCTTTTTTAATTTCCTTTTTATATATCTCCGCGAAGCTGATGCCATGAACCGTATGAATTTTGGCGATACGCGGGACCTTTTCACGTTCGATCTCGTGCGCCACATCATGAAGGCAGACCCGGCCTTCGACAGTTTTTCGTTCATCCCCATGCTCACCGGAGCGGATGAGGGTGCCCGCGGGAAGAAGTGCGGAAAAACGGACCTTGCCAAAGCAAAGAAGAGCGGAAAAGCCGGAAGCCAGAACCTGGATCTTGTTGCCCAGATGGAGCGCCTCCAGGAGATCGAAGACGATCTCGACTATTTCCAGCATATCCGCGGGTACTTCAACAAGGAACAGATCCTCGCCCATATTGTTTCCGACCAGAAATTCACCCACCAGGATCGCACCCGGTATTTTTCAAATATCCTGCCCAGGATCCCGAAGAAATCCCTCATTTTCCTTGATCCCGATACGGGGCTCGAGGAGAGCAGGCCAACGGAAAAACACCTGCTCTTTGCGGAAGTAAAACAGATCGCGGATCGCATGGACAAAAATTCCGTCCTTATGATCTACCAGCATTTTCCGCGGGTAAAACATGACGGGTATGTCCGGGAGCGCGGTTCCCGGCTGAACGAGCTCACCGGCATGGATCCGCTGACCATCACGGATAATGAGATCATTTTCTTCCTGCTGGCAAAAGACCCAAAACTCAGAACCAGGGTGGAGGAGATCATCGAGCGGTACGCCAACAGTTACCCGCTCCTCACGTCGTGTTGTGGTGACTGACAAAAACCGGGGTATTCCGGTTTATTGAGGGGTCAGTGCATCCTTTGCAATATATTCCAGGTCGAATTTATAGAAATGCGTAAACGTGCAGTTCCTGCACCGGACGGTGAGGTGGCGGGAGCTCACGATGATGTCGTGGGGGCCGGTCACCATACAGTGCCTGCAGGTTGCTTCCTGCATGAGCTCCCAGACCGGGTACTTCCCGATCTTTGTTAAGGTACCCGCGGCATCGACATCTTCCACACGGGGAACAAAGACCCGGGTTGCCCCGCACGCCTCGCAGGCAACCAGTGCCTGGTACGGGACGGCCTTGATAATCTGGTCTGCATTCTTTTTGCAATGGTAACAGTCGGTCCTGTACCGGGTAAAGATGAATCTCTCGCTCATGGGAGATACTGGATACGTTCGTGTTCATTAAGCTGATGCCAGGATACACTCCCGGAAAGAACAGAGATCCGGCTTTTTAACAGGGACGGGAGGCCGGATGAAACGAGAGGAGTTGCCTGACATGAATAATCCGATATCAGTACCATCATCCGATTCCTGCAAGATCTGGCGTGCTGAAGGAAAAATAATGGCGGGGATTGCAGTAAATTTAATTATCCGACGAATTCAACATTGAGTATATGAAGAAATTGTTCGGATTCTTTGTTCTTGTAATCCTTCTGGTCGCGGTCAGCGGATGTGCACAGTTACAGCCGGCACCGGCAACTACTCCTCAGACCACCGTCCCAACTACCGTTGAGACCCCTGTTGCCACCATGGAACCAACCCTGGTACCGACCGCAGCCGGAACTCCCATTGCTCCCGCGGTTACGGCTGTCGCAACCAGGGAAACCACGCTCCAGGTTATAACGAACGTGACAGAAAGTGTGCCGACAATAGCAGCAACCCCCCACGTAAGCCTGACACCCCAGACCAAGATCACGGTCTTTTCCATGACCAACAATACCTTTACTCCCAAAGAACTCACGGTTCTTCCGGGAACAGGAATTACCTGGAGAAATGACGATACCGTGAATCACGTGGTGAAAGGAACAACGGAAGCGGGCACAACCATGTTCAAATCTAGCGATATCATTCCCGGAGCCAGCTTTTCGTACACGTTCGGTGATCGGGTAGGGACGTTTACCGTTATAGACCCCGGCTATCCCCAGATGAAGTGTGTCATCATTGTCAAGGACGGACAGAACTTCTCGGGTACAATCTGAGTGCATTTTTTTACGCAACACATTCCTTTTTTTCACAAGTTGTAGGAAAGAGATCGATCTGATACGTTCTCCTGCGATATCCTGCAGTATCAAGGGTCAATCCGCTATGGATAAAAGGTGCCATCCCCCTCGACCCGCTCTTCTTCTGGTGTGTGATTGGGGGTAAGGGAACGTCGTAGTAAAGGAGGTTCTGACCCGTGCACGGATCGCTGATGAGAGGATATGCCGGTTGTCAGTCGCTGGCTATGCGGACAGTACAGAGGATTTGAATAGACGCGGAGTAACTGCACCAAAGTGCAGGAAAGACCTCTCGTACGAGGAAAAAAGGAAAAAAATGTCGGGTTAGTAGTCGCCCATGCCCGGAGGCATGCCGCCCATTCCACCCATGCCACCCGGAGGCATACCGCCTTCGGGCATCGGGCTCTTGGAGGAGGCAATGACATCGTCAATGCGCAGGATCATGACCGCGGCTTCTGCTGCGGAGGAGATGGCCTGGGTCTTGACGCGGAGGGGCTCGACAACGCCGGCTGCCTTCATGTCGACGGCCTTGCCTTCGAACACGTTGAGACCGTACGTCTTCTTACCCTTCTCGTGGGCTGCCCGGATCTCGACAAGCATGTCGATGGGGTCAAGGCCTGCATTCTCTGCAAGGGTGCGCGGGATGACTTCGAGTGCTGATGCAAATGCCTCGATGGCGAGCTGTGCCCTGCCACCAACGGTTGCTGCATATTCGCGGAGACGGAGCGAGAGCTCGGTCTCGATTGCACCGCCACCGGCGACAACCTTCTTGTCCTCGACAACGACACCGACAACGCGGAGTGCGTCGTGGATAGCGCGTTCGAGTTCGTCGACTACGTGCTCGGTACCGCCCTTGACGATGATGGAGACCGCTTTCGGGTTCTTGCACTGCTCGACAAAGGTCATCTCTTCGCCGCCGACCTTGCGCTCTTCGACAAGGCCTGCTTTCCCGAGTTCTTCCTTGCTGATCGCATCAATGGAGGAGACGAGGCTTGCACCGGTTGCCCGGGCGAGTTTCTCCATGTCGCTCTTCTTGACACGGCGGGTTGCAAAGATTCCTGCCTTTGCAAGGTAGTGCTGTGCAATGTCGTCAATGCCCTTCTGGCAGAAGAGGACGTTTGCACCGCTCTTGACAATCTTGTCAACAATACCCTTGACCATGCGCTCTTCCTCGTCGAGGAATGCCTGGAGCTGGTCGGGGGAGGTGATGTTGATCTCGGCATCGACTTCGGTCTTCTTGAACTCGACTGCTGCGTTTAAGAGAAGGATCTTTGCGCCGGTAACCTTCTTGGGCATCGAGGGGTGAACGCGTTCCTTGTCGATAAGCACGCCTTCAACAATCTCGGAGTCCTCGATTGAACCGCCGGTCTTCTTCTCGACCTTGATGTTCTCGATGTCGACCTTACCGTCATCGTCCGTGACCATGACAACAGCCCTGACAACGAGGTCGCAGAGCTTCTCCTTGCTTGCTTCTGCACCCTTGCCGGTCATTGCGGTGCCGGCAATGTTCTTGAGAAGCGCCTTGTCGGTTGCCTTGACATCAAAGGCGAGGTCCTTTAAAAGTGCCTGTGCCTTCTCTGCCGCCTGGCGGTAGCCGGCTGCGATGATGGTCGGGTGGACATCCTGCTCGAGGAGGTCTTCTGCCTTCTTGAGGAGTTCTCCGGCAATGACGACTGCGGTGGTAGTACCATCGCCGACTTCATCATCCTGGGTCTTTGCTACCTCGACCATCATCTTTGCGGCCGGGTGCTCGATGTCCATTTCCTTGAGGATCGTGACACCGTCGTTTGTGATGACTACATCGCCGATTGTGTCGACGAGCATCTTGTCCATACCTTTGGGACCGAGCGTGGTCCTGACTGCACTTGCCACTGCCTTTGCGGCGGTGATGTTCATACCCTGGGCGTCGCGGCCGCGGGTACGGGTGCTGCCTTCTTTGAGAATAAGTATCTGTTGTCCTCCAAGTTGCTGTGACATAAAAATCACCACTTTTAGCACTAAAATTGGTTTGTGGTTCTATATATAGGTTGTTGAAAAAAGTTCACTCGCCCAGCAGGTCGAGCAGTTCGAAACCATCTTCTATCCGGTGAAGCCGCTGCTCGCTGATCACGAGCGTCTTTCCTATCTTCTTCTCTTTCGTGGAGTCGGTAATCACGCACATTGCATGCTTTTTTGCTATCTGCGAAAGATTGCCGATGAGCGCTGCTCTTTTTACCACTTTCTGGGCCGGCCCGTAGCCGGTAAGGATCGTGTGCTTCTCGAAGGTGAGGAGGGCCTGGAACGGTGCGCCGTGGAGCGCGTGCATCCGCACGCCGATCTGCTCCAGGAACTCCATGGGACTTTTGAGTACAGTACCGGGGATCGTGGGTTCCGGTTCCATAGCTTTTGGTGGTGCGTGCCCGATCAGGTCGATCGACTCCACTACGCCGGTATCAAAAAACTCCTCGATGCGGATGGCTACTTCGAGCGTTGTTCCCATGCCGCTCTCGTACTTGCTGATCGTTCGCCGTGAGACTCCCAGTACATGGCCGAGATCCCCAAGGGACATGCTGCGCTTCTCGCGGAGATCCTTGAGGGCATCGCCGTTGATGTTGACGTACAGCCCGCCAGGGGATGCGTAGACGAGCGGGGGTATTTTCTCGGCAAAGTAATCATAGAGGGTTGACGGGCTGATCGCGTAGATGCCGTACCGGACGTACACGGCCCCGCGTTCCAGCTCCGCGTCCCGGGCCCGTTCGCCCACGATCAGCGGCACACCACCCAGGTGACGGGAGATGAGATCGAGATCGAAGGCCACCTCCTCGCTCACGGAGTCGATGTGGGCCACTACCTTGATGACGAGCAGGGTCCGGTTGTTGCGGGCGATGAGGTCGAAACTCCGTGGGCGCAGGCTGAAGCGCTCGGAGACATCGAACCCGGCAGTTATCATGACACTGGTAACCAGCTGGAGCTGGCGGTCCTGAGACATGCAGATACAAATGGATGGAGCGTGCCCATATATTAATATAGACATGCTGATCGGCATTGATGACACGGATTCCCCGGGCGGAATGTGCACCACTTACCTCGGGGCAGTTCTGGCCCGCAGGCTGATTTGCGACCACATGCGTGTGCGCGAGGCCCGGCTCGTCCGGCTCAACCCGAACGTGACCTTCAAGACCCGGGGGAATGCCGCAATTGCGTTCAACGTTGTCGGAGACGCGGATCGGGCATTTGATCTCGCGTGCGGGATCGTGGAGGAGCTTGCCGATTTTTCCTGTGAGAATACCAATCCCGGTGTAGTAGTTACCGACAGGAAGCCGGATGCCGCATTTTACCGGAAAGCGGTTACGGGTTTCTGCACGGTTGATGAGGCGACCGGCATCCTTGATGCGGCAGGAGCCCGGTACCGGGGCTGGAAGAACCGCCGGGGTCTGATCGGTGCAACGGCAGCGGTTGCAAGCGAGCTTGCAGACAGGACCTCAGAGATTCTTGTGTACCGCGAACCGCAGCGGTTCGGCACGCCCCGTAACGTTGACCGGGCGAGCCTGTTTGCCGCGGAGGCGGCAACCTTCCCCCATACATGGGATACCGTCGACGTGGCAAATGATGTCGTGGTCTGCGTTCCCCACACACCCGACCCGGTCCTGTTCGGGATCCGGGGCGAGAGCCCGCAATGGGTGATGGCAGCCCGGCAGATGATCATATCAGAAAAGCCTGCGCTCGAACAGATCTGGGTTACGAACCAGGGAACCGATGCCCATCTTATTGCAGGGACGATCGGCCTCCTCGATGAGGGTATCTCGTACTATGTCCGGGGAACGGTAGCTGAAACGCCAAAAACCGGAACCGGGGGCCATGTCTCATTCACGCTCTGTGAGGAGGAACGGATTGTCCGGTGCATGGCCTATGAACCCACAAAGAATTTCCGGCAGATCATCCGCCAGCTGGTGCCGGGCGATACCGTGATCGCGTGCGGGAGCTGCAAGAAAGAGAGCATCAACTTAGAAAAGATAAAAATCGTCTCGCTTAAAAAAGCAGAGACAACCCGCCCCCCCATCTGCGAAGCCTGCAACAAGCGGATGACAAGCGATGGGAAAGGCAAGGGCTGGAAATGCAAAAAGTGCGGGGCGAGGGCTGATGCACCGGACGTTCAGGAGATTTCCCGCACACTGGAAACCGGGTGGTATGAGGTACCTCCGACAGCACGAAGACATTTAGCCAAACCACTCTGTAGGGGATTGCCTGAGTTCTGACGTGAACGGTGGCGACCGAGGGGTCGCCCCGGTTTCGAAAGGCGGGGCCTTCGGGTAAAAATGTGGCTCCCCGGAGGATCAGGAGAGAAAGGGCAACACCATCATGCCGGGACAAACCCGGCCCAGATCATGTAACCGGCGTAGGATGATCCCCACAAGGGAATCTTTTTGTATCATCGTATTCCTCTGTAGATCATCTATCTCTAATGGTTCTCAGTGATGATCTCCCTCCTCTATGTCGATGACGAACCGGACCTCCTTGAGATAGCCCGGCTCTTCCTTGAACGGTCCGGAGAGTTCCGGGTAGGGACTTCAACATCAGCACATGACGCACTGGCATCCCCGTCTTTCCGGTCGTACGATGCCATCCTCTCCGATTACCAGATGCCGGACATGGATGGCATAGCATTCTTGAAAGAGGTCCGGGAACGGTTCGGGGACATCCCGTTCATCCTCTTCACCGGCCGGGGCCGCGAAGAAGTAGTGATCGAGGCGATCAACAACGGGGCGGATTTTTATCTCCAGAAAGGCGGAGATCCCAGAGCGCAGTTTGCCGAGCTCGCGCACAAGATCCGGCATGCCGTGGCACGGAGGCAGGTAAATGAGGAGCTCAGGGCTGCATACGAGCAGCTCACCGCATCGGAAGAGGAGCTCAGGGGCCAGTACCAGGAGCTCGCGCTGGGAGAGAGGCGGATCCGGGAGAGCGAGGAGATGTACCGCACCATGATCGAGCACAGCCGCGACGGGTTCTTCATCCTCCAGGACGGCGGCCTGGTCTTTTACAACCGTGGTGCGTTTGCCGCCCTGACCGGGTATGACGAGAACGAACTCATCGGCAAATCGATCGCTGACATCGTTGCTCCCGAAGACCGCAAAAAAGCACAGCAGCGGTACCAGCAGAGACTGGCAGGAGAGGCAATCCCCGATTCTGTTGAATACACGCTCCTGCATAAGGACGGGCAGACGCGGGCTCATATCATACTGCACGCCTCAATGGGAATGTACCGGGGACGACCCGCCCTGATGGGCACAATCCGCGAGATTACCGCAGACCGCATGCGGGAGAATGCGCTGCGGGAGAGCAGGGATGAGCTGATCCAGAAGAACCAGGAGCTCCGGGCAAGCGAGGAGATGTTCCGGGTCCTCGTGGAACACTCGCTTGACGGGATCCTGATCACGGATCTTAACGGCATCCTTCTCTTTACCAACCGGGCGGCGGGCCTTATCATCGATGATCCGGATTACTCCGCAAAGATCGGGAAGAAGAATGTCCTTGAGTATGTGGCCCCGGAGTCACAGGAGAACCTGCAACGGGATTTTTCCAATATCGTGCAGGGGGTCAATGCATATCTTGTCCTGTATAAACTCATCACGGAGACGAAGCGGGAGATCTGGATCGAATGCATAGGTAAAAAGATCCGGTTCCAAAAAACCGATGCAGTCTTTATCTCTTTCCGGGATGTCACCGAGCGAAAATGGGCTGAAGAACGGGAACGGGAATCAGGAAAGAAATTCGCTACCGTTTTTAAGAGCAGCCCGGTTGCACTCACCCTCGCATCAGCAGCGGACGGGAAATTTGTCGATGTCAACGAGGCATTTCTAAAAGAGACCGGGTATTCACGGGAAGATGTGATTGGAAAAACTGCCGAAGAACTCCAGCTTTTCCCGGATAACAGTGAACGCGGGCGGATGATCTCCTGCCTCCGGAGCCGGCAGGACATTCATGGCATGGAAATGTCGTGCCTGATCAAAACAGGGGAGATCCGGACCTGCCTGTTTTCATCAAGTCTTATCCTGATGGATGGAAAACCCCACATTCTCTCCACCATTGAAGACATAACTGAGCGCAAGAAGGCAGAGGAGGAACTCCGGAAAAACCGGCAACTGCTCGGAGAGGCGATGGACATGGCACACCTGGCGAACTGGGAGCACGATCTCAGTACGAATATGTTCACCTTCGATAACCGGTTCTACACCCTGTATGGTACTACGGCAGAGCGTGAAGGCGGAAACCAGATGACCACAGAAACGTACACCCGAAAATTCGTTCACCCGGAAGACCAGGGAGTCGTTGCCGATGAAGCACGAAAAGCGATACAGGCGGCCGATCCGCATTATACATCCCAGCGGGAGCATCGCATAATCCGGAGGGATGGCGAGATCCGGCACATCGTGGTGCGTATCGGCATCACGAAAGATGCAGAAGGACGGACTATCAAGACCCACGGTGCGAACCAGGATATCACCGAGCGCAAGAAGGCGGAGGCCGCAGTCCGGGAGAGCGAAGAGAAGTTCCGGTCCCTTGTGGAGACTTCCCCGGACATTGTCTGGGAAGTCGATGTCCAGGGGAGATTTTTGTACATCAGTCCCATGTTCGAAACGATCATGGGCTATCCTGCCGAGAGATGGATCGGAAAACGGATAACCGACCTGACCACAGACGTGGGATGTTCCTTTGCGAGACAGGAACTCTCGCGGCTTGCTGCATCAGACGGGCCGTGCGTGCCGTTCGAGATCCCCATCCACAACTCGAGCGGGCGCGAGATGATAATCGAGATTCGCCCGGCACGGGTAACCGACGCTGACGGGAACCTGATCGGGTTCCGGGGAGTCGCCATCGACATCACGGAGCGCAAGAATGCAGAGCTGGCACTCCGCAGGGCAAACCGCCAGCTCACCCTGCTCACCGGCATCACCCGGCACGATATCCTCAACAAGATAACCGTTATCCTCGGCTACCTGAAGATGGCAGAGAAGGAATGCACGATTCCCTTGCAGGCAGATCACCTGGGAAAAGTGAGGACCGCAATCACCATGATCCGGTCGCAGATCGAGTTCACCCGGATCTACCAGAACCTCGGCACTCATGAGCCCCAGTGGATAACTCTCGTGGAGGTCATACCCCGCTCACAGGTCCCGGACCCGATTGCGCTGATCACGGACATCCGGGGTGTCCAGGTATTTGCCGACCCGATGCTGGAAAAAGTCTTTTCAAATCTCCTGGACAACACGATTCATCATGGGGAACGGGTTACCGAAATCCAAGTATCATCCCGCAGAGAGAGACAGGATCTCGTGATTGTGTGGGAAGACAACGGGATAGGGATTGCAGCCGATGAAAAAGAGCAGGTCTTCGAACGGGGCTTTGGTAAAAACACCGGCCTCGGGCTGTTCCTTGTACGGGAGATCCTCTCCCTTACCGATATCACGATTACCGAGACCGGAGAGCCGAGAGCAGGCGCCCGCTTCGAGATCCGGGTGCCGGTAGACATGTGGCGCATGACCGGGGAGAGGAGATAATGCAGAACACGATCCGTATCCTCTACGTTGATGATGATCGCGACCTTCTGGACATCGGCAAACTGTTCCTGGAAGAGGATAAGGGGTTCTCTGTTGATTGCGTACTCTCGGGAAAAGACGCGCTTGCCCATATCAGATCAGAGCATTACGATGCGGTTGTTTCCGATTACCAGATGCCGAAGATGGACGGTATCACCCTCTTAAAAACCGTGCGTGCAGAATTTCGGACCCTCCCGTTCATCCTCTTCACCGGCAAGGGCAGGGAAGAGGTGGTGATCGAGGCGCTCAACAACGGGGCGGACTTCTATCTCCAGAAAGGTGGCGACCCGGAATCGCAGTTCGCCGAGTTGTCCCACAAGATCCGACAGGCAGTACAGCAAAGGCGGGCGGAAACGATCATTCACGATCACGAACGGAGGGAAGCCGACATCCTCAACTTCCTCCCGGACGCGACATTTGCAATCGATAAGAACGGCGTGGTGATAGCCTGGAACCGGGCCATAGAAGAGATGACCGGCGTGCCTGCACAGGACATGATAGGGAGGGGAGATCACGAATACGCGATCCCGTTCTACGGCATCCGTCGCCCCATCCTCATTGATCTGATTTTTGCACCGGAACTGGAGATCCGTTCGAGTTACTCCTTTGTCCGGGTCGACGGGGATGTGCTTACATCGGAGACGAACAATGCAAAACCCCGGGGAAAAGAAGGAAAACTCTGGGGAAAAGCCGTCCCGCTCTATGATATGCAGGGTGCCATCATCGGCGCTATTGAGTCGATCCGGGATATCACGGAACGAAGGCGCCTGGAAGAGACCCTGGAAAAAGAACACCAGGACCTTCACGCCGCCTACGAGCAGGTTGCGGCGGCAGAAGAAGAGCTGAGGGCGCAGTACGATCATCTTGCCGAAAGCGAACGTGCACTCCGGAAAAATGAGGAGCGGCTGACAATGGCCGAAGCGATCGGTCACACCGGGAGCTGGGAGTATGATATCGAGACGGGTAAGATCTGGGGATCGGCAGAGGCAATTCACACCTTTGGGTATCCTCCCGTTGCCGGATATCTCTCACTTGCAGATATAGAAGCCTGCATCCCGGAGCGGGTGCGGGTCCACCAGGCACTCGTCGACATGATAACCACCGGAAAAATATACGCTCTTGAATTTCCTGTCCATCCTGCTGACGGATCTGCCCCAAAAGTAATATTCTCCAGTGCAAGGCTCGAAAAGGATGCATATGGCATCCCGGTTCGGGTTATTGGTGTCATCCAGGACATCACGGAGCGCAAGCGGGTTGAAGAAGAGATAACGTTCAAGAACATCATCCTCTCAACGCAGCAGGAGACCGCTCCCGATGGCATCCTTGTCGTGGACGAATCCGGGAAGATCCTCTATTACAACCAAAAATTTGTCGGGGTCTGGGAAATTCCGGATACGGTTATTACATCCGGGAACGATGAGCCAGTACTGCAGTTTGTCGTGGAGCAGCTTGCCGATCCGGAAGCATTCCTCTCCCGGGTAAGGTACCTCTACAAACGTAAAGGGGAGAAGAGTTCTGAAGAACTCATGTTAAAAGACGGGCGGGTACTGGAGCGGTTCTCGGCACCGATGCTGGGGGAGACCGGAAAATATTACGGGAGAGTCTGGTATTTCCGGGATATTACCGGGCGAAAACAGGCGGAAGAGAGCCTCAGGATGAGCGAGGACCGGTTCCATACTCTCTATACCCATATGACAGAAGGTGCGGCCCTCCATGAACTCACGTGCGATGAACACGGGGTTCCCGAAGATTATCTGATCGTAGAAACCAATCCCGCATTCGAAACACATCTCGGTATCGCAAGGGATGCTGTTATCGGGAAGACGAGCCGGCAAGCCTACGGGGTCACCGAACCCCCGTATCTCGACATCTATGCACGGGTTGCAACAACCGGTCTGCCGGCAGTCTTTGAGACCTACTTCCCGCCGCTCGACAAGTATTTCTCCATCTCGACCTACTCCCCGGCAAAGGGCAGGTTTGCCACCATCTTTGAAGACATTACAAAACGCAAAAGGGCAGAAGAGCAGAACCGGGAAGCCCGGGAGGTCCTTGAGGGGATACTGAACTCCATCCAGGTGCGGGTATTCTGGAAAGACCGGAACCTGAAATATATCGGCTGCAATACCTCGTTCGCCCGGGATGCCGGGTTTGAAGACCCCGAAGATATCATCGGCAGGGACGATTACGCAATGGGATGGCGGGATCAGGCGGACCTGTACCGCAGCGACGATCGGGCCGTGATTGAGAGCGGCGGGTCAAAACTGTTCATTGAAGAGCCCCAGAAAACCCCGTCGGGAAATACCATCACGCTCCTCACCACCAAGATCCCCCTGCGCAACGACACGGGAGAGGTTATCGGAGTGCTCGGAACCTATATCGACATCACGGAGCGCAAGAGGGCAGAAGACACGTTACGCGAATCTGACGAGAAATACCGGCTCGCAACAGAGAAAACAGGACAACTTCTCTATGATTACGATATCGCCAGCGGGAAGATCCACTGGTCCGGCGCAATTTTTCAGGTAACGGGTTACATGATGGAGGAGTTCCCGCCGGTTGATATTGACCGCTGGAAAAAGATGGTCCACCCGGATGACCGGACATCCACCCTGGCCGAACTTGCCCGGACAATCGGGAGAGCAGAGAATTATCACGTTGAATACCGGTTCTTAAAAAAGGATGGCACCTACATCCCGATGGAGAGCTCCGGGGGGTTAATCACCGACAGTACCGGGGGGGCGTGCCGGATGATAGGCACGCAGAAAGATATCTCCCAGAAAAAGCAGATGGAAGCCGATCTCAGGAAGAGCGAGGAGAACTACCGGCTCACGCTTGAAGCTACCAATGACGGCTTCTGGGACTGGAATATCCCCTCGGGCAACGCGTTCTTCAGCCCCCGCTGGTACACCATGCTCGGGTATGAGCCAAACGAGATGCCCGGCCTGCACGAAACATGGCGATCGCTCGTCCATCCCGAGGATCTTGGTCCAACGGAACAGCGGATCCGGGACCATATCAGCAACAAGGATGAGTTTTATACCGTGGAGTGCCGGATGCGGACAAAGGACGGGGACTGGAAATGGATCCTTTCCCGCGGGAAAGTGATCGAGCGGGACAACAAAGGCAGCCCTATCCGGATGGTTGGAACCCATGTTGACATAACCACCCGCAAGAGGGCAGAGCGGGAACTCGCTGCTGCAAACGAGAAACTCACGCTCCTTTCCGGCATAACAAGGCACGATATCGTCAACCAGATAACCACGCTGATGGGATACCGCAAGCTGCTGGAGAAAAAGATCGCAGACCCGCAATACGCGGAGTACTTCCAGAAGATCGACAATGCTGCACAACGGATTGCGGCCATGATCCGGTTCACGAAAGAGTATGAGAAGATCGGCGTCATGGCACCTGTGTGGCAGGAGTGCAGCACCATCGTAATAAAGGCCGGAATGGAGGCCCCGCTCGGAACCATCCGGGTGGAAAACGGGATACCTGCCGGCATAGAGGTTTTTGCCGACCCGCTCATAACCAGAGTTTTTTACAACCTGATGGAGAACGCGGTCCAGTATGGCGGGAAAATCACAACCATTGAGTTCTCCATAAAGGACGTGGAGGGGGACAAAGTTATTATCTGTAAAGACGATGGAGACGGGATACCTGCTGACGAGAAGGAGAGGATTTTCGACCGGGGTTTTGGGAAGAACACCGGTCTTGGTCTCGCCCTTTCACGGGAAATTCTTGATATTACCGGCATCACGATTCGCGAGACCGGCGAGCCGGGCAGGGGCGCAGAGTTCGAGATCCGGGTGCCGGAGGGGACATGGCGCAAAAAGGGGAGCAGTGCATGATGCCGGACGCTATCCGCGTTCTTTATACGGATGACGAACCGGTCCTGCTGGACCTGGCCAGACTCTTCCTTGAGAAAGACGGGGCATTTGCCGTTGACACCTGCACATCTGCGGGACAGGCACTTGTCCGGCTGCGCACCGAGAACTATGATGTCATCATCTCCGACTACCAGATGCCGGAGATGGACGGCATCGCATTCCTCAAGCACCTCAGGGCATCGGGGGACACCACCCCGTTCATCATCTTTACCGGCAGGGGACGCGAAGAGGTTGTCATCGAAGCATTCAACGAAGGCGCTGATTTTTACCTCCAGAAAGGCGGGGCCCCGAGAGCGCAGTTTGCCGAGCTTGCGCACAAGATCCGCCACGCACTCTCCCGGACACAGGCCATCAAGGCTCTTAAAAAAAGCGAACACGATTACCGCCACCTGATTGAACATGCCAGCCAGGCAATCTACGTTGTGCAGGATACCCTGCTCCGGATGGTTAACCCGCACCTGGCAGAATTAACCGGCTATTCCGAGCAGGAACTCATCTCCATGCCCTATAGCACATTCATCCATCCCGACGATCGTGCCATGGTTGCTGACCGCTACGAGCGGAGGTTACGGGGCGAGGATGTACCTCCGAAGTATACCTTCCGGTTATACCGGAAAGACAAAACAGCCCGCTGGGTTGAACTCAGTGTTGTCATCATAACCTGGGACGATCGACCGGCAGTCCTGGTCTTTCTCAACGACATCAACGAGCGGAAACTCGCCGAGGATGCGCTCCGGGAAAGCGAGGAGCGCTACCGCCAGTTCTTCAAGACAACGCTCGATTGCGTGTTCATCACTACACCCGGTGGGCAGTGGATTGATTTCAATGATGCCCTGGTTGAGATGTTCGGGTACGAGAGCAGGGAAGAGATGTTCCGGGTCCCGGTCCCCTCCATTTATGCAGACCCGGCTGAACGTCCCGTTTTTCTTAAGGACGTTGAGCGGGATGGATACGTGAAGGAACGACCCCTCCGGTTCCGGAAGCGGGACGGTACGGTTTTTGATTCCCTGATCACGATCGTGCCCGTAAAAAACCCTGACGGTTCCACAAAAATGTTCATTGGTACGTTCCGGGATGTCACTGAGAACAAGAGGGTGGAGGAGGCATTGCGGGAAAGCGAGATCCAGTACCGCCATATTTTTGGATCGTTCGAAGATCTCTACTACCAGACGGACGTAAGCGGGGTCATTACCCTCCTCTCCCCATCCCTGAACCGTCTCACCGGATGGATGCCGGAAGAGCTGCTGGGAAAACCTGCAACCGTTCTCTACGTCAACCCGCATGAGCGAACTGCCCTTATCGACGAGATCACAACAAAAGGGTATGTCAGGGATTACGAGCTGCTGCTCCGGAAGCGGGACGGAACAGAAACGCCGGCATCACTGAGTGCGAACCGCATCTTCCATGCGGACGGGACAGAGGCGGGAGTTGCCGGGATCCTGCGCGATATTACCGAGCGCAAGAGGGCCGAGACTGGACTGAAGGAGAGCGAAGAGAAGTTCCGGTCCCTGGTGGAATACTCCCTTGAAGCGATCCTTATCATCGATCTCGAAGGGAAGATCCTGTTTGCCAACAATGCTGCAGCCAAAACGGTTGAACTCGGGAGCTGTGCAGACATGACAGGCAGGAACGTGATGGAGTTCATTGCACCCGAATCCCAAAACGATGTTATCACGGATTTTGCCCGGGTTGCGGAGGGCCACGATGCCTATATCGCACACTATGCGGTCATCACAGCCAAAGGAAACAGGATTTCTGTTGAGAGCATCGGCAAGATCGTCACGTATGAAGGTATACCCGCAGACCTCATCTCCATCCGGGACGTTACCGCAAAGACGCAGGATCGGGCAGGATCGGCCGGCCGTGAGCCGTTCGACCCGAAGCGGGCGGAAAACCTGCTGGATTATATTGTCGTGTACGGTGATGACGGGAAGATCCTCTATGTTAACCCGGCAGCGGAGAGGGCGCTGGGATATGCAGCCGGTGAGATGGCAGGTACTGCCCTGACCTCGTACATTGCAGAGGAGTCGCACGGAAAGGTATCTTCCGGTATGGCCGCCCTGCAGGATGTGCCTGAGGTTCCCCTCACGGAGATCGAACTTCTTTCCCGGGACGGGCTCCACCGGTCAGTGATCGCCAAAGGAAAACCGGTCCGGTATGAGAACCGCCCCGCAACGCTCCTCTTCCTCATCGACATCACCAGGAAAAAGGTGCTCGAAGACCAGCTCACGGCGCGTGCAAACGAGCTCCTGAGGATCTCCGCGGCACTGCAGCAGGCGAACAAGCAGCTCACGCTCCTCTCCAGCATCACCCGTCATGATATCAATAACCAGCTGACCGTGCTGACGGGATTTCTCAGCCTGCTCGAACCGGATCTCCCGGATCCCCGGCTCGCGGACTATTGCAGGAAGGCGGGAAATGCCGCAGAGCGGATTGCTGCCATGATCCGGTTTGCCCGGGAGTACGAGACAATCGGCGCACAGGCGCCTGTCTGGCAGGACCTGCGGGCGGTTGTTGATACGGGTGCAGGCAACGCACCGCTCGGGAAGGTCCGGGTAATGAACGATCTCCCGGCCGGTGTGGAAGTGCTGGCGGACCCGCTGATTGTCAAAGTCATGTACAACCTGATGGACAATGCCGCACGCTATGGCGGGAAGATCACGACCATCCGTTTCTCCCTCCGGGAATCCGACACGGCCTGTACGCTTATCTGCGAGGATGACGGGAACGGTGTCGCGGCCTTTGAGAAGGAGAAGATCTTCGAGCGGGGCTTTGGGAAGAACACCGGCCTGGGTCTTGCCATCTCGCGCGAGATCCTCGCGATCACCGGTATCACCATCCACGAGACCGGAGTGCCGGGCAAAGGGGCGCGGTTCGAGATTGAAGTACCAAAAGATATGTGGCGCTCAAGAGCGAAGGGTGGATAATGGCAGATATCGTCCGGATCCTCTATGTCGATGATGAGCCCGACCTGCTGGAGATTGCCCGACACTTCCTCGAAAGGGAGGGGGCATTTACGGTCGATACACTCACTTCTGCACAAGAGGCCCTCGTTCATCTGAATACAGCACGGTATGACGCCATTGTCTCCGATTACCAGATGCCGGGGATGGATGGGATAACGTTTCTCAAGCAGCTCAAAGAATCGGGAAATCCAACGCCCTTCATCATCTTCACCGGCAGGGGGAGGGAAGAGGTGGTCATTGAAGCGCTCAACAACGGCGCTGATTTTTATATCCAGAAAGGCGGCGAGCCGCTGAGCCAGTTTACCGAACTCTCGAATAAGATTCGTTACGCGGTCGTGCGGAGACGTACGGAAGAGGCGCTGCGGGAGAGCGAGGTGCAGTTCCGTGGCATCACCGAAAGGATCTCTGATCTGATCATTGTGATGGATCCTGACGGATATACCACCTTTATGTCGCCATCCGTTACGCGGATCCTTGGATTTCCCCCGGAGTGGTATCTGGGAAAAAAGGCAGATGTGGACTTTATTCCGGCCGAAGATGTGGCAAAGACGGAGCTCGCGATTGAGAAGCTGAAGAACGGAAGCCTGGCAGAGCAGGTTGAGTTCCGGATAAAAAAAAGCAACGGCTCCTATGCGGTTTTCGAGGGAACGGGAATCCCCGTGTTCAGGGATGGGGTCTACAGGGGGGTCCAGGTAGTTGCACGGGATATTACCGGGCGAAAGAAAGCCGATGATGAACTTCGTGGGGCATATGAACAGCTGGCCGCAGCAGAAGAAGAACTCCGGGAACAGTATGATTCACTTGCACTCTTTCAGAATGAAAGTGATTCAACGTTCAATGCCATATCCGACTGGATCACCCTGATAACCCCTGAGGGGAAGATTCTTCGTACGAACAGGGCAGTTGAAACCCTGTTGGGTAAACCCGCCGGGCAGGTTGCAGGAATGAACTGCTTTGAACTGATCCATGGGACGGAGTGCTTCAATCAGGATTGCCCGCGAAAGCGAATGCTGGTGAGCAGGAAGCGGGAAAGTATCGATATCCCGATGCGTGACGGAAATGGCTGGCTGCAGGTGACCGTTGATCCCATACTCAGTCCCACCGGAGAAGTGAGGAGGGCAGTTCACATTGTCAGGGATATTACTGAACGCACCCGGTCACAAAAAGCCCTGGAGCAGGCAAAAAAGAAACTGACTCTCCTGAACTATGTGACGTTCAACGATATCCAGAACCTGGTCTTCACCCTTTCGGGGTACCAGCACCTGATAAAAGAGAGGGTGACAGATCACCCGGCCAGTTCCATTATCGGAAGACAGGAAGAGGTTCTGCAGAAAATTTCCCACTCCCTGAAATTCGCCCAGAGTTATCAGGATCTCGGGCTCAAACCATCAAAGTGGCAGAACGCCAGCCAGGTGTTCCTCCTGGCCATTTCCCACCTGGATTTCCTGAGGATCCAGCATACCGTCGAGCTGAATGGTCTGGAGATCTTCGCCGATCCCCTGCTGGAGCAGGTTTTCCAGATCCTTGCAGATAATACCCTCGTTCACGGGAAGACGGCAACACGGGTGAGTTTCCGGTATAGTGAGGAGCAAGAATCCATGAAACTGCTTTTCGAAGACAATGGCATTGGTGTTCCGGAAGATGCCAAAAAAAGAATTTTCCTGCCGGATTTCCAGAAGAAGAAAGGTGTCGGGCTCTTCCTTGCACGGGAAATCCTTGATATCACCGGCATCACGATCTGCGAAACCGGAGAGCAGGGCAAAGGGGCACGGTTCGAGATTGTGGTTCCAAAGGGGATGTGGCGGCTGGGAGGTAAATAAGAGAGCGGACACCGGTGGGGGGTTCGATGAGATCAAATTACCGATACCGCTGAAACCCAGCAGATTTTTAATTTATCAGCAGGCAAAAGAACAGTATGTCTGCGGTCTTTGCCCGCGCCCGGAAATATATCCCCCTATTCCTGATCCTTGCACTTGTCGTGACAGTGAGCTTCCAGGTTGCAACAACCACCGTCTGCAGATTCGGAGAAATTGACCTTGATGCAACAATCACGGAAATTACCCTCCTTTCCATAACAAGTATAATTTTTGTGGTCATCAGGAAATTCGATAATTTCCGGCTTGAACTGGGCCTGGCACTGATAATCTACGCAATGGGGATTCAATTCATAGAAGAATTCCTCACAGAATTTTCCCTGTTCCAGATATTTCTCCTCACGATCATCCTCATCACAGGACTCATCCTCACGTGCGCCGGGGTCTTCTCCAGCCGCAGAAAACTGGATCGGAATATTGAACGGCTCCGGCAGACTGAGGCCGAGCTGCTTGCACGATCAGCCGAACTGGCAGAACTGAATGGGGCTCTTGAGCAGACGAACCGGAAACTCCGGCTGCTCACCCAGATCACCCGGCACGATATCAATAACCAGCTGACACTGCTCCGGGGATACCTTTGCATTGCCGGAAAGAATCAGCCCGATACCACGCGCAACGAGTATTTCCAGAAAGCAACCGCCGCTGCAGAACGGATCTCTGCCATGATCCGCTTCACCGGAGAATACGAGAAGATTGGCGTCAGGGCCCCCTGCTGGCAGGACTGCCGGGCACTCGTAGGGACCGCCACTGCAGAAGCCCCGACCGGACCGGTCAGGGTGATAAACGACATCCCGGAACGCAGGGAGGTTTTCGCCGACCCGCTCATAAGGAAGGTCTTTTTCAACCTGATGGACAATGCCGTACGGTATGGCGGGGGGATCACATCCATCCGGTTCTCGGTTGATGAGCACGAGGGCGATCCGGTTCTGGTGTGCGAGGATGATGGCAACGGTGTTCTTCCCGATGAAAAAGAGAGGATCTTCGAACGCGGGTTTGGAAAAAACACCGGGCTCGGGCTTGCTCTGTCGCGGGAAATCCTTGATATTACCGGCATCACGATCAGCGAAACCGGAACACCCGGAAGAGGCGCACGGTTCGAGATCCTGATACCAAAGCGGGCATACCGTACCTGTACCGGCGTCACGGTAAGCCAAAACCTATAAAAGAGACGGCATCGCATGCTCGTTGTCTCCTGATGAGGGGGTGTACCTGTGCAGCTGCTGCCTGATCCTGTCACGATCATCAATCTCTTTCTCTGCATCCTGATCGGGATGATCTGCCTCATAGGGTACGTGAAGATCCGTTCGATAACCCCGCTCGTCATTGGTGCCGCATTTTTTCTGTTCGGAATTTCCCATGCAGCGACCCTCCTTGACTTAAAAACAGCTCTCGAACAGGAGATGATCGTGATTCGCACGCTCGGGTACATCACCCGACCTTTCGCAGTAACATATCCGCGTTTTGAATAAAGTAATACTTAGAAATATATCTTAGTACAGCGATAATCAAAATGTGCCAGACATAACCGGATTAACCTCGCAGAATTTCACATCGAAG
>NZ_JBAZQA010000025.1:0-24497 GCF_041645475.1 Methanoregula sp. | reverse complement strand
CTCATGGAGATACCTTCAGGCCGTGTTTTTCTGCAACCTCTGAAAAGACATCCGCCAGGTAGTGGATCTTCTTGTCCGAGAGGCCGTACGTGTTCAGTTTCCAGGTCCGGGTTGCGCCGGCAAATTCGCCAACGATCCCGCGGGACGAGAGTTCATCGCTCAAGTAGAACCCGCGGCGCTTGTGCGTCTGGGCCACCGTGTCGAAGCTTCCGGTTGTATCGACTTTTGTGAGGGTGTGTTTCCTTGGGTACTCGGACAACACTTTGCTGCCGTTGATCTTCAGGAGCCGGTCGATGAAGTAATTGGATCGCTTCACTTCCTCGTCCCACTTCAGGGTCCGGGCTTTGACCGTGGGGAACGATGCCATCATCGAGAGCAGCGTCCCTCCCATCAGCGTGCAACCGAGCATCTCGACTTCCTTGATACCGAATTTTCGTTTGGTAAGATCCCCGACCATTGCGGTGGTGCGGAGGGCTTTTGGTAACCATTCGTCGGTCATCGCCAGTACTCCGGATGGCGCGACCGATGCCATACTCTTGTGTCCGGAGCCGACAACAAAATCCGCCCCGATTGCCTTGCCGTTGACCGGCATCACGCCGACCGTGTAGGCCCCGTTGTAGAGGAAGGGGATGTCGTACTGGTGGGCGACTTTCCCGATCTCTTTAACCTCGTGCTCGTTGGCGAACTGGTAATCGAAGTGATCGATCATGACAAGCACGGGGAGTTTTCCGGTCTCGGCTTTGACTTCCTCGATCTTCGTTGCGGTTGCTTCGCCGGTCACGATATTTTTGGCATTGAGCGGCACTTCCCGAACAACCCCGCCCGCATTCTCGACCGAGAGGAACTCGGTGTAATGGGCGAGTGCGGAAACTACCACGGTGTCACCTTTGTTGACGAGCGTGCCGGTCACGGCCTGGAACCCCCGGCGTGCCCCGGGGACTACCCGGGCATGGTCCATCCCCACGAACTTTGCGAGGTCGGCATGGAACTCGGCAATACCCGGCTTGGAAATTTTATCGAGCCGGAACGGTTTCCGGCAGGCGTCACACGTTGAGTACCCGTCGCCATAGGAGATGAGGGCCTTCCTTGCCTCGAGGGTCAGCCGGCCTGCGGCCTGGATCGGCTGGATGTTGATGGCTTCCTCTTCTCTTGTTCTCAGGTCAATGGAACCGGCAATCTTTGTCACTTTCGGGGTGCCGGTGTCGGCCTCAAGATCAGCAAGGATCGCTTTTGTTTCGGCAATCCGCTGCCGGAATGCGGCCTCCTCATCCGCATCGAACCCGGTGGGGAGCGAGTCGCGGAAGAGCTGCCGAATCTCTTCGAGCGCGAAGAGGGCTTCGAATGTTTTCTGGATCCTGATACTCATAGTGGTTCACCTGTTTTTTTACGTGATAAAGCCAGCGCCCGGAATTGAACCGGGATGTAGCTGATCTGCAATCAGCCGCGTAACCACTCCGCCACACTGGCATAATGTTTGATTCACGATTGTGAATCTTACCATACTAAATAACAATTGTGAATATTTATAGGTTCGGTCATCGGCAGGTTTTTCCCGATCTCATCCTCCGACGATAAATGAAAATTTTACAGGATTTTTGTATGATTAGGAGAGATAATGCACGCGGTGTGATAATACGTGCCGGTAATTTTATTGATGACTCCGGGCACGGATCCGATGGCGGATAAAAAAAGGAATACATCAAAAGTTCCGAGAACAGATTCGCCCGGACGCATTTTATCCTGCCAGAGACCGGTCACGGGATCTAGTATCGGGGATGTAATTCTCCAGGAAAAACGACATACTCCCAGGATTTCCGGTCAGATGAATGACGGTATCCGGCAGTACGGCAATCGCATCGGCCATACCAAAGGGATCTGATCGATCATGGCCGGACAACAGGCCTGATCGGAGCTGGACAGTGTGCCGGCGGTATTCCGATATCGGTTCTGTCTGCGGGTGAAACCTGAAACGGCAGATAGAAGGATGAGAATTCCTACCGGGACACCAAAGGTAATGATGGACCCGGCGGTGCCACGGCCGTTTCGTTCCGGCAGATGGTCCCCGTGCGCTTTCTCCGCAAATGCGGATACGATCAGGATCAGGGTCAGTATCCCGAGGATGATCGTGAACGCTGCGAGGTTTTTTCGTTTTAAAGTCATATTGCACTTCGTGTTCACGGAAGTGAACGGATAAGTTATGGTTCATGTTTATATCAAATCCCCAATTCCGACAAGTATTGCTGCATATTGCCGGAAAATGCTCTTGTTCCGGAAGAATATCGTTTCACCATTCATCGCAATTCACTGGGGTGTATGGTACGAATCAACCGGTCATCAGAGGCCCCCTCACGAAGGGATTGCGGCAAAAATTTCTCCAATCTTGTGAATTAAGTCATGTCAGGGCAACAACATGAGATGTGACAGGGACTCGTGTAAAAACCCCAAAAACTTCCACTACCCGATCGATTCCAGCCCGTGCACTCCAGGCTTCACGTGCGGATGTCTTCACGGAATCCGTGATCCGGGAGATGACCCGGCTTGCCCTGAAACACGGTGCAGTCAACCTTGCACAGGGATTTCCGGACTTTCCCTGCCCGGAAGAACTCAAAACCGCAGCATGCGAGGCGGTGAATGCGGACGTAAACCAGTACGCGATCACATGGGGTTCAAAAGAACTCCGCGAAGAGATCGCAAAGAGAGTTAAAACCTATAATGGAATGGATTTCCATCCCGAAACCGGGATCACCGTCACCTGCGGTTCAACCGAGGCGATGCTTGCCTCGCTCCTTGCAGTCATATCCCCCGGAGAGGAGGTGATCGTACCGGAGCCGTTCTATGAGAACTACGGCCCCGATACGGTCCTCTCGGGGGCGGTCCCCCACTATGTTTCTCTTGCAGATGATTTTTCCATTAATGAAGAGGCGTGGAAAAACGCATTTTCCCGCACAACAAAAGCGATTATTCTCAACACCCCCAACAACCCGACGGGAAAAGTCTTTTCAAAGAAGGAACTCTCGTTTATCGCCGATCTCTGTGTTGATCACAACGTGATCGCCATCACCGATGAGATCTACGAGCACATCCTCTACGATGGCAGGAAACACGTCTCCATTGGATCGCTTGACGGGATGCAGGACCGGACCATTACGATCGGGAGTTTTTCCAAGACCTACAGCGTCACCGGGTGGCGGGTCGGCTATACCCTTGCGGATCCGGACCTGACAGCACGGATCCGCAAGATTCACGATTTCCTGACGGTAGGTGCCCCGGCCCCGCTCCAGCAGGCCTGTGCAGCGGCTCTCCGCCTTCCGGAATCGTACTACAAGGAACTTGCGGCCGAGTACGACCGCAAACGGAAGATTCTCTACAAAGGCCTCCGCGATGCCGGGTTTGCCTGTGAGTTGCCGCAGGGTGCCTATTACATATTCACCGATATTGCCGGTTTTGAGAAAAACGATGTGGAATTTGCCCGCCATCTCATCGAAACCGCAGGTGTCGCCGCTGTGCCCGGCAGTTCATTCTACCACGAAGGCGGTGAGACGAAACTCCGGTTCACGTTCTCCAAGAGGGATGAGACCCTGGAGGAAGCCTGCCGCCGTATGAAACAGCTGGCATGATCCGGGAGATTCACAAAACCAGCAGATCACGATTGCGGGAACCTCTGACAATGACAACGATTCTATTGAATACCAGAAGGAGGTGGCAATAATCACAGAAATTCCTACAGAAGAATACATCCTGAAATGCACCTCGGCCTGTGCCGGGTGCGGAGACTCGCTTACCCTGCGATACGTTCTCAAGGCGGCTGGTCCGGATAGTGTGCTGGTCATGCCCGCAGGCTGCACGGCAGCCTTCCAGGGCATCTACCCGAAAACGGCATATGCGGTTCCCGTAGTCAACATAGCCTTTGGTGCAGCAGCTGCATGTGCCTCGGGTATTAGCAGCCTGTTCCAGGCCACCGGCAGAAAGACCCGGGTGATTGTCTATGCCGGCGACGGGGGAACACTCGATATCGGTTTGCAGGCAATGTCCGGCGCTTTTGAGCGCAGGACGGATTTCCTGTACATCTGCTATGACAACGAGGCATACGGCAATACCGGCATGCAGCGATCCGGTGCAACGCCGCTGGGTGCAAGGACTACGACTACCCCGGTAGGAAAAACTGAGATGAAAAAGGACATCGATGCGATCATTGCCGCCCACAATCCGCCCTACCAGGCAACCGCAAGCGCTTCGTATCCCCAGGACCTGTTCCGGAAAGTAAAGAAGGCTCTCACCTTCCATGGCCCGACATTCATCCACGTTCTCTCGCCCTGTCCCCCGGGATGGCGATACTCATCGGAGAATACAGTAGAGGTGGGTAGGCTTGCCGTGAAGTCCGGCATGTGGGCGCTCTGGGAACGCGAGTACGGGAAACTTGCAATAAGCGCCCCCACGAAAACAGCGATGAAAAAACCGGTCCCGCTTGAAGATTACCTGTCATTGCAGGGCCGGTTTAAGGGCATTGATGAAAAAACCGTAGAACTGCTCAAGGAGCAGATCGCAGAAAATTTCCATAGTCTCGCCACCCGGGAGGAGGCATTATGAAAAAGATCGTGACCGGCAACAAGGCAGTTGCCGAAGCGGTCCGGGTTGCAAAACCGGATATTGTTGCAGCTTACCCCATCACCCCCCAGACCGAGATCGTGGAGACCATTGCGGATTATGTAGCAAACGGCCAGCTCGCCAGCCAGTACATTGCCGTGGAAAGCGAGCATTCCGCGATGGCTGCCTGCATCGGGGCAGGTATTGCCGGAGGCCGGACGTTTACGGCAACCAGCTCCCAGGGTCTTCTCTACATGCACGAGATGACCAACTGGGCAGCGGGTGCCCGCCTGCCTATCGTGATGGCAAACGTGAACCGGTCGCTTGCTCCCGGCTGGAACCTCTGGGCCGAGCACACCGATGCACTGCAGGAGCGCGACACCGGATGGCTCCAGGTGTATGTCTCGACCGTCCAGGAAGCCTACGATACCATCCTCATGGCATTCCGGATAGCCGAGCACAATGACGTGCTGCTGCCGTTGATGGTGAATCTTGACGGTTTTACCCTCTCCCATATCATGCAGCCACTCGATACGGTGGAACCCGGGGATTTCATACCACCGATTCACCTGCCCGAGACGATCGATCCCAAAAATCCCCGGGGATATGGAACGATTGCCGGGCCGGCCGATTATTTCCGGTTCCGATGGGAGATCGAGCGCTCAATGCGGGACGCGGTCCGCGTGATTGAAGAGACTCAGGCGGTATTCTCACAACGGTTTGGCCGTTCATATGGCTTGACGGAAGAATACCGGTGCAGCGATGCGGATGTTGTTGTCATCGCACTTGGCACTCTCGGAAAAGAGGCGGAAGTTGCTGTTGATATCCTGCGGGAAGAGGGCATCAACGCGGGATCGCTGCGCCTGCGCTGGTTCCGCCCGTTCCCGGAACTCGACCTGGCCGGTAAGGACGTTGTCGTGATCGACCGCGACTACTCGTTCGGCTTTGGAGGCGTGCTCGCCCATTCCATCCGGTCAAAGAATATGGTGAATGTTTTCAGCGTGATTGCCGGTCTTGGCGGCCAGGAAGTCACCTACGATGACATTGCCGGTTTCATCCGGAACCGTCGGATTGGCGAAGAGTACTGGTTCGGGGTGAACGGACATGTATGAGATCCGTATCCATTCGCGGGGAGGACAGGGAGGTGTGACCGCTGCCCGGCTCCTTGCCATGGCAGCGCTTCATGACGGGAATTATGCAACAGCCTGCCCGTTCTACGGTGCGGAACGTCGGGGCGCACCGGTTGTCTCCTATGTCCGGATCGATAGCCATCCGATCCGGATCTACAGCCAGATCCGGAATCCGGATCTGATCGTTGTACTTGACCAGAGTGTCATGCAGAGCGTCGATGTATTGCATGGTCTCAAAACCGGGGGAAAAATTCTCATCAACAGCACACACAAAAAAGATTTTTTCGGGTATGTTACGAGCTATGTCGATCTCACCGGCATTGCTCTCCGGGAAAATCTCGTAGTTGCCGGAAACCCGATCCTCAATACCCCGGTTATCGGTGCACTGGCAGGAACCGGTATCGTCTCGGCAGATTCGGCAAAATCCGCTATCCGAAGCATGTTTTCAGATGAACGCAATATCCGGGCAGCCGAGGCTGCATACCATGAGGTGCGGGTATGACCGCACATGAAAAACGGGATCGTTTTGCCTTCAGCAGGCCGGTTGAAGGGTCTGCCGGCCGGACCGGCTCCTGGCGGGTCTTTTTCCCGGTTGTTGACCAGGAGAGATGCAACCGATGCGGGTTATGCGCTTTGTATTGCCCGGATGCGGTGATTGACCATAATCTTATCATCGACCTCGTCTACTGCAAGGGCTGTGGGATCTGTGCACACGAGTGCCCGAAAAAAGCGGTTGCCATGATCCGCGAAGAAAAATAACCTTCGAGGCCACAGGAACACGCTCCCGGGATATTGTTGAGTTCACAAGTTGGCCTTTTTAGAGTGTGTGCGGGGGCAGGATGGGGGAATATCATCACAACGGATCCGGGGTTATCCAGAAGTTTCCCGTAATAATTTTCTCATTCCGGCCTATGCAACCCGGTCTGCAACAATAAAATGTACCCATGCGACCCCCCATTACCGATTTTGGGTTTCGTGAAAAATTACGTACATATCACGTCATAATATGAAGTGTATTAGACTATTTTTGTGGGAGAGGGGTCGCATGGGTACATTTCGGCGGGCCGGGGCCGGTGGAACCGAGTGGATGCAACCAGGTGCACGGGCAGTACCGTGAGAATTGTTCAGAGATCCCGCTGTGGCGTCAGGTCGCAGCCGGTACAGGGCAGGCACATGGTTTTTGCAGCCCGCACGTCAAGCCCGTGGCGTTCAAGGGCAGCTTTGTTGATCCGGGCCAGATTCAGGAGACGGGTGGGTGATGGGCGTTCCACCACGATCTCCCCGTTCCGGAGCGGGTGCGGCGAGATCGGGCGCAGGTTCGGGATCACACCGATGGACGCAAGGGTCTCGATCCCTTCCTCTACACAGGCGTCCGTCTCGCCAAGCCCGAGAATGAAATTTGAGGATACATGGTTCCTGCCAAAGATCCCGACGGCCTCATCGAGAGCCGCAAGAATCGCCTCCAGCGAGAGGCCAGGGCAGACCCGCCGGAAGGTCTCCCGGTCCAGGGTCTCCACATTGTATTTGATCTCACTGGCGCCGGCATCCTTCAGATCCTGCGATGAGGTTTCCGTGGGATAGATCGAGACACCGATCGGCACATCAAACCGGGCGGCCAGATGCCGGACAACACGGACCATGTATTCCGCTTCCTTCTCCGGCGATTCAGCAACGCCGCTTGTCAGGGATATGGCACGGACCGGGCCCTGGTTCCGTGCAGCCTCGACAAGGGTGGTGATCTCATCGATCGTCTTCACCCTCCCATCCAGCCGGGGCACCGGGCAGAATTTGCAGTCAAAAATACACCGTTCGCTCACCGTGATATACGCCTGCTCCGGGCAATGGCAGAGAGGCAGATCGAGCTGGCCATATGCAATGATACGGCCTCCTTTCTGGACTGCGACTCCCTCCTTCCAGGGGATTATCTTCAGGGACGATTCCGGTTTGATCGAAAGCCGGACGCGATGATCGCCGGATCGGAGGAAGAACGAGGATCCCCCGGCCCCGGGACCGGCCGTAGCGGTTGTCCTGAAGCGGGTAGGGAGGAGGGAGGGATCAATGTCTGCACTGCCGATATTGATCAGGAGGGCTTTTGCTTCAGCGGTCAGGCCATGATCCAGGTGAGCCTCGGAAAAAGACTCCGGACCGGAGTCTGTATTGATACCCATAATAGAAAGCCAAGGCCCGGATTCGAACCGGGATGTAGCTGATCTGCAGTCAGCCGCGTGGCCACTCCGCCACCTTGGCAGCATCATTCACAGGAATTGAGCTGCATTTCTCCTGTTAGCCACAGAATTATTTTAATAATAATCTGTCAGCAGGTTTTGCCGCAAAATGAGTGAAACCGGGACACTGTCGTCAAGAATTGCCCGGTTATTACACTATAAGTCGGTTTTCCCCCAATTACGATTACCAACTATGTACGGGCCTTATGCCCGGAACTCCCTCTCAGGGAGGTGACCATTCTGGCAACCATAACACTCGACAACCTGTGCATGCAGTACGGCAGCAACGGTTCCCGTTACACTGCGCTTTCCGATGTCAACCTTACCATCAACGAGGGGAATTTTATCTCCCTTATCGGCCCGTCCGGGTGCGGCAAGAGCACTATTATCGATATTGTATCGGGACTGAAGACTCCTACAACCGGTTCGGTTCTCATTGATCAGGAACCGGTATCCGGCCCCGGGACAGACCGGGGAACCGTATTCCAGGATTATTCTCTCTTTCCCTGGATGACGGCATTTGAAAATATCTGCTTTGCCATCGAGCATACCGGAGGCAGCCATACCAGGGCAGAGATTGAGAAACAGGCCGACGAGTATCTCAACCTGGTAGGTCTGATAAAATTCCGGAACGCGTACCCCAACACCCTTTCGGGGGGAATGAGGCAGCGGGTCTCCATTGCCCGCATGTTCTCCATGAACCCGAAAGTATTCTTAATGGACGAACCCTTCGGCGCACTTGATTCACTTAACCGGATCTATATGCAGGATCTCCTGCTGAACCTCTGGTCTGAGGGAGAGCGGCACAAGACGGTTCTTTTTGTCACCCACGATGTGGATGAGGCACTCCTCTTATCGGATAAGATTGCAGTCATGACACCATCTCCGGGAAGGATCAAGGAAGTGATCGATGTCCCGTTCCTGCGGCCCCGGTGCCGCAAGAGCCTTGGGGCAACGGCAGAGTACCTTGCACTCAAATCGCATCTCCTCTCGGTACTCTACTGCGAGATGATGGGAGAGATCGCGCAACAGGAGCGGAATTTCCGGGGACTGGCATGACCGAAAAAATCCCACGGACCGCAATAACGGTATACCTGCTCCTTGCAGTCGCACTGGCAGTACAGGTGCTGGTACCCGGCTCTCCCCGCCAGGCTGCATCGGATGCCAGCGCATTTTTCGGGGTACTGGTTCTGCTCGCGGTCCTGTTCACTGCGGGATTGGTGGGTTGCAAAAAGAACACCAGGGCAGTAACAGACATCTTCATCGTCATTGCCGTAATCCTGCTCCTCTGGGAAGTTCTCCTGGGGAAATTGTCCCTTTTGGATCCGCTCCTCTTTCCCGGCCCGGCGCAGGTTTTCCAGGTTTTTGTATCCGACTGGCAGCTGATGCTGTACGGTGCGGTGGGATCGCTGGGCATCATGGTCATTGGTTATGGTCTTGCCCTTGCTCTCGCGATTCCCCTGGGACTCTACATAGGGTGGAGACGACGACTCTTTGATGTGGCATACCCTATTGCAAAAGCCGTTTCTCCTATCCCGCCCACCGTTTACCTGCCCTATGCTATCGTTCTCCTCCCGACCTTTGCATCTGCATCGGTCTTCCTGATCTTCATCGGGGCATTCTGGCCGATCCTTGTGGGTACCATTTACGGTGTTTTTGCCGTGGACCACCGGATTATCAACTCCGCCCGGACTCTCGGACTGTCCGATTACCAGATGGTCCGCCGCATCCTCCTGCCGGGTGCCATGCCCTCGATCTTCTCCGGCTCAATGATCTCCCTGATTATGGCCTTTATCAGCATTACCGTTGCAGAGATGATCGCCGCCACGTCCGGTCTTGGGTGGTACATCGAGTATAACCACCAGTTCGCAAACTACGACAAGGTGATCGCAGGAATGATCCTGATCGGGCTTGTTGTTATTGCGGTCATGTTTCTCTTTGACCGGATCCAGCAGTACTGCCTGCGATGGCAGCAGGCCGAGTAGAGGCAGTTCCTGCCGGTAAAAAAGGATACATATACCGGACCATCCAAACGGAATGGATAATAACAGTTGTTCAGACGGTCCTGATGATTACGGACGGAAAATGAACATACACCTGACTGGATTTATTATGGAACCTGCCGATCCCTGTTTCAAAAAGACCGCGAGTTACCGGGTCCTGATCGATCCCGACGGTACCAGCCATATCAGGATCATACGGCGGGTCAATTTCCGTACCCTCCTTCTCGTCTTCAAGGAGGTATACCTGGAACTGAAGAAAAACCCGGAGAAAAAACCCCATATCATCATCTACCTCTCAAAGTCACTCTCGACAGAGATGTCGGATAATCTTACCAATTTTCTTGATTTTTCAGGCTCCTGCGTTGAAGGCACATTCGAGCTCCGGATTGTCGAATAATATCACGTGCACTATTTGCCGCGTTTTTGCGGATTATAGGATTTCTGGTGCTTTTTTGCTCACAAGTCCACGTATTTAATTTATTTTTCCCGATGGTATACAGGCAATCCGCTGATTTGTATCTCACATCCCGCCGGTTGTTTTGACGGAACACCCGTTCAAACGGATCCGTAAAGACACACTCCATTCCCCCGGGATTTTCCGGAATGTCTGCGTGATACGCCGTAAACAGGAGATTAATTCATGAAGAAAAACAGTTCGTACTTACTCATCGTACTGGCCATTCTCGTCATTGGTATGGCAGTCATTGCCGGATGCACGGGATCGGAAAAATCCACAACAACCGCACCATCCTCTACGCAGGCACCAGCAACCACAGCAGCACCGTTGACCCCCCTGAATGTCGGGTATCTCCCGAACAACGGGCACGCCCTTATATTCATCGCAAAGGAGAAAGGCTTCTTTGAGAAACAGGGCCTCGATGTCTCGCTCTTCCAGTTCCAGAACAGTGCCGAAGGTACCAATGCCATTCTTGCCAAGAAGGTGGATGTCGGCGGCTTTGGCTTAACGCCGCTGGTCTTCATCTCGAAAGGCGCCAATGAGACCATCATCGGGGGTCTTGACGGGGATGCGGCAGGTCTCGTTGTCACGGCTGACAAGGCTGACCAGTACAGGAACCTGACCACTCCTGCAGATCTAGCAATCTTCAAAGGAAAGACCATTGCAACAGTCAGGGCATCCACCGGGGATATCCACTTCCGCGATGCGCTCACAAAGGCAGGTCTTGACCTGAAGAAGGATATCACGATCCAGGAACTCGCGTCCCCCTCAGCGGTACTTGAAGCGGTCAAGGCCGGGAAAGTCGACGCCGGACTGGTCTGGACCCCCTACATGGAGCTGGCCGAGAGCCAGGGGCTTCGTGTTGTGCTGTACACCGGTGATTTCTATCCCAGGCATCCCTGCTGCAGGATCGCAGTCCTGACCGATGAACTGTCAAAGAACCGCGACACGTATGTCCGCTTCGAGAAAGCGTTAATCGAATCCTACAAGTGGCTGTCAGAAAACCCTGATGCGTCCGTTGATGTCGTAGGTAAATACGTGAGTGTCGACAAGAGCGTCTTAAAAGAGGCAATGACCAACGGGAAAACCTACAATTCCCCGGACCCGAACACCAAGGGTATTGACAGGATCCATACGATGATGAAGAACATGAACTACATCAACACGTCGGTCAACATTGACGATCATATCGACAGGACGGTGTACAAACAGGCGCTGGATGAGCTCACCAGGGCAAACCCGGCCGATGCATTCTACCAGACACAACAGACGGTATATGTTACCCTGAATGAATGAAGAATCGTCACCTTCTTTTTTTTATTTACTTTTAATATTCCTGGTCACTTGGATACTCATCGCTCGTGATATACAGCAGGAAATGTGGACGGAGTCCCTCTCAACATTCGGTGGAATCCCTGACGAAAATGCCCTGATATTCCGGACCACACGATAATTTGTTAAGATTGTGTGAAAGGTGTTCCACCAACCATTCCCACGAGAAGATACCAAAGTCCGGCGGAACAGGATATTTTTGCCGCTGTACCGGGATATATAGCAGCCCGCTGCGCAACTGTACGTATGTCACGCCGATCTATTTCCCGCAGGTATCGTTGCCGCGATCGCCTCCACCTGCGACCCGCTGATCATCACCTCCCGGTTGTTTACTCCCTGAAAGGCACGGTTTCGCCGCTCTGGGCCACAGATGCCGGACACGTGGAAATTTTGCAGGCTGATGCCCCACCGGGAAACTTCCCCCCGTACAGGGTCATCGGTCATCGGCCGGACGAAATTCCAAAATGCGCGGGGGGAATGGAGTATGTGCCCAATATGCATAACAGGCATATTTTTCACGGGGGCGGGAGCGGACTGAAATCTGAATAATATTGGATAATTTTTGAAACAGAACAATATTTACTGAATTTCATCTGATTTTTCATGGATATTCTTTGCGCAGGGGAACCGAAATACTTAACAATTGTGAACAGAGATGTTGTTATGGTGATCCACTATGAGGGATCGTTTTTGTTGTAAACACCAACGGCAATAACAGCAGAATCGCACAGATCGGGCACCTGCCGCCATCGGCAAAGCTCGTATTCAAAGTGCTGGAATCGGGCGGACAGCTTACCCAGAAGGATCTCATCCGTGAGACCTCCCTCCCGTCAAGGACTGTCCGGTACGCATTGAACAGGCTTAAGGAAGAGCAGTTCCTCATCGAGCGCCACTACTTCATTGACGCCCGCCAGAGCCTCTATGGGCTGAACAAGCCCTTGTCCGAGGTGAGCGCTGTATGATGCGGCCCCCCATGCATCCCCTTGTTTTTTCACATGCAGCCCCGTAAGGGGTTCAATACCCATCATTTGCTGCCGGTCAGGCGGTTTTGTTTTTGGAAGGCCCGCTCTGCCTGCATTGCACCCGTATCAGCAAAAAGCGAGAATTGCGGCAAAACTGTCTCCTATCTCCGGGTATATTTCGATTCGGACCAACCGGATGTGAGATACGCGTAATCGTTCCGGGAGATCCTCCCGTGCCCGATTACCCTACTGAGGTTTACCATGACCGAGAAAAAATACTGGGACAAGACAATTGAGACCATGCCCCGGAAGGATCTGGAGAAATACCAGCTGAAACTCTTAAACAGCGAGATTGCGTTTGCCCGCCGGGGGTCCCCGTATTACAAGAAAGTACTGCCCGCAAAGAAACTCAGTTCCGTGGAGGAGATAGAGGCCCTGCCGTTCCTTACCAAGCAGACCATCCGGGAGCGCCAGCAGGCGAGCGAGCCGTTCGGGGATCTCACAGCCGTGCCCGAGAGAGAGATCGTGTACATCTCCGCATCGAGCGGCTCCACCGGGGTTCCGACTGCCTCGCCCTTTACGGCACAGGACTTCGAGGACTTCATCGACTGCCAGGCCCGCCTTTTCTGGAGGAGCGGCATGCGGAAGACCGACCGGTACATCCATGCGTTGAACTTCTCGCTCTTCATCGGGGGGCCCTGCGTTCTTGGTGCCCAGAAACTCGGGGCCCTCAGCATCCATGCCGGTTCCATCCCGTCCGAGCGGCTGCTCGCCTTTGTCAAACAGTTCCAGCCCGGCTGGACCTGGACGACACCATCCTTTGCCTGGTACCTGGGAGAGACGGCAAAGAAACTGGGTATCGATCCGGCAAAGGACCTCAGTATCCGGAACATCATCTGCTCGGGGGAACCCGGAGGAGCGATTAAGGAGACCCGGGAAAATATCGAGGCGCTCTGGAACGCAGACCTGTACGAATACTATGGCCTTTCCGATATCTTCGGGGCCTGTGCCGGGTCCTGCAGAGAGAAATCGGGCATCCACATCGAAGAAGACCACATGATCGTAGAGGTTCTCGACCTCAAAACCGGTGAACCGGTCGGGGAAGGCGAGCGCGGGGAGATGGTCTTGACAACGTTAAAGAAACGTGCCCGCCCCCTCATCCGCTTCCGGACCGGCGACATTGTCACGTATACCGATGAGAAATGCGACTGCGGCCGGACGCACAAGCGCCTGCACGGCATCCACGGAAGAACTGACGACATGCTCATCATCAAGGGGGTGAACGTCTTCCCGAGCGATGTCGAGGCTGTGGTCCGTGGCGCAGATTACCTGACCGGTGAGTACCGGCTCATCGTGGACCGGGCAAAACATCTCGATATCCTGACCATTGAGGTGGAGAACACGAAGAAGAAACCGGCAGAAGTACAAGTCCAGCTTGCAACGGCAATCAAGGCGCGGCTTGGCGTGACTGCACAGGTGATAGTGCACCCGCCGGGAACCCTCCCACGGGAGACGCACAAGGCCAAGAGGATCATTGACAAACGGGCAAATGTCTGGGAATAATTCTCCCGGATTCATCTGCCTTTTTTCAATCGAATATGCCTCCCGGCCAGGGTGTTTATGACAGGACGCTCGCCATTCCACATCACGGCGTGCAGCCTGCGGGTTCCTGAAACACCGGTATGCGAACATAAAAAACAGCCGTTAGTAAAAAACGGCAGATCAAAGGAAGGAAAAAAACATGATATCCGTCCTCTATATCGACGATGACTTCGGACTCCTTGAGAGATTTCAGAATTCTCTTGAGGGATCCGGCTATTTCGCTGTCGATACCGGCAGGTCCACACAAGAAGCACGAAAACGGCTGGGACAGACGGCATATGATGCCATCATTTCAGAGAATGCTCCCCCCACCATCGACGGGATACAACTTCTCCGGGAAATAAAAAATTCCAGCCCGTCACTCCCCTTTATTTTTTTCACACGGGAAAACGCAGGAGAGGTTATCCTGGATGCCCTGAATACCGGTGCTGATTTTTACCAGCGCAAAGGAGAAGCTCCGGAGACACAATTCGCCGGACTGGCCATTCGGATCTCGTCTCTTGTCAACAGCCGCCAGTCGGCCCGGCTGGAGGGGCACTTGGCCCGACTCTACCGCATCCTCTCGCAGATTAATACGGCTTCAGCAAGTCTCAGGAACCGGAACACGCTGATGGAAGAAGCCTGCCGGGTGGCAGTTCATGATGGTGGCTTCCTGATGGTCTGGATCGGACTGATCCACCGGGACACCGGGTGGTTTGAACCCGTAGCATACTGCAACAGAACCGGGGACCGGCTTGATGCCCTTTCCCCCCGGGACGATACCCTTCTGGTTGATGCCGCTCCCACCAGTATTGCAATCCGCAGGGGATTGTATTATGCCAGCACCGACAACCGGCACGATCCCCGCCTGGCCCCGTGGCGCACACAGCTGCTGGCAAACGGATTTGTCTCAAGTGCTGCATTCCCCCTCCGGATTGGCAACAGGGTAATCGGGGCAATGACCTTCCATGCAGGGGAACCCGCCTTCTTCAGCGAGGAGGAGATCCAGCTGCTGAGTGAGATGACAGACAACCTGTCCCTGGCATTCGAGCTTATGGAGAAAGAGTACAGTATTGCCGAACTCACCCGGCTGAGCGATGCCCTCCAGCTGGCAAACAAGAAACTCAACCTGCTCTCGAACATAACACGCCACGATACCTTGAACCAGCTCACGGCTCTTGGAGGATACATCGAGCTGGCACGAATGCATGCAACCGATTCAGTAATGCTTGAGTATATCGGGAAAGAAGACAGGGCAGTTGAGAGCATCCGCCAGCAGATCACGTTTACCCGGGAGTACCAGGACATCGGCGTCCAGGCCCCGATCTGGCAGAATGTGCAGGAGGTTGTAAAACGGGCAATCGGTACTGCGAGCATGGGACAGATCACGGTCAGATCAGAACCGGGCACAATCGAGATCTTTGCCGATCCCCTGCTCGAAAAGGTGTTCTTCAACCTGCTCGAAAACACCAAAAACCATGGAAAGACCGCAACCCGGATGAAGATCACTGCCCGGGAATCGGACGAGGGACTCGTCATCACCTGCGAGGATGATGGCGACGGGGTACCGGAAAATGAGAAGGAGAATATCTTCAACCGGAAATTCTACAAAAACACCGGTTTTGGCCTATTCCTCTCCCGGGAGATCCTTGCAATCACCGCGATCCAGATCCGGGAGACGGGTGAGACCGGAAGAGGGGCCCGGTTCGAGATCATTGTACCGAAGGAGAAATTCCGTGCTCCTCCTTTAAAGGGGATCCGATGATTGCCCGTTCCAGACCATTCCACAGGAGAAGATGGGATGTAATAATCCGGATGAGGGAGACCGGCTCCCCCCTCATTCAGACCAGTAGCAGAAATGTCAACCAGAAATCCAGTACACGACCACACAGGAAAGAACAATGATATCAGTCCTTTACGTTGACGATGATCCGGCCCTGCGGGATATAGGAAAACTCTTCCTTGAGATGATTGGGAATTTCTCTGTTGAGACATGCAATTCAGGTCCTGAGGCACTGGAACGGCTCGAACAGGTGTCGTACCATGCGGTCCTCTCGGATTACGACATGCCGGAGATGAACGGCATCCAGTTTCTCAAGGAAGTGCGTTCACGCTATCCGACACTTCCCTTCGTCATCTTCACCGGCCGTGGCCGGGAGGACGTTGTAGTCGACGCCCTGAACAACGGCGTTGATTTCTACCTCCAGAAAGGCGGGGAGCCCAAATCCCAGTTTGCCGAACTATCCCACAAGATCCGGTCGGCGGTCCAGCGCCGCCAGTCCGGTGAACAGATCAAACACCTTGCCCGGCTGTATGCCGTTCTTTCCCGGACCAACGAGGCGGCAGCCTACATCCGGGACCGGAAGGCCCTCCTCGCGGAAGCCTGCCAGATTGCAGTCCAGGAGGGGGGATTTCTCATGGTCTGGGCAGGGCTGATCGGATCAGTGCACGGTTCTCTTGACGCGGTAGCCCATTGCAGCAACGTAGGAGACCCGTCCCTGCCCCCGGCAGAGCCGGGTGACATACTGCCGCTGGATGCGCCCCCCACGAGTATTGCCGTGAGCGAGGGACGGTATTACGTTATTGCGGACAACCGCGAAGATCCGCAGTTTGCGCAATTTAAGGACCAGCTATCGGAGAGCGGGTTCCGGTCGAGCGCAGCGTTTCCGCTCCGTATCGGGGAGAGGGTGATCGGCGCAATGACGTTCCATGCACAGGAACCCCGGTTCTTCGATGAAGAGGAGGTGCAACTTCTTCTCGAACTGACCGATAACATCTCTATCGCGCTCGAGCTCATGGAGCGCGAACAGGATATCACGGAACTCAGGCAGATGGGAGATGCACTCCGCTCCGCAAACAACAAGCTGAACCTCTTGAATAACATCATCCGGCACGACATCCTGAACACGGTTGCCGGGCTGCTCGGATTAGAGGATATGGCGCTCGATATCACAAGGGACCGGGAGACAACGGACCTCCTCAATGAGATCAAAGGCTCCACCTTAAAGATCCAGCAGCAGATCACGTTTACCCGGGAGTACCAGAATATCGGGATCAATTCCCCCCAGTGGCAGGGGATTGTGGAGATTGTGGAGCGTGCGGAATCGCAGATCGATCACCGGGATATCGCAATTGCGATCGATGTCCCGGACACCGAGATCTATGCCGATCCGCTGTTTGAGAAAGTGGTCTATAACCTGCTCGACAATGCACAGCGATACGGGGAGACCTTAACCACGATCCGGTTCCATACGCAGGAACTGCCGGACAGTCTTATCCTGGTCTGCGAAGATGACGGTATCGGTGTTCCTGATCATCTCAAGGAGCGGATCTTCGAGCAGGGCTATGGAAAAAATACCGGGCAGGGCCTGTTTCTCGTCCGGGAGATACTTTCCATCACGGGCATTTCCATTGCAGAGACGGGCACGCCGGGGAAAGGAGCACGGTTTGAGATGACAATCCCCGGCAGCGGGAGACGGATGGCAATCCGCAGGAATCAGGGGGTAACTACCACTGCAGGAACCGGATCGGACCATGCGGTGATAATGAGGTGAGAGAGAATGACACAACTACGGATATTTATTGTTGAAGATGATGAGGTACTGGCGAAAACCACGGAGTGGAGAGTCCGGAAACTGGGGTATGAATTCATTGGGCGGGCTGCGAGTGGAGAAGAGGCCCCGGGGATGATCGCCACGCTGCTTCCGGACGTGATCCTGATGGATATCAACCTTCGGGGTGAGATGGATGGTATTGCCGTTGCGGATATTGTCAGGAGGCAGTTTGGTATCCCCGTCATCTTTCTGACCGCCAACATGGATAAGGAGACGATCTCGCGGGCCAAAGGGACGAACCCGAAAAGCTATCTCGTAAAGCCATTTGATGAAAAGGATCTCATGGCAGCTATCGAGATGGCTGCCAGGTAATCCGGTTGGGATTTCTATGAATGCAGAAACACCGCGGCATAGAATCTATATCGTTGAGGATGATCCGGTTATTGTCCGGGTCCTCAGGGCACGTCTTGCGAAGCTGGGCTATGAGGTCTGCGGATCCGCAGCGGACGGGGCAACAGCACTTGAGCAGATGAAAGAGATCAACCCGGATCTGGCAATCCTTGATATCGGCATAAGGGGAGAGATGAATGGTATCGGGCTTGCCCACCTGCTCTCAGTTGAGACCGACATCCCATTCATCTTCCTGACTGCGCGCGATGATGATGCTTCCCTTGAACTGATCAAACAGACAATACCGTACGGTTTTGTCCGCAAACCGTTTGACGATAACCAGTTACGGATCGCGATTAAACTGGCCCTCCCATGAAAGGGGGAAAACAGCAGGGTGTAGGTCAGGCAACATGACCGGCAATGATAATATCTGCAATACCGTTTTTTCAAATACCTGATCGGTGGCTGCGGTATCAGGTTATCCGTTCCAGGATCTTTGCCGAAGTCTCGAACCGGGGTTTCTCTTCGCGCTGTACCCGCTGGTAAAATTCACAGTTGAGGCAGTTGCCGATCTTTGCTGCATATGTTCCCTGGACCCTGCCCCCGCACATGGTACCGCTGATTGCCCAGCAGGCCCTGCCGCCGTTTTTTCCATGGTTGACTCCGTCGGTCCGGTGTTCCGTTGATGCCGGGCAGACCCCGAGCTCTGCGGTCTTTGCTCCCCCGGGCTCGCGGCCGCAGTTCTTGAACTCCCAGCAGTTTTGTATGGTCATACTGGATCACTTGTCCCCGTACCCATAAAAAGGAACAGAAACAGGTAAGATTTACCCAGAAGACAACCACGCGGATGAGGCGGGCGGATAACCGGGGAGAAATCCGGGTAGCGGGAGTAAGGGGCAATTCTTGCCGCAATCTCCACATGGATATTGGCACGGGTTGACATACGGATTAACTCAGGTTCCTTGCATTTTTCCGGGATTTTTCCTGCAAGGAGCAGTGGAGAGGATCATGACACCAGCGCAACCGGATGAACATATCATTGAGGCAATCGGCAGGTCCCGGATCGTGATCCGGGACGGCATCATCGTTGAGATCGGGGAAGCCAGAATAAAGGAGTGCCCGCTTGCAAAACGGTTCGCCCACCCGGTTCCGGAAATCACAAAGGACGCAGTCCGGGCCAACATCGAGCACCGTATGAAAGCCTTCGGCATGTGCACGCCCCGCCGGGATGTGCTCGATACCCGGGAGTTCGTGGGATTCGGTGCAACGGAACTGCTCGGCTTTGCATCCCGGGCCGGCCTTATCGATGCCGCCGTGCTTGCCTGTGACGGCGCCGGGACCGTCATCGTACAGAAACCGGCCATGATCCAGGGGGTCGGGGGGAGAATGTCCGGGCTCTTCTCAACGAGCCCGATTCCGGAGGTGATCCGGCGCATCGAGGAGAACGGGGGAATTGTCGTGGATAAGGATCATGCCGCACTCGACCAGTTCGCGGGTGTAAAACGGGCGCACGAAGAGGGCTACAGGAAAATTGCGGTCAGCGTTGCCCGGCCGGAGGTTGCCCGGAAGATACGGGAGGCCTACCCGGATACCCTCATCTTCGGGGTCCACGTGACCGGGCTCACCCGTAAGGAGGCAGAGGATATGGTTGCAGCAGCAGACCTTATGACCGCATGCGCCTCGAAGACGGTGCGGGAAGTTGCCGGTGCACACGCGCTCGTCCAGGCCGGGGTCTCGGTACCGATCTTTGCCCTCACGAACCGGGGAAAAGAGATCATCATCGAAAAGATCCGGCAGAGCAATGAGCCGGTCCTCATCAAACCAACCCGTCTCCCCTCCCTCGATGCAAGCCAGCCTGATCCACTCATCTGATCCCTTTTTTTTATAAGGAGCATACGTCCCGGAGTTCCTCAAAACAATCCCGGTCAATAACCCCCGCTGATCGGAAGATAGTACAATAGTGCAGCAATTTTTCCGCTATTTACCCGGATTGTGATCTTTCTGACAAAAATTGCTGAAATGAGACCTATTTAGCAATTATATCGCGGATATGCCTGTTGCGGCAGGATTGCCTGCCCGAAGGATAAGGATTGACCATGATGAAGTCAGAAGGTGCTAAACACAGTGATTGTTGTAGTCAGAAAACCATGATGACTGCAGCAAAGTGTATGGACATGCGGATGGAGAAGGCAGTCTGTGATTTCCAGGCTGTCATGTCCCAGTGCATGGCGCAGTGCATGACCGCCCGGTCAATGGATTCTATGCAGATGAACGCTCCCATGATGAAGTCCATGAAGGATCTCAGCATGATGATGACGGACTGCATGAACGCAAAGGGCATGGATGCATCCATGATGAAATCCATGAAGGATCTCAGCATGATGATGATGAAGTGCATGGACATGAAGTGCATGGACGCTCCCACCATGAAATGCATGAGCGAGATGCAGATGATGATCTCCCGTCATATGGACGCCATGTGTATGGATGCCGGATGCATGGATGCAAAGCGCATGGACTCGATGTGCATGGGCACTTCCATGATGAAGACCATGAGCGAGATGCAGATGATGATCACAAAGTGCATGTCCCAGTGCATGGAAACCGAATGCATGAAGATGCCGGCCATGGCTTCCAAATGCTCGGAATCCCGCATGAGAAAGGCACTCTGCGAGATCCAGATGATGCTCCCTCAGTGCATGTCCCAGTGCACGAACGCCGGATGTTCTGGAAAGAAGATGCCCGCGAACTAAGAACAGCAAAGCAGACGAACAGGGCCCGGGCGGGCAAGAGAGATGGTACATTCCCGTCCCGGGCCAATCTTTCCCGGTTACGTAACACAACTCTTCTCATATTCCGATGTTGGTCAGGGAACCAAGGGAACGAGGTTCAGACCTCCGGCAGATGCCTGTTGCGGGTCTGTCAAAAAAGAGTGCTATCTGCCCGATCAGATCCCATAAAGAGCATGCCGAAGGTTTGCGATGAGATCGGCCGGGTCTTCCAGGCATGCCCGTAATATCCGGCTGGGACATGAGGAGAATTATCAGAGCGGTGCGTCGGTGATGTTGATGCCTGCTGCAACCATCCGGTCGCGGATCAGGTCCGCAACCTCGAACTGCTTCTTTGCCCGGAGCTCGCTCCGGATCTCGTGGAGAACACTCAAAGGAGCGCTCGTCTCCTTGAGGAAGTTGATCCCAAGGATTGCCCCATACTCCCGCAGGGCTTCAATATCCCCGCTTGCGGCAAGGCTCTGGATTGCCGCAAGCGCCATCGGCGTGTTGAGGTCCGCCTCCATTGCATCAGTAAAGGCCTTTCTTCCCTCTGCATTCACACCTGTGTCCTTCGTAGCCACGGCGCGGATGTGGTCGAGCCCTTTTGCTGCATTTGCCAGACCCTCATCAGTTGCCTGGAGCGGCGAGCGGTAGTGGGAGAGGAGGATAAAATACCTGAGCACATCCGGGTTCCAGGTTTTCAGGGCGTCCCGGATAGTGACGAAGTTCCCAAGCGACTTGGACATCTTCTCACCTTTGACCGTGAGGAACCCGGTGTGCACCCAGTACTTCACCATCGGGTGTTTGCCTTCGAGCGACTCCATCTGGGCGATCTCCGCCTCGTGGTGCGGGAAGATAAGGTCCAGACCCCCGCCGTGGAGATCGTACTGCTGGCCGAAGTACTTCTCAGAGATAGCGGTATCCTCGATATGCCATCCGGGCCGGCCCCGGCCCCATGGGGAGTCCCAGGTGTACTCGCCATACTCCCCGGTCTTCCAGAGCGCAAAGTCGTGCGGGTTGTGCTTCGAGGCATCCGTTACACGGCTGACACGTTTTGCCCGCTCCTGGCCCGAGAGTTCCCCGTTGCCATCGAACGTGTCCAGGTTGAAGTAGACTCCGGTCTCCGTGACATAGGCCACATTCTTTGCGATCAGGCGCTCCACCTGGTCGATGATCTCGGGGATATGGGTGGTTGCCCGGGCATAATAGCTGACCGCGTTGATCCCGAGGGTCTGCATGTCCCGCAGGTATTCCCGCTCAAACTTCCGGGCAAGGGCATTTTGGGATATACCCTCTTCGTTTGCCCGGTTGATGATCTTGTCATCCACGTCCGTGATGTTCTGGAGATAGAAGACCTCCTTTCCGGTCCAGCGGAGGTACTTGGCCAGTACGTCAAAAACCGTATAGGTCCGGGCATGCCCGATGTGCGAGTAGTCGTACACCGTGGGACCGCAGACAAACATGTAAACCCTGTCCGGATGAAGAGTCACAAGCGGTTCAACGGTTCGTGTGAGCGTACTGTACAGATCCATTTCCAATCTCCCTATTTTTGACGCCGGCGGAGGGAGTCGAACCCCCAAACATCCGCTTTGCAGGCGAAGGCATTAACCGTTCTGCCACACCGGCTCCAATTTGTCTGGTTCATCCGCCCTGTCCCGGAGTGCCGGATCAGGACAATTTTATTCACATCACGGTTCTTGAAGTTCAGGGATGCCCTTTCCGGGTATACCTGAACTTCCACCATATTTGCATATTAATTACACCTTCATTCACATCTCCTCAGTCAGATCGTTGCAAGGGCCTGCTCCAGATCCGCGATGAGATCCTCAGCATTCTCGATACCCACGGACACCCGGACGAGCGAGTCCTTCACGCCAACCTTCTCCCGCTCGTTCTTCGGGATGGAGGCATGCGTCATCGTGGCGGGATGCTCGATGAGGGACTCAACGCCCCCGAGGCTCTCGGCCAGGGCAAAGAGGTTCAGGTTTTTCAGGAACCTCCGTGCCTCCGCCTTTCCTCCCTTCAGCTCGAACGAGACCATCCCGGAGAACCCGCTCATCTGCTTTTGTGCAAGGGCATGCTGCGGATGGGAGGGGAGTCCCGGGTAGGAGACCTCGCGTACTTTCTCGTGGCCGGCAAGGTACTCTGCAATCGCGAGCGCATTTTTCATATGGCGCTCCATTCGCAGGGCAAGCGTCTTGATGCCCCGGGCAACCAGGAAACTGTCGAACGGGGATAGGATCGCTCCTGCCGCGTTCTGGTTGAACCGGATCTTCTGGTACAGGTCCTCGTCCGAAAGGATGACCGCCCCGCCCACCGAATCGGAATGACCGTTGATGTACTTGGTCGTGCTGTGGACCACGATGTCCGCACCAAGGGCAATCGGCTGCTGGAAGTACGGGCTTGCAAAGGTGTTGTCTACGATGACCGGAATTCCGGCATCGTGGGAAATACCCGAGATCTCCCGGATATCGCAGAGCCGGATCAGGGGGTTGGTCGGGGATTCGAGCCAGATGAAGCGGGTGTTTCTCTTAATCGCCGATTTCACGTTCTCGGGATTCCGGGCATCCACGTAGGAGAAACCGACCCCGTAATTGTCGTGGAAGACGGTATTGAAGAGCCGCCTTGTCCCCCCGTAGAGGTCATCGAATGCAACCACATGATCGTCCTTCTTTAAGAGGGAGAGGCCGACGGTGGTCTCCGCTGCAAGTCCCGAGGAAAAGGCAAGGCCGTAGGCTGCCCCCTCGATAGCCGCGAGTTTCTTCTCCAGCATAAACCGTGTCGGGTTCCCGCTCCGGGAGTACTCGTACCCACCGGTGGGAGCATCGACATCCTTCCGGGCAAACGTGGACGAGAGGTGAATCGGGACAACAACATCGCCGCTTGCGCCCCCGGTGAAGACCGGCTCCTCGCCAGCATGCACGGCATCCGTTGCAAAGGCCATGTTCAGATCACATCCTCAAACCCGTTTGCTTTCATCCATTCGTCATTGAAGATCGTGGAGAGGTAATTCCTGCCGGTGTCCGGGAAGAGAACAACAACGATGTCATCCTTTTTGAGCGTGCGGGACAAACCGGCTGCCGCAAAGGCTGATGCCCCCGCAGTCCCGCCTACGAAAAGGCCCTCTTCCCGGGCAAGCCGGCGGGTCATCCGGAATGCATCCGCATCCCCGACAACGATGATGTCGTCAACAACGCTGAGGTCAACGGTTTCCGGGATGAAGTCTTCCCCGGTCCCTTCGACTTTATACGGCCCGGTCTCGGGCTCGGTACCATAGAACGTATGGTGATAGATCGATCCCTCGGGATCGACCCCGATAATTTTGATAGCGGGATTCTTCTCCTTCAGGTACCGCCCGGTCCCCGAGATCGTTCCCCCGGTCCCGATCCCTGCGACAAAGTGGGTGACTTTGCCATCGGTATCCCGCCAGATCTCCGGGCCGGTGGTCGTGTAGTGGGCAGCCGGGTTGTCGGGGTTTTTGAACTGGTTGGGAACAAACGAGCCCGGG
>NZ_JBAZQA010000024.1:0-30647 GCF_041645475.1 Methanoregula sp. | reverse complement strand
GCAGGATCCGGGGATATCTCTCAACCGTTAAGAAAAATGAAAGGCCGGTTCTCGCATCACTCGTTGGTGCATTTCAGGGAAATCCATTCACACCTTCTTGTGCTCACAGGACGGGCTGAATAGTTACCATTTTTTTTATTTTTCCGGTATCTTTTTTTATTGGATTTCATACGAAGAATCCCTCTGATTATTCACCAACCCGCAGGTACCCCGGATATGATTATGAACCTGCCAGGATCATTCACGGGTAAGTGTGCAGCATAAAACCCGGATCCGTTTCACAGAAAAACCCAATCGATCTCCGGCAAAAAAAATTTCAATGACCTACTCTCCCCTGCTCAAATTTTTTCAATCACACCTTGATTGCATTTTCCGAACAATCACGTCGGAGATTGAAAAATTTTGTAGCATGTACCTGCCGATTGTAGGATAATTATCCGATTGTAGCCTTACTAACTAACACCCCATGATTGCAATAAAAAATTTTTAAGCAGGGTCTGCCATGAAAATGTGCCTTGGAAATGCACACTAAACATGTTATACCGGGTTCTGTTCAGGTACTTTTCATCATTGTTTTGATGAGGGTACTATTGGTCAGACATCCTGAATTGTTGAGCAACGTATCCACACTTTTGTCCATACGTTTCGTTGTCCCTCTCCACTAGTGCAAACGACTATCTGATCCTGCCGGAAATAGTATCCTGAACAGGTATGTTTTTTGTAAGGGAAGTTGTTACCAGCAGGGGTACATTACAGTATCGCGAGGAGCATTTCACCGGGCTTCGGTGCAGGATCAGTCCTGACCGGTTAAAACGGCAGATAGATCAATCGTTCTATCTCTCTTCAAATACGGAGGGTTGTCCGTTCTGCCGCGACGCGGTCATGTCCGTTACACCAACATTTCCTGATGGCAACCGGATCCTCCGAGGGGAAAGTGTCACGTTTCCCAACCTGTTTCCTTTCGGTGAAGGTCATGTTGTGACCGTTCTGACCCGGGAACACACGGTTGCGGCCTTCAGCCGGCAGCAGGTTGCGGATGCACTTCTCTCACAGATCGAAGCACTCCGTCAGGTAGATGGCTATCCCAGCATCAACTGGAACTTCCTGCCCTCCGCCGGGGCAAGCCTTGTGCACCCCCATATGCAGGGTCTTTCAGACTCATGCCCTTCTCATATTGTTGGACTCTACCTTACTGCATGTGAGCAGTACCGGAAAAAACAGGGTATAAGCTACTGGGATGCCGTGAGAGAGCAGGAACGATCCTCCGACCGGTATCTTTTCGGCGAAGAAATTCTCTGGTCCGCCCATGCGGTACCGGTTGGTGAGCGCGAGATACGAGGGTTATTGCCCATTTCCACGCTGGATGAGATGGAGCCCTATACGGACCTCCTGGCGCGGGGGATACTCGAGATCCTCTCATTATACCGACAGCTGGGGACCCATGCATTCAACATGTCCATCTTTTTTGATAAGGGTAAACGCGATCAGGAATTACGGGCGTTCTGCACCCTGATCTCCCGTATCAATCCCAATCCATCATCTACGAGTGATTCTGCCTTCATGGAGCGGCTCCACCTGGAGCCGGTAATAATGACCCTTCCTGAAGATCTTGGGAACTTTTACAAAAAAGAAAAAAAATAATAAGATTTACTCAAACTTTGCTACAAGTTTGTTCTTGCAGACAAGTGTGCCGTCTTTCTTGTGGGGCTTGCGCATAATGCTGTCGCCGGCCTTCTCGATTTCGCGGGCCTCATCACAGAGTGCTGCTGCGCATCTCATCATTTCGTGAGCGCTTGCAACGATCGGGATATATTTCTCCCATTCCTTGGTCATGAAGCAGCCCTTGACATTCTGTCCTGCAACAGCCATCGCGATCTCGTGGGCAGCGCGTGCCTTTGCGAGTGCATAGTTGTTGGTGAATTCGCCTTCGACTGCTTTGTCGGTGGTCATGACGATCTTGGGGAGCACAAGTTCTGCGCCCTTCTTTCCTGCCTTCACCTGGTCGATGACCAGATCAATGGCAAGCTGCATCTTGCGGAATGCACCGGTAAGTGCCAGCACTTTCACAAGGTTGCCGTTGAAGTCGGCCATCTCGGTGGGGTCAAGGAACTCTCTGCGGGCACCGATCATGGAGTCTGCCTTCATGATGATGTAGCCAAAAGTGCTTGCCTTGACGCCCTCCCATTCCTTCTTGGTGGTTACATCATCAGTAATGATGATGACCGGGATACCTGCTGCTGCGAGCTGTTCGCGGGCACCGGTCGGGCCGGGGAGAACACCGTTGGGGGAGACTACAATACAGAAGTCGGGCTTGTATGCCTTCAGGTTGGAAACCACGCGGTCGACATCTGCCGGCTCGAGTTTCGTTCCGCTGGTCGCCATGAATGTCTGCATGTCTTCGCGGTCTGCTCTCTCGTCGAGAAGCAGCTCTGCCATTACACCACTTGCAATGTTGCCGAGTTTAGCAACGCCTACTTTAACAACCATCTAATTCACCTCGATATTTTTTATGACATGGTATTATGAGCCGGTATTCATATAAACATTTTGAAATGTATTCTCTCGTCGAAGGAACTGCTGGGAAACCAATTCCGGTAACCTTCCTGACCGATATCAAATGCCCATGAAGGATTCTTGGTTTTGCCAGAGTTAACGAAAAGTGTTTAAGTTCAGATTGAAAATTTGATACTATGAAAGACGGGCTGCTCACGGAACGCCAGATGGAAGTTCTCAGGTATCGAAAGCAGGGGCTGACCCAGCAGCAGATTGCCGATATCATCTCCACCTCGAAAGCAAATGTCTGTACGATCGAGAAGAGCGCTATGGAAAATATCCGGCGGGCAAAAGAGACGCTGGAATTTCTGTACACCCTTGATGCCACTCACTTGTGTACCGTTCCCTCCGGCACGGATCTCTTCGATGTTCCCGCGATCGTGTTCGGCGAAGCTCAGAAGATCAATATCAAGGTCAAATACGATACCATCTCGCTCATCAACCGGTTGAGAGAATCACGGCCCCAGTGCTGTAAAGCCCGGTGCATGTGTGAAGATGTTATAGTATACATCACCGATCAGGGCGAACTCTATTTCGGTTGATCCCTCATATCATTTTGAATGGGTTTATGTCCGAAAACGGGTAATTCGGGTAAGCCGGATACCGATCCCGTGTGTGGATCTGGCATATGTTTATATCTTCTTTTATGCAATAATTAAGGAAGCCGATATGAGGTTATCCTTAGCGAAACGCCCGTGTTGACAGAGAAATCAGCATGGCAGATGTTTCCGCTGACGGCGGAACCGTACCTCCAGACACAAGGATGACGGTTGTGCCGTGGGTATCCTCCGATTGGTGGATCCCTCCGCAAGGAGGGGTATCCCGAGAAGGAGTTGTGAACAGTCACAACAGGCTGACAGAGTGGGTCTGATTAGGGCGCATGGGTCGACGTTCGTGCAACGAGCCTGTTCCCCTGCAGAAATGCAGGTGGATGCGTCATTATCAGGATCTTCTTTCGCGAGACAGGAATGCTGGTGCACACCGGCATAAGCGATGAGTACACCTCATGCGCATCTCCGTAACCGAGTGAAACCATTTACGGTTCCCCGTGGACGCAATCCGGAATGGATAGCCATGGGCTCATGACCGGGGAATGGATTTCTCGTGTCGCGTGTTGGCTTCCGGTACAAGCGAAGTTATCACACAATCTCGGATTAAATCACAATTCGTGTCGAAGTGAGAATAACCTACACGCAGTAAAGGATTGATTATCACATGCCAAAAATTAACAGACCACGCCGAGGCTCTCTTGCATTCAGCCCAAGAAAGCGTGCAAAGAGCCCAATCCCGAAGTATCAATCGTGGCCTCTTTACGAGGGAGCACCGATCCTGCAGGGGTTTGCCGGATACAAAGTGGGTATGACGCATGTTATCATGGTGGATGACCACAAGAGCAGCCCCACCGAGGGTAAGGAAATCATGGTGCCGGTCACCGTTATTGAAGTTCCCTCGATGAAAGTTGCTGCAATCCGTGCATACTCCAGAGATACCTACGGCAAACACGCACTCACCGAAGTCTGGGCCGAACAGCTTGACACTATCCTCGGGCGCCGTATTACCATGCCCAAGGACTACAACAGCGAGGCTGCCATGAAGAAACTGTCCGATGCAGTTGCAGCCGGTATTGTTGCGGAGATTCATGCAGTCACCTACACGCAGCCGGCAGCACTCTCCGGGGTTCCGAAGAAAGTCCCGGACCTCATGGAGATCAAGGTTGGCGGAGCAGACGTCAAGAAACAGCTCGAATTTGCGCTGGGGCTTCTCGGAAAGGAAGTTACCTTAAACAACGTTGTCCAGACCGGGGCATTTGCGGATATCACCGCAATCACTACCGGAAAAGGTACCCAGGGTGCTGTGAAGCGCTGGGGTATTGCCCTGCGCAAGCGCAAGCACTCCGTTGGTGGCAAAGAACGCCACATCGGTACCCTTGGACCATGGAACCCTCACCACGTCAGGTGGCAGGTTCCCCAGATCGGTCAGCTGGGATTCCAGCAGCGCACCGAGTTCAACAAGCGGATTCTGAAGTTTTCCGAGAACGCCAGTGAGATCACCCCCGCGGGTGGCTTCATCAACTACGGTATTCTCAAGAACCCGTACGTGCTGGTGAAAGGATCCATACCCGGCCCGGTAAAGCGGCTTATCCGTATCCGCCCGGCAATACGCATGGGAGAACAAGTTGCAAGGATGCCGGCAATCCAGTTTGTGAGCGTCCAGAGCAAGCAGGGATGATCAGAGATGAAAGCACAGGTTAAGACACTGGATGGCGGAGTTACCAAGAGTATCGATCTTCCGGAAATTTTCTCCGAAGAGTACCGCCCAGATCTGATCAAGAAGGCAGTCATGGCACTCCAGAGCACCCGGAGACAGCCACACGGATCCCACCCCTTTGCAGGCATCCGCTCGTCAGCAGTAGGCTGGGGTAGCGGTCGCGGGTCATCCCACGTTCCCCGTATCAGGAACGGTTCCCGCGCAGCAAAAGTCCCGCAGGCAAAAGGCGGACGTGAAGCACACCCCCCGAAAGTTGAGAAGATCCTGATCAAGGAGATCAACCAGAAGGAGAAGCACAAAGCGTTCCGCTCGGCAGTAGCCGCAAGCATCAACGCGGACCTCATCAAGGGACGCGGGCATACCTTCGAAGGTGCAGTCCCGATCGTCTTTGAGGACAAGTTTGAAACCATCGGCAGGACGCAGGAACTCATCACGGTACTGACCACCGCCGGTATCTACAACGACATCGAACGCGCAAAGGACAGCAAGAAAGTCCGTGCCGGCAGAGGCAAGATGCGTGGCCGCCGGTTCAAGCAGAGGAAGAGCCTGCTCATTGTTACCGCAGACAAACCGCTGCTCGCAGCCCGCAACCTTTCCGGTGTGGATGTTGTCACCATCGACCAGCTGAACGTTGAGCACCTTGCTCCGGGCATGCTGGCAGGACGCCTGACGGTCTGGACCGAGAGCGCACTCGTACGCCTGGAGGGCAGGTAAATGACCCTTAAATACCCGTTTGTCACGGAAAAGGCAATGGTCCTCCTTGAGAACCAGAGCAAGCTCCAGTTCCTCGTCACCCGCGAAGCCAGCAAGGATGACGTCAAGCGCGAGATCGAGAAGTCATTCGGCCAGAAGGTCAAAAGCGTCAGGACGCTCATGACCATGCACGGCCAGAAGAAGGCAATCGTGAGCTTTGAGAACGACAAGGCCGCCGAGGAAATACTCAGCCGGCTTGGCATTATGTAGGTGGGGAACATGGGACATCGAATTACTACACAAAGCAGAGGCAAAGGAGGCCCGACATACCGTGCACCATCCCACCGGTACAAGGCTGAGCTGAAGCACATTGGTGACGACACGCAGAAGATCACCGGTACGGTCATCGATATCGAACACGATCCGGCCCGCAACGCACCGATTGCACTTGTCAAACTCGAGGACGGCACGAAAGTCTACATGCTTGTCACGGAAGGACTTGGTATCGGGGAGTCAGTTCTCTGGGCGGCAGCAGGTGAAGTCAAGAATGGCAACACTCTTACGCTCCAGAACATCCCGAACGGTACCTACATCTGTAACATCGAGTCGCGCCCGAACGATGGCGGCAAGTTTGTCCGCTCATCCGGTGTGCAGGCTGTTGTTATTGACAAGGCAGACGGCCGCGTCGGAGTCCGGATGCCCAGCGGCAAGACCAAATGGTTCAACGCACGCTGCCGGGCAACCGTCGGTATCGTTGCCGGAGGCGGACGTGTCGAGAAGCCGTTCGTGAAAGCAGGGAACAAGTACCACAAGATGGCAAACACCGCATCCAACTGGCCTCGCGTCCGTGGTGTCGCAATGAACGTCATTGACCACCCGTTCGGTGGCGGTGGACACCAGCACACCGGTCGCCCGAAGACGATTGCCCGCGGAACATCCCCCGGAAGGACTGTGGGATCTGTGGCAGCACGCAGGACAGGTAAGAGCAGGAAGTGATTGGGTATGGCAGCACCTAAAAAGACACAAAAGAGAATGCCAAGACGGCGTGAGGAGTTCACCTATCGCGGCTTTAAGATCGACGAGCTCAAAGCGATGGGGATTTCCGAACTCCTTCCCCTTATGCCCGCCCGTCCCCGCCGCAAGATAACCCGCGGGTTCTCCCGTGGAGAAGAGACATTACTTGAAAAAGTCCGCGAAGGCGACGAAAAGATCAGGACTCACCTCCGGGAAATGATTGTTATGCCCGAAATGATCGGGAAAACAATTGAGATCTACAATGGCAAGGAATTTATCAAAGTCGAGTTCCAGCCGGAGTCGGTCTTCCACTACCTTGGTGAATTTGCACTGACAAGAAAGAGAGTCGCTCATGGTAGTGCCGGTATCGGTGCAACCAGAGGCAGCAAGTACGTTCCGCTGAAGTGATGAACCATGGCAAGAACTGAATACTCACAAAAAAATAAGGGCGACACGGTTGCAAAAGCAAAAGCCAACGAGCTGAACGTGTCCCCCAAGCATTCAATCGAGATTGCCACGTTCATCCGGCACCAGCGCGTGAACGATGCAATTGCGTACCTGAATGAAGTGGTCAAGCTCAAGAAGGCAATTCCCTTCCGGCGCTTCAACCGCAATGTTGCACACAAGCGCGGTCTTCCCGGCAACTGGGATGCAGGACGGTATCCCGTCAAGGCCTCCAAGGAATACCTCAGGATCCTCGAATCCGTCAAGAAAAATGCCGAGTATATCGGTCTTGATGCTGAAAATCTCGAGATCATCCATGCGTCGGCAAACCGCGGCCGGGCCCAGAAGGCGTTCTTCCCCCGTGCAATGGGAAGAGCTACCCCCAAAGTCCGCGAATCCGTGAATGTCGAAATAATTGTCCGCGAGGTGGCGTAATGGCAGTTGAGAGAAAATTTATTGCTGAAGGCGTTCGGAAGGCCCGCGTTGAGAAGTACCTGTCAAAGGAACTCAAACGCGCAGGTTACGGTGGTATGGATATCGCCAGGACTCCTCTCGGAACCCAGGTCACGATCTTTGCTGAAAAGCCCGGTATTGTGATCGGTAAGGGTGGCAAGCTGGTTCACCAGCTCACCCAGGACCTTGCCCAGAACTATGGCGTGGAATCCCCGCAGATCGAGGTCCAGCAGGTCAACAACCCCAGCTTCAACGCCCAGATCATGGCGGAACGGCTGGCAAACGCCCTTGAGCGAGGCTGGTACTTCCGCAAGGCGGGAAGCAGCATCCTGCGCCGTGTCATGGACTCAGGCGCACTGGGGTGCGAAGTCGTCATTGCAGGAAAACTGACCGGTGCCCGTGCCCGAACCCAGAAGTTCACAGAAGGGTACATCAAGCACTGCGGTGAACCGAGCAACACGATCGTTGAGAAAGGCTATGCTGTCGCGATCAAGAAACTTGGTGTCATCGGCGTTCAGGTCAAGCTTGTGCCTGCAGGCGCAAAATTGCCCGACCACTTCACCATCATCGAACAGGAAAAGAAGCGCCCCGCCTCGAAAGCAGCGGTCACCGCCATCGGTGACGTTGACTCCGAAGAGCCCGCGCTTCCCGATGAAGAACTCGCGGAGGAACAGTAATGGCAATATTCAGGGCCAAGGATGTCCAGCAGCTCTCCGATGTTGAACTGCAGGAACAGATGGGAAAGCTCCGGATGGAACTTGTCCAGCACTACGGTAAGGTTAGCGCTGGTGGTGCCACCGAGAATCCCGGCCACATTGGTGAACTCCGGCGAACCATTGCCCGCATGATGACCGAGCAGAACCGCAGGAGAACTGCATGATCTCTTCCCAGAATGTCTTAAGCCACGAATTGATCGGGCTGGACATTCTGGTCTCAGGGGCTTCCAACCCGCATCACCGGGGACTATCCGGTACTATCATCGATGAAACGAAAAACCTGCTTGCAGTAGAGACCAGTCATGGTGTCAAACGCATCCCCAAGATGCACAGCACCTTTCAGGTCCTGCTGCCCAGCAGGGAACTTGTCGAGATAGATGGCTCCGTTATGGTTCTGGCTCCTGAAAGAAGGATCAACCTGCACGAAAAGAAGAGGATAACATAATGGCACAAAACATTGGATTGAACGTCCAGGCTCCAAGCGTGGAATGCAAGGACGTTAACTGTCCGTTTCACGGCACTTTACCGGTGCGCGGCCAGGTGATCACCGGCAAAGTCGTGAGCGATCGCATGATGGGCACGGTCGTAGTGGAACGGAATTACATGCACTATGTCCGTAAATACAAGCGGTACGAGAAGCGAAGCTCCAAGCTCCATGCTCACAACTCCCCCTGTATCCAGGCAAAAGTTGGTGACATGGTAAAGATCGCCGAATGCAGACCGCTCTCCAAGAGCACGACCTTTGTCGTAGTGGAGGTGCTTCAGCCATGAAGGCAAAGCAGTCCAAGACGCCGAGAGCACTTGCAACGGGAACGAGGCTTGCATGCGCCGATAATACCGGTGCACGGACCGTACAGATCATCTCGGTCTTTGGCTACCATGGTGTAAGACGCCGTCAGCCCAAACTGGGCCTTGGCGATCTCTGCACGGCCAGCGTCCAGAAAGGAACTCCTGACATGCGCCGCAAACTTGTGCGCGCAGTTGTCATCCGCGCAAAGAAGGAGATGCGCAGGCCAAACGGCATGCGGGTATCTTTCGATGACAACGCGGTTGTTGTTGTGGATGAGAAGAACGAGCCCAAGGGCACTGAGATCAAGGGACCGGTAGCCCGTGAAGTGGCAGAGCGGTTCCCCAAGCTCGGCTCCATGGCAACGATCATTGTCTGAGGTGTGCAGTATGGTAAGAATTGCAAGCTCACAGCCAAGAAAACAGAGAAAGGCACGCTATACTGCACCGTCCCATGTCAGCACAAAATACCTCAATGCCCCGCTATCCGCGGCACTGAAGGAAAAATACCCGAAGAAGACCCTGCGTGTTGTCAAGGGCGACACTGTCAAGGTTACCCGCGGGGATTTCGTTGGAAGTGAAGGACTGGTTGACGCAGTCGACACCAAGAACTCAAAGATTGTTGTTCACGGTGTATCTTCCACCAAGGCTGATGGAACTGAAGTACCCCGTGCAATCGATGCATCGAATGTGCAGATCACCAAACTGAATCTCGCAGACAAGCGCCGCGTGGCAAAACTGGGGGAGACTGAATAATGTCAGATCATCTGAAGCGCTTAAACGCCCCGGACTCGTGGCATATCGCAAAGAAGACCACGAAGTTCATTACCAAAACGGCACCGGGCCCGCACAATGCAAACGCCATGCCCATTGCCGTCTGGCTCCGTGACCACATGGACATCGCACGGAACATGAAGGAGATCAAGCAGATCCTCCGCCAGAAAGATGTCATCATCAACGGAAAGGCCTGCCGCGATCCCCGGATGGGCGTTGGTATCTTCGATATCATCGCTCTTCCTAAGATCAACAAATACTACCGCATTCTGCGTGACAAGGATGGCCGGCATGTCTCGATCGAGATCGATGCCGAGGCAGCCAAGACCCGCCTCTGCAAGATCAAGAACAAGACAACCATCCCCGGTGGTAAGGTCCAGCTCAACATGCGGGATGGATCCAACCTGCTCGCTGACAACACCTACAAGTCCGGCGACTCGATTGTCCTTTCCCTCGAACCGGAAACCCGGTTCAAGATCGTTGATCACTTCCCGTTTGCGGTCGGCAACATGGCGATGATCATCGGAGGAAAGCACTCCGGCAAGGTTGCGCGGATCCTCGATATCATCAAGGTGCCCGGCAGCGTTCCCAACAAGATCCTCCTTGAAGATGCAAACGGCGCCAAGTTCGACACGGTCTCGCCCTACATCTACATGGTTGGCAAGAAAACACCCGCAATTGCAAAATGGGGGCATGAACAGTGACGTCGATGCGAGATATCTACATCGATAAGGTTGTCGTCCACATGGGTGTCGGCGAGGCCGGCGATAAACTCGTCAAAGCCGAGAACATCATGAAGGCGATCACCAAGCAGACCCCGATCCGGAGCATTGCCAAGAAGACGCAGCCTGCGTTTTCCGTCAGAAAAGGCATGCCCATCGGCTGCAAGGTCACTCTCCGTGGCAAAACTGCCCGCGATTTCATTGCAACCGCTCTTACGATCGTCCAGAAAACGATCTTTGAGAGCCAGTTTGACAAGAGCGGAAACTTTGCGTTCGGTATCGAAGAGCACACGGATTTCCCCGGAATGTCCTACGACCCGCAGATCGGTATCTATGGTATGGATGTCAACGTCGTCCTCGAGCGCAAAGGCATCCGGATCACCCGCAGGAAAATGGAGCAGAAAAAGCTCCCCGATAAACAGCGCGTGAACAAGACTGATGCAATTGCATTTCTCAAGGAGAAGTACCAGGTCGAGGTGCGCTAATGGCAGGAGAAAGGAAGAAGATCTACGGTCGCGGTGCGAACGAATGCAAGATGTGCGGGCGCAAACAGGGGCTCGTACGCAGATACCACATCATGTTCTGCAGGCAGTGCTTCCGCGAATGGGCCCAGAAGATGGGCTTCAAGAAGATGAGCTGAGGAGTGAGTTGCACAATGACACGATTAAATCCAATTGCAGACGGAATGTGTGCCTTGAAAAATGCCGGTGATACCGGGAAGGCCGTGTGCATCATCGAACCCGCAAGCAAACTCCTCGGCGCGATGCTCCGCATTATGCAGGACGCCGGGTATATCGGCGGCTTCGAATTCATCGATGACGGCAGGGGTGGACAGCTTAAGGTCCACCTGACTGGAAAGATCAACCGCTGCGGTGCCATCTCCCCGCGGTTTTCAGTCCAGCTGGATGAAATGGAATACTGGGAGAAACAGTACCTCCCCGGGAAGAATTTTGGTCTCCTGATACTTTCGACCTCGCGTGGTGTCGTATCCCACGAACAGGCGAGGAAAGAGGGCATCGGCGGCGAACTGCTCGGGTACGTCTACTAAGAAGGTGCAAAGATGTCAGCAATACGAACAGTGAAGATCCCCGATGGTGTAAAAGCCCATCTTGACGGCATGCAGCTTCGCGTAACCGGCCCAAAAGGGCAGCTCTCCCGCAATGTGCGGTTCCCTCAGGTTACGGTAACCTGTGACAACGGCGAGGTTATCATATCGACCGAGTCCAAGAGGAAAGAGATCACCGCGATGGTCGGGACCCTTGAAGCGCACACGAAGAATATGTTCCGTGGTGTCAGCGAAGGGTTCGAGTACCGGATGAAAGTGGTGTACAGCCATTTCCCCATCCAGCTCAAACTCCAGGGAAACAAGCTTGAGATCGCCAACTTCCTTGGAGAGAAGAAGGCACGGTATGCACGTATCGAAGCAGGCGTCACGGCAAAAGTGGCAAATGACGAGGTCGTGCTGATCGGTATCGACCGCGAACTGGTCGGGACCTCAGCAGCAAACATTGAACATGCGACCCACATCCGCAACCGCGACCCGCGTGTGTTCCAGGATGGTATCTACATGGTCCAGAGGGGCTGAAGACAATGGCAACAGAAGTCAAGCGACTGATCCGGGTGCGCGTTGAAAAGGGCGCAAGCTTCAAGCGTGACGGATTCGGCAAGAAACGCCAGCTCTCCGATTCCTGGAGAAAACCCCGCGGACAGCACAACAAGCAGAGGGAACAGAAAAAGGCAAAGGGAGCTCTCCCGAAGCCCGGATTCGGCAGCCCGATCGCGGTGCGTGGCATGCACCCCAGCGGTTTCTTCGAAGTTATGGTTGCAACCGTAACGGAACTCGAAGGACTCGATCCCAAGACGCAGGCAGTCCGGATTGCCGCAACTGTTGGCGACCGCAAGCGTGTCCCCCTCCAGGAAGCTGCACTCGCAAAGGGACTTAAAGTGCTCAACGCCCGCGCAGTCAAGGCAAAAGTAACGAACACTCCGGCAAAATCTTCCGCAAAGGAAGAGGCTAAGACCTCGTCGAAATCCGCTGCCCCCAAGAAGGTACCGGCCAAGAAGACCGAGGCCAAGCCCAAGGCAGAGTCTGCTGAGAAGAAGGTACCGGCCAAGAAGACCGAGGCCAAGCCCAAGGCAGAGTCTGCTGAGAAGAAGGTACCGGCCAAGAAGACCGAAGCCAAGCCCAAGGCAGAGAAGACTGCTGAAGAAAAGCCAAAGGCTGCAGCCAAGCCCAAAGCCAAAACCACCAAATCAGGGGTGAAGAAGAATGAGTGACGTTGCCAGCCAGAAGCGTATCGCTGCAGCCGTTCTGAAATGCGGTGTCAACCGTGTCTGGTTTGACCCGGCCCGCATCTCGGATATCGAGAACGCAATCTCCCGCGAGGACCTCAGGGGTCTCATCACGGACGGAGCGATCAAGGCACGCCAGAAGAAGGGTGTCAGCCGCGGAAGGGCACGGGCACGGATAGCCCAGCGCTCCTACGGCCACCGCAAAGGGCCCGGAAAGAGGAAGGGTGCAGCAGGCGCCCGCAACCCAAGCAAGACCGCGTGGGTCCAGAAGATCCGCGCTATCAGGAAAGTGCTCGTTGAACTCCGCGATGCCGCAACCATTGACCGGCACCTGTACCGCATCCTTTACCGGAAAGCGGCCGGCGGCCAGTTCAGGAGCGTCGCGCACATGAAGGCGCAGATGGAGATCCTCCAGGGGAGGATGAAGTAACATGGCAACAGGATCACGGTATTTTGTCCCCTTCCGGAGACGAAGGGAAGGCAAGACCGATTACTACCAGCGGACCCGGCTTGTTGTCTCTGACGTGCCGCGGATGGTCGTTCGGAAGACCAACCGTCACATCATCATCCAGCTCGTCACCGCACATATGGAAGGCGACCAGACGCTCGTTGCAGCAAACTCTGCCGAGCTTGAGAAATATGGATACAAGGGATCGACATCCAACACTCCCGCGGCATACCTCACGGGCATGCTCTTTGCTGTCAAGGCAAAGAAAGCCCAACAGGAAAGCGCGATCCTGGATATCGGGCTCAACCGGGCAACCCCGGGAGCCCGTGTCTTTGCAGCATTGAAAGGTGCTGTTGACGCAGGACTCGATATCCCCTACGGCGAGGCAATTCTTCCCTCGGAAGAGCGGATCAAGGGCGAACACATCGCGGCATACAACAAGAATGCCGGCGATATCGTCAGTGTTGTCGAACAGGTGGCAGCTGCCATAAAGAAGGAGCTGGTGTAAAATGGCATACGAAAAGCAGGAATGGCGCCCAATCACCGGTCTTGGCAAACTCGTTGCATCAGGGGAGATCAAGAGTATTGATCAGGTCCTTGAGAGCGGCAGGCCGATCAAGGAACCCGAGATTGTCGATGCGTTCCTTCCGGATCTGGAGGATGAAGTCCTCGATATCGCGATGATGCAGCGGATGACCGACTCAGGTCGCCGTGTCCAGTTCCGTGCCGTCGTTATTGTCGGCAACCGGAACGGGTACATCGGGTTTGGCCAGGGCAAGGATGTCCAGGTCGGCGATGCGATCAAGAAAGCGATTGTCAAGGCAAAGATGAACCTTGTCAAGGTACGGCGTGGCTGTGGCAGCTGGGAATGCGGATGCGATGCAACGCACTCGATCCCGATGCAGGTCACCGGTACCGCCGGCAGCGTCAAGGTCACCCTCAAGCCCGCCCCTCAGGGTATCGGGCTTGTCACCGGTGACATCAGCAAGAAAGTGCTCGAACTGGCAGGTATCAAGGATGCCTGGACCTTTGCCCGCGGACAGACCCGCACAACCATAAACTTTGCAAAGGCTACGTTCAATGCACTCAAGGAGACCAATATGATCCGGACCGGGGGGTCACAGTAAATGTACGCTGTTGTTCAGGTCCGCGGGGTTGTCAAGACCCGGCAGGACATCAAGGACACCTTGAAGATGCTGCGCCTCCATCACATCAACCACTGTGTGCTCGTGCAGGACTCACCCGAGAACCTCGGCATGATCCGCAAGGTCAAGGATTACGTTGCCTTTGGAGAAGTGGATGCAGCAACCGTTGAGACCCTCCTGCAGACCCGCGGCAGGGTTATTGGCGATGCACCGCTGACCGATGAGTACATCAAGGCCAACTCAACCTTCGCAGGCATTGCAGAATTTGCAGCGGCACTTGCAGGTGGCGAGACGAAACTGCGCGATATTCCGGGCCTCAAACCCGTACTTCGCCTTCACCCGCCCCGCAAGGGATACAAGACCACCAAGCGCACCTTCCCCCAGGGCGGCGCACTTGGCTACTATGGAGCGGAGATTAACACTCTCCTCTACAAGATGAGGTGATGGAAAGATGCCAACGAACAAGCGTTCAAAGTACCGTGGATCGCGGACATGCGGTGGCGGTACCCACAAGAACCGCCGTGGTGCAGGTAACCGCGGTGGCAGGGGACGGGCGGGTATCAACGCCCACCACTTTGTCAAGTGGTACAAGGAAATCGGCGGCCGGGTCTTTGGAAAGGACGGATTCTGCAACCAGACCAGCACTGAGGTCATTGCCATCGATATCGGGGCACTGGACCAGATCATCCCGTCGCTCATCGCCCAGGGAATTGCCAAGCAGGAAGGAGATGCAGTTGAGATCAATGTCGCCGATATGGGGATCGAGAAGGTTCTTGGCAGCGGCAAAGTCACAAAAAAGATAAACATCTTTGCCTCAAGCTTCTCTGAGATTGCGAAGGCAAAGATCGAGAAAATGGGTGGCAAGGCACTCGTTGTCTAACGACGGCCATCCCCGTATATTTTTGGTGAAACAATGGGAAACCTGCTGGATCGAATGGAACCCCTGCTCGCTGCGATGCCCGCAGTCAAGAGCCCTGAAGGTCACGTCCATTTTAAAAACAAACTGCTCTGGACGTTAGGAATTCTTATTCTGTATTTTGTCCTGACGAATATTACGGTGTTTGGTCTCGCTCCTGCAAATCAGGATCTGTTTGCAGCATGGCGGGCCCTTCTTGCCGGTGCAAGTGGATCGATCGTCCACCTCGGTATCGGGCCGATCGTCACGGCATCCATCGTGCTCCAGCTCCTCAAGGGTGCAGATATCCTTCACATTGACACGAGCGAGACGCGCGGGCAGGTCATGTACATGGGTCTGCAGAAGATCCTCATTCTCGTGATGATCGTTATCGAAGCAGCCCCGAACCTTGTCGGGGGTTTCATGACGCCCGATCCGGTTATCGCCAGCCAGTTCTTCGGTGGCAACCTGTTTGCGGTATCCATTCTCATATTCCTCCAGATCTGTCTTGGCGGCCTGCTTGTCGTCATGATGGATGAAGTCGTGACCAAGTGGGGTATCGGTTCCGGGGTTGGTCTCTTCATCATTGCCGGTATATCTCAGGCTCTGATCAGCGGGTTCATCAACTGGGCCAAAGTCACCGACCAGTATCCGGTTGGTTTCTTCCCCCGTCTTATCGCGATAGGTATTGACGGTGGAAATTACATGACGTATTTCGGCACGGAGATGCTTGCGTTCATCACTACTATAGCCATCTTCCTTGTGATCGTGTACGTTGAATCCACCCGTATCGAGATACCCCTTGCTCACGCGCAGATTCGCGGAGCCCGGGCACGGTTCCCGGTCAAGCTCATCTATGCCAGCGTTCTTCCGATGATCCTCGTGATGGTGCTTCTTGCCAACATCCAGATGGTGGGCATGTTCCTTTCGAACGTGAATATCACCATCTTTGGCACATTTGAAAATGGAGTACCTGTCAATGGTATCATGTATTACCTGGCGCCCATCAACGGCCCGTCCGACTGGATGTGGTGGATGAAAGATCTCGGCCATGCGCCATGGGAGGTGCTTTTACGTCTGGGCATCAATATGACAATCATGGTGGTCGGAGGTGCGGTCTTCGCGCTCTTCTGGATCAAAACTGCCGGGCTTGACTCGAAAGATGTTGCCCGTCAGATCCAGATGTCTGGCATGTCCATCCCTGGCTACCGCAGAAACCCGCAGGTACTGGAGAAGTACCTTGACCGGTATATCCCCCGTGTCACGATTATCGGTGGCGTCTTCATTGGTGTGCTCAGTGTTATTGCAAACCTCTTTGGTGTCATTGGTGGCGTGAGCGGAACAGGTCTGCTCTTAACGGTGAGTATCACCTATCGTCTCTACGAGGAGATCGCAAGCCAGCAGATCATGGAGATGTACCCGTTCATGCGGACATTCTTTGGCAAAGAGTAGATCTACAGGAGAGATGCGGATGGTGGGAAAAAAGGTCATCATAACCGGTGTACCCGGGGTCGGCAAGACCACGGTTGTCAACGAGGCATTACAGAAACTGAAAAGCGAGGGTATCGAATACCAGTCCATTAATTTTGGCACATTCATGTTCGAGGTTGCAAAAAAAGACAATGTTGTCGAGAACCGCGACCAGATGCGCTCGCTTGATCGGACCGTTCAGAAACGGCTTCAGCAGCGGGCTGCACAGGAAATTGCCAAGATTTCAGGGAATGTCTTAATCGACACCCATGCTTCTGTAAAGACACCCAAAGGCTATCTTGCGGGGCTGCCCGAGTGGGTGCTCCGCGAGCTCATGCCGGATATTATTGTCCTTGTTGAAACGGATGATGACCAGATTCTCATGCGCCGTCTCACAGACGAAACCCGCACCCGCGACAAGGAAGGCTCGCGCTCGATTGGTGAGCACCAGCAGTTCAACCGGTCGATCGCAGCCGCCTACGCGATGCTGACGGGATGTACAATAAAAATAATAATGAACCCCGACTTTCTGCTGGAACGCTCATCGTCGGAACTAGCAGACGTACTCAGGTGAGCAGATGGATTTTGGAAAGATCTGGGATAAATACGGGATGTACATAGCCCTCGGGTTCATGATGCTGATGATGCTCTCGTACAGCATCGAATGGCTGAGGATTGGCGTGGGCAAGGGCATAGATTCTGCCCTGTCTCCTGCGGTTGACATGTTCGGCATTCCGTTCTTCATCCTTATCGTCATCCTGTCAGCGTTCACGGGTTTGTACTCATCTATCATCCAGAAGTACACCATTGATTATGACAAGATGACTGAGTCCCAGGAACGGATGAAGGAGTTCCAGAAAGAGTACCGTGAAGCCCAGCTTTCCCAAGACGAGAAGCGCATCAAGAAACTGGAAGCAAAGCGGGACCGGGTCATGAAGGAGCAGCTGGAGATGTCCCAGCAGCAGTTCAAGCCCATGGCCTATATCCTTGTTCTTACGGTTCCTATCTTCTTCTGGCTCCTCTTCCGGCTCCAGGAGGTCAATACCACGATCACCATGCCGTATCTCGGCACCCATTCCCTGAATGATGCTGTTATCTGGGTTATTCCCGCATGGATCCTCTGGTACATGATCTGTTCTATCACCTTAAGCCAGGTGATCCGGAAGTCCTTAAACATCGGGGGAGTCTGATGCGAATTACCGTGAGCGGGTTGCCCGGGAGCGGGACAACCTCACTCTCACGGTACATTGCACAACGCCACGGGTTTGAGATGATCTCGGCAGGCGAAGTCTTCCGCCAGCTTGCAAAGGAACACAACATGGAACTGGCCGAGTTCGGCCGTCTTGCCGAGGAGGATTCCTCGTATGACAAGATGATCGATGCCCGACAGAAAGAGATTGCCGAATCCCGGGACAATATCATTGTTGAAGGCCGGCTTTCCGGCTGGATGGTTCCGGGTGCCGATCTCAAGATCTGGCTGTTTGCCCCCATAGACTGCCGGATCAAGCGGATTGTATTCCGCGATCAGGTGGTCGATGAGACCACGGCAATGCAGCTTACGCTCGAACGCGAGCAGTGTGAGGCCGGGCGATACCGGTCCTATTATGATATCGACATCAACGACCTTACTGCATATCATATGGTCCTCAATTCCGGGCACTGGGGCGTGGAAGGCCTGGGTTCGATCGTTGATTCCGCAATAGCCCAGCTCAAATCCTGAAAAGCAGTTCCAGTCGGTTTGTTCTATCCGTCAGTTTTTTGTATCCGTTCAGCACTATCTATTCTCCAGTAACCGCTTATCTTGTGAAATATACAGAAAACGCGGGGAGTGACTGCTGTGGGAAGTATTGCAATCCATTGTGTGCAGTCCTGGAACGTTGAGGAGATCGCGGATCTCTACCGTGCCGGGGGATGGTGGAAAGAGGAGTACAATCCCGCGGAACTGCCCCGTCTGATCCGGGGGAGTTTTATTTTTGCCGTTGCTGTTGATGGGAAAAGCGGCCGGGCAGTAGGTATGGGACGGGTGCTCTCGGACGGGGTTTCGGACGGTTATATCCAGGATCTTGTTGTGCTCCCGCAGTTCCGGAAGCTCGGGATTGGGGCACAGCTCGTTGCGGCACTCGTGGAGAAATGCCGGGAGTCAGGGGTAGTATGGATTGCTCTTATTGCTGAACCCGGTACAGAGCAATTCTACACCCCTTTCGGGTTTCACCGGATGGAGGGGTCTGTCCCGCTCCTGTTGCTGGGTGATTTGTGATGCTTCGCCAGGATGATTTCAAGCCGGTAACCCTTGCGGACCGGGCATTTTTCGAACAGCATTATGCAAGGTATCCCCAGAGACACAGCGACAATACCTTCACGAACATGGTCTGCTGGAACCACTTTGCCCGGTACACGTATGCCCTTGTGGAAAAGAACGTTATCCTCGCCAGCACGATCGACGGGGTAACCCGGTTCCGGGCCCCCATCGGGCCCCGGAATCCGACCCTTCTCCGGTCCTTGATCCGGCTTGCCTCGGATGTCAGCGACAATGAACCCATCGTGCTCATCGATCCGGACACTGCTCTCTGGATGCGGGAGGTCTGTCCCGGCATCAACCTCGTTCCTGACCGGGACCATTACGAGTACGTGTACCGCTCAGCCGATCTCTCTGAACTCCCCGGGAAAAATTACTTAACCATACGCCGCCAGGTCAATAAGTTCCGGAAGAACTGCGCCCATGTGGTTGAGCCGGTGACCCGGGAGAACTGGGAAGAGGTGAAGCGTTTCCTCATTGAATGGTGCGAATGGAAAGGCTGCGAGAGTGGCGACCCGGTACTTGCGCACGAGAAGGAAGCGGTATTCTTTGCTATCGACCATCTCGATGAACTTCCCCTGCGGGGCCTGGTTATCCGCGTTTTTTCCAAGATCGGTGCCATGTCCCTCTTCGAGCCCCTTAATGCGGACACTGCGCTCGTCCATTTTGAGAAAGGCCTGCCGGATTGTGATGGGATTTACAAGGCCATCAATGCAGAGACGGCATCACGACTCGCTGACCGGTTCACGTTCATCAACCGCGAGAGCGACCTTGGAGTGCCTGGTCTCCGTGAAGCCAAGATGCGTTACCATCCCGATCACATGGTTGAAGTTTTCTCCATGAAGCTGGATTCCTGATATGCGTTTTCCGGAATCCTGCAGCTGCGTCCGTTGGGATCCATTGCCCATTTTTGTGAATAGGTAATATTAAAAAAAGTGCGCCGATGCAGGCATTCCTTCACATTATTTTGATATACGCGAGAACTCCAGATGCTATGATTTGGACTGCGATTGCCGCAACCAGCATTCCTAACACTTTTCCCATGATATCGGTGACAACTGCCCCGAGAACACGCTGGATGGTGTCGGCGAAATAGAGGACAAGCCAAGTGGCAAGCAGGGCAAGCGTGATCGCGATGAACGGGATGAGAAGCCCGTAATCCTTTGAGAGGAGCATCACGGTTGTGATCGTGCCCGGACCGCAGAGGAGGGGTGTGCCAATAACTACACCGGCTGCAGATTTGACGTGATCCTTGACGTGGCCGATCTCGATCCCGAGCGCCTCCTGGATCCCGAGGAGAAAGAGAAGGAACCCGCCTGCTATCTGGAACGCTGGCATCTTCAGTCCGAGAATATTGAAGATGGTTGTATTGAAGATAAGGAAGATGTACATCAGCCCGCCGGCAACAGCAACGGCAATGAAAGCCTGCTTGTGGATCTCTGCCGAGGTCTGCCCCTTGGTCATGGCCGCAAAGATTGGTACGGACAGGAGCGGGTCAAGGATGATGAACAGGGCAGAGAAAGCGTAGATAATTCCGGGAATGAGGTCCTGCATATTCTGATATCAGATTGCGCTCTGATTGCGGATAATAATACAGGTCTGTCAGGGATCGGCCGGCAATATTGTCAGTGGATAACGAACCAGAGGAGGAGAATTGCTGCCGTCGAGATTGCCCCTGCCCCCGACACGATACGGGATCTGGTATCCCGCACCAGGATCCATGCAGCAATGCAGAAGAACGTGTATGGTATCAGGATCGTTATGACGGAGATTATCGCGAGTTCGTCGAAATGGTTGGTGAAAAGCAGGAGTGCAGCACTGATTCCGCACCCTGCGACAAGGGCATAGGCAGGGGTTCCCTGCGGTGTCAGGTCTCCCAGCCGGGGAATCCGGAACCGGGTTGAGAGGGACTGGATCACCCGTGACGTGGCGATGACGTAGGCGTTGATCGCTGAGAGCATCGCTACGATCCCGATGAACGCGACAATGGTTCCCGAATACGGGAGGATGAGTCCCGCTGCCGTTGCAATCGGGGCGGGAGACGCCGCGATGGCGTCTGACCCCATGCTTCCGATGAGCGACAGGTTGAGAACCAGGTAGAGTGAGACCACGATCAACATGACGAGGAGCAGGGATCGTCGGATCAGGGCGGGATCTTTTGTCTCGGCGACCGGGATCGCACTGATCTCAAATCCCGTAAACGGCCAGTAAACGATGATAACCGTTGCAAGGATACCCGCTGAGGTGACCGGGGTTGACGGAACGAAATTCTCTACCCGGACAAACGGCAGGAGCAGGAGTGCGATGAGGACGAGCGGGGCGATTTTAAGGACGGTTAAGAGATCTTCCGTCTTTCCCGACAACGCGATACCCCGGATGTTCAGCCAGCAGAAACCCGCGATGATACCGGCCTCGATCAATATTACCCGGGAGATCCCGAAGTATCCCAGATACTGGCCGATACCGGCCGCTATTGTCGCAATCCCGAAGACCGATGAGACCAGGTACAGGAAAAGAAGCATAAATGCGGCCTTTGTCCCGAAGACCGATTCGAAGAGAGCATAAAAGCTGCCCGAGCCGGTGAACCGGAATGCCACGAACGCAAGGGACAGGACTACGCACGAAGCGGAGATGGCGACTGCCGCCCATACTAGCAGGGAGGCCGGCCCGCTCAGCTTTGCTGCTATGCCGGGAACGACAAAGATGCCCGAGCCGATCGTTCCGCCAACGCCAAGGCTGACCAGCTCCGTGAGCCCCAGCGATCGTTTGTATGTCCCTGTCTCTCCCATGGCCGGTCCCCCCAGACAGAGTTCCGGGTAAATCCCCGTGTCTGCTCGTTTTTCTTCATGGTGCGGGTGAAGAGGAATTGCAATATCCACAATATATATTATCCTGTATCCTCCATGTTCACCTATCAGCGGATTCTCCTCCGGATCCTGTCCGGGGTATCCGGCAGGATCGTGAAATTATGGCAAAAACCGTAGCAACCAGAAAAACGGGTGCGGCAACGAAGACTGCAAAACCATCTGCTGCAAACGCAGGAACCGCTCCGACTGCAAAGAAGAAAGCCGCTATCCCGAAAAAGGCCTCAACCGGCCCGGCAAAGAATGCCGTCAAAGCGCCGGTAAATAAAACCGTAAAGAAACCGGTAAAAGCCCCCGTGAAAAAGACGGCCGCAAAAAAGGCATCCCATACCCCGATAAGATACAGGTGCAAGCTCTGCGGGTACATCTACTCCCCCCTCCGGGGCGAACCGCACAACGGCATCCCTGCCGGTACGGAATTTGACGACCTTCCCGAGAGTTATGTCTGCCCGGTCTGCGGTCAGCAGGGCAAGGGCAGGATCGGCAAGTGGGGCTTTGAAGAGTGGCGCCCGACGAGGTACCTCTGCTCGATGTGCAATTATGTATACGACGAGATGCGGGGCGAGCCACACCGGGGGATCAAACCCGGCACGAAATTCGAGGATCTTAAGGAAGATTATACCTGCCCGGTCTGTGCCCTGGATCCCAAGATCCGTGTACAGTTCGGCAAGGTATTCAAACAGGGATTCGAACCCCTCTACCTCGGGTGACCCCCACCTCATTTCTTTTTTCGCAGGTCCATCTCGCACCGGAATGTATCCCCCGACTCCGATACAGAAATATCCGGAAATGTACGGAAAAACGCGCGATCTTATAATCTTATACATCCATGCTTGATTATAACCATACGATTCCATCGTCATACCTGCGGTGTCGGGAGGGCCACCAGATGCAGAATTATCCTGATCCGGTCATACAGCTAAAACAGGCAGCACTCGCAAAGTTCCTTGGTATCCAGAAAGAGTCCCTCCGGGAATCCAGCGGTACGCTCTACACCTTCAAGGCATTTTTTCACGGGAATGACGAAGCCTACCTCGTGCTCACTGACAGCGAAGCCACCATTGCCGCAGGGCATGCGGTTCAGGAAAAACTCTGGCTGATCTGCCTTGAGACGCTGTTTGCCTATTTCGACATCGATGCGTATCCCGCCGATGTCCTGGGCAACATGAAGACACGGGAGATCCGGCGGGTGAATGACGAGCTCAAGACGCTCATCTACAACACGTCCGGGATGGACCCGCTCAAAGAGAAGATGCTCTCCTGCGGAAACCGGAAGAATCTCCTCGCGGATTTTGACCAGATGGAATATTACCAGGACGGGTATTTCATCTACCGGCTCTACTGAACGGCTCTCCCCTCCCTCTCTTCTCGCTCCTTTTCTCTTATCTCTTGATCGTTTTTCCGCGGATGCAGTTCCACCCGGCGGGACCGGTTGCCGGCTGGCGTACAAATCTATAAACCCGCCCGCGGTTTATTCTGTTATCAATGACGTTTTCAATAAAAATTTCCCGGTTCCCTTCCATGCCCCTGTGCCGTCTGCTCCTGGCAGGTGCCCTGCTCATAGGTATACTTGCCGGCCCGGTATCCGCCCTGCCGGATCAGGATTATTTCGAATGTGACCTGGGTGATACCATCGCCCTTCATGGGGTAGCGTATACCAGCAGCCAGGTTTACCTGTTCATGACGGGCCCCGGTCTCCCGGCCAACGGCGTGACCCTTACCGACACCACCTTACGGGCAGACCAGGGTCAATTCACCATTGTGGGTGTGGCGGACGATCAGACCTGGTCCATGAAATGGAACACCGACCGGATACGGAACCAGATCAACCCGGGAACGTACAAGGTTTACGTGAGCCCGACACCGGTGGATTACTCAGGTCTCGGGTCGTACAAGGAGCTCACGGTCTACCTCAAGGACCCGGGACCGCGGAACGGGGCAAGTTCCAGTCCGGGAACGTATACAATGAACCCCGAGATGCATATCTCAACGGCGTTACCGACAACGGTTGTTACCACCACTGCCACCCCAAGTCCGGTTATTACCACTGCTCCCTCCCCCGAACCAACTACGCCGACACCTACCCCGACTCAGAAGAGCGGGCCGGCCCCGTTCCTGATCATCATCGCCCTTGCAGCGGGTTCCCTCGCCGTGATGGCAGGCCGACGGAAAAATCCCTGAAAAACTGTCCTCTCTTTTTAAACAGGAAGGTATTATCATACCCCGTGTATATGGATATATGAGTGGTATGGACGTACCTGCATTACTGGATAAGGCTCATCACCAGATGAAAGTCGGGCGCTATGACGACGCTATAGCCCTGTACGATACGGTTCTTGAGATGAACGGGAACAATACGACCGCGCTTGAGAACAAAGGCAAAAGTTACTATTATCTCGGGCGGCACGAGGATGCCCTTGCAACGTATGACAAGGCAATTGTGATCAACCCCAACCTCATCACGGTCTGGTTCGAGAAGGGCTATACCCTGCGGAAGATCCACCGGCACGAGGATGCGATCCTCTGTTTCGAACACGCCCTGAAGATTGATCCCGATTATACCTTCGCTCTTGCCAACAAGGGATATTCCTTAAACGAGCTCGGACGGTATGAAGAGGCTATCGCCTGCTTTGATGCGATCCTGGAAGCCAGCCCAAAGAATATCCGGGCAATGACCTCAAAAGGTATTGCCCTGCGGGAACTCGGGAGAAACGAAGAAGCGCTCACCGTTTTCGATAAAGCCCTCGGCCTCAACTCTGTCAATTCATTTGTCTGGTACAACAAGGCGATTGCGCTCCGCAACCTTGGCCGGTCCAGGGAAGCCGACGAATGTATCAAGATTGTCAATCTCCCCGGAAGTCCCGGGAGAATATAACCGCGATTGCAGGTTTCCTCTGTCCTTTTTGGACGCCCTAGATCCCTTTTTTCCACCAGAACCTGCAGGGAATGAAACGCTTGGCGCCGATTGGCGAACTGCCAGAAAATCTCTTAAGATACACCTGTTGTTCTGGAAAATGGTCGGTTGGTTCCCGACAAATAAAAAAAATTAGATTAATTTAAAGATTGGGTGGCTTTCTGATTTGCACTCGATCCCGAGCTGACGGGTTGCCTCAAGGACGGTGATGTCCGTGTAGGCCTGTGACGTGATCATTGCTTCAACGTTCTCGATAGGTCCGTACATGATGAGGTCTGCACCGAGGGTGGATGCAATCATGTTGCAGCCGATATCGGGTGCTGACCATGCTGCCTGCTTGATGCCTTCCATACCGCCGAGGTAGTGGTGGGACATCTGCTTGAGGAGCACATCGTTGCCTGCGTATCCTGCTTCGAGTACGGAGGGGGTCTTCTTGGAACCCTTCCAGCGCTTGAGCCAGGTCCAGGAAACGGTCATGTTGTGGTATGCACCACCGGTCGGGTAGCCGTGGATTGCCTTGCAGGCAAGGATCTCACGGTACGAGCCACCGCTGCCGAGGCCGAGCGGGGTTGCTGCAGTGTCGAGGATCGGACGCTTGATACCGCATTCCTCTGCGATAGCGAGCATACCCTTTGCCTGACCTGCAACGCCACCTTCGGTGAGCACTTTCTCGCGGCCGGCAACGGACGGGTCACCGGGGTTGAATGCGAGAACGATTGCTGCGTCGACGTCGCTGTTCTTGAGTGCCTCGATGTTCTCGGGCGGGATCGAACCGTTGATCGAGTTGTAGATCGCACGGTTTGCAAGACCTACTTCGGTCACATACTTGCAGGCGTGTGCAAGTGCCTTGGGTGCCGAGGAGTCCATAAGGAACGCGGTCTTGTTGTCGATCGAGTCGAACCAGGTGAAGTAGCTCTCGAATGCCTCTCCGTATTCCGCAATGATCTGGATGAAGTGCGGAACACCGGTCAAGTCCGAAAGGACCTGACAGCGGTTCCAAAGTGCTTCTGCCTTTGCCTTGTCGATCGTGCCCTTGTGGTCATCAAGCACGCACTCGTGCTTGTTGTAGAAGATAGATGCACCAAGGACAGTCGGGTACTCGCCGGGCTGGCCTCCGATTTTGGTGCCGTTGAAGTCCCAGACACTCTGTTCTTTTTCGAATCTGAACATATTCTATTACACCTCCGTTATACCTGTGTCATTAATTTCTGGAGAAGGAAGAGCAGCATCACAAATACGGTTATACCTGCTACGAGGCCGTACAGAATACCGATATCCCGCCCGATTTTTCGTCCAACACGCTGTGCAATCTCCGCATCCACGAACTCGATCTTCTTCTCGATCTTGTCGAGTCTCTTCTCGATCTCGAGGAACTGTGGGTTTGCACTTGCAGCGCCAACTTCCTGTCCGCCGGCAGCTTCCTTGACTTCGACGACAATTGCATCGGCAGCGAACGCGCCCGGGTCGCGGGCTTTGAGTTCGTTGATCTTTGCCTTGATTGCGCCCATGTCTTCGCTTTCCATGATGTTGACGATCTCAACCTGTTCCTGGAAGCGCTTGATAGCTGCATCGTTGAGGTTTTCGATGAACGGAATAGCACCCTCAGCGCCGACGACCCTTCCTTCTTTGATACCGCTCTTGTGGAGCGCTGAAAGAGTCTGTCCTGAGAGGTGTCCTTTCACTTCAGTACCTACGAGGAGGACGAACCTGATGTTGGGGTTGGCAATGACGTTGGCGATAACCTTCTCAAGACCGAGGTTCTCGGTCTTACAGGAACCGCAGAGAGCCGCGCCTGCATCGCAGACGCCCTGTTCGTCGAGGTGTGAACCCATGGTGACAACAGCAACGGGGCTGTTTGCGTCACCTGAATGGAAGTCCCCCTTGACGAGTGGCCATCCACTTGCTGGTGATTTCTTGTCTGCCATCCTGTTCACCCCCTCATAAGTAATGCGGGCAGCACGATCAGGATCAGAGCAATGAGCAGCCCGGCCATAAAGCCGACTAATCCTGTTGCAGTAACTGCCGATTCAATCTTGTTGGTCCTTGCCAGGATCTGTGACTTGTAGCGGATGTTCTCCACCATGTTGTCGATTGCCACCATCCTGATAGGTCCTGTTGATTTTGAGTCTTCTGCCATCTTTTTCACCCCATCATTAGGAATCCGACCAGGGCGAACGAGATGATCAGACCGATCATCAGGCCTTCGATCTTACCTGCATAGACCCCGGCGGCAAATTTGTCCCGGTACCCGATGTCCGTCACCATCTTTTCGATGATTTTCATGCGGGCAGTGATAAGAGCCATCTCACCGGACAGCGGGCGTGCCTCACCGGTTGCTTCTTCTGCGCCACCGGCAGCTTCCTTGACTTCGACGACAATTGCATCGGCAGCGAACGCGCCCGGGTCGCGGGCTTTGAGTTCGTTGATCTTTGCCTTGATTGCGCCCATGTCTTCGCTTTCCATGATGTTGACGATCTCAACCTGTTCCTGGAAGCGCTTGATAGCTGCATCGTTGAGGTTTTCGATGAACGGAATAGCACCCTCAGCGCCGACGACCCTTCCTTCTTTGATACCGCTCTTGTGGAGCGCTGAAAGAGTCTGTCCTGAGAGGTGTCCTTTCACTTCAGTACCTACGAGGAGGACGAACCTGATGTTGGGGTTGGCAATGACGTTGGCGATAACCTTCTCAAGACCGAGGTTCTCGGTCTTACAGGAACCGCAGAGAGCCGCGCCTGCATCGCAGACGCCCTGTTCGTCGAGGTGTGAACCCATGGTGACAACAGCAACGGGGCTGTTTGCGTCACCTGAATGGAAGTCTCCCTTGACGAGTGGCCATCCACTTGCTGGTGATTTCTTGTCTGCCATGTTAGCCCACCTTGATCAGCTGGAATGCAATGACTCCTGCAATGAGTAGTCCGACAATAATCCCGTACCAGAACGAGTTGATACTGCCACCGATTGCAAGCCCGTTCTCCCTGTTGGGGAACGATGCGAGCAGGTTGCCTTCTCCTGAAAGCATGTTGACGAGGTCGTCGCTGGTTGCTTCGAGGATTGCTACCTTCTCGATGACGGGTGAGAGGGATTCTCCGGCCGATGTGATGATACCGACCATCGGGTCAGCTACAAGGCCGAACTCGGGGAGTACCTGAATGTATGCCATATCAGTGTCCCTCCACGTCCGGAATCGGCTTTGAGTCAAGCCATGCTGCTGCGTCGCGCTTCGAGAGCACCATGTACTGCTGGTACGTGTAGAGCCAGCCGATGACGGCGATGACGAGGGCGATGACTGCTGAACCAATGCTGATGAAGGCAAAGGACATGATTGCTGCAGCGAGCATCGAGAGGAAACCGCACTCTGCAGTGAGCATGAGCATGCGGTCCTGCTTCCAGCCGGGTCCAAGGGTTGCGTTGAACGGGTGCTGGATAGCGATTGCACCGAGCAGGAATGCTACAGCGATCAGGCATCCACCGAGGAACGAGTTCTGGTGGGTCAGGAGCGTCATGCCCATAACGGTGATTTTGCTCGTAGTCAGGCCGGCGAAGGTAAACCCGCCGGTGATGAGTGCGGAAAATCCCATAAGGGTGAGTGCGCCTACGATTGACATCTCGGTGAGAGCCTGGACCATTGCCGGGATCTTCATGTTCAGGATGTTGTTGGAGACATACCCGAGGATGAAACCGATGACTGCTGCAAGAATCGTTGCTACGATGGGGGCTGCCGGTATGCCGGCAATGACGCCGAACTTGGTTGCAAGCAGCATGGCCATGACACCGGAGCCGAATGCAATCATACCTGCGGACGGGACACCTGTTCCGATACCGTAGCTGCAGAGCACCTTGATGGTGTGGCTACCCCAGATCAATGCAGCGATCACCGCGAGTCCACCGAAGAATGAGAACATCTCGGTGTTGGTGAGTACATTGAGGTACGTCAGGTAGAGGCACACGAGGGTGCTGACGAGGCCCGCGATCATGATTTTCTGGTGCGGAACGCCTCCTTCTATTACTTCAACTTTTACTGACATCTTTTACACCTCATAGTACGACGATCAGGATCGCCACAAGACCGCAGAGGGCTGATGCGACTGCGGATGCTACGATTGACCGTGGCCAGCGCTTGAACTTCGGGTCGTGGGGTCCTTCGATGGTTCCCGTGATGTTGTATGCGGTAAGCACTGCATTCACGAGGAAGAGACCGACAGCGAACATACCTGCAACGGATACTGCGATTGGCATGACCTGTGCAGCGGTGATCTGCATGACTGCCGGGAGCGTAGCCTGGTAAAGGTTGAGCAGCTCGACATAGATGAGCGTACCGCCGGCACCGCCGAGAATACCGCCAATCACGCCACCAACGAATGAGACGAAGGGAAGGCCGTGACCCTCAGTACCCTGGGATTTGTATTCTGCCTGCGTGTCTCCGGTGATCGGGTCTTTTGCGACCTTACCGGATGCTGCGGGAATACCCATGCCAAAGACATAGACGAAGTTCACCATCATACAGGTAATTGCCATCATCAGTCCGCCGCCGATACCGCCGGAAACGACTACGACAATTAAGTCCTGTCCTGCTGCTGCGGCCCATGCGCCTCCGAAGAGACCTGCAAGACCTGCACCAGCTGCGAGCATTGCAACACCTGTTGCGATACCGGGAGCCTGTCCCATTGCTGCGGGAGCACCGCCGACCGGTACGAAGTGGGTGCCGAAGCCGATCAGGATACCGCCGATGACGATACCGATGAGGGCCATGAAGCCTACGCCGGGTGAGATGTACCATGCAAGGGCCAGGAGAATCAGGAGCAGGACAATACCGACTCCCATTGCGGTTGGGTTGATTGCGCCTCCCGCCTGGGGTTTTGCTGCAACTGCGCTCATGCGTCTGCCTCCTTGGCGACCGTGTAGGGTCCGTAGTTCTTGCGTGCCCAGACCTCAATGTAGCGGTCAATGACCGTGAAGATGAGGATCATGAGTATGCCGACGATGATTGCACCCCAGCCGGCGGAAACCTTCTCGAAGAGAACGGTACGCCAGAGTTCGAGGAATACAATCAGTCCGAAACAGATACCTGATGCCGAGCCGCCGATCTTTGCGGTGAACCAACCGTTGTCGATTGAGTTCCTCTCGCCAGCTTCTGCGTAGCGGACGATGTTACCCGATGCGGAGATAGGGACACCTGCACCGAACTTCTGGTTCTGGTACTGGCGTTCTTTTCCGTAGTACGGGTTGCCTGTTGCGGATCCTGCTGCACCGAGTGCAATACCCCATATCAGGCCGAGCAGCGGTAGCGGGAACGGGTGTCCCAGTGCTACGTTGATCAGGTAACAGAGTGTTACAGTACAGAAAATCGCGATAAAGGCATGTGCCATGGTAACCGTCGTCATGGACTTAAGGATGTCCACGTAGACCGGCTGCCCGAACTTGGACAGACTTGCTGTTCTGCCCACGTATGCGGTTGTTGCATAGACGCCCTGCACAAAGACTGCGATGATACAGCCAAGGACGATTGCCAGGACCGCGTTGATCTGCATTGCCATAAAAGCCCATGCGAGACCTGCGCCCAGCGCACACCATAAGCCGTATGCCGGGGGTTCTCCTGCTACCGCCTTGTTGAAGATACGGTGAAGGAATCCCATCTGCGGTGCGAGCTGAACCTGTGAGTTCGGGTCACCCTGGGACCCGATGTTGGATTCAGTATCTTCCGCAGCGCCGGCTACAGTGGCAAGAGCTCCTGTCAATGCAGTAATTCCAATGCCAAATACAATATGTTCCATTTAGCCTCCTCCCTGCGTGCGAATGCACGAGAGTATTCAAAATGCAATGCCACGCACATCGAGTAGATACTCTTTGTGGTTAGTGTAAATTTGGTCAGATCTTAATTAAAAGGTTTCGAATTTATTTCG
>NZ_JBAZQA010000023.1:0-37572 GCF_041645475.1 Methanoregula sp. | reverse complement strand
GGAAGGGATTCGGAAAAAACTCAAATTTGTTTCGTTTGTTTCGGTTCTTCGATCACTCGGTTGATCGGAGGTTGAGAGAATTGATGACTATCCAAAATTCATGGAGGAAAATTTAGAGAAGTACTGGATCCGGTTTCTCCGGCATATCCCGTACCTCTTCCGGCCCAGGTCCCGTTTATCGTTGTTATCCCAATGGTGATCATTGGTTATGCATATGCCCGTTTCCGGCTGAAGCGAAGGTGAGTGTGAAGGAACCGATAGCAAAAGAAGAAAACTAACCCTTATCGTTGTTGCAGTGAGAATCCACCTCTTCATCCTGCTTGCAATAGCAACTACCTTCTTCTGGAATGCAGCAAATACCCCGCCAAAGGCAGCCGGGAAAAATCTCTTTATGAACTCAGCGCGGATGATAGTATGTTGTTTGCGCTGGAGGAGTATCCGTTATGATGCCAAGAAATGGAGATCGGATACATCTTATTGCAGTGCCCGCATTTATCCTTGCACTCCTGGTAATCCCCTGCGTGAGTGATGCGACCTGGACTCCGCCACAGGACCCGGAAGTGTTCACCCCTCTGAATTCCGGGCCGTTCCATATGCCCCCGTGGATGAACCCGCCGGCCCGCGACAGTTTTGCATCAAATGTTATTATGTGGATGCAGTACTATGCGGGAAAAGAAGTGACTGCCCGTGAATACCTTACAGTTGTCAATCCCGGTTATCTGGACTCACAACCGCAGGATATCCGGGAAACGTATTCCTGGATGAAGGTCAGGGTTCCGGATCCCAGGAACCCGGATGAGGAGGCACTGTATGGCTTGCGCCGTCTTTCCATCGCCTACGGGGCTCCGGAGGGACCGGAGGATGAGGTTCGTGCCTATATGAATGATTACTCCAGGGAATGCGTAGTGAACCGATCCCTGATTGCGGTGTCGGACTCGCTCGTTGACCAGAGGATGACGGCAGCAGCGTACCTGACAACGGTCTGCCCAGCCCACTTTTTCGGACTCCCAGAATCGGTGAGATCTTCCCTGGATCATCGGGTGCTCACCGTGTCGAACATTCCCGCCCGGGAAAATGTATCGGTGCATCTTCCCACCAACTCCTTCCCGGATCCTCCGGAGCATTTCCTGAAAGAGATCAACCCGGTGATCTATGTGCCCCCGGGCCTGCAATTCGCTGAACCGGATGCAGTATGGTTGGGAAATACCCGCGCTATCAAAACCGCGACAATGGATTGAAGTTCTGCCGGCTTATTATACATTTTCCTTCGAATCGACAAACAGCGGCACATCCCGGAATTCCGCCGCATCGAAGACCCCCCGGTCCGTGATCCGCAGCGCCGGTATCACGGTCAGGGCCAGGAACGAGAGGTACATGAACGGGTCGTCGATCCCGCCCATGGTCTTTGTGACCTCCCTGAGCTGCCCGAGCCTGCGGGCAACCTCATCGTACGGGAGCGTGGACATCAGCCCGGCACAGTCCAGGGGAAGGACGACAACTGACGGGCCGGCAACCGCCGCCATCGCCCCCCCGGCCCCGATAACGGCTTCGATGGTGGAACAGATCCCGGCATCACTTGCCCCGGCAGCAACGATATTATGGGCATCGTGCGAGATGCTGCACGCAATGGCACCCTGCCGGAACCCGAAGCCGTGAACAAGGCCGATGCCCCACTTATTGTTCCCGTACCGGTTGCAGACCACGACCTTGAGGATATCCCGGTCACGATCCGGAACCGCGTTCTCTCGGATCTCATACTGCAGGGATTCGGTGAGGATCTGGTGCGGGACAAGCCCAATCACACGGGCCATGCCGTGACCCTGTATTTGCAGGTCCCGGATTGTCGGCGGGACACACCGGACCCTCGTGTGAAGTGACGCCGGTTTCGTGGGCGGACCCGCTGGAATTTCCCGGGCGGCCCGGAAGACCTGCTGAACCACGAACCGGTGCGGGTCATCGATAATGCAGAAATCCGCCCGCCGTCCAGGGGTGAGTGCCCCGCGGTCGGTTAGGCCGAACCGCTCGGCAGCCGAGAGCGTTGCCATGCGGATAGCGAGTTCGGGTGCAAGCCCACAGGCAATTGCCTTCCGGATGCAGCGGTCTATATGGCCATCGTGCAGGAGCAGGTCTGCGTGGCAGTCGTCCGTTGCAAAACAGCAGCGGGAAACCGTTGCGGGGTTCACGAGCGGGATGAGTTCAGCTATGTTGTGCTCAGTCGATCCTTCGCGGATGAAAATGTACATCCCCTTTTTGAGTTTCTCTTCTGCTTCGGCCCGGTTCGTGCACTCGTGATCGCTGTCCGGCCCGGCCAGGATATAGGCATTGAGATCCCGGCCGGTAAGGAACGGGGCATGCCCGTCCCGGACCGGGAACAATGCCAGTTTCCCGGCAACCTCCGCGTCACCCGCAAGAACGCCCGGGAAATTCATCATCTCGCCAAGGCCGAGAACACCGTCCCGCCCTGCGAACCGGGCAAGGTCGCGGGCATCCAGGGTTGCCCCTCCGACATCCAGCGGGGTTGCCGGGACGCAGGACGGGAGCATGTACCGGATGTCGACCAGGGCCCCCTCCCGTTCGCCAAGCATGAACTCCAGTCCCCGGGTTCCCGCAACATTCGCGATCTCGTGCGGGTCCGCGATGACGGTCGTTGTGCCATGCAGGGCGACAAGCCGGGCATATTCCTTTGGTGCAAGGAGGGAACTCTCGATATGGACGTGGGCGTCGATAAGTCCGGGCACGATATACAAACCGGAAAAATCCCGTTCCACACTCCCGGCATAATCGCCGATCCCAAGAACCCGTCCATCTTTGACGGCAAGATCTCCTTTCTCCCAGACGCAGGTGAACGGGTTGAAAACCCGTGCATTCTTAAAAACGGTATCAGCCGGGATGAGTCCCCGGGCAGCTTCGATGAGATCTTTTGTCACAGGCATCATCTCTTACACCTCAATATCCCGGATAACGGCAGTCCGGCGCTCGTTGTTCTGGATCACGTACACGTATGTTTTGTAGTTCCCTGGCGGGATCTCGCCCGGGACAGAGATCACGTTCTCCCCCTGGACAAGAGTCACCGGCGTCTCGAAAAAGGCGACCTCGGTCTGGTGAAAATCTTTTAGTTGATGTACCGTTACCTGGACATAGGCATCCGCAGGCCCCGAGGGACTGGTGATAGTGACCCAGACCGAGCCGTTATGGTAGCTGACATCCCCAACACCGGGTGATGTGCACCCGGCCACAAGAACCATCAGGGCGAGCAGGGCAAAGACCGTAAAACAGGTGGGCATGCGGACGGACATTAACCAGATATAATTCCTTCCACCCTTAAAAATCTGGGGGAAACCTGTCTTCTGCCGTGTACGGCTCATAAACTCTTTTATAGCAAAAGGATGAATAATTAAAAATTAATTCCCCAGATTCTGTATTTAATTCCTAAATAGAGCGCGAATCCAGGTTTAAATAAAATTCAGATAGTAATCCATTCATCAAATGCCCAAAAAGTCCCGTTATTAACGCCATATCAAAAGCAAAATTAGTTATATATTCAATCAACAAAATTTCAATCAGGTGATATCAGCGTGATCATTACTTTTTCCCACCATAAAGGCGGTACCGGTAAAACCACATCCTGCTTGAACATTGCCGGGTTCTGTGCCCGGGAAGGGAAAAAAGTACTGGTCGTAGACTGCGATCCCCAGGCAAATGCAACGGCAGGTCTTGGGATCCGTCTTCAGAGTTCCGACCGGAACATGTATGACGTCTTCATGAGCGGGATTGAAGACTTCCCTGAGACCCGGATTATCGATATCATCAAGAGAACGGACTCAGGAATTGATCTGGCCCCCTCCCACCTGGACCTTGTCGGGACCGATCCATATCTGTATCGCACACCAAACCGGGCAGGAATTTTAAAGGATGCTCTTTCCCGGGTCAAAGATTCGTATGACCTGATTTTTGTCGACACCCCGCCAAGCATGGGGCAGCTGGTCATCAACGGGCTCTTTGCAGCAGACCGTATCATCGTTACGCTCGATTCAGGGACATTTGCCCTGGACGGAGTTGCAACCATGAATACGATCTTCAGCGATATCAAAGAAGGTCTGGGAAAAGAAATTCATCCCGATATGGCGATCGTTACCCGCTGGGGAGAAGGTGTTCTTCCTGCCAGTAATGAGCCGGAACCTGCGGGTGAGCAGGATCTGTTAACGCGTATCCGGAATATTTTTTACAAAAAACCCGAGCCTGCACCTGCTGAACTGGAAGCCGCACGGGAACAGAAAACCGAACACGAACGGCTGGAGGCGATGCTTAAGGATATCCGGCAGCGCTTCCCCATCGTGTACACGGTACCGTTCTCGCCCGGGGTATATGAAGCCCAGAAACGTGGTCTTCCTTTATCCCATTGTGCCCCGGACAGCAATGCTGGTCTTGCCTACAAATCCATATCATATGAGGTGATGAGGTGGAACTGACCGACTTTGAAACAATTCTTACACGCGCGAATAACGGTGATTTTTCAAAACGTATCGATGAGAAATACGTTGAGCCAAACCTTCGATCCATTGCCCAGCAGATAAACCGCACCATTGACCGGCTTGCGGAGGCTGCGGATACAAAGCGCAAAGCGGATGCAATGATCCGGGATAACCCGCTTGCAATCGCCGTGCTGCAGAAGGACAAGAGCCGCGTGGACATCAATAAGCAGTACGAGATTGCATGGCGTGGCTCCCGCGAGGAGCTGATGAAGAAGAAACTCTATGACTTCGACATCACGGTCTTATCCGGGGAAGATTTCTATGCCTGTTTTACCACGAAAAAACTTGCCGTGACCGAGGCGCTGGTAAAATTCCCCGATGGCGTAAAACGATACCTCACGCTCTATGCAATCCCGATTCTCGACACCAATAACGAGCTTGACGGGGCGTTCTATGTCTGGGTGGATTACACCGACCTTCACGAGAAGATGGATGCCGCAAAGGAGATGGAGCACCGCGTGGACATCATGATCCAGGACAATCCGCTTGCAATTGCTGTTTTAAGAAAGGACAAGAGCCGGATCTCCATCAACAAACAGTACGAGATCGCGTGGCGGGGTACCCATGATGAGCTGATGAAGAAGAAACTCTACGACTTCGACATCACGGTCTTATCCGGGGAGGATTTCTATGCCTGTTTTACCACAAAAAAACTTGCCGTCACTGAGGCGCTGGTAAAATTCCCCGACGGCATAAAACGATACCTCACGCTTTATGCAATCCCGATTCTCGATAAAGCGGGTGAGCTTGACGGTGCATTTTATGTCTGGGTGGACTACACCGAGCTCCACGAGAAGCTGGACCAGGTCAAGGCAATGGAATATCGCAATGAGCGAATGATCCAGGACAACCCGCTCGCGATTGCTGTTTTAAGAAAGGACAAGAGCCGGATCTCCATCAACAAACAGTACGAGAAAGCATGGAGAGGAACCCATGACGAGCTGATGAAGAAGAAACTCTACGACTTCGACATCACGGTCTTATCCGGGGAAGATTTCTATGCCTGCTTCACCACGAAACGGCTTGCTGTGACCGAGGCAAAGGTCAAATTCCCCGATGGGGCAATCCGGTATCTCACACTGAATGCGATCCCGATTCTCGACCAGGCCGGAGAACTTGACGGGGCGTTCTATGTCTGGGTGGACTACACCGATGCACATGAGAAAATGGATGAGATCCAGAAACTCATGGACACGTCCCGGAGAAGGACCGAGATCCTTACCGAGAGCGCAGCGGAGTTTGCAAAAACCGTGAACCTGATGGCCCGGGGGGACTTACGAATGCGGGCCGGGATCCTTGAAGGCGACCTGCTGGCAGACCTCAAAAAGGATTTCAACAAAGCGCTTGACTCGGTCCAGAATGTCATGCAGGAGCTCCAGAAGACCGTTGCACAGATGGAGTCCACCACTGCCGATACCAGCAAGAGCACGATCGAGATCTCCAAATCAACAGAACAGGTTGCCATCCAGACCCAGAGGTCCGCAGATGGTACCAAGAAACAGTCCGATGAGATCGAGAAAGTGAGCAAGGAGATCTCGGATCTCTCTGCATCCATTGAAGAGATTGCCAGTACTTCCCACACCCTCATGGAGCATTCCCAGAAGGCGGCAAAGGAAGGCAACCAGGCCGCAGAACTCGGCAAGATCGCAACGTCCAAGATGATGATGGTGGAGAAGATTGCCGGGGAAAGTGTCACCGAGATTACAGCCCTCAATAACCGGATGAAGGAGATCTCCAACATCGTCAAGATGATAGCCGACATATCCAACCAGACCAACCTTTTGGCTCTCAACGCAGCCATCGAAGCAGCCCGGGCCGGGGAACATGGCCGGGGTTTTGCCGTAGTTGCAGGAGAAGTGCGCAACCTTGCCGGGGAATCCAAGGCCGCCACCAACCAGATTGGCGAACTCATCACCTCTATCCAGGATAACAGCGACAAGACCTCCGCAGCTATCAAAAGTTCTTATAACGAGATCCAGGCCGGCATCGAGAGCGTGAACAAGACAATTGAAGCTCTCAACCGGATCACAGCGGAATCAAATATCGTAGCAAACGGCGTTACCGAAATCACCAAGGCAACCGAAGACCAGGCAGGTGCAACCACCCGCGTGATGAACGGCATTGAAAAAGCCAGCACCATCACCCGCGAGAACCAGGAGCGGATGGAAGACATGGCAGCCCTTGCCGAGGAGACCAGCGCATCAACGGAAGAGATTGCCAGTGCATCAGCCGAACTTGCTGCTATGGCCGAACGTTTAAAGAAGATGATGGAACAATTCAAACTGAAGTGAACTATGGCATCAACTATTGAAGTAGTGGAATTTGAGCTGGGAGGCGAACGGTATGCTCTTGATATCCAGCTCGTGAGGGAGATTGTCGAGATGATGCAGATCACCCCGATCCCCCGTGCCCCCCCGTTTATCTCCGGTGTGATCAATCTCCGCGGGGAGATCACGAACATCATGAACCTCAATACCCTTCTGGGGCTTGCGAACCAGGAGATCCGTACTAATCAGAAGATCATTGTCCTCGTCCCAGAGGCTGCCGGCGGGAGTAATGTCGGTATCATTGTTGACGATGTAAGCAGCGTCCTGCAGGTTCCCGAGGGCAACATCGATCATATCGGTGAAGGTTTCGCATCGGATTTCTCCTCGTTTGTAAAAGGTATCATCAAGATAAAGGTGGATGATGCGCAGAACAAGGACGGGAAAGAGAAGAACCTGATCATCTGGATCGACATGCAGAAAGTTCTCACGGACGTTGTCTCCGAATAGCCGTGAAAGGATTGTTATTGTAAATGCTGGGACCAGTACCAAGGAAAAGCAGGGATTACCAATGACGGAACGACCGGGAAGAAAAGCATTATTCACCGGGGCTGGCGCCCCGGCAACGCCAAGCCATTCTGATGAGATTGCAGCACACGTGAAACAGCTCAACGATGAGATCGCGTCATCCCTCTCGCTGGCTGTTGCCGGCAAGAGCGCAGATCCCCTTGAGGCAGCGAAGTTCGGGGTGGAATATGCAACCCTTGTTGCTGCTGTGAACACCGCCCTTTCCCGGTTGAAAACCGAACGACAGCAGCCCTCCCCGTCAGCAGTTTCCGTCAGCACACCCATAGGTTCCACTGCACAGCAGGACGCCGTGATCCAGGATCTCCAGCACCGCCTTGATCTCATGGTAGAGCGCAACCCGGTCCCGATGCTTTTGACAACGCCGGCATTTGCCATTCTTGAGGCAAACCCTGCATTCTGTCAGATGAGCGGTATCCAGGAGGAAGACCTGGAGAAGTCGAACCTCAAGGATTTCCGGATCCTCAGCCAGAGCGGAGAAGGGGCAAAAGTGGCGCTCCAGGAACAGCGCCGCTCCTTTGGAGAGGTGACCATAGAACTTCCTTCCGGTGAAAAAACCCTCGAGCAGTACTGCATCCCGGTCATTGCTACCGAAGGTACGATCACCTCCCTGCTTTTCGTCTATAATGACATAACAGCCCAGAAGAAGAAGAACGAAGAGATCGAGCAGCTCAAACACCGTTCGGAGACCATTGTCCAGCAGAACCCGATGCCGATTCTCCTTGTGGACAAGGCCTTCCAGATCCGCGTGGCAAATGAGGCTTACACCAGTCTCACCGGGATCCAGAGAAATGACCTCCTCAAAATGACGCTCCACGATTTCCGGATTATCGACCAGAGTGGTGAAGGGCTCAAGCAGGTAATCTCTGAGAAACGCCGGTCCCGTGGCGAGGTCACGATCGAGTTCCCGTCCGGAGTGAAACGGATGCAGCAGTTCGGGATCCCCATTACTGATGCCCATGGGGATGTCGCAACAATCCTGATTGTCTATAACGATGTGACGGATGACCGACGCCAGATGGAGGAGATCAAACAGCTCCAGCAGAGTTCTGGCACAATCGTGCAGCAGAACCCAATCCCCATGCTGATGACAAATCCTGCATTTGTCGTAGTTGAAGCAAACGAAGCATATGCGAAGATGAGCGGTATTCTTCGTGATCGCATCATCGGCAGGAACCTGCGGGAGATCAAGATCCTTGAACAGAGAGGAGAGGGTGCCAAAGTTGCAATTGAGACAAAGCGGCGAGCCTTTGGCGAGGTTACGGTTGAACTCCCGAGCGGAACCCATATACTCGAACAATACGTGGTCCCCATCCTTGGGGGGAACAACGCGATCGCAAGCCTCCTGTTCGTATACAATGAAGTCACGGATCAGCGCAGGAGCCAGAGCGAGCTCCAGAAGAAGATGGATGAGGTCGCCACCCTCAAGCAGCGCTCGGATATCATTGTTACACAGAACCCAATGCCGATCATGCTCATGAACCCTGCGTTCAAGATCATCATGGTCAACGATGCTTACGTTGCCTTAACCGGGCTTGACAAGGATCGTCTTCTTGGCATGAATGCCCGGGATTTCAGGATTCTTGAACAGAAAGGAGAGGGACTTAAGAGAGTCCTTTCGGATAAGAAGCGGAGTTTTGGTGAGATCCATATCGAATTCCCCGCAGGAATCCGCGTCCTTGAACAGTACGGAATCCCGATGATTGACACAAAAGGGGAGCTTTCCACGATCCTCTGCGTGTACAATAATGTCACCACCCAGCGCGAGCAAGAGAAGCGGATCAAGGAGATGATGGACGAGGCCAAAGCCAACGCCGAACTGCTCAGCGGAAGTGCAGCCGAGCTCCAGACCGCCATGGCGCAGATTGCTGCCGGGGATCTCACGTACCGCGTAAGTATTGATGACGCCGACCCGCTGGTCAAACTGAAAGCGGATTACAATTCTGCTGCCGATGCAATCCGTAACGTACTTACCACACTCTCGCAGGCAGTCAACCGGCTTGACACAACCATCAACGATACGATCAAGAGCACGGAGGAGATTGCAAAAGCAACCGAACAGGTAGCCATCCAGAGCCAGAGGGCAACAGATAATGCAAAGAACCAGTTAAGTGGCGTCCAGAAAATCTCCAATGAAATATCCGAGATATCAGCCTCCATCGAACAGATTGCCAGCACTTCTCACGATGTCAGGACCCATGCAGATAAAGCTTCAAAAGAGGGTGTTGAGGCTGCCGAGATCGGGAATACGGCCACGAGCAAGATGCAGATCGTTGAGAAGATCTCCAAGCAGAGTGTCGATGATATCACAGCTCTCAACGACCAGATGCGCCAAATTTCCAAGATTGTCAACCTTATAACGGATATCGCAAACCAGACAAACCTCCTTGCTCTCAATGCGGCAATCGAAGCGGCCCGGGCTGGGGAGCATGGCCGGGGCTTTGCCGTTGTTGCCGGGGAAGTCAAGAACCTTGCCGGTGAATCCAAGAAAGCAAGCAGTCAGATCGAGACCCTGATCAAATCCATCCAGGCCCAGAGCGAACAGACCTCAACCTCGATGAAGAACTCGTTTGAAGAGATCAAAGCGGGCATTGACAGTGTCAACAAGACGGTTGAATCCCTCAACCTGATCATATCGGAAGCAAACATCGTCTCACTCGGAGTGAACGAGATCACGAAAGCAACCGAAGACCAGGCCCAGGCAACCAACCAGCTGATGTCCGGCATCGAGTCCTTCGGAAACCTGACAAGGGATAACCAGGAGCGGATGGAAGACATGGCCGCCCTGGCAGAGGAATCCAGTGCCTCCACCGAAGAGATTGCCAGTGCATCGGCCGAGCTCTCCACAATGGCAGGGAGCTGCAAGAATATGATCAGCGGGTTCCGCATCAAGTAACGGAGATTACATGGACGACTTTGAGCTTCTCAAGCGGTTTATTGAACAGACACTGAAGATCCAGTGCGGGAATTACAAGGAGGATTATATCAAGCGCCGTCTCCTCTCGCGGATGCGGTCAACCAATACGACAACGTACGGGGATTATCTCCAGTATCTCAAGGCAAATACGCCGGAACTTGAGGTGCTCAGAAAAGCCCTCACCATCAATGTCACGGAATTTTTCCGGGACGCTGACGTGTACGAGGCGCTCAAGAAAGAGATCCTGCCCGATATATTCCAGACAAGGAAACGGCTGCGCATCTGGTGCGCCGGGTGCTCCACGGGGGAAGAACCCTACTCGATTGCCATGATCCTGCACGAGATGATGATGCAGGACAAGACAATCACGGCCCAGATTTACGCAACCGATATCGACAAGATTGTCCTTGCAAAGGCGCAGGAAGGTATCTACAATGCAAAAGCGATGGTCAAGTTATCCGAGACCCAGACTCATCGCCATTTCACCAAGTTACCTGATGGCAATTACCAGGTCAAACCGCATCTCAAGGAGCTCATCCGGTTCCGCCCCCACGACCTGATGGGAGGAACACCGATCGCCCGTTGGCTGGATCTTATCACCTGCCGCAATGTGACGATTTATTTTACGGAAAAACAGAAGGATGACTTGGTCCGGCTGTTCCATGGGGCTCTCGTAACGGATGGGTATTACATCATGGGAAAGACCGAGTATCTGGGCCGCCAGGTGGAAAACCTGTTCGCTGCCAGGAACTCATCCCTCAAGATCTTTGTCAAGAAAGAGTAGAATTTTTACAATCACGGTTTTTTTTCTTCCTTATCCTTCTCTTCCTTCCCCCGTTCCAGGCATTCCGTAAACGAACGCTGAAGTTCCTGGCGTGCGGCATGGGCTTTGACCTGGTTTATGACCGTAATGAAGTTGACGCCGATGATGATAAGGACAAGGAGCAGGCTTACCCAGAGCATGACCCCGGTGGATGAGAGAAACGCTGCCCAGAGCAGTACCACGAATGACAGGAGGTAAAAGACAATCCATGTCCTGAGTGTGGGCAACTCCATACACATCGTTGTCATTCACACGCATAATAAAATATCGTCGGATTGGGAAATATGCACCCGGCTGGTTTCCTATTCCTGAAACGATCCGTTCTTCCTCCCACGTAACGGTCTCCGGGAAAAAGATATTCATATCGTCACTTTTTATTATTGCCTCTCCCATTACTATCTGTGAAAAAAGGGGACATATTCACCGTTGTCGGGGGACTCGTGCTGGTGATCATCATTGCGCTCATCGCAAACCCCCAGTACCTTGCCGGGATAACTTCGCCCGGATCACCGACATCGAAGACCATTGCTGCAACCCCGGTTCCACTCCCGCAGGAGCCGCTGATTCCCATTGTCCTTGCCACACCGGCACCCGTAGTCACTCCTCTACCATACATGGAGGATGCTGCCCCCTACCAGATCTTTTACACGAGTAAACCATTTTCATATCCACGGTTCAAGATGCCGGAAAATATGGAAACATTTGGTGCTTCCGAAATTCCTCTCCGCAACCAGAAACTGGTACCGTTTGCTTTTGTTGAGGATACGCGGGGAGGACTTACCCAGAAATTCTCTGTTCCCTATCCGCTCTGGGTTCTCAATATCACGGTTAATGCCACCCGCAATCCCCAGTACGGGAACTTCCGTATGGTCATCTGTTATGCAAGCAACGGAACGATAATTGACGGAGCCGAGATCCTGAACCAGGGATCGATGTACCGCGTGTTGCAGACTTCCAATACCGATCTTTACATGATCATAACTACGCAGTACATTGATAGTTACAGAATTGAACTTGAAACCCCGAGAAACTATTACGATCTGTACCGGCCACGATAAATTTTACCAGCATATAAAAAAAAAGATTCCCGGCCCTGAAATTGAGGGGACCGGTGTATTTTGTTCACAGCTTTTCTATGATAACCCGTACGCGGTCTCCCGCTTTGAGGGGGTGGCCCTTGGGGATATCGATATTGAACCAGAGGGCATTGGGGTTGTCCTGGGTGGGGTCCTGCGACATTACACAGTCCTTCTGGTCGTTGATATCAGCAATGAATTCGACCACGGATTCAAGTTCAAGAACTTTTGTCATGATAATCAAAAAAAAATAGAAATCAATTAAATTGCACGCGGTGTTACCATCCAAGTCGTGCTGTTCGAATAACTCCAGCGTATGATGTCAAGTTCTTTGCAGCTGTCTGCAAGAATTGCCATGTTTGTCCCGACCTCTTTAGGGGATAAACCAAGGTCTTTTGCAATGTATTTGGATTTGAAATAGTGTTTGCCTTTGGTTATACCGGAGTTGAGGTACTGGACAATCTTGTGCTGGGTCTCGTTATACTTTTCACGGAGGTTTTTTGTTGTTGTCATGGTGTGCCTCAGCATTAAAAACTCATATGAGTTATCATATATATATAAACATCGGTTAAATGGGTCAATTTTCCTGTCTTTTTTGTTCCACCGGACGATAATTCTGACCAGAAAAGATTTATCGGGCCTGCACATTGAGCGGTTGCCCGCCGGCGCCGGTAAACGAATCCATGGGAATATCCGGGCATGAATCGATCCCGGTTTTCAAAAAAAAACGTAATCCGGGTTATCTCTGGATCTCTGCATCGGCAATTTTCGCAATTAACGCTTCAAGCACCACATCGCGCATGCCTTCTACGAATTTTATGCTGCCGACAACCAGGTGCCCGCCACCGCTGATACCGCCGCCGGGAATTTCATTTCTCAGTTCCCGGACCATCCGCGGGATGTTCATCAGTACACCCCGTGAGCGCAGGACGGCAAAGTCCGGGCCAAAACCGATGGTGACAACCGGCTTTCCGGCATTCTGCCTGCAGAGCCGGTCATGCACTTCCCCGCTTGTTTTGCCGGGTGGCGGGAACGTGAATTTGTGGGCATGGATCTCCACATCGAGCAGGAACAGATTTGCCTCGTTTTTCAGTACCCGTGGAACTACGTGGGGCATGGAGGCGTTCATCTGGTCCTCAATCATCGTATTTGCACCTTCAACCAGGAGGGATACGAGTTTCCTGTGGCGTTCCGTGTTGCCGGTGATGTTGAGGATATCCTTGACGATCTCCCGCCCGTCATTGAACCGGAGCCAGAACTGCTCGTAGTCGAGGGCAAGGGCAATATCCTTGCAGGCCTCTTCAGAATACTGGTCGCGGACAAGCGATAGGAAAAGTGCCCGTTCAGGTGCTTCACTCCGGTCCCCGACACCGGCTACCGCCGGAAGGTGCCGGATCAGCGGCTCAACCGTGGGGTTGATAAGACGTGCAACCTCGGTCCCGAGCATTCCTGCAGTGATCCCGAAATCCCCGCCAACATGGTAGGGGTTCACGTGGGCCAGAAGGTACTTGTCAATGGTTGCATCCGGGTGGTGGTGGTCGACTACAATGAAGGGAATCTCGTACACGCTGGCGATCTTGTAGGACGGTTCGTCTTCTTCCGTTGAACCGTTGTCCGTGAGGATCACGAGCGGGATCTTCTGGCCAAACCGGACGTGGTCCTTTAAAGAGAAATCAAGGTCGCGGGTGATGTCCTCGATCTCGTAGAACGGGGCTTTTGAGGGGGCCCGCTTGAAAAGGAAATATTCTGCATCAAAGTCCCCACCGGACTCGCGGATGAGGGAAACAACGGCTTGCTCGATTGCAACTGCCGAACAGATACCATCAGCATCTGCATGGTGGCGCAGGATGATTGGCTGTGAGGTGAATACCGCTTTCCGGATGAGCTTTGCTACCTTCCGCATCTCCGGACGAAGCCGCTCCATAACCTCACTTTTGACAAGGAGCGGAATCTCTTCGGGTTCTGCCCGGGCATCCAGTGCCTTCTCGATCCGCACCCGGACTGCCACGGCATCTTCCTCAGAAAGGACCGTGAGGGCATCAACCTCTATCTGGAGCTGGTTGTTGCGCATCATCACTTCGCCGATAATCCGAATGATATTGCCAAGTTCGGCCTCCGGGTATGCCCGGACACCGGCTTCGACAAACGCTGCGGCATTCTGCGTCCCGGTCTCGTCAACGATGGTGAAGATAGTCGGGCCGCTCGTCTGTTTCACCTGGGCTATTTCACCTTCAACGGCAACAGTCTTGCCCACTTTACCGGAAAGATCCGCAATCCTGACCGTGGTGGATTTGCGCTCCACGCTCTGGATCTGGTATACCTGGATCTGGACTTCTTCAAGGTCAATGTTGCCATTCGGGCGGACCTGCCGGACCCGGACAAGGACCGCATCCTTCTCCTTATGCTCGCTTTTCATGTTGCTCTTATGGACGAGCCCTTTGATCCGGTCGTTTATCTGAACGAACATGCCGAAGGTTGCAAACCCCTGGACTTTTCCCTGGTACGTATTCCCTTCTTCGATATCTGCGAGATCGCACCCGGCACCGAGCCGGTATACGAGTACATCATTGGTTTCGGTATTTTGCATCTTTCTCTCACCACACACAGGCGTTTTGGCATAATTGTTGCGATATGGTATCTGCTATCGTCAACGTTACGCGGTAATGGAACAGATCCAAGTGATCCTTCCGTATAAGTATCAATGGGTGTCCGGAGGTTTAATTTAGTTGTTATGAGGCACCGGATCCAAAAAGTTAATCCCGGAACGGGACTTCAACCATGTCGAGGTCGTTTGGCGCAAGAATCGGCCCGGTAAATTTTTTTCGTGCATCGCTGACATGTGCCTGGACATCCGTATATCGGGAACTTGTGTGGATAAGGACGAGGGTTGCGGCATTCAGCGCTGCAGCAGCCTCTCCGGCCTGCCCGGCGGTCGCGTGGTAGAACTCCGATGCCCGGGCAGCTTCGGATTCGTCATATGTTGCATCATGGATGAGGAGGTCTGCATCATGGGCTATGTCCATGATTCCGTAATGGACCGCCCGCGTATCACCAGTGTAAACGATCTTTCTGCCCCGTCTGAGTTCGCCCATGACCTGTTCGGGCCGGATCTCGATCGCGGATTCACCCATGCCGATCTTCACCACCTCCCCTCTCTGGAGTTTCCCAAAGAGCGGACCCGGGGGGACACCAAGCTCTATCGCCCGCTCGCGGTCAAATCTTCCGGGCCTTGGATCTTCCTCAAGCACAAATCCAAGGGCCGGGAGGCCGTGGTTGACGGAAAACGCTGATACCGTGTACCCATCGAACCGGACCCACGACCCGTGCCCGAGTTCAACGGATTCCATGGGGAACTTTAAGTTGAACCGGGCTACCTGGCGCAGGGTTGCAACAAAGTCATGCACCCATTCCGGCCCGTAAATCGTGAGGGGCTCTGTGCGCCCATTGAACGACATGGTCTGGACAAGCCCGAAGATGCCAAGGAAATGGTCGGCATGCCAGTGAGTAACAAAGATGGCGTTGATGGTAAAACCGCACCGGGACCGCATCATCTGCTGCTGGGCACCTTCTCCGCAGTCGAAGAGAAGCGTATCGGATCCCCGCCGGATCATGATACAGGGCGGGTTTCTGGTCGGGGTCGGCAGGGCCCCGGCCGTGCCAAGGAAATAGACATGCAGCGTCTCTCCACTCAAACGAAACACTCCTTAAATACGGCAAGGCTCCGCTTTGCCTCTTCTATGGATCTCCCTTCAACCACAACAACACCGGAATACCGGGCTGCAACCCCTTTTCCAACGGTCTTCCACGGGATGGTCCCGTCGCCAAGAGGGAGGTGTTCGTCCGAGACGCCATGGTTGTCGTGGATATGGATGTGGTTTGCTTTTCCCACATGGGGTAAAAACGCGTTCACTTTCCCGATCGTGTTCGCGTGTCCGAAATCAAAGGTCATGCCTATGCCCTCGATGCCTTCCGTCATCCCGATGAGCTCTTCCGGGAACCGGCAGAGGAACTCCTTGATTCCGATCATATTTTCAAGGCAGGCAAGAACCCCGTGGTCCGCAGCGGATCTCCCGATCCTCCGGAGCGCTTCTTTCTGGAGACCCCAGATCTTGTCCGGCATCAGTTTTCCCACCGGGGACAGGTATCCAGGGTGGATGGTGACCCGGTCGGTGAGCTCCGAGGCATGTTCAATACAGCTGATGATCTGGCGGACGGATTCCTGCCAGATGGGATCGTTGAGGGTTGCGAGATTGAGGTCGCCAAACGGGGCATGGACGGTCACCTTCAGGTTCGTGCTCCCTACAACATCACGTATCCTTTGAAACGCGGCGGGATCATCGAGCCGGTAGTTGCCGTCTGCGACTATCTCCCAGCCGGAATAACCGGTATCCTCGATCCCGGGCACCCAGCTGATATCGTCCCAGACCTTTGATGAGGAGGAGAAATAGGGGCGAAGCGTCATTTGTCCTTCTCCAGGTCCGTAAGCAGGGTCCGGACTTTCTTCGTGAACTCTTCCAGGCTCCCTTCATTCGTGACAGAGCAATCCGCCTCTTTCAGAGCATTGCCAAGACCCCAGCTCAGTTCGCGCTCATCCCGGTTCCGGAGTGCATCGGCGGACGTGAAATCATCCGAGCGGGCCCGGGCGGTGATACGGGCGAGCCGGTTATCGAAGGATGAATCGATACTGATGAGGGTGAACCCGGTAAAATGGTTCCGGAAAAGTGCTACTTCGGTCTCTCCCCGGATCCCATCCACCAGCACGAGGGGTTCCGGGCGGGCCTGTATCTCGGGAATGCAGAGCCGGGCAATGGCATCCATCCCACCTTCGGCCCGGAGCCGGTTTGCAGTCAGGCCGAAATTCGCATCGGTGGGTTCGAGTCCAGCGGCCTTCACCGCGTTCCGGATCATATCCCCCATGACAATGACCGGTATGCCCATACCGGTTGCAATCTTTGAAAATTCACCTTTCCCGCTTGCGGGAAGCCCGACAACACCCAGTACTTTCATGAACCAGCTCCAGATTTATAGATAATTTCCCCCACATCCCGTGTTCTAATCCGCACTTTTCTTCCCAGTCGGTCGGCCAGCCGTTTGATCTCATCCAGCGTCAGCGGATGGTAACTCTCCTGGAGCTTCCTTTTCCTCTCGCGGTATTCGCCTTCAGATATATTTGGGGGAAGATCTCTTAATCGTAATACCTTATGCTCCCCCTGCTGAAGAACAAGGGGGATCTTTGCTATCATATCTGAAATTTCCTCAATATAGTTCTCATTCTCGTAAAAAACAGTAAGAACAACCTCAAATTCCTTCAGGATATCCTTTGCATAGGCCGTTTTACAGAGCTGGAAGGTTTTTCTGGCATTTCGTTCATAATTCTGGAAATGGGTGTCATTCGTTCCGGGTTCACCGGAATACCCCTCAAAACGGGACTTGAAATCCAGTGCCACTTTGTCAAGGAGTTTTTCTTCCAGTAACGTTTCGATAGTTCCCGAAAAGAATCCATTGGTCTGGATACCAACCTTGAGGTCCTGGCTTTTTGCATAACAGGCCAGTTCGATCAGCGCTTCTTTCTGCATCGTGGGCTCGCCTCCGGAAAAAACAATGCCACTGATATAGGGTGATGAGGATTTGATCAAATCCCGGATCTCGGTAATCTCGCGGAAATCCTCCCCGGAGAGGATTCCCTCGTTCTGGCAGTAGGAACAGTGTATCGGGCAGCCCCGGAAAAAGACGGTACATACTGCCCTCCCCCGCCAGTCTATTGTTGAGAGTGGAATGAAGCCCCCGAAATTCAGCCTGATACGATCACCGTGCCGGATTATTTTATTCCCCTCGTTATATCAGTGTATTGCGTCATGGCGGGAATGCATGCCAGGCTTCCTGGATTGTTCCATCACCCGTGCAAGTTTTACCTGGGACCTGCTGAAAAAATTCATGGCAGGGTATGGGGGAACCTGAAATGTATTCAGCACGATTCCCTTTCGAGGTGATAATCACCCAGGGTTCAAAGACGCGTGCAGGTTGAGAAACGGACTCCGGCTATTAAAAAATGTGCGAGGCAAAAAAATAGATTAGAACTTGAAATGACGGTTGACGATCTTGATTGCACAGTAGTCGCCACACATCGTGCACCCGTCAGTATCTGCGGGCATACGCTCGTCGCGGATGGCTTTTGCCCGGGCAGGGTTCATGGCAACGGCAAACTGGCGATCCCAGTCAAGGTCGCGGCGGGCATGACCCATCTCGAGATCGAGGTCCCGGGTCTTCTTGAGCTTGATCATGTCGCCGACATGGGCTGCAATGCGGGAACTCATGACCCCTTCGTACACCTCTTCCGGTGTCGGGAGTGCAAGGTGTTCGGCAGGTGTAACGTAGCAGATAAAATCCGCGCCGAGCGAGGAGGAGATTGCGGCACCGATTGCGGCAACACGGTCGTCGTACCCGGGTGCGATGTCAGTAACGATCGGCCCCAGCATGTAGAACGGCTTATTGTTGGTGACGCGTTTCATGAGCGTGACATTGGCGGCGATCTCATCGATCGGGACGTGGCCCGGACCTTCGACAATGACCGGGACATTTTCATTGTGTGCTTTGTCCGCGAGTTCTGCATTGATGAGGAGTTCCTGGACGGCAGCCCGGTCGGTGGCGTCGTGAATGGCGCCGGCCCGCATGCCGTTTCCCATTGAGAGGGTGACTTCATGCTCCTTCATGATCTCAAGCAGGTAATCGAATTCACGATAAAGCGGATTCTCTTTCTCGTTGTGGAGCATCCAAGCAGTCATGAATGCACCGCCACGGGAGACAAGCCCGCCGTGCCGGCCCTGGTTCTTTAAGCGCTTGACCGTCTCGAAGTTGATGCCGGTGTGGATGGCCATGAAGTTGGTGCCGAGTTTTGCCTGCTCAGCAGTGATTCGGAAGAGATCGTCCTCTTTCATGTTGACGACAGCGCCGTCCTTAATCGCGGCCTCGATGAATGCCTGGTAGAGCGGTACACAACCAACGGACAGGGTTGTGTTCGCGATGACCTGCTTGCGGATCTCAACAAAATCTCCCCCGGTGGAGAGTTCCATTAAGGTATCTGCGCCCGCACGCTCGGCCTGCTTTGCTTTCTCGATCTCCTCGGGGATATTAACAATATCTGTGGAGGTCCCGATGGATGCGTTCACCTTGGTGCGCAGCCCTTCGCCAATACCGCAGATCTTCACTTTACGGTAAGGTGAGGTCGGGATTACGATATGGCCACCGGCAACACCGCGCCGGACAAAATCTTCAGTAACGCCTTCCTGCTTAGCTACCAGTTTCATCTCTTCTGTGACGATGCCCCGCTTGGCATCTGCAACAATACTCATGTCACTATGGTTGCTGTAAAGACCAGATAAAGGCTTGTTTTCTCAATTCTGGAGTAAATCTGGCTTGTTCACTAAACAAGTAAAGTTGATTTGGAATAACACAGAATTTTTTGTTTTAGTACGGTTCCGGCGAGAAGAATACTCCGGTTTTCTGGGACGGGGGCAGGAAACCCTGATCGGAATTGGCACAATATTTATATAAAATTGAACGCTAACTTATGGTAAACCTTAATGATACGAGGTGTTTTACGATGACAGAAAAAGAATTTTTCGAAGTTACGGTAAAGGAAGCAGCGCACGATGATGCAGGCCGGGGCATTGCCCGGATCAGCGTTGAGGTGATGAAGAAGCTCGGGCTGGTCTCCGGAGATGTGATCGAGATCCAGGGCAAGAAAAAAGCTGCGGCGATAATCTGGCCGGGTTTTGCGCAGGATACCGGTTACGCCATTCTCAGGATCGACGGAAACATCCGGGGAAATGCCGGGACAGGTATCGATGAGAAGGTGAAGATCCGTAAGTCCGAAGCCGAGTACGCCAAGAAGGTTGTTATCCAGCCAACCCAGCCGATACGCCTTGTCGGAGGGGAACAATATCTCGCGAGGGTGCTCCGCGGACGGTCTGTCATCGAAGGGCAGACGGTCCGCGTGGACGTGATCGGAAACTCGATCACACTCGTCATAGCAAAGGTCTCCCCCAAGGGGATCGCGATTGTCACGGACGATACCGAGATCGAGCTCAAGGAGGAACCCTACAAACCTGAAGAGGGAAAGCGGGAAGTCTCCGATATCCACTACGAGGATATCGGCGGCCTCGGGCGCGAACTACAGCTCGTCCGCGAGATGATCGAGCTCCCGCTCCGCCACCCGGAGATCTTCGAGCGGCTGGGAATTCAGCCTCCCAAGGGTGTGCTGCTTTATGGTCCCCCCGGGACCGGTAAGACCCTGATCGCGAAAGCGGTGGCTAACGAGGTGGATGCCCACTTCATCACCCTCTCCGGCCCGGAGATCATGAGCAAGTATTATGGCGAAAGCGAGAAAGGGCTTCGCGAGAAGTTCGAGGAGGCGGAACACAATGCCCCCGCGATCATCTTCATCGACGAGATCGATGCGATCGCTCCCAAACGTGAGGAGACCAAGGGCGAAGTTGAGCGGCGCGTTGTTGCCCAGCTGCTGGCGCTCATGGACGGCCTGAAAGGCCGGGGCCAGGTCATCGTTATCGCGGCAACCAACCTGCCGGATTCAATCGACCCAGCTCTCCGGCGCGGAGGCCGGTTCGACCGGGAGATCGAGATCGGTATTCCCGACAAGAAAGGCCGGATGGAGATCTTCCAGGTCCACACGAGGGGAGTTCCCCTTGCGGATGATGTAAAGATCGATGAATATGCCAACTCCACGCACGGGTTTGTCGGCGCAGATATCGCACTCCTGGTCAAGGAAGCAGCAATGCATGCGCTCCGCAAGGTCATCCCGCAGATCAAGATTGACGAAGAGATCCCAAACGAGGTGCTGGACCAGCTGAAAGTTACAAGCGAGGACTTTGCCGAGGCCCGGAAACATGTCGAGCCCTCAGCAATGCGCGAGGTGCTGGTCGAAGTGCCCGATATCACCTGGAAGCAGGTGGGCGGCCTTGAAGACGTGAAACAGGAACTCAAAGAGGCCGTTGAATGGCCCCTGAAGTATCCTGATGTCTTTGACCGGCTCCAGACAAAGCCCCCGAAAGGAATTCTGATGTTCGGCCCGCCCGGCACCGGCAAAACCCTGCTGGCAAAAGCGGTTGCAAATGAGAGCGAGTGCAACTTCATCGCGGTCAAAGGTCCCGAGCTCCTCTCGAAGTGGGTGGGTGAATCCGAGAAAGGCGTGCGGGAGATCTTCCGCAAGGCCCGGCAGGCCTCCCCGTCGATCATATTCTTCGATGAGATCGATGCGCTCGTCCCCAAGCGCGGATCCTACCAGGGCAGTGCGCACGTGACCGAGAGCGTGGTCTCCCAGATCCTCACTGAGCTGGACGGGATGGAAGAATTAAAAGATGTCACCATCCTTGCTGCAACCAACCGCCCGGATATGCTGGACGATGCCCTGCTCCGGCCCGGCCGGCTCGAGCGGCACATCTACGTTCCTGCCCCGGATGAAGAGAGCAGGAAGAAGATCTTCGAGGTCTACCTTGGTGGTGACACGGGTCACATCCTTGCAAAGGATGTGGAGATCGATGCGCTGGTGAAACAGACCGAAGGCTATGTAGGTGCAGACATCGAGGCGCTCGTCCGCGATGCGAAGATGGCCGCCATGAGGGAATTCATCATCCAGATGGGCTCACGGAGCGAACAGGAGCGCACCGATGCGATCAAGAACGTGATGCTCACCAGAGCGCACTTCGATATCGCACTGACCCGGGTCCGTGGCTCGCTCGACCGCGATGCCATAGAGGCATCCGAGCGGCAGGCCTGGACCATGCTCTACAACCAGGAGCAGCGCGAGATCCTTGAAAAAGCGGTGCAGGTTATCCGCAATTTCGGTATGAAGTCAAAGAAATCCGAGAGGGATGCACTTGAGGATCTCCGCAAAGTCACCTACCAGAGAAAGAAGGACTTTGCCCGGATCAAAGAACTTGCAGAATCGTTGGAAAAGTAACCAGGAAAAACCCAAGAGATGAAAAAAATGTACGAAGATTCACAGGACCTGTTCCGTGAGATGGATGAGATGTTCGCCCGGATGTTCACCCGGATGAGCCGGGGAACCGGCAGCGTCGAGCCGCAGGTCTTCGGCTACCACATCGTAATCAACGGTGGGGCCGAAAATCCGCAGATTCCCGATGAACCGGCCGGTACCCTGAGGGGTGACTCAGCGCCCGTTGCGGAAATCCATCACATTGGTGAGGAAGTAAAAGTTGTTGTCGAAATTCCGGGTGCAACAGCAGAGTCTGTCCGGCTTAATGTTCAGGATGGCATACTGTCAATCGATGCTGATGGAAGCATGAACCATTATCATACGACAGCCAATCTGCCTCCGGTAAATGTCGATTCAATGCAATCCTCGTTCAGAAACGGGGTGCTCGAAGTGACCTTCGGAACTCGTCCCGAGAACCTGTAAACCGCGGCTTTTGGGATCCTGCAAAACCCACTCTTTTTTACGGATTCCAAAAAGAGAAGATCAGTAGCGGTTATGAACGATCATGCCGGCAATTTCGAACGCTTCTTCGATATCCTGGAAATTCGGGATATTATCCTGTTTAAGGATGGAAAATGCCACTTTCATGCTGTTCCCGCCAACCATGCATCCAACAATCATCTTGCGGGTCTGCCTTGAGAACCTGACAACCTCCTGTGCAAGCAGGACGGGATCCGCAAGGGCGGATGGTACGATGATGATGAAGATGATATCCCAGTCACGCTGGTTCTGGATCAGGATATCAAATACCTGTGCAAACCGGCCCGCATTCGCGTCGCCCAGGATATCCAGGGGATTGTCGTGGTTCCAGCTCGCAGGCAGGATCGCATTGAGCTGCCCGAGCAGTTCCGGCGAGAGATTGATAAGTTCGATCCCGTACCGTTCGGCATAATCGGATGCAAGGACACCGAATCCTCCGGCACTGGTTATGACAATTGCGCGTTTTCCCTTCGGATATCCTTCTGATGCCAGCAGTTCCCCGACACGGAATGCCTGCTGGGTCGATCTGACGGTAATAATGCCAGCCTGCCGGAATGCTGCAAGGTAGACGTCATGGCTGCCGGCAAGGGAGCCGGTATGCGATGCAGCAGCCTTGATCCCTTTCCGGGATGACCCGGATTTGATGGCAATGACCGGCTTTTTCGGTGTAACTTTTGAGACCACCTCGATGAACCGGGGTCCGTCCCGTATCTCCTCGATATACAGGATGATTGCGCGGGTTTGCTCATCCTGTCCGAAGAGATTGATATATTCTTCAAACCCGAGATCGAGCTGGTTGCCGACACTGATGATACCGGAAAAACCGATCTCTTCCGGCAGGCTCCAGTCAACAAGGGTGGTGATCACCGCCCCGCTCTGGGAGATGAAAGCCAGTTTTCCGGGTTTTGCCGAGATCGGATCAAAAGTGGTGTTGATACCAAGATACGGGAACATGATCCCAAGGCAGTTGGGCCCGATGATGCGTGTCCCGTATTTTCTTGCGGTAGCAAGGACTTCGTCTTCAAGGGCCCGTCCCGCCGCACCTCCTTCGCGGAAACCCGAGGAGATGATCACGAGAAGCGGTATGCGACAGACTCCCGCCTCCTCAACAATCGCTGGAACGCCGCGGGCCGGTATCGTGATTACCGCAATATCGACCTGCTCTTGTATGGAAGTTAGATTCGGGCTTGTCTTCCTCCCGAGAATTTCGGCCCGGCCCGGGTTGACCGGAATGAGGGTGCCCGGAAATGAGAGGAGATTTTTGCACACCGCATATCCCACCTTATTCGGGTCAGAAGATGCACCGACAACTGCTATGGTCTTTGCTTCAAAGAGTGAGGGCAGGATCTCCTGATGGAGCCGGGAGACCTGATTTTTACCTTCCATATCCACAATGAACCGTGCATCTACGGCGCATCCCCCCTTCTCGTAGAGAACAAACGGATTGATATCGAATTCCACGAGGTTGGGATTTTTGTAAAAGAATGAACTGATTTTCAGGATCTTTGCTATCAGTATTTTCTCATCCCTCGGGGGCTCATCCCGGTACCCATGGATCAGCTTATAACCCCACAATTCCTGGAGCATCTCACGAACCTGGTGCTCGTTTAAGGGAAGGATCCTGACGGCAACATCCTTGACCAGGTCAACAAATTTTCCGCCAATGCCAAACAGGAGTACTTCCCCGAACGAGGGATCGGTTTTTCCCCCGATGATGAGTTCGAGACCCGGGTCCATCTGCTGCTCAACAATGATCCCGTCAACCCGTGCATCAGGATTGCGGGATTGCACATTTTCGAGAATCTTTTCAAAGGAGCGCCTGACCCCCTCGGCATTCTTTATGGATATGACGACTCCGCCAACATCGCTCTTATGGTTTATGTCCGGTGAGATCACCTTAAGGACAACAGGGTACCCGATTCTTTCGGCGGCAGCAACGGCCTCTTCTGCAGTCCTGGCTACGGTATATGCAGGGGATGGGATTCCGATCTTTTCCAGCAGTTCATAGCCTTCCGATTCATCAATCCGCTTCAGTGTCATTATCAGGGCCTGGCATCCGTATCAGGCAGATGGTTGAATGATACTAATCCCCCTACACTATAAGAGTCTTTTCCAGAATCCGGATGATATCCTGAACTTTCAGGAGGTATGCCGTTGAACCCGAATTTTCTGGTATGAATCCTCCGATACCGGCAGGTTCAAAATATCCGGCGAGAGGGCACTATGCAGTGCACGGCCCTGATTCTCTGATATGGATATACCGGGGTGGGAATTCAGCGGATACAGCGGGCAGTTATTGCAGGTTTCGCTCGCGTTTAGTATAATTAATAATGCTTACGGATGACTATTCTTGAAAAGTTATGTGTAAGGAAAAGGGATTGGTAAAATCCGATCCTGCATGGGCTGCCTTTCGATCCTTCAGACGGGCGAGGACAGGAATTCCCGGGATGGAAAATAATGAACAGGAAATTGCATATATTGTCATTAATCTGTTCCTGCACGTCGGGATCAGAGATCCGGTCAGGTCAACGGTATACGATTAACGGTCAATTTTTCCGGTTTCCGGAGTTACCATGAAGAAAACGTGGGTATATGCCTTCCGTGAAGGCGATGGAAAAAACAAGAAACTGCTCGGCGGCAAAGGTGCAAACCTCTGCGAGATGACCCGGATCGGCCTCAATGTTCCCCCGGGTTTTGTTATCACAACCGAGGCATGTCTTGCATATCTTGAGAGTCCGGACCGGAAGTTGCCGGAAGGACTTCACGAACAGGTGAAAAAGGAGTTATCGGATCTGGAGAAGAAGAGCGGCAGGGTTTTTGGCGGTCGCGAGAATCCGCTCCTTGTCTCGGTCCGGTCAGGATCCGCAATATCCATGCCGGGAATGATGGATACCATCCTGAATCTCGGTCTCAACGAGGAGACTCTTGAGGGGCTCATCCTTCAGACAGGAGACAAGCGGTTTGGTTACGATGCCTACCGCCGGTTCATCCAGCTCTTCGGTAAGATCGCGCTTGGTGTGCCGGATGAGGAATTCGATGCGGAGTTTGAGAGTGTCAAGCAGATGGCCGGCGTGAAAAACGATGTGGACCTGTCTGCTCACGATCTTGATGAGGTCTCAAGGCGATTCCTTGAGGTTGTGAAAAAGAACACCCGGAAACCCTTCCCCTCGGACCCGCGGGAACAGCTGGAGATTGCAATTAAGGCCGTCTTTGGCTCATGGGGCGGTAAAAGGGCTGTTGATTACCGGCGGGAATTTAAGATTACTCCCGATATGGCAAACGGAACTGCAGTCAATGTCATGGAGATGGTCTTTGGGAATATGGGTGAGGATTCGGCAACCGGTGTCGGTTTCACCCGCGATCCTGCAACGGGAGAGAATGTTCTCTTTGGCGAGTACCTGGTAAATGCCCAGGGAGAAGATGTCGTTGCCGGCATACGGACCCCGAAACCGGTTGCAGCCATGGCCCAGGAGATGCCGGAGTTACACCGCGAACTTTTAGAACTGCGCAGGAAACTTGAGACTCATTACAAAGAAGTGCAGGACTTCGAGTTCACTATCGAGAAAGGAACGCTTTACTGCCTCCAGACCCGGAACGGGAAGATGAATGTCACGGCGCTTGTCCGTACTTCAGTGGAGATGGTACAGGAAGGGCTTCTCGACAAGCATGCAGCGCTGCTTCGGGTTCCTCCCGAGATGCTCGATCAGATGCTCTTTCCCCGCCTTGATCCCCGGGTAACCAAAAAGCCGATAGCCCATGGACTGCCCGCATCACCCGGTGTGGCAGTTGGTATTGCTGTTTTCGATGCTGACCGGGCAGAAAAACTGGGCCGGACCGGACAACGGGTCATCCTTGTACGGGAAGAGACAAAACCCGAGGATATTCACGGCTTCTTCGCATCACAGGGAATCCTGACAAGCCGTGGTGGAAAAACCTCCCATGCGGCAGTTGTTGCGCGGGGAATGGGAAAACCCTGCGTTTCCGGTGCTGAAGGAATCGTTGTCGATGTCCAGATGCGCCAGGCCCGGGTCGGGGAACTGGATTTCGGGGAAGGGGCGCTTATAACGATTGACGGGACCACCGGCTCTGTTTATCTTGGGGAAGTCCCGATGATCGAAGCAGAGTTTTCCAGCCATCTCGCCACGCTCCTTACCTGGGCTGACGAAACAGCGCACATGCAGGTTATGGCGAATGCCGATACCCCGAAAGATGCCGAACGGGCGCTCACCTTTGGCGCAATGGGTATCGGCCTCTGCCGTACCGAACGGATGTTCAATGGCACCGATCGCCTGCCGGTTATGGTGGATATGATCGTTGCCGAAACAAAAGAAGACCGGCAGGAAGCGCTGGACAAACTGCTCCCCATCCAGCGCGAGGATTTCAAGGAGATATTCCGGATCATGGCATCGCGGCCGGTTACAATCCGCCTCCTTGATCCGCCAATCCATGAGTTCCTCCCAACCGAACACCAGCTGGAAGAAGAGCTCGCAACCCTGTGTAACCTGCGGGAGATCCTGCACGGCCTGAATATTCTTGCCGACTCCGTAAAATACCTCAAACATTCTGATGGACAGATTCCAAAGATGGAGAAATTCACCGATCCCCAGCTGGTTGAAGATGTTATCCGGAAAAAAGAAGCAATGCTCCTGAAAGGAAAATCCCTACATGAGGTGAACCCGATGCTTGGCCACCGGGGAGTACGTCTTGGCCTCACCTTCCCTGAGATTTACTGCATGCAGATCCGTGCCATTCTCGAGGCAGCAGCAGAATGCCAGAAGGATGGAGTAGCCGTCTCGGCAGAGATCATGGTGCCACAGGTCTGTACGGTCCAGGAACTCAAACGGGTCCATGCCTGGGTAGACGAGATCCTTACAGAGGTGGAGAAAACATTCAAAGTCAAGCTGAACATCAAATTCGGCTCCATGCTTGAAGTAGTGAGGGCCTGCCTCCGCGCGGACAACCTTGCGGATGAAGCCGAGTTCTTCTCATTTGGCACCAATGACCTCACCCAGGCCACATTCTCGTTCTCCCGGGAAGATGCCGAGAACAAGTTCCTGCCCATGTACAATAAGAGCAGTATTCTCCTTGACAATCCGTTTGAAGTGCTCGATGTCAAGGGTGTGGGCAGGATCATGGAGCAGGCCGTCACATGGGCCCGCCACAGCCGCCCCGGCATGAAAATTGGCATCTGCGGGGAGCACGGCGGCCACCCGGCCTCAATCCGGTTCTGCCACTCCATTGGTCTGTCCTATGTCTCCTGTTCCGGGCCCCGCGTTCCCATTGCGCGGCTTGCAGCTGGGCAGGCAGTTCTTCTGGAAAATAAAAAACCCGTTGACAAGGCCGCCTGAACCGGTAAGCCTGATTTCCGCTCTTTTTTTATTGATTTGTTGCATGTGGTTCATCCCGCCATAAGCGGGAAGGATTTGATCTCCAATCTCAAACATCTGAAATGAGGGGTTACCCAATCCAGAATCAAAGCAACGGGTGAGCACCCCGCTCGGACAAAATCCCGACATTATGAGGAGGGATTATGCAATGTGAAGAGACCCTAAACAGGGAGCTGGCAGTGAGGACGAGATGGGGCAGTTTTAACTGAATCACGGTTTTTCAGGGTGTGAGATCCTAGCTCCGGAATTGCGGACCATTTATCGTAACACACGTTTTTATTAAAAAGAAGAGAAGGAGATCAGCCCTGCTGACGGGTGAGGTGGATGATGAAGGCTTTTGCATCATCTCCTGGCTGGAGGAAGCTGAACTCTGCCTCGTTTGGACCAATCAATCTGCCCGTCATGGTTCCGGCAACATGCCCGACAATGTTGATCCTGCCATCTGACGTGATGACGCCAGAGAAATTCTCGTGATACGTGATCCCGTTTGCGCGGGTATAATCTTTATTCCCGGAGAATGCCGATCCCTTCTGGGCCGTGATGTTATACCGCGTTGTGTTCGTTTCACGGAACCCGTCGGTTTTTGTGTTCCCGACCGTTGTTCCTGTCCAGACCCCGACAAGGTATGGGGTGGATGCTGCTGTGGTGACCTGGGGGGTGAGCGGCGGTGCCGCGGTGCCGGCAGGAGTGGCCGGAAGTACTGACGGGGATGTGACCTCAGGGGTTGTGCAACCCGCAATAAGAACGAGAAGAACCAGAACGACTGCGATACCGTATTTTCCGGAGTGCATAAGGAAGAATTATCTCCGTATGATATAGTAATATCTTTTTGAGTGCACTGTATCACGTTCAGGATTATGAACAATGATTGAGATTTATTGGCGTTGATTCAGTTAAAACAAGTACAAAGCTCGTCAATACTTGTTGCGATCTTTCCTTTAATGGCCCCGAGGATGAGCGGGTTGTCCAGATTGTCCATCAGCGATCGGGAATCGGTTTTTAGGCCGATGCACTCTTTATTCAAGGCATAGGCAATGCCCAGTTCAACACAGGCCCCCTCATCCGGCACTCTTCCGTCAATAATCAGGAGAAGAATATCCGATTTATGGATTTGTTGAAGATCTATCTCAAATATTGTTTTGACTGCCTCCTCTTTCGAAATACCCGCTACAATCAAATCTGATAATTTCTTACCGTCTCGTTGCGGAAGAAAGGTATCGTACCCGCATTCTCTCAACCGCGTGTCAACATTCTCGTTAAAATCCAGCTCTGCCTGTGAAAACAGGGGACCGGCAATGTAAACTATTTTTTTCATGAGACGTGTTCCTTTCTTTCTCGTAAGCGTGATATAATTTCTGAAACGGTCGTACACGGAAATCGATCCGTCATCCCGTCACGATAATCCCCATCTCGTTCTCCCGTGTGTCCTGAACCGCTTTTTTGATACAGCGTTCAGCCAGATTCTTTTCCACGGCCTTATTCCGGATTTCCGGGAAGTTCGGGTTTTCCTGCACACCCATTACAGAAGTGTGGCAACCAATATTTTTGTTCTGTTTTTAATAGCGCACGCTGCCGATGTGAAAGTAACATCAGCACCATTTCCCTGCAGATATCATTTTTTGGGGGATGGTCGAATCCCGTTCCAACGGATTCCATATTCGAGATTGATCACATAATAAAAACTTTATCGGCAGCACTCGTGACCCGGGAAGTGGACCGCAGCAGGATGAACTTGACCGACCCCGAGATCCGCTATCTCCCGGATTTCCGGGTGAACGAACCCTGGAGAATCTGGCATACTTGCCCACTCCACAGATCCAGAATCCCATAGAAGTCAACCTCATATTCCAAGAGTTACTTGTGGGGGTAGACACTTATATTTTGTAAGACCTGCTATCAATTTCATAGTTTTTGGCTCTTCACTAAAATGAACAGGGGAACAGGATCCATCTGTTCGAGCCACCATTTCAACGATCCGTATCATAGGAATACGGATCCTTTTGATCATTTCTGATTAATTTGCTTATGAGAAACCCCTTCCGTTTATGCCCCAAAAAAATTCGCAATCAATCTCCGGAAATTTTTTTTTAATCACCCCCTCAGCCCCTGCCCGGAATTTTTCAACCGCACCCTGATTGAATTTTATGGAGCGTCTCACCGGAGAATCAAAAATTTTGTCGCTTGTACCTGCCGATTGTCGGATAATTATCCGATTATCACCTCATCAACTGACACTCCATGATCGCGATTAATTTTTTTTAAGCAGGGTCTGCCATGAAAAAGTTCATTCAGAAACATACACCAAAAATGGGACACCAGATCCTTTTCAGGGACTTTTCACCCTTGTTCAGATTCGGGTACTCATGAACAGACCTTCTGGATTGTTGAGCAACGTATCCCCACATTTGTTCATACGGTCAGGAGTCTCACTCCACACATGCCTGGGCCGGATTTATCAGCAGATGGATGGGACTCCCCCGATCGTCCGGCATACCGGGGAGACGAGGGGCAATCACGCGTATGTTCTGCTTATCCCGCGTGAGAACCTTAGTATCGTGATCCTCGCAAATGAGTCGGGGCCAAACCTCCGGAAAAAGAGCCGTCCCGGCAGGATTTCGTTCGAATCTGTTCGCCAAAGACTCATTCGTGAAAAATCGGGAGATTTTAATACCGGTTTCTCTAAACGGTAAGTCTATGCAACGTACAACAGGACTGGCATTCGGAGTATCGCTTCTTATGCTTATGCTTATCCTCCTCGTAGCCGGATGTACCCAGCCATCCACTACTCCTGCAAGCACCGCGACCCCGACTGCAACTGCTACACCCCTGGTAACTGCCCAGGCCACCACTACACCGGCAGCAGTCATAACAACCCCAGCCGTCAATGCGACCCTGAAAACCGAAATGGCTGCATTAGTCGGGACACTGGCCAAAAAGATCAACACGGGAAATATTTCCATAATAATGAAGGAAGGTGAAAATTCAACGGCCTTTATGGCCACGCTCAGTCAACTCAGGGAATTCAAGGCTACTGATTCCCGGATCGCCTATATCTACGCGCTTGAACAGAAGAACGGCACCGCCACGTTTCTGGTCGATACCGATCATGGCACCCCGAATGCCTCGAAATGCGCAGAGGTATATACCGATGCTCCCACAGAGATGAAAAATATTATTACAGAACCGATCGTTGTAGGGCCATATACTGATCACTGGGGGACATTTGTATCAGCAATTGCCCCGCTGAACATGGGCTCGAATTCCTCAGTGATCCTTGTGATCGATTCCCGTGTCTGAACCCATTTACCCTTTTTTCATACCATAAAAAAGCAGGTTTCATTCCAATAATTCCCAGCGAACGACACACCATCGATCCGTGCCATGACATTCCCGACAGGGGTACCCTCGGGGGATTGGGTTTTTTCGGATCGGACTGGCAAAATCCAGGTTAGCGATGAGCTTCCGTAGTCTCGTTGTTGTGCCGGCCCGTCAGCCGCGTCACTTCTTCAAGAGCCTTGTGTTTATCCTTGCGCCCCGTATAAAGGATCCGGGTATGCTCCCTGTCGTCCCGAAGGTAAACCGCCTCAGGGTATTCGATAAGTACGATCTGTCCATCAGGACCAAAGTGTTTTTCATCGATCTCTCCGATCATATACCGTTCACGCTGGTCTTGTGTTGGAGCAGAGTTTTTCTCAAACCGGTAAACGCTCATCCCAGGTTCCCACAATAAATGCTTCTTGATTCCTGCAATAATAAAACAATGGACGGTACTCTGTCATCAGCCGGGGATCATCCGGCCGTTATCGGTTATAAAATCACGAATGATTGCACGAAATGAGATTCTTCCACAGACCCCGGGGGAGGGTATGCTTCTGGCATTCTTCCCTCAGTCCAGTTCAAACGGGAGGCGATCATTGGAGGTATGAATCCCCGATTATTCCGGTGAACGATCCGGCTGGCGCGATTCTATCCGGGCATCCTCTGTGGAGGATATGGATTTTTCGGAGTAATGTGGTTCCGTTGTTGGAGACCGTGAGAGAATAAGGAGATATATCGCTCCTGATACAGGGCGATGAACAACCGCCATCCCCAGGGCACCCACACTGCGGAGCAATGACTGCCGGAAATGTCTGCTGCACGGCAGTTTACAGGATTACCGCACGAAAAAATTTCCATTGGTACCGTAGCCGCCGGAGATCTTGTTGCATGATCCCCATAGGTTACTTAGCGGCGAGCTGCGGTTTTGTTGCTGCTGATTCCGGGCAATGCACTGATCGCATAGCGCGAGGATATCGGGGCCCGGCACCGGAGTAATTCCGTGGGATGGCCGCGCCCAATCAAAGGTCTGCCGTCATAGTCCTCCCATCCGTAAAGACCCGAACTATTCCGGGCCCGCAAAATGCCCGGTTTGTTAATCCGGGCAATCGTTTTTTTTCTGCACAGGAAACGATGTCCACGCCCCTGCAAAAATCGCGGATTTTGCCGTTTTTTCATGAAATGAGCCGATTATGACTTGATCAAACCTGCAAAATAGCGCCCTTCCGGCACACTCCGGTTTTGACCCGTACATAAGACTCGGCAAATGAAATGAGGCCCCGTTTTGGGGAAAGGCCTGGATTCGAACGGCTCAAATTCCCAAAAACGTTTAAAAATATTCCGGCTATCGGTATCAACACACTCATCGAATTATTGTGAAAATCTAGGGAGATTATTACCAGGGATCAAAATCCGGAAATTTTTCACGGGACTGAGTAATTTGCCCGCACACATTCATTTTTCATGGACTCCTCGTTTCCATTCATGTACTCTCGTCATATGGAGACACAATTCCGGCTCCTTCCGGATACCCGTCAAATCCCCGTGTAAGAATATTTTTATGACATGCAGATGAAATGTACAGAAATCAGGGCCCTTTTATGACAATTAAAAAGAAAATATTCGATACAGGGATCACTGCGTTACGTTTCTGTACTGGGTTGTTTGGTCAAAAAAATAAACACCTTATCCTCTCGAACATGGTCGAACAGCTCAGCCCATACTACATTCAAAAAACAAGGTATGGGGATATAACGTTCTTTTGCTTTGGCGAAATTCCACTGTATCGTGCTGAATCGTTATTAACCAAAGAGCCCGAGACAATCGAATGGATAGATTCATTTGAAACGGGAGACATTCTCTGGGATATCGGGGCAAATGTCGGCTGTTATACCCTCTATGCAGCAAAAAAAGGTGTATTTGTAAAAGCGTTTGAACCCTCCGCGGCCAATTACTTCCTTCTCCAGAAAAATACCGAAATCAACCGTCTCGATTCAATGATTCAGGCATTCTGTATTGCATTCAGTGATGTTTCTGAAACCGGATACCTGAACATGTCTTCCATCCAGATGGGTGGAGCTATCAATGCATTCGGTAATGCAGCGAAAAAAATTGAATTCATGGAGGATTCCTGGGAGGTTAAATTCCAACAGGGCATGCTGGGATTTTCGATTGACGAATTCATCAGGATTTTTCAGGTACCTGCACCCAACCATATAAAAATTGATGTTGATGGAATTGAGGATAAAATTATCCGTGGCGCAAGACAGACCCTTCAGGATAAAAGGGTGAAAAGCGTGCTTATTGAGATCGATGATAACCAGACGGAATATAATGCAGGAATCACCCGGATTTTAGAAGATGCCGGGTTTACATTATCCTCGAAAAAACACGCCCCCATGTTTGATGCCGGGAAATTTGCATCCATGTATAATTGTGTGTTTACCCGGAAATAATTCTGATCCAAATCCTGTTCACCGCAGAATGCAGAGGACCATGAAAAAAATCCTGATTACCGGGGCAAATGGATTCCTTGGATCCAATTTCACCCGCTTTTTTGTTGATTCAAAAAAATACTCAGTAATTCTTACCTCCCAGAAATGTCCCGAGATTGCAAAGGATGATGACCTGCCATTTCATTCAGGAAACCTTCTGGATGAATCATTTCTGGAATCACTTCTCAGGCAGGAAAAGCCGGATGTGATCATTAATACCGTCAGCCTCGTGAATGTTGATCTCTGTGAAGAAAAACCGGACCTGGCCCGGCAGATCACTGTTCAGACCGCAAAGAATCTCGCTGTTGCAGCGAAGAAATACCGCACCCGTCTGCTCTACATCTCTACCGATCAGGTATTCGATGGAAAAAACAGGATGTATACGGAGGAGGATGTACCAAATCCCATAAACCAGTACGGCCAGACAAAACTGGAAGCAGAACGGGTAACCCGGCATCATCTTCCGGAGGCAGTTATCATCCGGACCAATTTTTTCGGATGGAGCCCCGCCGGCCATGTCCCCACGTTTGGTGAATGGGTATACAATAGCCTGAAGTCCGGAAAACCGATGCACTTATTCACGAATTTTTTCTTCACCCCGATTGAAGTCACGTACCTTTCCGAGGCAATTGATACCATTATCCCAGCAGGTTTTTCCGGTCTGGTAAATATTACCGGGACTGACCGTTGTTCAAAATACGAATTCGGGATAGCTCTTGCAGATATATGCGGTTTTGATCCATCACCGATAGAGCCGGTTGAGATGAGCCCTGTCTCGCTTCGTGCCAAACGGCCCGAAGATATGTCGTTATCGAATAAAAAATATGAAAACACGTTCCATGCACGCCTTCCAACATTACATGAATCCCTGATACGATTCAGGGATTCTGCAGGGCACACTTAAGAATAAGGCTCACCGGTTCTTCTCCAACAAAAACCTCCTGACCGATTGTGCTTCTATCATTCTGATAAAAAGATATTTTAAACAACGAAATGAAGAATTAACATCAGTAAAAGAGGACATTTTCTTGAAATATCTGGTGGCTGGTCTTGGGAGTATTGGAAAGCGCCATCTTCAGAACATAAAAAAAATCGATCCTGACGCATCAGTTAGCATCTGGCATACGCACTCAAAGCCATCGGAACCATCACCCGGGGACCCGCGGGCGGATTGTATCGTTTATTCGCTGGAAGAGGCTATTCAGACACAACCCGATATTGCATTCATCACAAATCCGGCATCATTTCATATCCCCGTAGCACTGGCCCTTGCAGCGGAGGGAATCAATCTCTTTATCGAAAAACCCCTGTCCTCTGATCTGGAAGGAGTCGCAGCACTCCAGAAAATTCAGAAGGAGAAAAAAAATGTCATTATGGTTGGGTACAACCTGCGGTTCCATCACCCGTTCCAGATTATGAAAAACCGTCTTGAAGCCGGATCATTAGGAAAAATCCTCTCACTTCGGGCGGAAGTGGGGCAATACCTTCCCGACTGGCGACCGGGCTCCGATTACCGCAACTCCGTGAGTGCAAGAAAAGCTCTTGGCGGAGGGGCAGTCTTTGAACTGAGTCATGAGCTGGATTACGTCCGGTGGTTTTTGGGGGAAGTAAGATCTGTCACCTCCCATGTCGATCGGGTAAGCAATCTTGCTATTGATGTCGAGGACACTGCTGATATCATCCTTACGTTCGCAAACGGGGCGGTAGCCAATATTCATCTTGATCTGGTCCAGAGATTCCCCACAAGATACTGCCGGATAATCGGGTCGGAAGGAACACTGTTCTGGGATGGGACAACCGATTCCGTCTCCCTGTACTCTGCACAAACAGGGGAATGGACGGTACTCTGCCCGGCTCAAAAGATCGACAGAAATGACATGTACATTGCTGAACTCCGGCATTTTATCGAATGTGTAAAAACACGGAACGATCCCCTGATCGGTATTGTCGATGGGAGAAAAGTTGTCGAGATCGCTCTTGCGGCGTTAAAATCCTCGGAAGAAAAACGGTGCATCATATTATGAAAAAGAATATCGTGGGTTTCATTTTTGCACGGGGTGGATCCAAAGGAGTACCGAGAAAAAATATCCGGAATCTGGCAGGAAAACCCCTTATTGCCTATGCGATCCTGGCTGCACGCCAAAGTGATCTCATCAGCCGGGTCATTGTTTCAACCGATGATGCGGAAATCGCAAACATAGCCGTTCAATATGGGGCGGAAGTGCCGTTTTTCCGACCGCCGGAGCTATCCGGGGACAAATCCCCGGAATGGCTTGCCTGGCAACATGCGATCACGGAAGTCCAGAGCAGGAACAAACAAAATCTTGATGTATTTGTCAGCATCCCCACAACCGCACCCCTTCGCCTGACAGAGGATGTTGACGCCTGTATAACAAAACTCTTACAAAGCGATGCAGATATTGTGATTACCGTAAAAAAAGCAGAGCGGAGCCCGTTTTTCAATATGATAAAAAATGATGATGCAGGGTATGCCCACCTTGTAATTCCGCCGGAGACGGCTACGCACCGCAGGCAGGATGCACCGGTTGTATATGACATGACAACCGTTGCCTATGCAGCCCGGCCGGAATTTATTTTAACGGCAAAGAGCCTCTTCGAAGGAAAAGTTCTGGCAGTTGAGATACCCCAGGAGCGGGCAATTGACATTGACACGGAATTTGATTTTTCAATTGCAGAATTTCTCATGAACAAACGGAATACTCAGGGTGGTCGATGAAATGAAATCTGTAAAAGAACTGATGGATTTAACCAGCCGTACCGCAGTTGTCACCGGGGGTGCCGGCCATATCGGCTCTGCGATCTGTGATGCCCTTGCCGAAAACGGTGCAGGAATTGTCATCGTTGATTGCAATGAAGCGTTATGCAATGAAAAATGTGATCAGATCAGCCGCGATTATGCAGTAGAAACCCTTCCCATAATCCTAGACCTCACGGATGAGAGAAAATTACGGGAGATTCCAAAAATAGTGCAGAAGAAATTGGGATCCTTAGATATCCTCGTGAATTGTGCAGCCCTTGTTGGCACCTCATCATTGAAAGGGTGGGGTGTTGAATTCCAGAAACAGGATGCCGATACATGGAGACTTGCTCTCGAAGTCAATCTTACCGCCCCGTTCATCCTCACCCAGGCCTGTTCCAAAGCCCTGATCCAATCGGAACATGGCTCCGTAATCAATATCAGTTCAATCTACGGTATCCAGGGACCGGATATGAGTTTTTATGAGGGTACCTCAATGGGAAATCCTGCAGCATACGCTGCGAGCAAGGGAGGGCTTATCCAGTTGACCCGATGGATGGCAACAGTGCTTGCCCCCAAGGTACGATCAAACGCAATATCCCTCGGAGGGGTCTACAGAAACCAGCCGGAATCATTCCATACAAAATATGTCAAAAAAACACCCTTGCAGAGGATGGCAATTGAAGAAGATGTGAAAGGTGCTGCACTCTACTTTGCAAGCGATATGTCCGCATTTGTAACGGGTCAGAATTTGATTCTTGATGGCGGATTTACGAGCTGGTAATTTTTTATTAAAAAAAACGTAACTATTCAGCCCGTCCTGTGAGCACAAGAAGGTGTGAATGGATTTCCCTGAAATGCACCAACGAGTGATGCGAGAACCGGCCTTTCATTTTTCTTAACGGTTGAGAGATATCCCCGGATCCTG
>NZ_JBAZQA010000022.1:0-51816 GCF_041645475.1 Methanoregula sp. | reverse complement strand
GGGGGGGTTCCGGGACACGGAGGATAAGGTCGACCGTGGAGTAATCCGGGCATCTGGTTCCATTGATGAAGTCTTTTCCAACTTTGTTCATAGGGTCACACCCTGGATATACGATGATCTGATCGCGGGAAAAAAAGAGGTTTGTCCTTTACGGACCGCTGTGATGTGATGTGAAGAGGGGTTCATGCCGCCGCTTTCAGGTACAGGTTCGCGTACACGATCTGTCCCTTGCTCTTTCCATGGCGTTCGCCAAGGTCGCCGATGTAGTGGTCAAAGGTATATTTGCCACCATCGACCTCCTTCTCGACCGTGCCGACCTTCTTGTACCCGGGAAGCATGAACTTGATCTTCCCAAGCACGTACATCTCGCCCTTGACCATCTGGCCGCCGACACGTCCCTCCACATCGCCCTTGATGATGACGGTGCCGCCCTCAGCATGGGTGGAGACGTGGATGAATGCGTTCTTCTCGATGATGATGGTCCCGCCGAGCATGGCAGTGCCGATATCGTTGCCGGCATTGCCCCTGATCCGGATGAGACCGCCTTTCATGCCTCTCCAGTCGCCACGGTAGGCGCAGCCGACATGGTTTCCGGCGTTGCCATCGCAGAGGAGCTCGCCGCCTTCCATCTGGATCCCGCAGAAGGAGTCCATGTTCCCCCTGATGTGGATTTTGCCGCCCTTCATCCAGCCTCCGACATACATGTCGGCATTGCCGTTGACGGTAACCGATCCTGCGGTCATCTTGGAGCCGATATACTTGACACGGGTGCAGTCGCCGGCAATCACGATGTCGGTCTCGGCTGCGGTTGCGCCTGCATCACCAGTGATGGTGAAGAAGTCCCCGAGTTTTAAGACGAACTTGCCTTCGTGTCCCGGGAGCTCTGCGATCTGCGCTGCGGTCTTTCCTGCGAATGCATCGGGGGTGATGCTGTAGCCCTCGAACATGAGTTCGGGGACCTTTGTGGGTTTTAAGGTTACAGTTGCCATGATCTCGACCTCAGGCCTCCACATTGACGTCAATGATTGACTGGTGCGGGGCAAGGTATTCCCGGACCGGGTAGTTGCTGATATCGACTGTGTAGGTTCCCTGGTGGAATGCCTGGCTGACATCCCTTGTGACCTGCGGGTTCTCGGGCATCTTGACCTTGACCCAGACGGTCTTCTTGTGGCCGTGGCTGACAACCTCTCCATCCTTAACAACAATTTCGCCATCCTTGATGAAGCAGGAAGCCCGCTGTAATGCCGTCTCGATCTTCTCGGCATCGCTTGGCATGTTCTTGTAGTTGAGGTCGAAGATAGAGACATCCCCGTGCATGCCGGGTGCAAGGCCGCCATAGACGCTTCCGAGGCCAAGGCACTTTGCCGGGCCGGACCGGGTCATCTGGGCAATCTCGTAGAGGCTGAGTTCGCGGTCGATTCCGTGGATGTAGGTTGCATTGATGACCTTGTCGGTGTTCTTCATGGAGGCAAGGGTTGCTTCCCGGGCCTTCCTGCTCATGAGCCACTTGATGACGCGGGGGTACCGGGTGAACGGACCTGCGTTCGGGTGGTCGGTGGTGAGGAAGCACCGGTTCATGTCCTTGGCAAAGAGTGCGAGTTCAAGACCGGTTGCCCACTGGATTGCATTGGGCAGGACATCCTTGTCGTAGATGTAGGGGACAATGCCCGCTGCAGTCTCCATCTCGACATCAACATTGGTCCACTTTAAGTGGTTGAGGCCGTGGAGGTGGTGCTCGAACGGGCCGTCTGCGGTCATGGTGGTGGTCTCGTCCAGGGTTACTGCGCCGAGATCGAAGGTGATGTTCTTCTGCCTGTTGACATAGTCCATGACTTCCTTTGACTTGGAGCAGAAGTCCTTCCAGCCCTCTCCGCCATACGAGTGGAACTGGAGGTGGGTGGAGTGCATGACCGATTCACGGCCGAACTTGTTCGTAGTTTTGACGCCTTCGGCAAGTCTGAGGGCTTCGATCGTGTCCGGGTAGTTGCCGGGGTTGCCAAGATTGTTCTGGTGGAGGTGAACCGAGTGCGGGAGGCCGAGGTATTCATTTGCCTCGATCAAGCCCTTGATGATCTCTGCCGGGGTGATCTCGAAGTACGGGACGGGGTCATTGAGGCTTAAACAGTTGAGACCCCATGCCCATGCAGCAGTGCCGCCGGGGTTGACGAGCTTGATACCATAGCCTTTCGTGACTTTGAGGAGCCAGGCAATGTAGGATGCCGTGTTCTCGACCTCACCCTTCTGGAGGTACTCCATGACAAACCAGTTGTTGGCGAAGACCGGCAGTGCCGCTTCGTCTATGATCGGGGTGTCGTGGATCTCCTCGTGCACATGGGGGGCGAGGAGCGGGGGCATTGCTGCTTCCATGACAAAGGAATATCCCATCCGGGCGTAATCGTACCCGGTCTTGAAGACCGAGGGGATCGAGAAGCCGGACTCCATGCGGTAGCCGTTTTTCTGGGCCATCCCGCTCTGGCAGACTCCTGCGCGGAGTTTGTCTTCAGGACGCATCAGGCGACCGGCATTGACCTTGGGGCCTGCAACGTGGGAGTGGATGTCCACACCGCCACCCATGACGACTTTGCCCTTTGCATCGATGACCTTTGCTGAGGAGCTGACCTTCTCGACAATCTTACCGTCCTTGATGGCAACATCACCGATATCGCCGTCGATCTTCCGGGTCGGGTCGATGATAAACCCGCCTTTAATGATACATTCTCCTGATGACATCTCAGATCACCGCCTCTGACTCGGGGTATCTCCGGTCTTCCTTTGCTGCAAGCCAGATGGGCGCTGTCTTTGTCAGCTCGCACATGCGCTCATAGACCCGGTTGAAGAGTTCCTCGTCGCTTGGTACGCCCGGGAGCCCCTTGAGCACTGCTTTGAACTGGATCGGCACGTTGTCCATACGATAGACAACGCCCGGCTCGTCCACACCGGCAATCCTGACGGGGATATGGAGGTCCGAGATCTCGCTTGCCATATTGAAGTTCGGATCAACGGTGATGAACGGGTGCTTCTTCAGATGCTGGACCGGCTGGATCGGGAAGTGGGCACCGGCATCGGCACCGACATTGACAAAGCAGTCAACTTCGTCTCTCATGGCGAGGTCAACGGAGCTGGTCTCGCCCGGGTTCATGTGGGCGTGGGTTCCCTTCGAGAGGTCAATGCAGTACGGGAAGCCGAACTGCCAGGCCCAGACCTGGCCGGGGCCGGCAATGTTGTAGTGGCCCCGCATGGCCATGATCGAGCACTTGGTGTGCTCGTTGAGGTCGCGGGTGAGGCTGATTGCGTGGTCGATGTTGTGGTTGCGGCCGTCCGTGTGCGTGCAGCCCATGCCGAAGAAGATCATGCAGAACTTGGCGTTCTTCATGATCTCGACCGACTGCTTGATCTTTTCCTTATGGATGCCTGCTACTACATCGGGGATGTCGTGGCCCCTGAGCACGGTGCGGAATGCATTGAAGAGCTCGTAGTCATGACCCTGGTCGAGCATCAGGTGGTGGTCAGCAAGTTTCGCGGTATCGGTCTCACGCGGGTCAATGCAGAGGACGGTCCGGTGCATCTGGCCCTTTGGGGTAAAGTAACCCCGGGGGAAGATCGAGTACCGGGAGGTGTGCCGGGGGTGGGCGTGCATGGGGTTGCAGCCCCAGAAGACCACGACATCGGCGCGGTTCTTGGCTTCCCCAAGGGTGCAGCTCGGGTAGCCGTTGTCGAAGATTGCAAGGAACGAGGGTCCGTGGCAGATGGTTGCACAGTTGTCGAGCACTGCGCCCGACTTCTCTGCGATACGGGCAACTGCGCTCATGCCCTCGCAGTTGGTTGAGCCAAAGCCGTACACCAGGGGCTTCTTGGCTGCGAGCATGGTCTTTGCCATCCAGTCGATCGCCTCATCATAGGGGATCTCCTTCATGGAACCGTCGGGCTGGCGCTGGCGCGGGAGGCGCGGGCGGGTGGGGTCGTTTGCATGGTGGAACAGGTTTGTTCCGATGATACATGCATTGTGCACTTCAAGGATCCTGGTCTCATCGTCAGAGACAAGCACTTCGATATCATCGCAGGATGACCCGCAGTACGGGCAGCCTACGCCTTTGATCAGCTTTGGCATGATTTACTCGCCTCCTTTCCAGAGCCCGACAGATCCCTGTACAAGCTGGAGAGCGGTTTTGAGTTTCTCTTCAGGTGCGGGCTCGATGGTGACCGGAAAGCCGCTGTACTGCGGGGTGCCGGTGGACTGGGTCCGGGGCGGGACTACCTGGTTTGCCCAGACGCCCTGCCGGATGTGGGCAAGGCCCGGGGGAACGTACTGGGTTGCATGGATTGCCTTGACAATCACGCTGCCGCATTCGCTCGTGACCCTTATATTGGTGTTTTTCCAGATGCCGGCTTTCTTCATGTCGTCCTCGTGCATCTCGCAGATGGAGCAGGCCTCGAAGTAATCGGGGTTGGTCTTGCCCTTCTCCATGGCAGCGCCTTCCTCAATGGAGCGCTGCGTGATCATGTTACAGTGGATTTTTGTCATTGTTCTCTCTCCCCTGTTACAGATGTACCATTGCGCCTGTCTCTCCCCTTCCTGAAAGGGTGATCACTTTGTACGGGCATGCATTGACACACACGCCGCAGCCGGCACACAGTTCCGACTTCGCGTCAACGCTGATGGATTTCCCATCCTTAACCGCGTAGATCTTGTCTTTCGTTACCGGATCGAGCGTATGAAGCTCGATGGCGTTGACCGGGCAGGCAACAACGCAGATCCCGCACCCGGTGCAACGGTTCATGTTTACATGTACTGAAAACGCCATGCACATCACACAAAAGTTAACTTGTTGTTTGTATGGCGATCACTTGTTTACTAAAATTAATAAACCTTCTGAAATCGAAATTAAAGTCTATTGAATTCAGTTATCCTTGCATCGTCCCTGAAACGATCCCCATGAACTCCCCGTCATAAAAACGGTTGTCTTTGGCGGCAATGGTACGAATCGGGTTGAAAAAAAGTTCTTATTCTTACCCTTGCAGAACGGCTTGTTCACGCCGATGAGGGCTCTTGAGTAAATGGCTCTTTCCCCGGTAAATACTCGTATTTAATAAATTATTTTTACTCCGACATTCAATAATTCAATGGAGTTAACACGATGAGTATCAACAACATCGACACCGCACAGGTAAAACAATACAAGAAGGAGATCCAGGCGGATCCCACGGAAGCAAAGTTCACCGCGAAGATCGAGGGAGACTGGCTCTTTGAGGCCGGTGGCCCGCAGTTCCGTTCAACGGTCAAGGTGAAGGATGGTACCTATACCATGGAATCCAGCCACCCGAACTTTGCCGGCCCTGCCTGCCGGCCCGGCCCGATGGCCTTTGGCCTCTTCTGGTTTGCTGCCTGTTACTCCAGCACCTTTGTCACCGAAGCAGCAATGCGGAACCTTACGCTCACCGCGGTCAAGACCCGGGTGGAAGCAGATCTTGATTACACCGCCCAGTTCGATCTCGGCAATACCCCGCTGATCGCCGGGTACCGGGTTTTCATGGACGTGAAGGGAAACGTAACTGACGCCCAGGTCCAGGATCTCAGGGAATATGCTCTCAAGCGGTGCATGGGCATGTTCACCATCCAGCATGCAATTGCGCTTAAAGCCGAAGTCCGGCTCCAGAAATAAACCGTATCCCGGGTGCATGAGCGTGCAGGAACAAAAGGATCCGGTTGATCCGGCCAGGGTCCGGGAAATCGCCGAGGAGTATTACCGGTCAGGACAGTTCTACTGCTCGGAAGCGATCGTAAAGACCATCAACGATGAGTTCGGGCTGAAGTATCCCGATAAGGTAGTCAGGCTGGCATCCGGGTTCCCGATTGGTATCGGCAGTGCCGGCTGCGCCTGTGGTGCTGTCACCGGGGGGGTGATGGCACTCGGGATGGTTTTTGGGCGTGACGAGCAGGGCGATCCCCGCATTGACCGGTGCCTGGCCCTTGCTCGGGAACTGCATGCGTTCTTCACGCACCGGCACGGGTGCCTCTGCTGCCGTACCCTGACACATGGCATGGTACTGAAATCCCCGGAACATATGCGGCAATGCATTGCATTTACCGGTGAAGTTGCAGAAGAAACGGCAAAGATCATCCTGCGGGAGCTGGACAATCCCACAGGAAATTCGTAACAACCAGAAAATAATCAAGGAGTAACACCATGAGAGCAGAAAAGATGACGTATTTCGATTCGGTGATCCCGAATGCATCCGCAGCAATCAAGAGCGTACGTGACCAGGGGAAGAAGTTCGTAGGGTTCTATTGCGTTTTTGCACCCCAGGAACTGATCGTGGCAGCAGACGCCGTGCCAGTAACCCTCTGTGCAACAAAGGAAGAACCCATAGCAGACGGGGAGAAGTACCTGCCCCGGAACTTCTGCCCGCTGATCAAGTCCTCCTATGGATTTGCGATCACCGGGAAGTGTGCATTCTTTAACAATTCCGAGTTTATCATCGGCGAGACCACCTGTGACGGCAAGAAGAAGATGTTCGAGCTGATGGCAACCTTCAAGCCGACCGTTGTCCTCGAAGTACCCCAGAGTGCAAAGGGTACGGCCCAGAAACAGTACTGGCGCTCGGAAGTTGCCCGGTGCAAAAAAGAGATCGAGACGCGTCTCGGTGTCACCATCACGGATGACAAGATGAAAGCCGCGATTACGGAGCTCAACGAGCAGCGGGCACTCATGAGGGAACTTGCGCACCTCAACACGGCTATCCCCGCCCCCATCTCGGGTCTTGACCTGCTCAAGGTGATGTGGGCCCGCAACTTCACGTTCGACCGGGCTGCCTTCAACCAGCAGCTCAAAGACCTCATTGCCGAACTGAAGACCATGAAAGCGAAGGGCGAGGGGGCATCCCCAAAGACTGCACAGCGCATCATTGTCACCGGGGTCCCCACGGGTGTCGGTGCAGAGAAAGTCCTCAGGATCATCGAGGAGTCGGGTGCCGCAATCGTGTACATCGAGAACTGTTCCGGCATGAAGCCGTATCTCCATGATGTCGCAACCTCCGGTTCACCGCTCGATGCAATCGCTGACAAGTATCTTGAAACGCCCTGCTCCTGCATGAGCCCGAACACCGGCAGGCTCGAACTCCTGGCAAAGCTGGCAAAAGAGTACCACGCCGATGGTGTCGTTGATGTCACCTGGGTCGGCTGCCACACGTACAATGTCGAGTCCCGCGTGCTCAAGGACTACCTGGCCCGGCACGGGAACGTACCCCTTCTCCAGATCGAGACCGATTACTCGCAGGGGGATGTCGGCCAGATCAGGACCCGGGTCGAGGCGTTCCTCGAAATGGCAAAAAAACACTAATCCTCTTTTTTTCCGCCCGCTTCCCGGTGCTCCCATGCGAGAAGTGCAGCCCCGATTGCCCCGGCGTACGCGGCATCCTGCGGTACGATTACGGGGTGGTCCAGCTCCTGTGAGAGACGCCTGGCGATATCCCCGTTCTGCGACACGCCTCCGGTAAAAACGATCGGGGGTTCCGGGTGAAGGGACGCAACCATCGAGGCGGTGCGCCGGGCAATGGATGCATGGAGGCCGGCAATGATCGCATTCCTGTCAACGCCCTGGTTGATCAGGCTGATCACCTCCGATTCGGCAAAGACCGTGCACATCGCATTGATCCGGTGCGGCTCTGTTCCGGCGCCATGCGATCCCATGTTCTCGACGGGGATGCCAAGTGCCTGCCCCATGGTCGAGAGGAACCTGCCGGTTCCGGCTGCACACTTGTCGTTCATCACGAAGTCCTCTACCCGTCCATGAGCAGAAAGCCGGATTCCTTTTGCATCCTGGCCCCCGATATCCACCACGAACCGGCATCCCGGTACAAGGTGAAATGCACCCTTTGCATGGGTGGCGATCTCCGTAAACACCAGGGCCGGGATCTTCAGGCACCGGCGGCCGTACCCTGTTGTTGCCAGTATTGTCGGGGGACAAGGTAGCCCTGCATCCCTGCTGGCCGAAGCAAGCAGGTCAAGTGCAGCCGATTCGGGATCCCAGGATGCATCCCGCATGCTTGCGATATATGAGGACCCGTTGTAGATCACGACCTTGATCCGTGTCGAGCCTATGTCAAGGCCGGCAACTGGTCCGGCGGCGGTCGTGTCATAGGTCTGAACGGGTGACATAGTGCTCCGGTCTGCAGTTTGGAATAATTCAATCCACCGGCCTGTTTCCCCGAGGTGTTCCTTAAGGCCGGCAAGCACGAGGTTTGCCTGTTCAACCGTGCAGTTCCACGCAGCGCAGTCCCCGCTGTCGAGAGCAACCCCCCCGGCAACCGACAGGCCGAGCCCGCATTCTATGCACAGGTTATCGTTCTCCAGGAGTCCTGGCAGTTTCTCATGGATGTTCCTGCCATAGATCAGGGAGTAAAGCGGTTTTTCCTTATGCGAGAAGTAAAGGAAGGTGTCGTCATCTCCTTTGAGCGAGAAGAAACAGTATCGCCGTTCGTGGCGGTCGAATAGTGAATGGATCCGGACCGGCGGGGATCCCGGTTTCATCAGGTGCGCCCCGCAGGCTCCTTCTTCCGGAGCCGGACGCAGTAGAGGTTCGTGTCCACTTTTTGAATCTTCACGTCATATCCCGTCCGGGTAAACGGTACCTCGATTGTGTCCCGCTGGTCTCTCCTGACAATACACTCCACCGGTTCACCGGGTGAAGCGTTCTTCAGGAGCATTTTTAAGCGGATCATCAGGTTTGTACAGGTCAGATCCGAGAAGTCCGGCACGGTTTTTCCCTCCCCTTTTTTGGGATCGTCCTGGTTCTTATTCAGAAGAAGATCACCCTCTGGTGGCTTGCCTGCACTCCTTTTGGCGGGGAGAAGAGGATCTGGCCAAACTCGGTGGCACCGATATCGAGGACTGCCGTCATCTTCTTATTCTTCATGATGCCCCTCCGGTGAAGCGAGGGCTGGAACGCATAGAACTGGAGGTTGGCGCTGCCAGCGACAGCATCAATCACTTCCTGGAGGTTGAAAAACTGTGCCTCCCGGTCAACCCGGTGATCGCCGGTGAGGGCATATACTCCATCCTCGATAAAGATGACGCGGGTCAGGATGCCCTGGTATGCGCAGGCTACTGCGAACGAGAGTGCCCCGAATGCGAGTTCCGTACCGTAGGGGGCATGAGTGATGAGGATCGTGACGGGCGGTGCCCGGCCTTTATCCTGGAGGCTGAATGAACCGGTCTGCGTCTCTTTTCTGAGCTGGATCGATGCAACGTTCTCCCCGAGGATGATGTGGTTGCGCTCGAAGCGGTCAACGGTCTCGTTCAGGTTCCGGATCCGGAACGGCTTAATTGTACAGGTCGAGATGACAACCCCCTGTCCGTCGTCCCAGGTGCTGTATCCACGGGCTGCCGCACACCGGCCGCAGGCAAGTATCTGGCAGGAGAGTCCCCGTTTCGTACACCGCTCGTACAGTTCTTCGAGTCCTTTCCCGATATTTTCGAACTCAGAGGGACTCTGCCCCGCATGCCCCAGGTGGACCCCGTCAAGATATGCATAGAGCTCGACAGAGGCATGCACTTCGGTGGCAGCATTCAGGCACCGGAGGGCATAGAGGGAGGAGCGGTGCATGTAGGGGGAACTGAGCTGGATAAAGCCGATTGTGCTTGCCACCGGTTGTTCGTGCTGCCGGGCAACTTTTACCACGTCTTTCCAGAATGAGGTCTGGCCGCTGATGCTTAAGCTGTTGTGGTCGAGCACCTGGTCGGGGCTCTTCATCTTCAGCCGCTCGACCGAGATGCCCCGGAGATCCAGCTCCTGCCGGTCGCAGATGATCTTGACCGATGGCAGGGAGAGGATGATCTCCCAGATTGCAAGGGTTTCCGGGTCCTGGAGGCTGTAGAGGGCATCCCCGCTGATAAGGAACGTGAAAAGCTCATCCGGGGTTTTTTTGTGCTGGAGAAGATTCTCGGGATTCATCTTGACAAAGAAAAATTTGAGGGTCTCCTCAATCCAGGAAAGCCGTTCCTGGTTCAGCGGCTCCAGAAGAAGAAAAAAATGTGAGGTCATGACGTGGCTCTCCTTAACGTTTCATGAACCTGATTATTTATGGATTGTGTTAATTAATCCTGTTATTTTCTCTTCAGATGGATCTCCCAGATCCCGGAAGATGTTTTCCTGGTGTCGATGATATACCCCTCATCCCGGGCAAACTGCGGGATGGTTGTCGTTGCTGCCGGCGGGTGGTCGCAGGTGATGACGAGTTCGTCGGAAGGCTTCATGGCCTTTGCATGTTTCTGCACCACGAGGAGGCAGTACGGGCAGACTTTTCCGGTTATATCGAGGTTCTTCGTTGTCATGATCTCACCTTACGCAATTCCCATGCTCTTTAAGAGTGCCACTCCCCAGCCGGAGACCCACATCGTGAAGACAACCGATCCAACGCACATGCCGATGACAAAGCAGAGCGACTTGAGGTTGCCTTCCGAGGTCATGACGACCTGGCGGAGCGGGCATCCCCCGAGCAGGACTCCGATGATGCCTACAACAATTCCGCCGACAATGGCCAGGACAATGTAACCCACAACTGTAAGCCCTGCCGGCGCGCCGGGAACCGGTGTGAACCCGCTCGTCATGAGCCAGAAGAAGTGCTCGAATGCCGACGGAGTGATCAGCCAGAAGACGAGGTAGCCGATAAACGCCCCTATGATCAGGGCAATGTAGCCATAGAGGAGCCGGGTGTGTCTGAAGAGGAAGAAATCCCGGAAACCCCCGATTGAGCAGAACCCGGACCGCTGCCCGAGCCAGCCGATGAGAATCCCGAGAAGGATGGTGACGATCGGGACCGCGATGATGGCTGCGTTCTTTGCAAGCCAGCCTGCAGCTGCCATTATGCCTCACGCTCCATGAGTTTTGTTGCAACTTTTATCCCGATGAGGACGCCTCCGATGATGGCGATGATCCCGATCAAGGCAACGACATCGCCATACCCGACGCGAAGTCCCATACGGTACGGGCACCCGCCCATGAAGAGGGCGAAGATCATGAAGAGCACGCCCCCGGCTGCATACCAGAGGTACGAGACTGCGCTACTGGTCTTGGTTCTGAACTCCGCGTAGGCCTTTGCCGAGAGGAATGCTCCGATAAGAACCCCTACCACGGTTAAGACCGGCAGGATGGCGTTCTGGGATATCGGGGCTGCGGCAAGTTTGGTTCCGGCAACATCGTTCACGGCGATATTCACAACGTCTCTTGTGTGGCAGGCAACACAGAAGCCATACGCCTCCGGGCCACCCGCACTGATCAGCAGGACCTGTACGAGTGCTGCAAGGATGCCGATTGCAATCCCGACATAGAGCGGGTTTCTGGCAAGGGTGTCCAGGCACGATGAAGAATCATTCTGTTTTGGCATGGTTTCGGCCATGTTCATACATTTTAAACGAGTGTTAATAAATCTGATGAAATTTAACCGTCATATCAATTAATTATTATTAACTCACTCAATCGCGGGTGCACGCATGCATGACCGGTCACCCGCAGACAAGAGCGTAAAAGAAAAACAAAAAGGGGATGGAAAAAGAGCAGGGATTTTATCGTTGGGAATTTTCAGCCATCTTCTCGCGGACCTCATCGGTGTGGAGGACCTGGTCGAAGGCAGGGCCGGTCAGGCAGTATCCCTGACGGTCAAGCGCATAGACGGGGAACCTCATGAACTCCTCGGGGACCGGTATTGCCGTGAGTTTCTTGAAGTTGAGGAGATCCCGCATGTTGAGGCCGATCTTATCGGTGATCTCCTTGAGTTCCTTGATCCACCGCTTGAGGTCACGGACATCCGCCCCGTCCCACTTGAAGATCTGGTAGATCTTCATGTAGGCATCCCGTTCGAGAATGATATGGGTTGAGGTCTTGTCGGATTTGAGGTAGAAATCAAGGAATGTCCGGACGTCCTTGATCTGCTGGGCATGCTCGTACGCGGTTGCCCGGCATTCCTTCAATACTTCCTTGAACTCCTCGGGGGGGAGGTTCCCGCCGAGCCTGGCGATATCCTTGGAGAGATCTTTCAGGTTCTCCTCGACATCCTTGAGTTCGCTAACCATGTCCTCAAATTTCTGGTTGAGCTCCACCCCGAAAAAAGCCTCCATGTACTCGGATTGCTTCGTCATTACTCCATTATTGGGTATAGTGAACTATAATAATTTGTAAACGTACACCATTATCCCGTTGCACATCCTATTCTGTTCTGAACTATGGCTCGCCGTGTAACGATAAACCAGGATCTCTTTACCAAAGGTGGGGTCATCACCGAACGTGACCCGAACTTCTGTATTGTCCGTCTCCGGATGCCCGCCGGTATGATCACACCCGCCCAGATAAAAGAGGTCGGGGAGATCGCATCGAGATACGGGGTCGAAAAGATCCATCTCACCACCCGCCAGACCATGGAATTCCCGCATGTGGACCCATCAAAGCTCGATGGCCTCCTCGCGGAGCTGGAAGCAAACGGCACTTCCCTTGGGGCTGAACGCGAAGAGGTTGTCAACATCACCTCCTGCCTTGGGACACGGAACTGCAAGTTCGGGATCATCGATTCCGTGGGACTTGCTGAGGAGATCGATAAGAAGTTCTTTGGCAAGGAGCTGCCGGTCAAGGTACGGATTGCGATCTCGTCCTGCCCGAATGGCTGCGAGAGCGAACGGCTCAACGAGATCGGCATTACGGGCATCCAGCGTCCGATCCGTGACCCCGGGCTCTGCACGGGCTGCGGGACGTGCACCCACTACTGCCGGGAGAAGGCCATCACGGTCGAGGATGGTGTCGTCGTCCTCCAGACAAGCATGTGTATGGAGTGCGGGTTCTGCATCATGCCCTGCCCGTTCCATCTCATCAGCGGAACGCCCCCTGAGTACCGGATCACGGTCGGGGGTCACCGGGGCCGTCACCCGATACTCGGCCGGCACCTTATCGATGTGAAGTCGCAGGAGGATGTAATCCGGGTCGTAGACAAGATCATCTACTGGATTTACCGGCAGGCATCGACTGGTTTGATGCTGCCGGAACAGCTCGACGAACTGGAGTTTGACAAGTTCAAGCAAGAGATCACTGCGATGATTGGTAACTGACGGGTTGTCTGCAGCCCCCTCTCTTCCGGAAATCATTTTTTTATAACTCGTCAATTAAGGAGTATCTCCCTTCTGATTGTGAGCCTGCCCGTGGAACAGGAGCGTTTTCACGGGGAAACTGTACGGTCGGAGGGCACAATCCTTATCCCCTCCCCCGTCCCATTGCCGCGTAAGGCACCCATGGTGCCACAGGAGAAGAACATGAACATGGTCTGGGACAGGTACGTGTCCAGCGGGATCCGCGAGCTGGGATACGATGTAAAGACACGGACAATGGCTGTTGTATTTGCGGACAAAACCAAAAAATTCCATGCACCGGTGGCCTATCCGCTGTATGCTTCGATCTTCCACGCAACATTCCCCGAGCGGCTCTACAAACAGGTTGTTGAAGGGAAGATTCCGGTTGTCAGCGGTGCATAACCAATAATCTGACCTTTTTTACCCCTGTGCGGGGGTTTCTGTACGGATGTTTCCGCAGGTTTGTCTGGTTTTAAAAACCCGGCCGGGGGAAATGTGGCTGGATCCCAAGATACATCTGCCCTCTTCATTCGAAAGAACCATGTCGGACCAGAACCAATACGGTATCATGGCAGATCACCCGTCAGGTGAACCTCCGCTCATCTACCTCAACAACGCTGCAACCAGCTGGCCAAAACCACCTGAAGTTCTTGCAGAAGTTGCCCGGTGTCTTGAGACCCCTTTCTTTGAACACGGTCGTTCCACTGCCGGTGGAGCAACGGATTATCCCTCTGCTGCACGGGATGCCCTTGCCGGATTTCTCAATGCAGAAGAGCCCGATCATATCATATTCACGCAAAGTGCAACGGATTCCTTGAACATTCTCATACACGGATTTGCAAAAAACCAGAAAAAGCCGTTCCATGCAATAACAACAGAACTGGAGCATAATTCTGTCCTCCGTCCCCTGCAGACTCTCAAAGAGGAAGGGCACCTCGCACTCTCTCTGGTTCCCTTCGAGGACAATCGCGTCTCCCTGCCGGATATCAAAAAAGCTCTAGAGCCCGATACCCGCCTTGTTGTCATGACTCATGGCAGCAACGTGCTCGGCTCCTTACAACACATACGGCCGGTTGCAGAATACTGCGCATCAAACGAAATCTTCCTCATCGTTGACGGGGCACAGACTGCGGGGCAGGTTCCCATCAACCTGGCGGAAATCCCGGCAGGTGCATTCGTATTCACCGGGCACAAAGCACTTTTCGGGCTCCCCGGTACCGGGGGATTCTATATCCAGGATCCTGAAGCGGTCGCGCCCGTCAGGCAGGGAGGGACAGGTACGGATTCCCGCACCCTTGCTCATCCGCAGGATATGCCGCAGAGATTCGAAGCCGGTACTCCGAACTATCCCGGCATAGCCTCGCTCCTTGCCGGCATCCGGTACATTGAATGTGAGGGACAGGATGTCATCAGCAATAAATGCAGGAGCCTCATTTCACACATGGTCGGGAAACTGTCCGAGGATCCAAATATCATCCTCTACAATCAGAATCCCGATCTCCCGGTGATCTCCTTCAATATCCGGAACATGGATAATGATGAAGCCGGCTACATCCTGGCAAAAGCGTATGGTATTGTTACCCGTACCGGCCTTCACTGTGCCCCGCTCGTCCACCAGCGGATTGATGGCGGCAAGGGATGTGTCCGTCTTAGTTTCTCCCATCTCAATACTCCGGAAGAGTGTCGTTCTGCGGTGAAATCTGTGCGGGAGGTTGCAGAAGGTGCGAATAGTTAAATCCACCCAGACAAAAGTCTGCGTTGATGGCTCGCTTATGAAGGAATATGCTCTCGATGAACCGCTCTCTTTATCCTTCCTTACGTTTCTTGAACATTTCGGTACCGTGAAACGGTACCCGCACCTGAAACGCCCTTACTTCTCCTTTGAGCAGGAGCACTTCATTTCAGTCAAGGGTTTTTCCGGCGACACCACCATTGAGGTGCGCTTCCGAAAGGAGAACGCCGACCTGCTGGCTGACTATTTCCATCTCCTGCTCTTCTATTCCCGCGAACAGGAGCCCGGCCGTCAGAAAATGGAGGGAATCATTGAATCAATCCAGAAGAAGCTGAAGACCCGGATGCCCGGCGCCGGTGACGCTGCATGAACCCGTTAGTGTATGCATTCGATCGTTTTTCTGAAGAGTACGATCAATGGTTCGATGATAATGCCGGGGTCTATGCAACCCAGGTCGATCTTCTCCGCCGGTATATTCCAACCGGGACTTGGACTCTTGAAACCGGTGTCGGCTCCGGCAGGTTTTCATCCCGGCTTGGGATCCGACACGGCATCGACCCCTCTCTCCGGCTGCTCGCAATGGCTAAAAGCCGTGGGCTGGAAGCTGTTCTCGGTAAAGGAGAGTTCCTGCCGTACCGGGACGGGATATTTGACGGTGTCCTGATGATGACCGCCATCTGCTTCATGGATGATGTTGACCGGTCCTTTCATGAGGCCTTCCGCGTTCTTAAGGCCGGGGGGATGCTGGTTGTTGCCTTCCTGGAAAAAGACGGGGAGATTGCCCAGCGGGAAGAAGGATCCGGCGGCCGGTTTTTCCGGTATGCCCGGTTTTTTTCTGTCAATGAGGTAACTGCAGCATTGGCCGGAGCAGGTTTTTCCGGTGTTTTCGTTTTGGAAAGACTGCACAGTCTCTGTCTCATGACTGCAACAAAAGAATGAGCCTGCATAGTGGAGACCTCTTAAGGAAATACACAATTGATTGTTGAAAAAAATGTTGTACTTAATCTGTTGACTTCTGTCTGTATTTCGAGAAGGGAGTCATCTGCCGACCTTCGATTTCCGATGAATCCGAAATCTTCATCCAATGATTTGGGAAGAGAAGATTTCCACAGGAAAATTTCAAATCCGTCAAAAAAAGGTGTGATGGATTGACTGATCAGTAGTTGATCGTCCGCATTGCCCGGAGTGTGTCCGGTTCCATCTTGCGGTAGTACGACTTCGGGTGGCCGCAGGACGGACATTTCCAGTCTGCCGGAATGTTTTTGAAATCCGTGCCGGCCTTGATCGGCTGGGCCGCCATGATCTTGCCCTCATAGAGTTCCATCCGGTCCGTGTTGACCAGAATGGTGTTGTTGAATGCCTTCGTCTCTCCGACTGCCGGGTCATAGATATGACCGCACATCGTGCATACGTATTTGTCCATGATTTGTTTCGCCTCGTCTCACTCGCTTATTTTTTCATGTAGAGATGGCCGTAAACGACCTCGCCCTTCCGCTTGGGGTGGCGTTCGCCAAGGTCGCCGATATAATCGACAAACGTTGCCTTGGTACCGTCAACTTCGAGGTCGACTTCGCCAACAGGCCTGTACCCGGGCAGCATGACGTTGATCTTGCCAAAGACATAGATCTCGCCCTTGACAAGCTGGCCGCCGATACGGCGGTTTCCGTTGCCCTTGAGGATGATCTTGCCGCCCTCCATGTGGGTGCCGAGGTGGATGTCGACATCTCCCTCAATGATCATTTCGCCGCCGATCATGAAGCTGGCGACATCGGAGCCTGCGTTGCCCTTCACGCGAAGGACTCCGCCGCTCATGCCTCTCCAGTCTCCACGGTAGGCTGCGCCGAGGTAGTTCCCGGCATTGCCGTTGATGGTGAACTCGCCGCCGGCCAGTGCAAGGCCGCAGAACGAGTGGACATCGCCGTTGACGGTGAGTTTGCCGCCCTTCATCCAGCTGCCCGTGTACATGTCGCAGGCAGAGTTGATGATCATCTCTCCGGCGGTCATCTTGGCGCCGAGGTACTTCATCTTGGTGCAGTCGCCGTTGACAATGATCTTTGTGTCAGCTGCAGTTGCTCCTGCCTCACCGGCAACGGTGAAGTAGTCGCCGATGGTGGAGATCTCCTTTCCCTGGAAAGCGCCGAGTTTTGCAATCTGGTCGGCCTTCTTGCCGGCAAATGCATCAGTATTGACGTTCTCGCATTCAAGGTAGAGTTCCGGCTGCTTTTTTACTGTGAGTGTAACCGTGTTCATCTTTTTCACCTCACGCCTTGGTTGCATCCACGCCTATGATGTGCGGGTGCGGTGCATAGCTTTCGGGGACCGGGTAGTTGTTCTCATTGATGCTGTAGTAGCGGAGGAACTTCTCGCGGATGTCGTGCATGACCTGCTTGTTCTCGTTGACCTTTGCGTCCACCCAGAATGTCTTCTTGTGGCCCATGTCGACGACCTTGCCCTCTTCGACACAGATCCTGCCGTCCTTGAAGAGGTAGGCAACGTTCGCAAATGCCTTCTCTATTGACGGGCCGTCTGACGGGAACTTGTCGGGGTTGATGTTGTAGATGGCGATGTCTGCATTCATGCCGGCTGCGAGGCCGCCGTAGTCCTTCGCAAGACCAAGGCACTTGGCCGGGCCTGCACGGGTCATCTGGGCGAGCTCGTAGAGCGTGATCTCACGGTCGAGGGTAGCGAGGTTGGTTGCACTGATGACCTTGTCGGCTTTCTTGAAGGAGTGGAGCCGCTCGTCACGGCACTTCTTGGACATCAGCCAGGAGTAGACACGCGGGTAGCGGGTGAACGGTCCTGCGTTCGGGTGGTCGGTGGTGATGAAACAGCGCATCGGGTCCTTTGCATAGAGTGCAATCTCAAGACCTACCGCCCACTGGCTGGCGAAGACGGCGTTGTTCGGGTCATAGATGAAGGGGACGATACCCGCTGCGGTCTCAAGTTCAACGTCCACGTTGAACCACTTGAGGTGGTTGAGACCGTGGAGGTGGTGCTCGAACGGACCGTCGGCCGTCATCGTGGTGGTCTCGTCAAGGGTGACGTTACCGGTATCGATGGTGAGGTTCTTCTGCTTGTTGACGTAGTCCATGACTTCCTTTGCACCGGACTCGAAGTCACCCCAGTTGGTTCCCTTGTAGGAGTGGAACTGGAGGTGCGTGGAGTGCAGGACCTGCTCGCGGCCGAACTTGTTGGTTGCCTTGATTCCCTCTGCAAGCTTCAAGGAATCGATCGTGGTCTTGTAGTTGCCGGGGTTGCCGAGGTCGTTCTGGTGGAGGTGCATCGAGTGCGGGAGGCCGAGGTACTCGTTTGCCTCGATCAAGCCCTTGATGATCTCTGCCGGGGTGATCTCGAAGTACGGGACCGGGTCGTGGATGGTGAGACAGTTCAGTCCCCATGCCCATGCTTCCGTGCCACCGGGGTTGACGCACTTGATACCGTATCCCTTGGTCTGGCGGAGAATCCACGATATGTAGGCTGCGGTGTTCTCGACTTCATGGTTCTTGAGGTACTCGAGGATGAACCAGTTGTTGCCGAAGACCGGGAGTGCGGCTTCGTCAATGATGGGGGTGTCGTGGATCTCTTCGTGGACGTGGCGGGCATACAGCGGGGGCATTGCCGCTTCCATGGCAAACGTGAACCCCAGCCGGGCATACTCGTAGCCGGTCTTGAAGACGGTCGGGATTGACTTGCCGCCCTCGATCCTGGTGATGCCGGGCTTCTTGTGGGAGTCGAAATGCTTGTCCTCGGGCCGGTACCAGCGTCCTGCGTTGACCTTGGGGCCTGCTACGTGGGCGTGGACCTCGAGGGCACCTGCCATGACGGTCTTGTCCTTGGCATCGATGACCTTTGCGCCGGATCCGACCTTGTCTACAATCTTGCCGTCCTTGACGGCGATATCCTTCTTGTCTCCCTTAATACCCTGAACCGGGTCAAAGACGTGTCCGTTCTTGATGATGAATTCAGACATTTATTGTCCCCCCTTGGCAAGGAGTTCGTCAACACGGTGGTTGATCTTGGTTAAGAGTTCCTCGTCCGTAAGTACACCCTCAGGTGGATCAACGACCTTCCTGGTCTCGATCGGGACATTGTCCATACGATAGGCACAGCCCCCTACTTCAACACCGACCATGGCGACCGGGAAGTGAATGTCGGAGATCTCGGTCGTGCAGTTGATGTGTGGATCAATGCAGATGGTTGGCTTTCTTGAGCTGCTGATCATGGCATCGACCGGGAAGTGTGCACCGGGATCGGTTGCAATGTAGAAGCAGGCCTCGACTTCGTTGCGGTTGAGGAGGTCGACTGAGGTCGTCTCACCGGTCTGGTGGCGGGCCTGGTCTCTCCTTGATAAGTCAACGGCGTACGGGAACCCGTACTGCCAGCCGAGCACCTGACCGGAACCGGTAACGTTCCAGTGTCCCCGCATGGCCATGATGGCGAATTTCGTGAAGTCGTTCATGTCGCGGGTTAAGTTGATGGCGATATCGATGTTGTGGTTCCTGCCCATGGTGTGGGTGAGACCCATGCCGAAGAAGATGACGCCGAAGCGGGCCTGTTTCAAGTCCTCAACGATCTCGATGATCTTCTCTTTCGGGACACCGCCAACGGTGTCCGGAAGGGCTTCGCCGCGGGCTGCGGTCCTGAAGGCGTTTAAGAGCTCGTAGTCGAATCCCTGCTGGACCTGGATGAACTCGTCAGCGCACTTGGCAGTGTCCGTGTACCGGCAGTCAACGCAGTAGATCTTCCGGCCCTTGTGACCCTTGACGGTGAAGAAACCGCGGGGGAAGATCGAGTACCGGGACATGTGGCGGGGGTGGGCGTGAGCCGGGTTGCAGCCCCAGAAGACAACACGGTCGGCACGGTTCTTGACCTCACCGAGCGTACAGCTCGGGACACCGACATCCTCGATTGCAATGAGGGACGAGCCGTGGCAGACGGTTGCACAGTTGTCGACAATACCGCCGACCTTTTCGGCAATCTCGTGGCCGATGCTCATGGCCTGGCAGCTTGTTGATGCCCAGCCGTACATCAGGGTCTTCCGGGACTTGACGAGCATCTTTGCGGTCCAGTCGATGGCTTCATCGTAGGATACGTTCTTGTAGGTGCCGTCAGCCTGTCGCATCCGGGGGAGCTTGACCCGGCCCGGGAGCTTCTGGTGGTTGAACTTCTCGGCGCCGATGGCGCAGGCATTCTTGACTCCAAGGATGGTCTTGTTGTCATCGGAAACAGTGACGATGAGGTCATCGCACAGGGTGCCGCAGAACGGGCAGATAACATCAGTTACTTCTTTTGGCATTGCTCGTCACTTCCTTATGAGGCCGCAGGCATCCTGCAGTACCTCGACAGCGCCCATGATGCGTTCGTTTGCGGCGATCTCGATATCTACCGGGAATCCCTTGAAACACGGCTCGCCGGTTGAGAATGTATAGGCCGGGACGATCCGGTTCGCCCAGGGTCCCATGGGGATGTGGGCAAGGCCCGGGACAAGGTCTTCGCGGGTCTCGACAGCTTTTACAATAACACTGCCAACCGAGCTCGTGACCTTCACATTCGTGTTCTTCCATACCCCGAGCCGCTTCATATCGTCGGGGTGCATATGCATAATCGTGCAGGCGTCGAAATACTTCTGGGATGTCTTGCCTGCTTCCATGCCAACGCCCTGCTGGATCGTCCGGCATGTGATCATATTGAGGGTAATTTTCTTCTCTGCCATTCCATCTCCTCGCGTTTCAGGTCAGGCCTTGACCGGGATATCCGTTGAGCCTTTCCCGGAGAGACTGATCACATCATACGGGCATGCTTCGACACATACGCCGCATCCTGCACATAGTTCAGCCTTGAAATCGAGGCTGACTGCAACACCATCCTGCACCTGGTAGATCTTCTCCTTGGTGACAGGGTCGAGCGTAAAGAGCTCAAGGGCATTGACCGGGCAGGCAACAACACAGTTGTTGCATCCGGTACATCGTTCCATGTTTACATGTACTGCAAACGCCATGCACATCACACACAAATTTTTAATGAAATTTGCTTAATCCAAGAGTTGATTCAATACAATAATTAAAGATTCTGAATTTTGCCGACGGTAAAACAGAATGGGTTAATGGAGGATCGGTTTTTTTGCATCAGGTTAACATCAGGTTTCGGTTTTTACATGATCTTAACACCGGGGGGGTATTTTCATGTTTCCCGGCTCCCCGTGGTTTCATAACCTGGGAAAAATAATACCATGGCCGTACCCGGATACCCCCCGGCCGGGTTTTTGCCCCGAACGCGCACAAACCGCCCGGAAGATCGTCCTGCCGGAATAACCCCTGCGACAAATACTCTTAGAACCATGATGAGGGTTGTTCAGGAAATATGATCAGTATAGTACCGGAATAATACCGGATTGCCGGAAGTGGGGTAAATCGCTGGAATGTAATCCGGGAAAACATGGGCTGGTCATACTACCCGGATGAGAGATTCAGCATCTCTCCTGATGTTTGGGGGGGTTCCGGACCTGAAAACCCCCAGAAAATAATCTCCTCCCAAAACGCCCCGTTTGCCAATCGGAGCCCGATTTGAAAATCCTGTTTTTTGAGGGTCGCACTTTTTGGCGAATTACACGACACCATTTTTGAGATGCGGCTGCATTATCTCCCGTTTGCTCATATGGGGGTATTTCAGGCTTTAAAATCGGTCAATACAGACCCTTTTGGTTGAAATCGGAGGTGATATTCCGGAGTGGAGATCGCCCGGAGAACCGGTGGGGGGGTGATCCGGGGTTCGATCAGCATAGCCTGCTTTCACCTCACAACAACCCACGGGTTTTTGCGCACACCAATTCCCCTCCCCCGCGTCCTGTTCCTCCCCAATCCTGCACAAACCGCTCCATTTTCACTTCCCGGAATTTATTCATCCAGACCCATCTCCTCCAACCTCCTATATAGATCTGTCAAAGGGCCCCGCGACAACCCCGCGGGGTTCCAGGCAGGTTTACAGGAAAATCCGAAGAGACGGAGTCCTTCTCCGGAAATTCCGAAGGCCCTGCCGGAATCCCGCCATCACAACAAAAGAGGAGGAAACAACAATGGCAGATTTCGTACAGAAAACCGTAGTAAAGACCGCGATCCGCAAGCTCGCGGACCCGATTGCAGATGTGGCGGCGTTCAACACGATCGTCCAGTCGGTCATCACCGACAACCCGTTTGCCTGTGCAGCCTATGAGAGCGCCGGCGTGAACCATGCGCCGGTAGAGAAGACCAAGGAGAACTACGTGGTAAAAGTCTTCTACCAGGACGCTGATGTCAGGAACGTGGGGACCGACTCCTCGAAGTTCAGCACCATTGCCGGGTTCAATGCCGGCGCAACGGCACTCCTCGGAAATACCGGCCTTGCCGCCGCCCACGGGGGCACGGCTGTCCGCGACACCGACAACGAGACCTACTCGGCAACCCTGAAGTGCCGCGATGCAAACGGAGAGCTGTACTTTGTCACGTTCGGCCGCACCACCATGAGCATCACCTCGTACTCGGACGATGCGATCCGGACACGGATCGAGACCTGGGCCGACACGGTCGCAGCTCTTGCCTGAACAACAGAACCCGATCTCTGACGCTCTCGGGATCCCGCCCCGCCGCGGACATATCCCCGGTTGCGATGACAACGTATTACCGGTAAACCGTATCACGCCTCATCGCAAACGCCCCCCGCCCCCAAAGGGGGCAGGGCTGGCGTAAGGGGGGCGATTCCAGATCGTCGGATTTCAGCAGAAAAGATGGGAGGAGGAACTCCTTCGTCCCTCTATCAGGAGGTACATATCATGGAAACCGAGACATTAGGTATTGTCCTTGCGGCTGTCCTTCCCCTCTACCCGGTCCTGTTCGCCATCCACCAGAGGATCGGCCGGTACGACGAGGTAGTGGAGGAGTTCAAACGGCTCAGGGACGAGCACGAACATATCATGGAGGTATCCCATGGGATCTGAACTGCAACCGGTTGCGACCGTGACCGGTTTGTACCGGGGCACGTTTTCCGGTCTCGAACCGCTCACCAAAGACACCCCGCTCACGCAGGACGAGGTCCGGCGCAGCCCGGTCTTCTACGAGCTTGATCTCAATGAGCAACAGGAAGATTTCGACCTGATCATCGATGTGATCTACGACAACCTCTCTCCCCTCCGGCTTTCGGACCTTGAACGGGGCACGGACCTTCCCCGGGGTATCCGGTTCTGGCCGGACTGGTTCGAGATCCCGCACTACCGGGAGATGCGGGACCGTGACGGGAGGCGGGTGTATCCCCGCTCACCGGGTATCCACACCGTCCGGATCCGGACTGCCCGGAGGAGACCCGGAATGGTCCGGGATTTCAGTATCAGAAACGGCGGGTACACAAGCCCGGTCTTCGAGCTCACCATCACGGTGGATGGATGCGATGTTTGAAGACATTGTGCAGACACGGGCCGCCATCTGCGGCTCCGGGATCCTGCTCGCCCTCATTTTTCTCTTTGCGCACCTTCCGGTAATCCTGCTGGCCGTGCCGGTTGCGATCCTCTTTCTTGGCATTGTGGCCGACCCTGAGGAGACACACGCGGTCTGGTACGGCATGCTCTCCACGCTCGGCATCTTCGATCTCTCCGGGCTTACGGATGCCGAACGGCAGAACTTCGCGGTGAAGCGGCATTACTTCTGGTTCGGCGAGGTCGGCATGGCCGCGGTACTGGCCGGGGTGTTTGCGGTCCCGGCCGGGATCTTTCTTATGAGCCGGGCGGAGATCACGCTCGCGTTTCTGGGTGCAGCGGTGGTGTTCCTTCCGCTGTTCGTATTCCTGCCGAAACTGATACGGAAGGCAATGAAGGCCGATGCAGAGATGGTGATCGAAGCGTTCGGGAAGAACGAGCAGGTCAGGAAGGTATTCTGGGCTCTCTTTGCGGCAATGGCCGGCCTCGTGCTGGCCCGGGTCGTGGACCCGGTGACGGCGCAGCAGGTTGTCAGGATGATTGCGGGTATCGGGGTGTAAACAAGGGTGTGTTATAGCATTCCCGTGAAATTTTTTTCTCGTTACATTATTCAGATCAACCGGTGGCATACATGACACGTATTCACAATTAAAAAATACCGGGGAGGTAACAACCGTGCCCATCAAAAAGAATTTTTGTTAAATAAAATTAATAAACTTTTTTTTATTATTCAGTAATATTATTTAATTTGTCTTCCCATACGGATTGAGAATGTCTGGTGTGGATTATTATGAATGATATCGATTGGACCCTGACAGGATTGGAACATTTTCAAAAATGCCAGTATCAAAAGGCAATATCTGCATGTAGAAATGGAATAGTAATTGATCCTCAGAATGAAATTGCCTGGCTCATCATTGGTGATTCTCTTTACAACCTTCACCGGTACCAGGAAGCAATAGACGCCTATGATAATGTATTGCAACTCACCCCGAAAAACGAAAACGCCTGGCTCAATATAGGAAACTCATATTATAACCTTGGGCAACTATCAGATGCTCTTGAGAATGTCAATAAAGCCTTATCCATCAACCCGGTTTTATCACAAGCCTGGCTGAGTAAAGGAAAGATTCTCCGGGATCTTAACCAGTTTGAAGGAGCAATCGGATGCTATGACCGGGCTCTCGAAACAGATCCTGCAATAAAAGGAATTAACAGGATGGATTGTATCCTCTCAATTGGTACATATAAAAAAATTCATCTCTCAAATTTATAATCTCACAGACAAGGATTTCAATCTCATTTTAAAAAAGAACGCTGTGTTATTTCTTCTGAACAGGTTATGATGGCGGGGAGTCACCCGGATGCTGGTCGCTGGTCAGGGTTACCGCGGGAGTGCCTGTCGGCGCTGTCGGCGTTTCACTCACCTGCTTTATGAGGGTGTCGTTGGGTCGTTCGTCGTGCTGGGTGTTGTGGATGGCGACAAACCGGGACATCCGGTTACGAGAACCATACCAATGGAAATCTTTGCACGAAATGGTATGATGGTTTAATAACCCCATAAACAGCGAAATATCTAAAAAAGTGAAATAGCAATAAATTTCCCGCTGGACAGATCATCTCTGATGTTTTTTTCTGAATATTTTATTCATATCGGATTCAAGGATTTCTCCTGGCAGGTTTTTTCTGACAGAGGAAGGGCTATTCAAGAGAGTGCTGATATCAATTGATTTCCTGGGTCCGCGGAGCTTTCTTGGTCTGGCAGGTGCCGGCGTTGTCTCTCCCGGTACAGATTTGCATGAAGGGCCGGGTTTCCATTGGTTTTTCGTAGGTACCGATTCTTCGTTTTCCCTGGTTTTACTTTCAAGATCTTCCATGAACTGCGAGAAAATCCTGTTTACTTCCGTGTGGATCTTCAATTCCAGTGAGCGGTAATCTTCATCGGTGATGGTGGGCATGGAATTACACCTATTTTTTGTAGCAATATAAGTTTTTCCATCTGGTATACCAACTGATATATACCGTAACCGATGAAACAATCCGTAACAATGATTGACCCCATCACCGCGGCACAGGTCCTGGATGATGCAATCCGGATCCAGGTCTGCCAGAAGAGATCCCTGGAAGTGGATTTTCTCCCAAATATGGTCCGGGTCCATTTGCCGCCAAAGAGGGTTTTGGCCGAGTCCTGTTTAGTGCCAATGTCGAAAATGACTGCCATCCTCTCCGAAATGGAGCAAAACCAGCTGATCGGTACCGAACAACGCGGGGGGATGTGGACTACCCCGCTTGGAAACCGGATCATAGCCGGTTGTCTTGCCCGGAAATACCGGAAAGAAGCAAAAGCCCTACTCGGGCCCGTAGTGTTTCAGACACTCGTTCAGCATCTTGTAAAATCTGTTTTACCAGAACAGAAAAAAGGAAAAACCGCTCCGCACATTCAGATATAATTCCAGACACTCCGGACCCTCTCCAGGCGGGTTGTCACCTCCTGCTGCATCTCGTTCCGGATACTGTCAAGAATCTTTGTCCATGGCAGTGTCAGGGTCCAGATCTTCACGGGGCGTCCCTTCTTTTCTGACACGATCTCACGACTCTTAACCCATCCCCGTTTTGCCAGGTACTTTAAGGCAATGCTGACCTCCGGCTGGCGAAGACCGGTTCCGTATTCAATATCATGGGAGCAAGCGCGTGTCCGTTCCGAAAAATACACAAGTATCCTTGCACCGTTTCTCGGTATCCCGATTTTGGTTAAGAGCTGGATGATCTCCTCTTCGTTTTTTGTAAAGATCTGAATGGTTTTCTCGATCAACATATCACATCCGTTTCCGGGCCTTAGTCATACGGTTATTATTATACCCCAAAATGCATTTTCTCCATTGGGGAAAACCCGGCCGTATTACAAGGAATGAAATTATCTTTAATATAAAATAAATATATCGTATGAATGTGTATTTATGCTCAATTTTCATCGAAAAAATATATTGCATGTAACCGTGAGGTTACACGAATTAACCCATTCTATCACTTGAATATATAATAAAAAAATATCGTATAAATTTTAATCACAGGCCGTGCGATTCCAGCCCGCGAAGGGTAAGACCGCCCGTGCTGTGGGAGGAATAAACGATGATGAATGAAGGAGAAGCACCTGCATTTCCGATGATATCGTACACGCGTATGGGACTGCGGTCCCCGACAGATTCCGGCTGAGAATTTGGCCGCTGCCAGACCTCCGGACCCGTGTCCTGTACTATCGTCACCGGGGCTTGCGTTTCTCCCGCGTACAGATGGAAGAACACACAGCCATACCCGTGAGGTGGTAGCATGGAATCCAATCTTCAGCAGGAACAGAAAAGAGAACAAAAGACTCGCCCGCGCCTTGTGCAGAGGCGAACCGGGCTCCGCGGCCTCTCGATTGGTGCCGCTCCCGTACCGGTCCGCACTCTCCGGAAACATACCCTGGATGATCTGAACGAGCGCGATCCCGAGATCCCGTACGTGAAAGCCGAGGCAGCCTGCCGCGATCTTGTCTGTTCCTTAATGGAGCGGCAGGACCGGATGAACGAGGTACTCCTGCAGAGAATCATCGATCTCCAGTACCGCATGGATGATCTTGAAGGGGATTTTTCGGATCTGAAGGAAGAAAACCCTCCCACTTCCGTGGAGGTTTCGGCATGAGCGCCTTCATTGCAGGGGATTGTTGCATCCCGTCTGTTCCTGCGCCTCCCGGGAACAAGGTGGAACACCTGTCCGGCCGGATCAGGAAAAAGATCGTGGGTTTTGAACGGACCATTGCCGGCTTCCGGCAGCGGAGGTTGTCGTGACGGACCGTATCTATTCGAATGATGAGAGGGAAGTCCCGCTCTTCCTTCTCCCGCACGTGATTGCCCGGCAGATCAAAAAGACCGGCGATCGGATCTATCGCATCAGCGTAAAACGGACGCACTGGCACCACTACAATGTCTCGGTCCGGACCAAATCCCTGCCTCAGGAACTCCTCCCGGGCAGGTGTAGTGTCCTCTCCCCAGGCATACCGGGTCCCGGAAGCCGCGGGACCGTGACCAGTGCTGAAGGGGGCTCTTCTTCATGACACACGGACGCCCGCCCAACCAGGCTATCGGGGAGGCGCTTGCGATTGCGGGAAGGCAGGGCCGGGTGTGTAAAAACACCCGAGGTCGCGGGCTCCTGTACGACTTCACCCTCCACCTTTCTCTCATCACCATCTGCGTGCAGGTCAAGCGGATCCGGCCCACTCACGGTGATATGGACCTGATCCTTTCCGCCTGCCGTCGCGAGATTGTGCGGATCCGCCGGGTCCCGGAAACGGCCGTTTTCATCCGGGAGCTCTGGGTCCGGTCTTCGGCCGGGAACTGGCAGTACTTCCTCGTGCTTGACGACCGCGTGGTGGAGATAGCACAAGAAGCCATACCGGAGAGATCTGCGCGCAACCGGCATATCGGGGAGGATGCGCCCGGACCGGACCGTTCGTCAGTACAAGGGGAATCATCAGGCCCGGAAGCGCAGTACTTCTGCCCGTTTATGGGCCTGCCGAAGTGACTCCCATCCATCCCCTTTTTTTGGAGTCGTATGGACCTGCAAATCCCCTGCAAATAAAATCCTCTTAAAATGCCCCGTTTTCCAATCGGAGCCCGATCTGAAGATCCGGATTTTTGAGGGTCGCACATTTTGGCGAATTACACAACACCATTTTTGAGATGAGGTTGCATTGTCCCCCGTTTGCTCATCCAGGGGTTTTTAAGGCTTTAAAACCGGTCAATACAGACCCTTTTGGTTGAAAACGGAGGTGATATTCCGGAGTGGAGCTCGCCCGGAGAACCGGTGGGGGGTTGATCCGGGGGTCCGGTATAGCGGGGAGGGGAGATTCAGATCCGGCCCGACCGGTCAAATCCTCCCATGTAATTACAGCCCACTACCCAGCGTCATTACGGATCAAATCGGTGAATGCCCGGCGCTCTCCGGCCACCCGGCTCCGGATCCCGGGGCAGGATCAGGCTCGTACCGTTATTGGCTCTGCCGGGGTGGGATCGACCATGATGCCGCTATCGTTCTCAATCCTGATCTCGGACTGGCAGACCATGGCGCCCATGCAGGCCCCTGTGGCCAGGAGAGCAAAGGGTATCAGGCAGTACTCCGGCCAGACAACGATTTCCTGGAGGGCGAGAAACGCCACGAGAACGGAGCCATGCTGGAGGTGGAACCGGCGGATCCGCATGTCACTGGTGTTGCATGGGCGTATCGTTCCATGGATGCCGGTTTTTGTGAAAGGATAGAGGAACTGGATTCCTTTTCGTACGCAGATATCTCCGGCAAGGTGGAAGACCATTCCCATCAGGAGCCCGCAGAGGAAATCCATTGCAACAGAACGCGGAATAATGTCCCCGCAAAGGATGCATACCGCACCGACAATCCCTGCAAGGACTCCCCAGTAGAACAGGGCCCCGTGGAGCGAATGGGTCAGTCGTTTGTCATCCGGTGCGATCCGGATCTTCCACACTGCAAGGTAAATCCTGCACAGAAACGGCGCACATACCCATCTCCCTACCTGGATGAGATACCATGCTATGGTCAGGGGACGGGTTTTTTTCGGCCGTTTCATGTGGATATCCGGCAGGACTGCCCCGAGGCCGACTCCTGTCAGTATCACAAGTACCCGGGCAGGATCAAATCCCACGACTGCGCTGGAGATGATGAGGCCGCAGATCAGGGCAAGCCCGAGATGGTGGCGTGTGATCATACCTGCAGTTTTTTTAACCGTGCCGGATGATTCAGGCTGCTATAGCCTGTTCTGTTGAGAATTTCCGGGCGTTCTTCTTTTTCGTGAGCCAGATTACCTGTCCTCCGTCAAACGTGAAGGCATTCATCAGGAGGAGCTTTACGTGGGGTGGGACGGCCGAGGTATCGGCGGCCTGGGGGGTGAGCAGGTATTTTTTTGTCCTGAATCCCTGGCTTTTCGGCAGGAGGTCGAGGGCATTGATTACATCCTCGCCGGGTGACTTTTCAAAGGAGACGGCAATGAATGCGAGCTCCTCGCCAGCCCATTTGCTCCGGGAAACCCGGTAAAAATAACCGGTGCTGGAAGGAGCGCCAACCGGCATGATACTCCATCCGTCACTGGTGGAAAAAATCCTGCGAATGTCTCTTTCCGCAAACAGTTCCATAACATCTTTTGCTGAGCCCATAATTATCGCATTGCTGTTGCGCGTCCAACCATATAAGTTTTAAGAATTTAATTAATATTTACAAAAAGTTTAATGTAAAAAGTTGATAACACTCCTCCAATTGATAACCCCTGGATGGGGCGGTCCATCCGCCTCAAAAACACCTGCATCCGAAAAATCCGGCCCACTTAAAAGCTCTGCCCGTGGCCGGTCATTTCGGATTCTCAAGAGGAAGAGATCATATGGACAACCACAACCACAGCCATGGAACTCATAAGGAATATTCGCTCTACGAACTCAATGCCCGCATGGACGCCTGCCGGGTTGATCCCCGTGTAAAGGACTACCTGTCCCGGTGTATCGCGTTTCATACCTTTCCGGCTCCCGGCCTTCTCATCGGTGCCTTCATGGTCGATTATGCCCTCGAACTGCTGGGAGCTGTTCCTGGCACTGACGAAAAACTGTATGCCGTTTGCGAAACACAGAAGTGTGCCCCCGATGCCCTTCAGGTGATCGCACACTGCACGTACGGGAATAACCGGTTGCGGATCGTTGATATCGGCAAGTTTGCTCTGACGATCAACCGTGCTTCGGATCAGGATGTGGCCGAGGGGGTCCGGGTGTACGTAGACCCCCGGAAACTCTCCCGGTTCTCCATCATCCATACCTGGTTTACGAACAGCCCCGATTTTGACAAGAAGACGATGACAAATCCCCTGTCTGATGAGATTTTTTCCGCCGGACGGGAGATCCTTTCCTATGAACGGGTCCGAATAAAGGTTGAAGGGAAAAAAGCCTGGAAGTCCGTTACGTGCCCGAAGTGCGGCGAGATGGTACCGGATTACTCCCTGCGATCTGACGGCCTGTGCGCTGCCTGCGGTGCTGCGGGATATTACGAGACAATCTCTTAAAAAAAACTGATGTAATAATTTTTTATTGGAGATTGTAGCGGAAAGGACGGGAAAACATATCCGGTCCAGGCCGGGGCGTCAATTGCCCATTGGAAACCAGCCGTATTCTGGTACGTTACCGGGCCAAGGTAACCCCCTCATACGGAAGAAGATGAAGGGACCGGTGCCTGACTAATTGCGGGGAAGTGATTGGGAACCTGTCCCTGGTTGCCAGAGTTTTAATATTTAGATTTACTTTAATAGAAAATTAAACAAAAATGGTTAAATAACTACAACGTTGATGGGTAATTAATAACATCATATCGCTGCTTTTAGGAGACCTTTCATGGAAGAGAACCTGCACAAGACACGGGATCGCATTATTATTTTCACCGGTATCTGCCTCATCGTCATCATTGCATTATTCCTGAGTGGATGGGCTTCCATGCCTGGCACTGCAACAGGTGTTACTGCAAAAAGCCAGCAATTGTCTGCCGGGGATGTCATCATCCCCGTGGACTCCCCGACTTCCATCACCTATTCAAACAGCATGAAGAAAGACAGCAGTCCGCCTACGGTCTACGAACACCTGGTGGACAAGGATCTGAACGGGAAATTCACTCCTGCTCTTGCAGAGAGTTGGGAGGCCTCCGCTGATGCAAGGACCTGGACATTCCACCTGGCAAATGCGACCTGGAATGATGGTGTCCCGTTCACGTGTTCCGATGTGAAATTTACCAAAGAGTACATGAAAAACAACAATCTCACCCTGGCATTCGTCCTGAACGATGTTGAGACCATTGACTGCCCGGATCCCCACACGGCAGTCTTCACGCTGAAAACCTCTTACTCCGGTTTCCTCGACCAGATCTCACACACGCCGGGTATTACGTTTGCTCCCCGGCATTTCTGGGAAAATATCACTGACCCGCAGACCTACAGGGATACAAAATTTATCGGAACGGGACCGTTCGTCTTTGTCAAGGCTGAACCGGGGTATGTCCAGCTGAAGAGAAATGACGCATATCACGGGACGGTTCCTAAGGTAACGGGTGTCGTTCTTAAGCTGATCACCAACCCGGACAGCCAGGTTCTGGCCCTGAAGAACGGGGAAATCGACGTGGTTTCCGGCATCAGCCCGGCTGTTGCACAAAACCTGCAGCAGGAGAAAAATATCAGTATCTACACCATCCGCAACTCGGCTACGTACGAGATTGCGTTCAACCTGAACCAGTACCCCGCCAACATATCGGGATTCCGGAAGGCGATGAGCCATGCCGTGGACCGGGATACGATCAGTTCTCTCATCGGCACCGGCAGCCCCACGAATACGACATTCCTGATACCGGACCTTGCAGGGGATTACGTAAATCCTGCTGATGTCGGGATGTACGATTACGACCTGGTAAAGGCACAGGAGATGCTTGCGGCGGCCGGGTTCACAAAGGACCGTGACGGGAAACTTCTTGGACCGGATAAAAAACCAATCACGATTACGATCCCCACCGGTGGCGAAGGGGGCAGCGGCAAACAGAACACGGGTGTCAATTCCGGGAGTGGCACCACCCAGAAACTGGTAACCGTGCTGAAAAATGACTGGGCAAAACTGGGAATAACCGTAAGCACCGTCACCTATGACGACAAGACCCGGTACCGCTCCGCAGTGAATGCCAACCCGGTCTTCATCGATTCTTTCCCGGTCCAGCTGCACGACAATGCCAACGCCCTCATCGATTTCGCCGTGACACCCATGCAGGAGACGAATTATTACAATTACAATAATCCCGAATATAACCGCCTCGTCAGCCAGATGAAGAACACGTCCGACCAGGGTGTGATAAAGACACTCGGGTACCGGATGCAGGATCTCCTTGCACAGGATATTCCCACGGTCCCGGTCTGCACAACGGACACGATCGTTGCCTACCGGAACGACCGGTTTACCGGCTGGGATATCGGCCCGGGGTATTACAGTATTCTCAACCCCGACGTACTTGAAAGTCTGACCCCGGTCAAGGCATCGTAACGTTTCAAGACTGTGGAGAGCATGCGTTCCTTTTTTCCCCCCGGTGTGAAATCCCGGTTGCTTAAAAGAATCCGTATCTCCGCCATCCTCATCCTAAGATTTTTCCGGGCAGATACCCGTTCTGGAAACCGCGGTCGGGTTTTTTTGGTGAATGGAGTATGATCAGCGGCCAGTATCTCGTGAAGCGGCTCTGTTTCAGCGGGCTGTCGTTTCTTGTCTGCGTAACCCTCACCTTCTTTCTCCTGCACCTGATGCCCGGGGACTACATCACCAATTACCTGCTCTGGCTCACCAACAAAGTGCCAAAAGAAGCTGTCGAACAGTTCTACCAGCAGTTCGGGCTCAATCTTCCCCTCTCTGACCAATACGTCCTCTATATCCTCAACATCCTCCACGGGCAGTGGGGCTACTCCTATGCGTACGGCCTGCCGGTCTTTCCCCTGATCCTGGAGAAACTCAGCTGGTCGCTCGTCCTCCTCCTTCCCGCAACGGTTCTCGGGATCCTTATCGGTACGGCGATGGGTGCATGGTCGGGATGGAAATCCGGCAGCCGGAAGGATCTCGCGCTCTTCAATCTCATGATTGTGATCCGCGCAATCCCCGAGTTCTGGTGGGCGATCATGGCAGTCATGGTCTTCTCCTTTTACCTCCAGTGGTTTCCGCTCGGGGGATACAGCAGTATTGGCATACTGTCAACCGGCCTCAGTGTTCCGGACTTACTGTACCATGCAATCCTGCCCATCGCGCTTATGACCCTTTTTATCGCCACCGGGAATTACTACGTGATGCGCAACTCGATGATCGCGGTCATCGGGGATGATTATATCACGACTGCCCGGGCCAAAGGGCTGGACGAGCGTGCAATCCTCTGGCGGCATGCGCTGAAAAATGCACTCCTTCCGATGATAACTATTGCATCATTCCAGTGTGCGGCGATCATCACGGGAAACATATTCATTGAAACGGTTTTTTCCTGGCCGGGGATTGGCTTCATGACCACCGAAGCCCTGCGGATGCGGGATTTGCCGTTACTTGAGGGGATATTTCTCCTGGATGCCCTGTTTACCATCGGCGCAATGCTGCTGGCTGACATCCTCGTCTCCATGATCGATCCGCGGATCAGGATGGGGAACGATGAATAGGAAGATCCTTTTCTGGGGGAGTATTGTTGTCCTTTTCATCTACATCGGGATCGCACTTGCCGCCCCGCTGATTGCCCCCTTCGGCCCCACGGAAATTACCGGAAAACCCCTCCAGCCCCCGGGTGGCGGGCACCTGTTTGGAACCAATGACGTGGGCCAGGATATCTTTGCCCAGCTGGTATACGGCGCCCGCATTACCCTGCTCTTCGGGTTCTGTGCTGCCCTGTTGTCAGTACTTATCAGCACCAGCATTGGAATTATCCTCGGGTATTACGGTGGCTTTGTTGATGAGATTGCATCGCGGGTGATCGATATCTTAATGCCCATCCCCATCTTCCCCCTGCTCATTGTTCTGACCACATTTTTCAACACGGGAATCGTGCAGGTCAGCATTTTAATGGGTATCCTTGGGAGTCTCCATGGCATCCGGGTCATCCGCGCCCCGGCGCTCTCGCTTGCAAAGACACCGTTTATTGAGGGAGCGCGTGCCATCGGGTCATCGGATCTCCGGATTATGTCCCACCATCTCCTTCCCAACCTGATGCCGGTCGTGACGGCCAAATTTGTCTCCTCATCGCAGCATTTTCTCGTGATGGGCGTGGGACTGAGCTTTATCGGGCTCTGGGATACCATGACGGTGGACTGGGGTTCGATGATCCAGAATGCCTATACCTTCGGGGCACTTTCCCTGGGTCTCTGGTGGTGGATACTCCCGCCCGGTATCGCGGTTGTTGGTATCTCCCTTGCCCTTGCCCTGGCCGGCTACAGCATGGAAGAGTCCTTCAACCCCCGGCTTGAGGTGAACCGGATATGAGCCACAGGATTTCATCCGGAGGCGGTTTTGATTCATGACCCTGCTTGAGATTTCCGACCTGTCCGTACGGTTCGAGACCCGGTCCGGTGTCGTACCGGTGATCGATACTATCAGCCTGGGTCTTGATACCGGCGAGAGAACTGCCATTATCGGGGAATCGGGATGTGGTAAGACCGTTCTCGGGATGTCGGTGATGCGGCTTCTGCCGCCCAATGCCCGGGTTTGCGGGTCCATACGGTATGCTGGACGAGATCTTCTGCAGGTATCCGAACCGGAAATGCAGCATATCCGGGGAAAAAACATTGCCCTGGTCTCCCAGAATTCCTCCTCCTCCCTCAACCCGGTTGTTGCGGTTGGCGACCAGATCGAAGAATCCCTCGCTCTTCACGGCTGTTGTACAAAGGAACAATACCCCCGGGAGATCGCCTCCCTGCTGGAGGATCTCGGGTTCGAACATCCCGAAAAGGATATGCAGAAATACCCGCACCAGTTTTCCGGGGGTATGCGGGAACGGGTCATGATCGCGATGGCTCTTGCCTGCAACCCGGATCTCATTATTGCTGATGAGCCTACTTCAGGCCTTGATCCGATTGTAAAAGCACAAATCCTCGTTCTCCTGAAAAAAGTGCTCAGCAAACGGACCCTCCTCCTGATCACCCATGACCTGGGAACGGCGTGGGCTCTCGCCTCCTGGACTGCAGTCCTGTACGCGGGAGAGATCGTGGAATACGGTCCTACCCGCGAGGTATTTGCCCTGCCCCTGCACCCGTATACCCAGGGCCTTATTGCATCCCTGCCCTCGGCAGGGTTCCACCCGATCCCCGGCATGAGCCCGCCTCCAGGAGCGTTTCCGCCCGGCTGCCGTTTTTACCCGCGGTGCTGCTGTGCAACGGATCGGTGCAAAACCGATCATCCCCCTATGAAAACTGCCAGGAAAGGCCGGCTGGTCAGGTGTTTCCGGTATGATTGAGCTGGAACAGGTTTCCAAGTCTTACACGTCCGGTTTCCTCCACAGGAAACCGGCATCTGTTCTGAGCAACGTCTCTTTCACCATCAAAAAAGGCGAAACGCTGGGACTTGTCGGGGAGAGTGGCAGCGGAAAGTCCACGCTTGGCCGGATCATGATCCGGCTTGCGGAACCAAGCGCCGGCCGGGTCCTGTTCGAAGGATCAGATCTCTTTGCGCTCAGAAAATCCGCCCTGCGGCAGCTCCGGCCCCGGATGCAGATCGTGTTCCAGGATCCCGATACTGCGCTTGACCCGAGGTTGAGCATTGGTGTGTCCGTTGCCGAACCGCTTGAGATCTGGCAGCGGGCCGGCCGGCATGAGATGACCGACCGGGTCGCCGGGCTCTTTGCAATGGTCGGCCTTCAACCGGAACTTGCCGGCCGTCGTCCCTTCGAACTCTCCGGTGGCCAGAAGCAGCGGGCTGCCCTTGCCCGCGCCCTTGCCCTGGAACCGGAATTTCTTGTCCTGGACGAGCCTACCTCGGCGCTCGATCTCTCGGTCCAGGCGCAGATCTTAAGTCTCATCCAGGTGATCAGGCAGAGAATGAACCTCACCATTCTCTTCATCTCCCATGACCTGCAGCTCATCGGCCAGATGAGCGACAGGGTGGTTGTGCTTCACCAGGGGCGGGTGGTGGAATCCGGAACAACCCAGGATGTCCTGAGCCGCCCGCAGAATTCCTATACTGCCCGGCTCGTGGACGCTGCACGGGAGAGCGATGCCTGGTTCGGGAAGCCGGCACAGCCTGAATGAACGCAGTCCTTTTTGAAACCCTGTCCGCAATCGGATAATCCATGTTTTATCTGTCAGGGGGATTCGTGGATCTCTTTGGATAATTAATTTAAAACTATTAACAAATGGATCTTGTTAAATACTTTAATTTAAAAAATATGTGAACGGCATGGCAGAACAGGTTTGCAGCCGGGAGGCTGCCGCTCGTGCTCCGTCATGACACGCCTCATGAGTAATGAGCAAGAGGAATACACTATGCAATATCTGAATCGACAAACGAGAAAAAATCGCGAAGATGCAATGTCACCGGTGGTCGGTGTAATGCTGATGCTAGTTGTTACCATCATCGTTGCAGCCGTTGTTTCCGGATTCGCGGGAGGGTTGCTTGGAGGTGCATCCAAGGCCCCGACCCTTGCGATGGATATCCGAATCGTAAACACCGGCAGTTGGATTGGTAGTGGTTTCTATGGAGCGGTAACCGGGTCCAGCGATGCGATCGCGACCAGTAAGGTCAAGATCGTAACTGCATGGACAACGACCCGCAGGACGGATGGAACCTCCATTCACGGTGGCAACACCTCCATTGGCGGTGTAAACAATGTATACTGTTTTGTGGGAATGAAGACCAATAGCCCGGTTTACAGCACTGCTCCTTATGGCATCGGTGCCGGTGTTCTGAACCAAAGTGTGCAGGACGCGACCAATTATCACAATAAACCCTACCAGTATTTTGGAAACTATTCCCTCATACAGGGGACCTCGCTCCTGGCAATCCCGTATGGTACTACCAGCGGCCAGGCAATAGGCGGTAATCCCGGTCAAAGCGACACCAGCGGGTACGGTGTTACAACGCCGTACACCTATACTACTGGTGGAAATTATGCCGACGGCCAGATTGATGCTACCCAGGCAGTACTCGGTACCGGATGGGAGAACCTGCAGCCCGGGGACATAGTAACCGTGAAGGCTATTTACATACCGACTGGACAGACGCTCCTATCGAAGACCGTGTCGGTACAGGGGGGATAAAACCATGAAATCATTCAATAACACGAGTGCAGTCTCACCGGTTGTCGGCGTGATGCTGATGCTGGTCGTGACGATCATCATCGCGGCAGTTGTCTCCGCTTTTGCCGGAGGTTCCGTCTCATCGCAAACCAAACCCTACCAGGCAACGATCCAGGGCACATTCAGCGTATCCCAGGGGATGCAGATTATCCATGCCGGTGGCGACTCACTGCCGACCAGCCAGCTTGTCTTCAGTATATATGACGGACCTACTTTTGGGACCGGTCTCAAAGAACAGACCACCCAGCTCCTCAATATGTCGAGTATTACTGACGCCAATCTCAATCCGGTAAAGTTTGCTGGAGGGGGGTACAATATAACGGCATTCAAGGCGGGTGACACCCTCTACATCAGTCCGCTGAATTCGCGTTGTGACAACCTGCAGCCGATAAATTGCCCTCAACCCTATACCATTGGTTCAGATGGATGGTCGTACAGCGGCACAAGATACATGTGGAACCTGTGCGCCCGGAACCAGAACAGTGTTGGGAAGACCTTCACGCTCGTGGTAAGTGACACCCAAGGAAGAACAATTTCAAGTTCCGACGTGATGATTACGGGATAATGGGGGGCATGACGAAGGATTAGTCACCATCGCTTTAAGATGCGGGAAACCAATAACCGTCAGCAAAACGCCTGTTTTTGCGTCGGTTCCGTTCCCGTCAGGCCCTTTTTTCCTTTTTACCATGTATGTTGCAGGAGCCGTTGACATATGAAAAGCCGGCACGGGTACAATGACAATATGCGCTATTATCAGGATTCTGAACGGCTATGACTGAAACATCTGATCCCCTCTGGAATAACGGAGAAGATGCCCGGCAGTATGACGAATTCACCCGGATGATATTTGCCGCCATCTATCCTGTCATCGCCGACCAGGTTCTCGAACGGACCGGGATCACAACCGGCACCTGCCTCGATCTCGGTTCGGGGCCGGCCCCGCTGGCCCTTGCCCTTGCACTGCTCTCGGATCTCCGGGTGACCGCGCTTGACTGTTCGCCGGAGATGTTTGTGCTTGCCATAAAGAATATCCGAAAAAATCATCTGGAAGACCGGGTCATCCCGGTTCTCGGGGATGTCCATGCAATCCCGGCAGCCGATGCCACGTTCGATCTCGTGGTAAGCCGGGGGTCGTACCATTCCTGGGCCTCTCTTCCTGAAGCGTTTCTTGAAATCCTCCGGGTTCTCAAGCAGGGCGGCATGGCCTATATTGGCGGGGGATATGGCAGCGCCCGGATCCGCAATGAAGTGCTCTCCGCAATGAAGACCCGAAGGATCGCAGGTGATCCGGATTGCCCTGCATGGACACGATTCCGCAGGGTGGCTCCCGAAGAGATTGCCGGGTCCGCTGAATCTGCAGGCATCCGCAATTACCGGATCATCAGCGATGATTCCGGGCTCTGGGTGGTTTTCCGGAAAATGTAGTGGCCAATAAACCGGGATACTCCGGACCAAAAACAAGGCCATTCACCCTGCAACCGGAATCACGGCACCGTATCCTCACGGTGCACCAGGTAACAGCTGTACGGGGATCCCCCTCTTTTTTCCTCTCCCAAAGAACATGAATCTCAACCGGCCCGGATCCCAATCGCGGTTATCTTACGTATCACGGTAACTTCCGGGGAGGCCTCGAACTGGAGATCGATGATATTTGGTGTGCCATTCTGCACGATCACGTTCGTGCATTGCCTGCTTACGTCAAATCCCTTGCTGTCCGTATAATTCCACAGGGCGGCCCGGAATCCCGCGGGGGTCCCGCTGCGGGCAGATATGCGGATATTCGTTACTTTGGCAAATTGCCGGGACTGCATAGAACTGTTCAGCGCCAGCGTCCCGATCCCGTTCCCGCTGGCAGAGGAGTGGCCGGGATCTGCAGTAACATTCACTGCCATGACAACCATGCCGGAACATCTGGCCGGGTCCGCACCGGAGTGGACCGGCTCAAAACCGATGAGCGAACCTGCAAGGTCGAACGGGATGCTGTTCATATCCGCGTATTCAAGCGGAGTTGTTATGGATCCTTTGGTCACGTTGATGTACCCGTATGACCAGTCATATCCCTGGTCCTGCCAGAAGTTCCCCACCGGCCGGTAGGAATAATTTGCCAGCCGGAACAGAGCGGTCTCTGTCGTTCCCCCTGCATACGTAATCCCTACCTCCATGTATCCGTCATCTTCTGTCAGGGCTCTGAGAGTGCCTCCGGATTTCAGGGAATTAACCACAGTATCCCCTCCCCCGAGAGGCATATGCACGGAGAGTTTCATATCCCGCTTCATGGAAGCTGCGGCATCAACATCGGAAGAAAAGCGCGCAAACGATTCCTCCACTCCCTGCAGGTGTACCATCTCGGCCTGCTCTTTCATGGAGGGGATGACGATGGCATTCCATGCGGAAAAAGCCGTAACAATCACTGCGAGGATGAGCATTGCAGCAACGACCGGCGCAACAGCCTCGTCCCTCATATCCGCACCTTTCCGGAAAATACCTGCGACGCCGGAGTGACAAGGCTCACCGTTTCAGTGCCCGCAAGCCCTGCGGGGAAATCCTTTGAGAGGTCGATCGTGATATTGCTCCCGAGATCGAACACCTCTTTTGCCGGAACGAGATGGAATTCCGCATCTTTGCGGGAATACTTTTTCCGGTTACGGTCATCCCCGATGACAATCGTGATCTCTTCAGCGTTAATCCAGTCTCCCCCTTTATGCCAGAGGATGACGTGATTTGTATCGTTTGTGATCAGCAGGGTAACGCCCGGGTCGTGAGCTGAAGGAAGACTGTTCCCGACAACCGACATAAAAACCGCAATGAGCATGATAACAAGTCCGATCATCAGCATCTCCCCTATGACTGCTGATACCCCGTTTTCCGTATCGGATTTCTGGTTCATTCCGGCGCACCTTCTCTGATGATAACTGCAGGGCCTGTTGATTGGAATACCGGGCCGTTATCCCCCTGGTGATAACGGGGCCGGGACGGGCCAAACCAAGTCCCCTCTTGTATCACGGATTTGCGTATCCCCCACGGGGCTCCGGTACACCCGTGTGCAGTATTATTGTTCCATTCTGGAACCGGCAACCGGTACAGCCTCAATACCGTGGTAGTGATCGTGTTCAGTTTGGTAAATTAAAGTGTTAAATTAATAAGTATTGTTAAACATAATTATTAAATAAATTATGCCAAAACCCGGTTTGAATGCCAGTCCCATGATTTGATAAAAAACCCGTACCGGGCGGGACGCAAAGACTCGAACAACAGGAATGTGACGGAATGAAACAAAACGAGCAGGGCGTATCCCCGGTTGTGGGTGTGATGCTGATGCTTGCAGTCACCATCATGATCGCAGCAATCGTCAGTGCAACCGCCGGGGGACTCTCCGGCACCCAGAAAAAAGCCCCAGATGCAATCCTTGATGTTACTATCTTTTCCTCAAAGGACTATGGCGGGTATAATGTCTCTTCCCTCATGATCCGGCACATCAGCGGGAACGTGCTCCCGACCAGGGATATCCGGCTTGTCATGTATTACCGGAATCCCGTAACCGGAACGTTAAACAAAGGCGATCTTATCGGACAGCAGGCAGTACCGGGGGACGCTGCATGGACTACCCGGACGGTTACCTACACGGCAGACCAGTATTGCGGAGTCCTCTTCATCAACGATGCCAACCGGTTCGGGACAAAAAATAACCCGGTAAGAGATTCCGCTACCGGCAATGACAACTGGTTTGGCAATCCCCTTGCAACCTTCGCTCCCGGGGATATTCTCGTAACCCCCGCACAATTCTGCGGTCCGGACCATTCCCACAATACCGGCATGGAGTACCTGTTCCCGGGAGTAAATTTCCAGAACGCTGATAAGGAATTTCCTGCAGGCTCAACGGTAACGGTGAAGATCATCCACAACCCGAGCGGCCAGGTCATCTTTGATAAGGACGTGATAATCCTTTGAACACTGCAGGTGGCAGGGAAGCGGCAGTTTCCCCGGTCGTGGGTGTGATGCTGATGCTTGCAGTTACCGTCATGATCGCAGCACTTGTCAGCGCGTTTGCGGGAGGATTCAGTGAATCTCCCGACAAGACTCCCCAGAGTACGATCAAGGTCAGGGCCAGTCTTTACGATAACCGGACCTACTTCGATCACGCCGGTGGGGATCCGTTCTCCCTGAACACCATACGGGTGGCGCTCCAGGCCGGGGAAAACAAGACAACGCTGCGTAAAACCGATACCAACGGAATCGTCGTCAATTTTACCCAGGTCGGAAGCACGGAGACAACCATCAGGCCGGGAGATACATTCTACATCGAATCCGAAACACCGGATAATATTCTTCACGAGAATAACGGTATCAGGTTCGGAAATACCCTCTTTCTGAAAAACCAGGAAGTCACCTGGATGATCATCGATACCCGTACCAGCAAAACGATCGCCATCGGATCGGTTTACCTCTGACCTGTCTCCCTTTTGATCTTTCCTGGGATTCCGGTCCCCGTCCCATGAATTTTTCTTCCCTGGAACGATCCGGTGTTACTTCCGGAGTCATGACCCATCAGGGATGATGGTCTCTACCCGGATATGCATTAAACCCATCATACCTGTGGATTATTCTCCTGCTGGATTACATGAGGAATACGAACAGCGCGAGCGCTGCTGCCAGCAGCACGATACTGTGCTTGAAGCCGGCAAGCACGCTGTTGGAACTGAACTGGCCGGCCATGATCCCGGAAAATGTGGCAAGAATGATCCCGATCCGGAACATCTCGGTCAGGTTCCCGGCAGAGTCAAGGGAGATGCTTAAATTATGTCCCTTGAAACTTGAAAGGAACGGGACGTTCAGCTGGTATGCTGTATAGAGATAGATCCCGAACGAGAGGTAGATGATCATCACGTACACGATGGTTGTATTCGCCCGCTCTGACTTGAGCCTCAGGTAATGCTCCAAATCGGTGATCGCAATGATGAAGATCTGCCGGAGGTTGGTCGTGATCTCGCTTGCCCGGACAAGGAGGGAGATCGCCCGCTTGACCGAGACAAGACCGATTCTGGCTTCCATCCGGACAAGTGCCGTATTGACGTAGGCCCCTGCCTCGATATCCCGGGATGCCACGGAAAGTTCGGAACTGAGCACCCCAAGTCTTGCTCCCGATATCCGGTGAATGGCTTCCTGGAGGGTGATGCCGATATCCTTCATATCCGAGAGCTCCCGGAGGAACTCCGGGAGATGTGCCTCAACATTCCTGACATACCAGCGCCGTCCTTCGTATGCGATGACGACCGGCACCATGAACCCGATGATAAGGACACAGAGGAATGCCTCGAATCCGTTGTGGGGAAAGAGCGATTTCATCCACCCGGTATACCACAACCCCGCCATGATGCCTGCAACAATCGTTGCCGCGATCAGGCTGTAATCATAATTGGTGATATATGTCCTCAGCGGATTGCGAAGACTTGCTTTCAGGAGGTTCATCCGTTTTCGGGATTCGATCCGCTTAAAAAATACCTGGTCCCGGGCAGCCTCTTCCGCGGAGGGAGGGACATCCTCGGAGGGAATGCCAGACCCGAAATCCTGTTCAATTACTTCCCTCCTGCTGACATCCATGTTCTCCGGGGGGAGCATGATGGAGAGGATCCAGACCATGACGATGGCCCCAACCGGGATGATGACGTACATTAAAGGGAGGATCCAGTTCATTCCCTGGGAGTTGGTCATACCCTGCGCAACGATCATGATGATGAGTGCAATCGGCCCGGCAACGAATGCAGAGACGTATACCTCAGCCATGATCTCGATGGTCTTGAGGACAAGTTCCAGTTCCTGTTTTGCCTGTTCCCGGTAATACTCGGTTTTTGCCCCAAGGTACGAGGAGATGTCTCCCCCGCTGTCAAAGACGATCCCAAGGTCGTTGAGGAAATCCCTCAGGTTGGCTGAAGGAGTTGTGTTCTGGAGGTTCCGCATAGCGGTGATCATATCATCCCCGAACAGCTCAACGTCACGGACAACCATGCCGAACTCGTTTGAGACTTCCCCGAACATATCCCCCTCCCGGTAAATTCTCCGCATGATCTCAAATGGCGGCATTGTTGTCGAAAGTGCCTGCATGTAGGAGATCGCATACGGGAGATCCAGATCGATCCGGCTCTTTCTCCCCCGTGCAAGGATGACCGGGTAATACATATGAAAAATATAGACTCCCGGGACAACAACCCCGAATGCAAGGATCCAGAAGACCATCATGGAGGTTGTAATCCCGAAAAGATCCAACTCATAGCCGGTGAACGCAAAAACCAGAAAAAGGGCGATGAAAAACCCCGTGGTTGCTGCAACATTAAGGCGGACGGTCCTGAGATAATCCTCAGCCGATACCGGCATATGGGCAGACCGGAGTGCGCCCCGGAGATGGGTGCCGTGCAGCAGGATCTCAAGCCCGGTCACTTTTTTCTCTGCCAGCCGCAGGGATTCCGGCAGTTGCATGATCAGGCCCCGAGATCGTGGATGGCGTTGGCCAGGTCGGTAATCGAAGGCGGTTCAACCTCCAGGGCCCACCGGAAAAACTCCTCGCGTTTTTGTATCTGGTGCGCAAGATCTTCCTCACTCCACCCGTTATGAAATGCTATCTCCGCGAGAACCCGGGATTTTTCCGTAGTCCTGCGGAAGGTATCGCTCTGGATATCCCATTCAAACAGGAGCCGTGGATGGATCTCTCCCTCTTTGTCCACTTCGATCTCGTGGATGGACATATTCCTCCGGATTCTCGTGTTGCCGATCGTATAAATCGACTGGACGATCACGAGGTCCAGGGCCTGGAACATGACCGCCGGAACATTGATGGGGTCGTGGGTCAGCCGGTTGATTGCCTCGTACACGCTGCCTGCATGGATGGTTGAGAGGGTTGCGTGACCGGTGTTCATTGCCTGGAAGAGGGTCTGGGCCTCGTGTCCCCTCACCTCCCCGACAATAATATATTCGGGCCGCTGGCGCATACTCGCCCTGAGGAGGGAGAACATATCGATGTCCCCCTTGACCCCTTCAACGTTCAGCTCGCGTGTCTGGGTGGGAAGCCAGTTCTTGTGCGGGAGCTGGATCTCCCGGGTATCTTCAAGGGAAACGATCTTTGCGTTCTGCGGGATGAAGAGCGAGACCGCATTCATGGTCGAAGTTTTCCCGCTTGCCGTGCCCCCGACAACCAGCAGGCTTTTCCTGTATTCTATAGCAAGCCAGAGATATGCAAGGGTCTCGGCGCTGAACGTGCCCATCCGGATGAGATCCAGCGGTGTCATGGGCTCGGCACGGAATTTCCTGATAGTGAACGAACTTCCTTTGGTGGAGACGACATCGCTGTACGTGATCTGGACCCGGGCACCCCCGGGCAGGGTCGCATCCACCATGGGGTTGGAGAGCGAGATCTGTTTGTTTGCTTTCTGGGCGAGTTTCAGGACAAACTGGTTCAGTTCTCCCTCGCTGAGTACGATACTGCTCGGCAGGCTGCCGTGGATTTTATGGAAAATAAAAACAGGAAGGTGATTCCCGTTGCAGCTGATATCTTCCAGAGCCGGATCCCGCATAAGTACTTCCAGGGGACCATACCCCGAGAGATCGCGTTTCAGGTAATAGAGCAGGAGAGCAAGACGATCATCGGCAATCAGGGGATCGAACTGCCGGATGATCCGGGCAATGAATCCGAACTCGAGGCGGTCACTCTTGTCTGTGTCAGAGGAATCATAGATGATGATGTCCCGGAAGTGTGCATAGGTTTCCAGGAGGAGTGTCCTCTCTTTCTTTGATATTGCGGGCTCGACTACGGTATAGACAAAACCCTGGTTTCCGGTCCTCAGGATCCTTACAAAAGAGTATGGTTCCACAACCCAGTACTGTTCAAGGGTAGCAAGCGATCTCTCTTCCGGTATCGCTAAACCCGGCGCAGGACACCGGTATTCCCTAGCCGCTCCTGGGTCGGGGATATGTTGATCCGGTGGTGTGGGTTGGAACTCCCCTTCTCCGGAAGAGCCGATATTGTGTTTTATCCGTGTCCTGATTGCAAGACCCGACAGGAACAGGGCGATGATACTGACCGCTGAAAGGAGCAGCATAACGGGAAGATCGAGATCGATGAACAGGACAATGTATGCTGAAACGATACCTGCCAGGGTGAACGCACCGGCCACTGCGATCCCGGCCCTGCCCTGGACGGCCAAAATCCCCATGATGGATGAGCAGATGCCGCGTGGCGTGAATAACCCTGAGCGTCTGAAAGACTGCGGGGACGGATCCGGCTGATCGCCTCTCGCTCTGAAGATCCATTTTCGCGATGAGACCTTCTCGATGAACCCTGAAAGAGAGCCCGTTTTGCCGTTCAACCCGATTGAGGCAAAGGCAGAAGATACGGTGGATAAGAGCCTCTGGAGCATGGAACCTCGCATTTTTCCTGAAAATCTGTTGATGTTGACTGACTCTTCCACCCGGTTCGGGTGGGATTGGGGCGGTATACGAAACGGGATGGCAGGACTCTTTGTTGTAGTAATCTGGGTTCTTATCCCATAAAATATTTACATTATTTAATTAACCTGTTGATTAAGTAAAATAATTAAATTTAATTTTGTTCAGGCCGGTTTTCCCCGGATGGGATTGTTCTTCGTGTGATTATGTCCGGCAATGACGGTTTCAGAGTATACGACATCCTCAGCACAGAGGATATTCATGTCTTTTTTCCCGGTTCCATTCCCTTTTGCCGGGGATTGGGAGAGGTGCCGGTAATAATGGAGATATCGGTATCCAGGTAGTTCCCCTCGATGGTGATCTGGAATGACCCCTCCCTGTAGATCGGTATGTACCGCGGGCCGGGTGTTGATGTATCGGTATTCGTGCTGCCTTCAGCATTTTTTGAGGAGATCGATATTGCGTATTTTCCAATATCCGAACTGTACTCGCGCCCGTACCCGTCCTCTGCAATGACCTGCTGCGTCGTGTTGTCCCTGACCGTTATCGTCAGGTAGGGGCGGTTAACCGGAACTTTTATTGTTCCCCGGCAGGACTCGGGATTTTTCAGGCAATCTTTCTGCGGGGTCACCGTGTACACAATATACAGCGGGCCCTCCACGACATTCACCAGGAGTCCGGTTGCATTTCCGGCCAGGTGGTATTTTTTCTGAAACTCCGGCTCACGCCAGAGTGGGTTGATTTCTGATGTCCCGTTGATCCTTGTCGCATGCTGGATTGGGTACGGATCCGGCGTCAGGACCGGTGTGACTTCAAGCACAATCTCGGATTTTGACGGGGTCATCCGGACCGGGGTCTGACTGGGTGCGCTCTGTGAAGTAGTCGCCATCGGAAATTCCAGAGTTTCATTGCCGGGACTATGAGTTGACCCATTGGTAGTCTGTACTGCAGGCTCCGAACTTTTCTGGATCTTTTTAATACAGCCACTGGAAACCATTGATGCAGCAACCAGGATCAATACAATGATACAGAGCAGGGGAAATGCCCCGGCCGATCTCTTTTTTTGTGCCATTTTTTTAAAATCTCCTTGACAAAGAGTGCTGAACAGGATGGTGTCTGGTCATGAGAGCGGGACTACGGCTGCAGCAGAGGTCTGGTGTTTTTTGTCCATGGTGCCTAACGAAAAACCCGCCCCGGTGGTTTCCAGGTAATAATAGCGCTTGTTGTTGAGCGGGTAGTAATAGCCATTGCAGTTATCGCAGGTTACTGCCACTGCGGCATGGTCATCAAAGAGTACAATGGCAACATCGTATCCCATCTCTTTGAGAAGGGCCGCAGTGAGGATCGCCGTATCCTCGCAGTCCCCGCTTCCCTCGGCAAGCGTCTCCACGGGATATTTCCAATAGTCCGTTTCCTGGTTTGTTACCGGATCGACATCCTCCTCGTACCTGATGCTCTGGACGAATGCAACAACGTTCCGGTAATCAGTCCGGTCATCATAGGTCCTGAGATCACTGGCCCCCCTGAGTTTTTCCAGAAGGGCCTTGAGATACAGCCGGTCCCGCTCACTGATGGCATAGCGGGAAAATGTGTCCCGGCTGTCACCCTTTGGGTGGGGCTGGCTCTTGTAATAGTCGTACAAGTCCTGCGGAATATCAAGAATAATCGTTGCCCCGTGCCCGGTCCCATACCAGGTGAAGGTTCTCTCAATGACAGGAGTCGCGTTGATCATCACCCATCCCTGCTGTCGTTTCATATAACTGTCGTTCTGGTACTGCCATTCCCGAAGGGTTATTGCTCCCGTTGTCTGGTTCTCCATCATGGCAAAAAGGTCATAGGATCCCCCGGCTGCAAACCGGAATGTCCCGCTGGCGGATGAGCCGGAGGGCTGCCGGAATTCCAGCAGGTAATCCCCGGGAGATAATTCCCCGAGAGTTAATGGTGTAACCCCCTTGAAGGTGTTATTCAGGTAAATTTCCGCACCCACGGGTGCAGAATCAAGATACAGGATACCGGATGTGGGAATTGCGGCCAGATCCGCTCTGGCCATCCTGGCTTCCCCGCCGCTGACAGTTACCATGCCGGTAAAGTTCCAGTACCCTGCTTTGCAGATAGTAACGGTATGGTTCCCGCTGGCAACCCTCCTGAGGTTAGTGGGAGTAATGCCGGTTGTATTCCCGTCAACAATTACGGTAGCGCCTTCAGGAAATGATGTAACACTGAGAAACCCGGTTCCTGCAAGGGGAACAAGATATTCAGTGTATTCGGGGGACATCCCGATGGAAGCGGTAACAACGTCTTTGTATGGCTCATATCCTTCCGCGGTGAGAAGGAGTGCATGAGGACCCGGCAACAGATTGTAAACGGTTACCGGTGTTTTTCCCTCGTAATGCCCATCCACGTAGAGTTCTGCGGGCACAGGCTTTGTTCTGATGATTATTTCAGCCCGGTCACTTTTTCCCTTAAGATCTGCAATGATGTCCCTGTGCTCCCCGAACTGGAAGTCACTTGCGATCAGGAAATCATCAAAACCTTTCTGGCTGACCGCGATAGTATGCAATCCGCATGAGATACTGATATTTTCCCGTGGTGTAGGCCCGTATTCACTGCCGTCAATGGAGATGGATCCTCCGTTCGGTATGGAGGATATGGATATGGAACAGGTACCGTTTATTGCCGCAGCGGGGTGAGAAACAACTGCGGACAACATCAGGATCACAATAAATCCAAAAAATAAACTCGTTCTCATTCTTGTAGTATCAGATTCGCTATGAATGGGAAAAAGTTTTCTTAATGTGTTTAACAAATTGAAATGTTAATTATTTTTAATATTTAAAGGAAATGATCTCCCCATGATCCGGATTGCAGATCTCACCTGGTGTGCCCACGACCAGGGATAATATTCCCGGGCAGGTCGATCATTGACCCGCTCACCAGGGATTTTTACTGTCGTCCTCTCAATTCAAAAATTTTACAACGGAAAACGAAGGTTCCGTATCTCTCATACAGGTCCGGTTTGATCATCCCGTCTTGGAAGCCAGGTCCGGTCCCGGCCGGCTGGAAACATCCGTTCACCCGGTGAACATATTCATGGCAATAGTCCCGAGGTTGTTGCCGATTACCAGGATATACATCCCGATAATGAATACGAAGAATATTTTGCCGGATCCCCTGATCTGACCTTCGGCAGCCCGGGCCATGAAAATGACCAGTACCAGGAGCAGGCTTTTGACCACAAGGTGCAGGAGCGGCCACTGGACAATTCCTTCCATTACCGGGTTCTGTTCCACTCCCCCGGATTTCAGGATGATCTCGGTTGAAAGAATATCGAGAAAGAATAACATCCCGAGGATTGCCGTACCCCAGATAATTGTTTTCTGGATGCCGGTATCGTGAATACAGAAGACCTGCCGGGCTGGTAATCCTGTATGCATCTGAACATGCCTCCGTAGATCGTTATTGGAGGTTAGAGCTCTATTTGTTAGATATAGTTGATCATATGCTTGGCGGATGTTACGGTCACCTTTCATGAAATTGAACATAATATGACCTTTTTTCAGGCCTTGTGTCAAACAAAAAAATTTAATTTTTAAAAATGTAAATTCAAAATTATTTATTTGAGAAACCGGTTACCCGGAATAATCCTTTCACATCAATTGCAGCAAAAACTGTGGAAAACCCGGACTGAGGGTGAACAAGGCAGTACCGGATCCGGCCGTCAATTTCCCTATCCGGTTGTATTGAAATAGTACACGCCCATCATGAGTCCCGTTGTGGGATAGCGGGGCTTTCCCAAAAAGAATATCGGATCCAGCAGAACCTGAGGGGGTGCTACCGGTACCCCGTCCTTTGGATCTTCTGCAATGATCTCCACATCCGATGACAGGATCATCATACCAAGACATGATCCGAGACCAAAGACGCATATGAACTCTGCCTGGATCGCTGGCCCGGTTCCCAGGTACTGGAAAGCGAGGATAATTGCCGCCACCGAGCCGTCATAGTAATGGAACTGTGCGATCCTCCGGTCGGTGCTGTCACAGGGACGGATAGAACCGAAGACTTTCGTTGTACTGAGCGGGAAGACGGGGGTAATTCCCTTGCGGGTGCACAGGTCTTCGATCAGGTGCAGGATCAGGCCGAACAGCAGTCCCCAGAGAAATGCAAAAGAGAGCTCCGTGGCCGCATGATCCTGGGCAAGGGATGCGAAAACGAGCAGGAAGACTGCAAAAACTGCCCAGATGAATAGTATTCCCGGTACGGAATGTGTCAGTCGTTTGTCACCGGGATCCAGGTTCTGCCCTGTCAGGTGCTGGTACATCTGGCAGAGCAGAGGCGTGCACAGGATCCTGCTGAACCGGGTGATTGCCCACGCAAGCGTCCTTACCTGAAACCGATGCGGTTTTTTCATCTGGATGTCCGGCAGGATGGCCCCGATACCGGCACCCGTGCAGATGGCGAGGATAACAACAGGAGATGTCGGCACCAGTGCACTACACAGGATAAGAGTACTCATAATGGTGAGTGCGATATGGTGCCGGGTGATCATGAGATGTGCTCCGGTTCATGTCCGGGGGAAGCTGGTGACTTCCCTAGTTCCCGTTGTTCTGTATGTGTGTGCATGTTGTCCGCAGCATCTGCTTTTGTGTGGACGATCACTATGTTGATCGCGTTGAATTATAATAATTTGCTTTTAACATTTTGAAATTGTAAATATGAATGAGTTAATATTATCAAACCCTGCACGTTTTACACCCCAGAACCGCTGTTGCAGGAACTACCTGAAACCAAATCCAAATATTGGATTTATTGTGAACGGGTACTACCGGATGGACTGCGAGGCTGTAATCATCTGGGGAATGCCCAATAATTAAAAACTAGTAATTAACAATTTGAATTAATTCAATACTTTTAATTACATTTTTTTCCTAATAATGATTGATGTCCATCCAGATACCAGATACTATTTCATCGGGAAAGAGTGTGATGCCGATCCGGCCCCGTCAAACGCCCGGTCTTTGTTCCGGACCAGGTTTCTCCCGGATGATTCTCATCATCCTTTGCATCCTCTTGTTCATCTCCACCGCGTCAGCAACCGAGTATCGTCTCAACACTGTCGCAATTGAACCGTTCAGTAAGGGCATCAATTACACCGGATCGGATCCACTCATCATCCAGATTGAAGAGAACGTCACCATCCGGAGCAGCAACCCTGCCGGCATTGAATCCTCGGCCCCGGTGATCATACGATCTCCTGAAGGAAGGACTCTTAGCATCCTTGTCAACAACCGGACGGATATGATCTACGGAATCAGGGCACCGTCAGTTTCCATTGAGAGCGGGCGCATTGACATAACCGTGAATGGCCAGAACAACAATGGCACCAGCAATGCCTTTGGCCTCTGTGCAGAGTCAGGGAATGTCACGATCTCCGGTGGTTCGGTATTCACGATGGTTGATACTGCCTGCCACAAGAATAAAGGGATCTATGCATCGCGGTTCATCCTCATCTCGGGCGGCCTCGTCAGGACTGACCAGCGCGGCGGGAGCAATACGTTTGGTCTTGATGGGGGCGATGAAGGAAACCGCGACAGTGGTGTCAGGATAACCGGCGGGCGCATCCTGGTAAATTCGAGTGGAGCCTTGAACAGGAATATTGGTATTGATTCCCGGTCGGGTACGGTGGAGATATCCGGTAATACGGTAGTAGTTATCCAGACCGACGGCAGTGGTGCCAAACAGAACTATGCATACAACCCGGACATTACTTTCATTCACGGGGCAGACGAGTAATTCTCCCCCCCTTTAGGGGATCTTCTTTCTCCGCAAGGACAAAGGGAATGTTTGAGTATGCCGGGGGACTCTCGGTCGACTCCCAAATATTTGACATGGGATCGTTCATTACCGGGTTAACTGGTTAAAGCCTCCAGAGGGAGGGAAAATCCACCGGTTGGGATCAGACCGGGTTTCATTCAATTTTGTTTCAGCTGGGTGGAAAAAAGAGTAAAATCAATCGATCCCCAGCATCACTTCGGAAGCCTTGACAATCGCGTAGACCTTCGACCCTTCCTTCAGCATCAGTTTTTCAGCGGAGGTTGTGGTGATGGATGATACCACCGACCTTTCGCAGTAACATATCCGAGTTTTGAATAAAGTAATACTTAGAAATATATCTTAGTACAGCGATAATCAAAATGTGCCAGACATAACCGGATTAACCTCGCAGAATTTCACATCGAAGC
>NZ_JBAZQA010000021.1:0-54316 GCF_041645475.1 Methanoregula sp. | reverse complement strand
ATTACTTCGATCTGACAAAGGATGGCTCTCTTACCACCGGTCTTGCCGGTGTGAAAGCGGCCTTCCTTGTCATCTCGGTATCGTCCGACTGGCTCTACCCGCCCTACCAGTCGCAGGAGATTGTCTCGGCCCTGACCGCGAACGAAGCAGAGATCCACTATTGCGAGATCCGCTCCAATTATGGTCATGACGCCTTCCTGCTCGAATCCGGCCAGCTGAATTACATTGTGGGGAAGTTCCTGTCCCACACCGTTGTCGGCGATGTTATGGTACGGGATATCGAGACGATAGAGGAGGGGACAACTATTTCCGTGACCGCCCGGCGGATGATCAAGGCCGGGGTCAACCACCTGCCGGTCCTTTCCACCGGGGGGCAGCTCGTGGGCATCGTCACTTCGTGGGATATTGCCAAGGCAGTTGCGTCCAACTTCCTCTGGTTGGATGAGATAATGTCCCGAAACGTTGTCACGACAACCCCCGGTGAGCCGATCGAGAGTGCAGCAAGAAAAATGGAAGAACACCAGATCTCCGCGCTTCCGGTTATTGACGAAGACCAGCATGTGATAGGGCTCATTACCGTGGATGCCATCAGTGTCCTTGTCGGGAGAGGAAACCCATGACAATTGCCCAACCCCCCGGTAATGCCCTCCTCATCCTAGGGTGCCCGGAAGTCCCGGTCCAGCAGGCGCTCGCGCTCCATATTGCGTGGAGCCTGCAGAAGCAGGGAACCCGCGTTCATGCTGCCGGTAACCCCGCGGTTTTGAACCTGCTGAAAGTGTCTGACCCGGAGAAACGGTACCTTCCGGCGATGCAGGTTCTTGAGAACTGCATTGAGGAAATTGTTGAGAAGAAGCGGACATGTGATCTCTGCATAGTCTTTGCCCACAGCGATGCCGGTATCTCGTATGCGGCAACCCTGCGCCATCTCCTGCCGTCATCGCGTCTTGTGGTCATCATCTTCGGCAAAGACCCTGAAGCACTGGCTGCGCTGGCTGATTTCCCCTGTGAGAAGATTGTGGAAAAAGCGGTGCATAACCCCATGCAGATCAGGCGTAAGATCAACGAGGTGTTCGGATGGGCTGCATAGAGAACCTGGAGTACGAGAAGATCCTGCCGCTCGGCGCCTCGTTTAAGGAGTGTCGGGAATACGTGGAGAAGAACTTTCAGGAGTTCTGGTATGTTGATCCCGGTTACAAGCTCTTTGACGAGTATATCATCGGGCTGCCCCCGATTGCTCTTGGTATCGATGGCGGACGGGTAATCTTCCCGTACACCAAACCCTGTCATGGGACGTACCTGCTCGCAGTGGACGATGCGGTGGAAGCTGAACGCGTCCGGAAAACCGCCCGGAAGAAGAAGTGAACACGCGGCGGTACATGAAATGAAACAACAATGGCTTGTACGGTATTCGGAGATATTCCTCAAATCGGACCCGGTGCGGCGCCAGTGGGAGAATACCCTGATCGCCAACATCCGTGAGGTGATGCCCGGCATCCATGTGCGGAATGAGCGGGGACGGATCTGGCTGGATGGGGATGTGAAACCCGAACTGCTGAAAAACATTTTCGGCATTGTCTCGTTCTCCCTTGTGGAACACATACGGCTCGATGAGATCGAATCCTCTCTTCCGGACTACTGTCGGAGGCATGATATCGGGACGGCCAAAACCTTTGCCCTCCGGATAAAACGGGTGGGAACGCATGAGTTCTCTTCGAATGACAAGGCAAATGAATACGGCAATCTCCTGCGGCGGGAATTCCCGCACCTCAAAGTGAACCTTGCAATGCCCGACAAGGAGATCCACATTGAGATCCGGGCCGGCGAAGCGTACCTCTACGACAATATTACCCGGGCGGTTGGCGGGCTCCCGCTCGGGGTCGAGGGGACGCTCGTTGCTCTTGTCTCGGGAGGAATCGACTCCCCGGTTGCAGCGTGGATGATGATGAAGCGGGGCTGCCGGATCCTTCCGCTCTTTGTTGCGCTCGATACGTTCCTTGACGCAACAACCATTGCCCGGGCAGAACGGGTAGTGGAAATTCTCGCCCGGTATCAGCCCGGTATTGAACTGACCGTGATCCACGACTCCTATCTTGCTGAGGCAAAGCGGGAACTGACGCAGAAGCACTTGGAGAAATACACCTGCATCTTCTGCAAGCGCCGGATGTACCGCGTGGCTACAGCGTTTGCCGGGCAGCACGGGGCAAAAGGTATTGTAACCGGGGAGTCTCTCGGGCAGGTGGCAAGCCAGACCCTTGACAACCTGGTTGTCCTTACGGATGCCGCAACAGATGTTCCGGTTCATCGTCCGCTGATAGGATTCGACAAGGATGAGATAATGAAAATTGCACGCGAGATAGGCACGTTTCCGGAATCCGTATCGAAAGCATCCGGCTGTAAGGCAGTGCCTGCAGGGCCCTCTACCAAAGCCAGACTCGAAACGATCCGAACGATCGAAGCGGAAATGGAATCTACAAAAATACCACTTCCCGGATAATTCCGGAACCTTTTTTCATAATCCATGTCCTGGTAAGAAAAGGAACAAATCCATATACCTGACAGCAATATTGTATCCTATGCCATCTCCCATGGTTGGTCACAAGCTCGGGGTCGATGCCATCCCGGCACCGGACCCGGCGCAGGTTAAGGGAACGCGGGTGGTCGGGATATCCGGTTCGAGCCGGCAGGAGCCGGGGATGTCCAAATCGGAGCGGCTCTTAATCTCTGCCCTTGACCGGTGCAAGGCGCTTGGCTGCGAGACAACGTTTATCCGGCTCAAGGACCTGAAGATCTACGAGTGCGAAGGCAACTATTCGGAAAACCCGGATTACTGTACCTACCCCTGCCAGTCCACCATGAAATACGAGGACGACCAGATGGAGGTAGTCTACAATGCCGTACTCGACTGCGATGTCCTCTTCCTTGCAACCCCGATTCGCTGGAACAACCATTCGGCCCTTGTCCAGAAATTTGTTGAGCGGATGAACTGCATCGAGAACCAGTCCTCGTGGTTTGGAAAACGGATGATCTCAAAGAAAGTTGTGGGCCTCATCATCATCGGGCACGTTGACGGCATGCAGCACGTTGCCGGCAACCTCCTGAACTTCTTTGCCTGGCTCGGGTTCCACAGCCCCGAAGTCTCCATAGCGTCCTGGGTGGGGGAGAATGACGAAGATACGACAAGGGACTGGGATCTTATCCAGAAGAATCCGTACACGCAGGAAGATCTCGTGGACATGGTGCACAGCTCGCTGTGCCTCTCCTGCAACCTGAAAAAGGGGATCTGAACCGGCCGAAGAATTATTTCCCGCACCTGTTTTTCCCTGTCAGATGGGATCTACGGCCAGGTAGTTTTCTCCCTGCCCGTTTACGTCCCGCTCCCTTTATTGATAATTGAAATCTATAACAGCCGCAGATCTCACGAGGGCTTTGTTGAAAAAACTAAGAAATGGTGCGGGAACGAGCAACAAAAAAGATTATTCTTTCCTCTGGAAGAGGAACATGCACCCGCCAATAATTCCCAGTGCTGCAAGGGGCAAAAGCAGCGAGGAAGGGGATTGTGTTGCTGTCGGATACGGTGTTGGGACTGTAGTCTTGGCAGTCACTTTTTTCGTTGGAGTGACCGGTGCAGTAACACTGCTGATGGTAGCAGCGGTTGTCGGAACCGCGGTGACGACCTCCCCCGGTGTTGTAATCTGTATATTGTCGATTACACCCTGTGAAACGTACGCTCCGCCGTAATCCCCGAGAGATCCAATCCAGAGGCGACTCATGCCGTTCAGTTCATCGGTGAGTTTTATGAAATACCCCCAGATTTCCTGCCCGGATTCTTTCTCCCTCACTTTCATGGTAATGGTGTTCTGCTCCTTGTCATAAACCACTGCAACATGATAGGTCTTGTTGATCTCATACTTGACGGTTGATCCCTTGTACGCAGTAACGTCGGACTGGCTGTTCACTTCCACCATCTTGTTGCTCGGGGTGACTACCTGGAGCCACATGATCTGGCCATACTTTCCATTGGTGAATTTCGTAACTATGGCGGGCCCTTTCTCCGGGTTCATCTCGTTGCTGGAAAACACCAGGCGGAAGGTTGAGCCATCCTGCATTTTCGTGAGCATGACGTCGTAATCCAGCTTAAATGAAGTATCCTTGAAACTGACCGGTACCCAGGCATATCCCCCGGTACTGGGATCAATGGTGAAGTGATACCTCCCTGCTCCGGGCTCCCAGTAGTTGGTTGAAGGAACGTTGGTGGTCCAGCGGGGATCACTTGCAAATGAAGTCTGGTAAATCACATTCACATTCTGGTCGTCACCAGTGTCCGCTGCTGCCTGAATGGGCATCACAAGGACAAGCAGGCATACTGCTATTAAGATCAAGAGTGTATGGCGTTTTATTGTCATGGGAATACTCTGCTCATATGTTCCTTGCCATCACCGGCATGGTATTGATGCTGTGCAAGGGCTGGAAATTTGTGTTCTTATGTAGGAGTGATATGGGAATATGTACTATCTACTATGTACTGCTGTCCGTCACTCATAAAAATATCGACCTGTTCATGGGTGGTCTGGCGCCCCTCATTGTAAACTGCTGACAAGCATTAATCCGGAGACCCGGTCCTTCTCTCCAGCCTTTTCACAGGCACTATATTTATGTTAAAATCGCCCAATATTAGAGAGCAACAAAGAGAACATGCGATAATAGTCTAGCGGTAGGACAGGAGCTTCCCAAGCTTCTAACCCGGGTTCGATCCCCGGTTATCGCATCAGGATTATGGAATCGGAACCACAGCGCTCGGCTATACGGATCATTGCGGAGAACCGCCGTGGGGTTCTGCGCGATATCACCACGGTAGTGGCCAACCATGATGCCAACATCGTGATGGTCAGCCAGGAAGTCTTTGATTCCGGACCGTACACCGGTCTTGCGGAACTCTATTTTGAATATGACTGCGGGGATCTTGATACCGAGGACAGCCTTATTTCTGACCTCAACAACATCCCGTCCGTTAAGGATGTCAAGACCTACCAGCCGTTTGGGCATATCTTCGGCACGCGCGTCATCATTATGGGCGGGGGAGCGCAGGTTGCACAGGTAGCGCTTGGCGCAGTGAACGAGGCCGATCGCCACAACATCCGGGGTGAGAGGATCTCCGTGGATACCATACCTCTTGTTGGTGAGCGGACCCTTGCGCTTGCGGTGGACGCGGTCTCGCGTCTGCCCCGGGCCTCGATCCTGGTGCTTGCAGGGTCCATCATGGGTGGGGAGATATCGAAGGCAGTTGACCGCGTCCGCGAAGCGGGGATACCGGTCATTGCCTTAAAGATGGCGGGAACCGTTCCCGAACACGCGGATCTTGTGGTCACCGATCCCATCCAGGCCGGCGTCTTTGCTGTGATGCATGTCAGCAGCAAGGCGGTTTTTGATATCAACCGGGTCCGCGGGCGGGAATTTTAATGGATCTCATCGACAAAGCCGTCTCCATCCTGATGCACGACGGGCTGGTAGTCTATCCCACCGAGACGGTCTACGGTCTGGGCGCGGATGCATTCTCTGACGAAGCGATTCTGCATGTCTACGAAGCCAAGCAGCGGCCGATCTCGATGCCTGTCTCCATCGCAGTCTCGGATTTTGAGATGCTCTGTGCAGTAGCCCATGTCCGGCCCGGGATGCAGGACTTCATCCAGGCGTTTCTTCCCGGCCCGGTCACCGTTATTCTTCCCGCACGCAACAGTGTCCCGGCAATCCTGACCGGGGGTACCGGTCTTATCGGGATCCGGATCCCGTCCCATGAACGTGCTCTCGAGTTAATCGAGCGGTTCGATGCACCCATCACGGCTACCAGCGCGAACCTCCACGGCTCAAAGGAGCCACAGACTCCCGACGAATGTACGGTCCCCCGCGAACTGCTGATTGACGGCGGCCGTCTTCCTGGCATACCCAGTACGGTTGTTGATCTGGCAGAACGCCGGATTATCCGCAAAGGGGCAGAGGCGGGGAAAGTCGAGCAGTACCTGTCATCCCTGTGAGGTTTTTTTATGATCCCGGTCCGGTTGCGCGATTTTATTTCAGATCCTGACGGATGGCTCTATGCCGTATCAACGTATGATAACAGGGAATCGGTTGGCTGTGTGCTCAGGTATGTTCCCTGTGAGGATGGCGAACGGGTCCACCCCTCCGGACGCCGCTACCGGAAGTACGATTTCGAAGAGGCGTACGAAATGGTCAGACAGCATAAACCCCGGTACGCCGGCCTGCTTCACCGTGTGCCGTACCAGGATGTGAAAACCGTGCTCAAGCCTGATCTGGAGCTTGGCCGTATCGTATCAGCCCATCCCCGGGTAAAAAAGCTTGTAGCTCTCATCGGGTTGCCGGAAGGAACCGTTGGATGTACCGGCTCGCTTCTCTGTGAGCTGGAGAACGGGTTGTCGGATATCGATATGGTGGTCTATGGCCGGCACTGGTTTTCTGCCCAGGCGCTCGTACGGCAGGGAATCCGTGACGGCAAGATCGAGGGTCTTTCCGAGGATATGTGGCGCAAGGTCTACGAGAAGCGCAAACCCGAGATCCCGTACGATACGTTCGTTCTCCACGAACAGAGGAAATGGAACCGGGGCCAGATCGAGGGCACGTATTTCGATATCCTCTACACGCGGTCCTACGAGGATATCCGGGCCGCTCCGTCCGGCAAGGGAACCGTGATTGGCAGGAAGACCATTGAGGCAAAAGTTACGGATGCATCACTGTCATTCGATAATCCTGCCGTGTACGAGATCGAACACGAATCGGTGAGCCGCGTTCTCTCGTTCACGCACACGTACAGCGGCCAGGCGCTCGCTGGTGAAACGATCGAAGCCTGCGGTGTCTGCGAGCAGCATGGCAATGAGCAGTGGCTGATCGTCGGGACAACCCGGGAAGCCCGGGGTGAATATATCCTGTCCCGGACCCTGCTCGGTCAATAACCCGAAGAAACGTGAACGTTCCCTTTTAAAACGCTGGTGTATCAGAGCATACCCGCATGTGCCCGTGAGGATGCTCCCTCCATACCCCTCCATGCGGGACGGCACCAGACCTCAACCACATCCTCGTACTGGTCCGGAAAATATTCTTTCGAGGGGATGAACTGGAATTTCCCAAGGATATGCTGCATCACGGGCCGGGGCATAACCACCCGTACATCATATCCCTCCGATAACCACCTGCGGATCAGCGCCTGGGTGTTTCCCTCGTTCTTGTTCCGTGAGATAATATAATGAAGATACAGGCAGTGATTATCCTGTATCTCCAGCCACCCGGAGAAGAGGTCTTCAAAAAAACCCAGCGCATCCCCTTCCGGGGTTCCTGTCTCTACCCGTTTTGCTTTCATGAGTGTCTCCTTTCACCTTTGTGTTCCTGACAGTTCGGAGACCCGGAATAAAAGGAAAAAGGATGCACAGGGTGAAAGTGATGCAGAAATCCACCAGGAGTCCGTCTGGACTGGCAACCCTCAGACTGCCGGATACGGGTGGTATTTCTGTCGGAAAAGTATCACAATATTCAAGAGTCTATAGATAAAGGAAGATATAGGGAAAAGGATATGAGCGACGTTTTGGCAAAAAAACGCAAATCTGAATCGATAACTATCATTGCGTATCTCGCAGTAATTGTTGTTCTTGCTGGTCTTTTGTTTTTTATATCCGGTCGTCTCAACCTTGCAGAATCTCTTGTAACCGCACTGTCAGCCAATGAATCCTACCAGGTGGATGAACTCCTGGTAGTCAGCATTTTTCTCGTTGTTGGGCTGATCCTGTTCATTGTGAAGTTCTATCATATGCTCAAGCAGGAACGCCATGAGAGCGACGTTCTTGAAAACCGCCTGGTTCAGACCCAGGCACGCCTCACGTTTCTCAATACCATTACACGGCAGGATATCCTCAATGAGCTTACTGAACTCTCGCTTGATATGGAACATCCCTTAAGGAGTGCCGATATCGAGAAGGTTAAGGCGGCAATCGCGAGGATCCACCGGCAGGTGAAATTCATCAAGGAATACCAGGATATCGGTGTCAGCGCCCCTGAATGGCAGAATGTTGCAGACACCATCATGCGGGCAAGGGTAGGGGCAAATCTTGGCAAGGTCACCATTGATGTTGAGATCCAGAATCTCGAGATCTACGCCGACAGGCTTCTTGAAAAGGCGTTTTTCTATATGATCGACAATGCCCTAAAACATGGCGGAGAACCGCTCACCCGGATCCGGTTCACGAGCCATATGACGGAAAGCTCGCTTGTTATCGTCTGCGAGGATGATGGTGTCGGGGTATCCCCGACAAAAAAAGGATCGCTGTTTCCTGAGGAATACGGGCGGCACGCGGGATACGGTCTATTCTTTGTAAAACAGATCCTGGCTGAGACCGGCCTGATGGTCCGGGAGGCCGGTCTCCCCGGAAAGGGAGCCCGGTTTGAGATCCATGTTCCTTCCGGGGAATACCGGAAACTCTGACGTCCACCTTTTTTTTAGCCCCTTGGTTTTTCCGGGGAAATGTCAGAAATCCGGATTAAAAACGCGATTCCAACGCCGCTGAATGGTGTTATCAATCATTTCTATCAGCCAGTCATCTGCGAGATTCCACCTTTTAATCGCATGGCACGTGGCAGACGCCCGCTCCCTATTGTCGAAGACAAATCCTCCTGCGAAAATAATATGGAATGAATCATTAAACTAAAATAGAATAATGCATCCATCTGAATGATAATAGTTTCTTTTATCAGGAATTCCGGAAAATGTTCGGACCTCATTTTTATAGTTTTTTTTTATTGTGAACTGCCGAACCCCTCCGTCAGGGGAATCTTTTTATCCTAGGAGCCGTACCGCTAATCACCTTGCATTGACTCCCAGCAGTAATGCGAGAAAGAACGGTCCTGAATATCCCCCGGATATGCACGGACGTTCGTTAACCCGGGTGGTGTAAATGGCAGAAAATATTGGTGCATTATGCAGGAGCGTCCTGGATGCAGTACCAGTTGCCGTACTGTTGATCCGGGATGGTGTTTTTGTTGATTGTAACCGTGCCGCCATCAAGGCGTTCCATGCACGGGATGCAAACGATCTTATCGGTAAAGCCCCCTCGATAATTTCGCCTGAGCGGCAACCGAACGGTAAACTGTCGGACGATGTTGCAGGTGCAAATATTGCTCTCGCCCTGCAGGGCAAGCCCCAGGTTTTCGAGTGGCAGCATAAAACCCTAGACGGAAAATTGTTCTATGTGGAAGTTGCCCTTGAAAAAGTTGAGTACGAGGGCAAGATATACCTTCAGGTCAATTTCCGTGACACAACGCTCCAGAAGAAGATGGAAAATTTCCAGCTGATCTTCCGGGAAAGTCCCATAGCCCAGGTCATTATCGATACGCAGTATAATTTCCTCGAGGTTAATGAGGCGTTCTGTCGGATCATCGGATACCCGATGGACCGTGTCCGTGCCCTCAAAATTACAGAGTTCCGGACACAGGGCTTAATCAAGTACCTGAAAGACTCGGGCCAGTCCTTTACCGATGCAATCCGCGATAAGAAAATTACCCGGGGGGAATCCACCTGGCAGAGCCCGTCCGGTATGCATGTAGTACTAAGAACAAATATCCCGATATATGATGAGAAAGGTGACGTGAGCGGGGTCTATGTCTCGTACACTGAGATCACCAAGATTGTAAAAACCCAGGAATTCATGGCCCGTGAAGTTGAGGCCCTGAACAAAGTCTATGCCCAGATGGCCGAGGGAGACCTTACGGTACGGTATGAACTCAGCCCGCCTGATGACGATACCCGGGAGGTCTACGATCAGCTCATCAAGCTCCGGAACTCGGTTCGTGGTATCGTCGTGAATCTTGAAAAGAATATTGCAGATGTCAACGAGCGGATGCTCAACCTGACCTCAACTGCAGAGAACGCCACACGGAGTGTCGAAGACGGGGCAAAAGGTGTTGCCCAGATCGCAAAGAACACGAGCAAGGTCTCTGAAAATGCAGAGAAAGCCTCAGAAAGTGTTGAACAGATTACGAAAGCGATGCAGGATATGAGTGCCGCTGTGGAGGAGATCACATCCAGTATGGAGAGTGTCTCCCATCAGGCAAAAGAGTCCGGTGACCTGGCGACAAAAGGGGCAGACCTGGCAAAGAACGTGGAGAAAGGCATGGGCGATATTGCGCAGTCTGCCGGTAAAGTGTATGATATTGTCATGGCAATCGAAAAACAGATGGCAGAGATCAGCAAGATTGTCGTACTTATCCGGGATCTTGCCAACCAGACGAACCTGCTGGCACTCAATGCCGCAATAGAAGCTGCGCGGGCCGGGGAGCACGGGAGAGGGTTTGCCGTTGTCGCATCTGAAGTCAAATCCCTTGCCCAGGATTCACGAAGCAGTGCAGAGAAGATTGAGGATATGATAGCAACCCTCAATGCCGTTACAAAAAATGCAACGATTGCTATGGAAGATGCGAGGGCCATTGTCGGGACCGGGACAAAGATGTCGTCTGAAGCTCTGGCAGTGTTCCTGAAGATCAATGAATCCGTTGATCGTGTTGCAAAAAGTGCCTCGGAAGTAGCTGCTGCAACTGAGGAACAGGCAGCAACAACGGAGGAAGTAACTGCAAGCGTGCACGAAGTGTCCTCGATCATGGTACAAACTGCCCGGGAAGCTGGTGATGCCGCAGCTGCAACGGAGCAATCCTCAGCGGCCCTCGACGAGATCTCACGTATGGTATCCAACGTCAACAAAGTGGCAATTGAAGCCATGGAAGCCAACAAGAAATTCAGGGTGGAGTAGGGGAGGGGTTATGGGGGCACAGGCAGGTATACCGCAGACACCCTCCTCCCCACCAGACGGGATGATCCAGGACCGGCAGGGGAGTATACAGGTGGTTGAATTTGTTCTGGGAGATGAACAGTTCGCTATCGACCTGTTCGATGTCCGGGAGGTTGTGGAATATACCACCATCACCAAGATCCCCAATGTTCCCTCATATGTCCGGGGGATAATCGATCTCAGGGGAGAGATCACGACAATCGTTGATCTCAAGAACCGGCTGAACATTCCCGGAAATAACCAGCACTCCGAAGAGTCTGACAGGATCATTGTTCTGGACGACAAAACCACCCGGTCCAAGAGCGGTATCCTGGTTGATGACGTTACTTCAGTATCCACGTTTGAGGCAAACCAGGTGGACTATACTTCTGCCTCGATCAGCCAGGAAGATACGGCCATTATCGGGATCATAAAGCGGAAAGTGAAGGTCCAGGAAAAGGAGAAGAACGAACTGATCATCTGGATTGATATCAAGGCAATTCTGGCGGACATTGCCGGGAAATAGCCTGGCACCAAACCCCGGGTGGCGTCGTGATGGCAAAGATAAACGTCCTGTATGTAGATGATGAGAAGGAGTTGCTGGAGATCGCCAAGATCTTCCTGGAAGTGGGTGGTGAGTTACGGATTGATACAACCCCCTCTCCGGCAGATGCACTTGAGATCCTGAGTCTTACGCCTTATGATGCCATAATCTCCGATTACCAGATGCCGGGCCTGAATGGCATCGATTTTTTAAAACTGGTTCGTGAGAAAGGATATGCCATCCCCTTTATTCTCTTTACGGGACGCGGCAGGGAAGAAGTTGTTATCGAGGCGTTCAATCAGGGTGCAGATTTTTACCTGCAGAAAGGCGGAGATCCCAAATCCCAGTTCGTTGAGCTTGCCCACAAGATCCGGCTTGCGGTGAGCCAGCGCCGGGCCGAGCAGGCACTCTCCGACAGCGAGGAACGGTTCCGGGGCCTGACCGAGAACTCCCTTGATACCATCATGCTCTTTGACCGGGATCTCCGGCACCTTTACGTTAACCCGAACATTGAACCGCAGACCGGAATATCTGCTGCACAATTCGTCGGTAAAACCCACGAAGAACTCGGTTTTCCAAAGGATCTGGTGGATCTCTGGAAAAAGTCCCTTCTGGGCGTTTTTAGTTCGGGGAAAACCGGTCGGATCGAGTTTCAGCTCCCAAACGGCATCTGGATTGACTGGCTGATTGCACCGGTGAAAGGATCTGACGGGAGCATACAGCAGGTGATCACGTCTGCCCGCGACATCACCGAGCGCCGGAACGCGGAGGAACAGATCCGCCTCGCCGAGTTCTCTCTCGAACACTCGGGAATTACCACCTTCTGGCTGGATGAAAATGCCCGGGTTGTCCGGGCAAACCTGGCTGCCTGCAAAGCTCTGGGATATACCCTGGAAGAGTTTGCATCTCTTACCGTTCACGATTTCGATCCCAATTTCCCGGCGAACAAGTGGAAGGAGATCTGGGACCGGATCGCGCAGGAAAAAAATGTTGTCATAGAGTCCTATCACAAGCGTAAGGACGGAGTGGAATTCCCCGTTGAGATCGCCAGCAGTTACTTTGAATATGGCGGAAGAAAGCTCATCTTCTCCTTTGCCCGCGATATCTCTGACCGGAGAGAGGCCGAACTTGCCTTGCGGGAGAGCGAGGCGAAATACCGGACCCTCTTTGAAAAATCAAAAGATGCCACGTTCATCGCCGATAATGATGGATTTGTCGACTGCAATGCAGCGGCCCTTGCCATGCTGGGGATGGAGAGAAAGGATCAGCTTCTCCGGCTCCATCCCTCCCAGATCTCCCCAAAATTGCAGCCAGACGGGAGGGATTCATTGGAAAAATCCAAAGAGTTAATGGCAGAAGCCCTCCGCGAGGGTAGTTATCATTTCGAATGGGTTCACCTGAAGTTGAATGGCGAACCCTTCTGGGCTGAGGTTACCCTGACCGTAATCCCGATAAAGGGGCAGCAGATCCTCCATACGATCCTTCGGGATATTACCGACCGGAAGATGGCCGAGGAGGAACTGCGGGGTGCATATGAGCAGATTACCGCCTCGGAGGAGGAACTGAGGGAGAGTTACAATGAACTGTCACGACGGGAACAGGAGGTCCGTGAAAGCGAGCACCGCCTGGCCGATATCATTAATTTTGCCCCGGATGCAACCATCGCGATTGACGATAAAGGTTCCATTATTGCGTGGAACCAGGCAATGGAGTTCCTGACCGGAGTCCCTGCCCGGTCTGTGCTGGGCAAAGGGAATTACGAATATGCCCTCCCAATCTATGGCGCCCGCCGCCCGTTCCTGTTCGACCTGCTCAATGCAGACCGTTCCGAGCTGGAACGGCTGTATTTTAATATCTATCGGGATGGGAATACCCTCACTGCGGAAACCTCACTTCCCCGGATTGGCGGTGAATCAAGAACCCTCTGGATAAAAGCAAGCCCGCTGTATGATGAGCAGGGCCAAATCGTGGGTGCCATAGAATCCATGCGCGATATCACCGAGCGTCGGAACGCTGAAGACGCCCTTCGGGAGCGCGAAGCCCTGTTCCACGGACTTTTCGACCAGGCCTTCCAGCTGGCCGGCGTGCTGGACCTGCAGGGCCGGCTCCTCCAGGCGAATGCCACCGCCATGTCACTTATTGGTACAGATGGGGGAGAGGTCATCGGCAAACCCTTCTGGGAAACCCCCTGGTGGTCGCATGATCCCCTGGCGAAGGAGAAAGTTCGTGAGGCCGTCAGCAGGGCCGGCCGGGGGGAGATTGCCCGGTTTGAAACCACCCATAACGACGCTGCAGGCAACGTCCATTATATCGATTTCACCCTCAAACCTGTTGTTGATGACCACGGGACGATCCTTGCTCTCCTGCCCGAAGGCCGGGATATAACTGATGCCAAACGTGCGGAATCGGAAAGTGCTGATCGCGAGAAGAAATTCAGGATCCTCTTCGATCTCGCTCCCTATACCTGCACAGTGATGGATATGGAAGGGCACTACCTGCTCGTGAATCGTGCATTTGAGGAAAGTACCGGGTTTGCCACTGGAGAAGTCCTCGGAAAAACGAGCCGTGAACTTGGGCTTCTTGATGCTGATACAGAAAAGACGATGCACCTTCTTCTGGAAGCCGAAGGGAGGCTTGATGCGGTAGAGACCCACATGACGACCAGGGCGGGTGTACGGAGGCAGGTCGTGGTCTCCACCCGGAAGGTACTCCTAGGCAACTCCCCGCAGTTTATATCGGTGACTCTTGATATTACCCTGCGAAAGGAAGCAGAAAAAGCGGTCCGGAAGAGTGAGGAGAAGTACCGCGGTCTCTTTGAGAATGCCGTGATCGGTATTTTCCTCACTTCACCTGAGGGGAGACTCCTTGCCGCAAATACCGCCTTTGCGCGCATGTTCGGCTATGACAGTTGCGAACAGATTATGGCTGAAGTCAATTCAGTAGGGACACAGATCTATGCGGATCCTCTGGAGCGGATTGAGTGCCTGAAACTCTTAACCGCTCATGGCAAACTCGGGCCCCGGCAAGTGAAGGGCAAAAAACGGGATGGTTCTCCTCTGTGGGTATCCATGGCGGCCAGGGTTATCCGCGATGGGACTGATAACATCCTTTCCCTTGAGGGTACTGTTGTGGATATCACTGACCGGAAAATGGCAGAAGATGCATTGAAGGAGAGTGAACAGCGGTTCCGTCAAGTGTTCGAACGATCCCCCCTGGGAATTGCACTTGTTGGAAAGGATTTCAGGTTGCGTATCGCAAATCCTGCATTCAACCGCATGCTGGGATATGGTGGCGACGAACTGGCCGGCAAAACGTTCATGGAACTGACCCATCCGGAAGATCTCCCCGCAAATATCGAGGATACAAAAAAACTCTGGGCCGGCGAGATCGAATCTTTCAGGACTAACAAGCGATACTTACGGAAGGACGGGACCCTGCTTCATGCAACGGTCACCGTTTTTTCTATACGGGATGATTTCGGTGATGTACTGTATACAATCCCTCTTATCGAAGAGATCCCGGTATGCCCGCAGGATCCGGTGCACTGAACGGGACTTTAACCATGTTCTGGTTACCCGACGGTTTTTTTGGAATCCACATCTCGTCTAACGGGTGTGTATCAATCATTTCCGAAACCCCGCTTTCATGGATATGAGGCTGGTGGTCTGACCGGTCAATTTTATTATATAGTATGGTACCGCACAGTCAAGTGTAACCGGCGGATTATGTGCATGCATTAAAGTAGACTAGACCAATTAGTTTGTCAATACCCGGGGTTGTATCGGATGTGTCGATCAGTTCGTACGATAACTCAACAGGATTCCGGCAGGAGCATTCATCTTTATCGGAGTACAGCAGTCACAATTCTCGCTCTTACCACCCTTGTCCTGATCCTTATATCCCCTGTTGCAGCACAACAGGACTTAAGTCCGATACCCGGCCTCCTTCCGGCAGCTCCTGCAAACCTTACGGACGCCGAACGCGCCTGGGTTTCAGAAAACCCCGTTGTCAGTGTCTGTATTGACCCCGCCTATACGCCCATCGAATTCAGGGATAGTTCCGGGGCTTATACCGGCCTTGCCCTGGATTATCTTGAGCGCGTTGGTGAAAGCACCGGCCTCCGGTTCCGGGTACAAGCCCCTGATACCTGGAATGTCTGCATTGATCAGATCCAGAACAAGAAGACCGATCTCCTCAGTGCTGTCTATATCTCGGATCTCCGGAAAGACTACCTCCTCTTCTCCCGGCCCTATTATAAGAACTCCCTTGTCATCGTGACCAAAACCAGTGCCCCCTCCGGTCTTGCCCTTGAAAATCTGGACGGGAAGAGTGTCGCAGTTGTTGACGGGTATACGAGCCACCTGCTCCTCACGGAGCAGTACCCGGATATCAATGCGGTCCCGGTTGCGGATGTTAAGACCGGGCTGACCAAAGTGGCGTTTGGTTCTGCTGATGCATATCTGGGAGATCTCGCAACGGTAACCTATGTTGTTGAAAAAGAAGGAATAACTAACCTCAAGGTCAGCGGGGAGTATGCCCCCTCCGGTGCAGGGCCGCTCCAGTTTGCGTTCGGGGTGCGGAACGACCGGCCGGTTCTGGTCTCTGTTCTGAACAAGGGAATTGCTGCAATTTCTCCTGAAGACAACGCGGTGATCATGAAACGATGGATCTCTTCCTCCCTGACTCCATCAGCGGGAATGGACACCCACCTGCTTCTCTCGCTGCTTGTCATGGCAGTTATTATCCTCATTATCGTAGTAGTTATTCTGCTCCTGAACCGTGCCCTCAAGCGGCAGGTAGCCAGCAAAACTGCCGATCTGGTCCGGGAACTGGAACAGCGCCGGGTGGCAGAACAGGCCCTCCGGGAAAGTGAGAACCGGAATGTTGCGATCCTTGCCGCAATTCCGGATCTCCTGTTCATCCTCTCCCGCGAGGGGCAGTACCTCGATTTCCGGGCTTCCGACAACCGCCTGCTCACACTCACTCCCGATACTATCATTGGCTCCAGCATCCGGAATGCCGGGCTCGATGAACATACCACCCAGGAGATCCTCAATGCAATTGGGAAAGCACTGGACTCGGGTTGTCTGGAATATGTCAGTTATGAGCTTGTGGTCTCTTCCGATGTCAAAAGCTTCGAAGCCCGGCTTATCCGCCTAGATGCAGACCGGGTGCTTGGCATAGTCCAGGACGTAACCGAACGCAAACGAATGCAGAAAGCACTGCAGCTTGCAAGGAGCAAGATGGGCCTTCTCAATTTGATCACGTTCCAGGATATACAGGCAGGGATCTTTTCCCTGGCTGCATATGTTGAACTCATGAAAAAAGAGGCAGTTCCTGATGACCAGGCTGCCTATCTGGAAAAGATGAGCGTTCTCCTGAAACGGCTGTCAGGATCCCTGAAGTTTGCCCAGGATTATCAGGACCTTGGAATTACCCCGCCCCGATGGCAGAATGTGCAGCAGGTCTTCCTTTTCGCCATATCCCACCTGGATTTCCTGGAAATCGGCCGGAAGGGAAGTCTGGACGGTGTTGAAATCTATGCAGACCCCCTGCTGGAGAGGGCCTTTTTCAGCATGATGGAAAGCCTTCTTGTCCTTGGCGCCCCTGTGACCGAGATTACGCTCGGGTATACCGAAACCGGTGCCGGCCTGGTGATGACCATTGGGGGTAACGGAGCGGGTATTTTCGGGGCCGGGAAGGAGATGATCTTCGAGCGGGAATCCGGTAAAACCCACGGGCCCGGTTTATACCTGGTGCAGCAGATCATCTCTATCACCGGCATCACCATCCGTGAAAACGGCGAACCGGGTCAGGGGATCAGGTTCGAGATCCTGGTGCCGAAAGGGGGATATCGTTTTTTTGATAAACCCCACGGCGAGTGATCAGGAGAATTCTGGATGCCGAACCGGAATGCATGGTCCTGTCATGCACAGCAGGGGGGCCAGTGTGGTTGAAAAAAAAGAGGCCCACATTGTTTTTTTACCTGCTCACAGCAGTTCGGAGAGCCGGTGCCCGGCACTGCTCTCGCATTTCTCCTTATATTTGCAGCGGTTGCAGGGTGCATTGAGCGGGTGCTCGGGCATATGGCCCTCGCGGATAGAGGCAAACCGGCGGAGTGTGGCGATTACCTGGCGGCGGTCCCGTGGCTGGACTTCGTGATACCGGCAAACGCCATCCGGGATATACTCGACGCTGCCCCCGGCCACCTCTTTTCCTGTCATCTCCTCAAGACATAACGCAATAGCAGCAATCCTCAGACGATCCGCCGAATAGGTACCCAGCGGCATGGCCCCGGAAGCCCGGATAATCGAGAATGTCCCGTCTCCGGTCATCCGGTCGATCATCCCCACAAATTCGTGTTTTTGCGAGACTACCCGCACATCGGTCTCCCGGGAAGGTTTCCACTCGCTCTTGGTACAGGCAGTTATGCACAGATCCAGAAAATCCCTGAGTGCCGGATCCATGTCCGGGTGGACGGTGCAGATCTCACTCCAGATGGCATCGGCATCCAGGGAAGTGCCGAGATGGTACGAGATCTGTTTGCACACCGCGTACCGATCAGATTCGGTGATGGGATCGTGCTGCTCATAGTAAAACCGGACCGGGCAGGCGTACACCCGCACCAGCCCCGAGATCGTTACATAATCACTCTGTTCTGCCAGGGTAACTCCTCCTTTAAGGGTGGGAAACTGATCGGATTATACTTATTGTCTTACATCTGACGTGAGTGACGGATAACCAATCTTTTCATACCAGCGCCGCTAACCAGTAGCTATGTCAGGCCAGGAAATATCTGTCAATATTCCCCCTACGCTCGATCCTGTTTACAGCAACATGATCCAGATCGCGTACAAAGATGATGAGTTCACGTTCATGTTCCTGCACCAGCTCCCGCAGGTGAACCAGGCACGGGCCAAAGCGATTGTCTCGATCACCCCTTCCCATGCCAAGAATCTCCTCAATGTCCTCTCCAAGACTATCGCGGATTACGAGTCCAAATTCGGGACCATTGCATCCAAGGAGACGGCCGGCAAGGAAAATGTGACCACACTGAGCGGATACTCGTGACCGGATGTTCCGGACAGATATTTTATTAGCGTAAAGGTCGACATTGTGAGGGTATTGCGCCGCCGTGGCTTAGCGGCATAGCGGCTGATTCGTAATCAGCAGGTCGGGGGTTCAATTCCCCCCGGCGGCTTCAATGCTGACGGTCACAATCCGTAATTGCGCGTGATCTCTTTTTTACTGCATGGATTGAGTCAGATTTGGTTTCTGTTCTTATCTCATGTACGTTGTGTTCAATGGGGAATCCTGATGATTATCGGCATGGATAATCCCTGATTCCATGCACTCTGGCCATCTTGGCACCGCACTTCTGCATTCTCACCAATCTCGTTTGCGACCATTGAATCAACCCCTCACATTCTGGGAATCCGGAGGTTTTTCTGCACTCCTCTCCCGACCCAACCTGCCCGACAGTTGATTTCCCCGTGTCATTAGGGTGTATTTCCAGAGAATTCCAGGACAATATCCCGGACTCAATATATTTATCATATCCTTATGCAATTCGTTAGTATGGATCTGACGTTTGTACAGAGCTCTGTTGCCCTTTTTCAGATCCTCTGTGTTATTATCGTCTTTGCCTCCGTTTTCATGAGAAGCCGGTTTTTCCAAGAGATTTTTGAGGGTCACCCGGGACTGACAACCCAGATTCTTCTCATGGTTTTTTTTGGCATGCTCTCTATCTTTGGAACATTAAGCGGGTTATCTGTTTATGGGGCTGTCATCAATATCCGTGACCTTGGCCCTATGGCTGCCGGCCTCATCTGCGGGCCATATATCGGGATTGGTTCTGGGATCATAGGTGGATTGTTCCGGTTTTTTCAGGGCGGGCCTTATATGTGGACCGGGCTGTCGGCCCCGATCCTGTCCGGTATTATCGGCGGGGTGATGTATCTCGCCAACAGACGCCAATTCGTTCCTACCTGGATTGCTGTGGTTTTAATCGGGCTTTCTGAAACGCTTATCTCCTGCTATACTCTCGTTCTCGTGACAAAACCGTCGGAATTTTTATCGGTTGTAACTATGGTTGCACTCCCCATGATCGTTTTTAATATCATCGGTATGTTCATTTTTTCCACCGTAGTTCACCGGATTCTCCATGAGGTGCAGGTACAAAAAGAGAACCAGCAGCTTGCAATCGGACGCGAGTCCCAGAAGAACCTTGGGGCGATCATCAATACCATAGCCTATCCGGTTTTTGTCAAGGATCGTAATCACCGGCTGACGCTCGTAAACGAGGGCTTCTGCCAGTTTTTCGGTTGTTCCCGTAACGATCTTATCGGGAAGACGGAACATGATGTTTTCCCGCAACCCCTGGCTGACCATTTCCGCAATGAGGCTGAGATGATATTCCTGACCGGCGCCGGAAGCGAGAACGAATCTACGGTCACCGGGCCGGATGGTCAGGAACATACCATCATCACGAAACTAAGCCTTTACAATGAGGCATTCGGAAACCCTTTCCTTGTCGGTATCCTCACAGATATCTCGGACCGTAAGAAGATAGAAGATGACCTGAAAGCCAACGAGGAACGCTACCGGGCAGTTTTTGAAACAACGGGGACATCTACGATCCTTTTCGAGCAAAATACGGTCATCTCGCTCGTGAATGCGGAATTTGAACGGATGAGTGGATATTCCCGCGAGGAAATTGAGGGAAAGATGAGCTGGACCGGCTTTATCCATCCTGAAGACCGTGAACGAATCCTTGCCCAGTATCGTCGTATGGGGGAGCACAATGACTCCGCAAAATACCACTATGAGTTCCGGCTCCGGACGCGGGCCGGGGAGATCCGTTCGCTCGATCTCATCATAGGTATTATCCCCGGGACGAACCAGTATGTTGCCTCAATGGAGGATATAACTGAGACCCTCCAGTCGCGTAAGATCCTGGAACTGGTCAACAAGAAGATCAACCTGCTTTCAAGTATCACCCGCCACGATATCCTCAACCAGCTCATGGTACTCAAGGGATACCTCTCCCTTTCAACTTCTATTGTAGAGAACCCGGTCCTGCTGGATTATATCAACAAGGAGCTTGTGGCAACCCAGACCATCGAGCACCAGATCACGTTCACACGGGATTACGAGAACATGGGTGTCAAGGCCCCGGACTGGCAGAATATCAACGGAGCTCTCCTCAAAGCGAAACTCACCCTGGTTCCCGACAATATTGTTGTTGAGGCAGATCCAGGCGACCCGGAGGTATTTGCCGATCCCCTCTTTGAGAAGGTACTGTATAACCTGACCGATAATGCCATCCGGTATGGCGGGGAAAAGATGACGTTAATCCGGGTCAGTTCCCGCGAATCCGACCGGGGACTGCTCATCACGTTCGAAGATAACGGGGCAGGTATTCCCGAGTCTGATAAGAAATACCTGTTCAAGCGGGGATTTGGGAAAAATACCGGCTTTGGCCTGTTTCTCAGCCGCGAGATCCTGTCTATAACAGGGATCGGTATCACCGAGACCGGGATAACGGGTAACGGAGCCCGGTTTGAAATAACCGTGCCAAAAGGTGTGTACCGGTTGAAAAACAGATAAATCTGCAAACACTTATTTTCCTTGTGACTCCTTTGGGTAAGGCCAGAAGGACCTGCCACCTCCTGCGAATCAACAGAGTTTTTTCGGTTTTTTTTAAAACCCGTCATCCCATCCGAGCCGCTGGACCGCATATCCCCCCATCACGAGAAGGATAACAAAGATCAGCGGATACTGCAGTATTGCAAGAAAACTCCCTGTTACCAGGTTCCGGCCCTCGGTTGCAACAGATGTGAGTGCAGGTACATAGGTCCCCAGTGACATGATCGCAGCAAGAATCAGGACTGAAAGCCCCATCACGATAATACCTCCGACAAGCAGGATAAAAATCCCTGTACATTCCTTGAAAATCGCTGTTTTCAGGTTTGCAATCTCCATACCCCAATCTGGGCGTTTTCAGAAAATATACCTGCGGTCTTTGCTGTTTGCCGGGGCTTTAACCGATCTGAAGAAATACACCGGGTTGTATTTCAATAAGGAAAAATGCGGCGATTACAAAAATGGAATCGGATTAGTGTTCTTTGCGTACCGATATGTCCCGCACCGTGCTCATGACCGCGGGCATACCGAAATATTCGGTTATACGGCTGCTGATTTCCACGGGAAGGGAAGACCCGTCCTTTTTCTTCATGACCGTTTCAAAGAGCATGTAGCCCCGGGCAAGGAATGTATCGGCTTTATCGGGTGTGAGGAAAATTTCTGAATCTACATCCAGATCCTGCAGGCTCATCTGCATGAGTTCCTTTTTTGTATACCCGAGGTACCGCGTTGCAATAATATTTGTCTCGTAGATCTTACCGTCGATATCATGCAGGAAGATCGCATCGCTTGCCCCGTCGAAGAGTGTCCTGTACCGGAGTTCGGATTCGATGAGCTCATCCTTGATGCGGTTGCGCTCGGTGATATCAACAAGTGAGCAGACCACGCTGCCATCTTTTGTTAAGGATGCCGTTATCATCACCCAGATCACTGTGCGGTCCTTCCGGCGCAGGGCAATTTCCATGTCGGTGATAATCTCTTCTTTGCGGAGCTTCCGGATAAACCGTGATTCCTGATCCACATCTATCATGAGGGACGAGAATGGCTGTTGTTTCAGTTCTTCCGGTGAGTAGCCCAGGAATGAGGCCGAGTGGGTGTTGATCTCACGGATTTTCTGTGTTTCGATGTCAAAGGTAAAAACACCCGCCTGGGAATGCTCAAAGATCTCCCGGTAGCGCCGTTCCTGGAGGAGCTGGCCAGAGTATGCCGATATGATGATGCCCAGAGAGACAAAAATGTAAAAAAACGCGATGCTTGCTGCATAGAGCTGGATATCCAGCGGTCCGTACAGATAGACGAGCCCGAGAAAGACCCAGCCAAGGAAGACGGTGAAATACACTGCATACCTTGGGTGAAAATAGGCAAGGATCAGGATGGGCAGGATATAGAAATACGGGAAGATGTTAAAATAACCATTTTTTAAGGAGAAGATCGAGATGAGCACAATGCCGATTGTCAGGAGTGCCGTGATCGTGAGTCCCAGTGTATTTTTCGGCGAGATGGTCTTCATATGCGTAATCAGCCCGGCACGTGATCTGTGTGATTCCAGAATGGATCTGAAGATTAATTATATCTTATTATCCGCCATCCCGCATTTTTTCAGATTCCCTGTCCAATCCCGATCACCGGGATGGGAATACATCGCGGAGGGACATCTGTGCGTGGATTATCCGGTTGCTGGTTTTCCCTTCTGGATAAGCCACTCTTTGTCTCCGGCTTTTTTAAAGCGGATCAGGATGTATTTTTCGGAAAATCTGGTTCCTTCAAAGACCACTTCGATCCTGTCGTTTGTCCAGGTGAGTGCCTCATACTTGCCGCTATCGGCAATCTTTACTTCGCCCCCTCCGTATTCTCCTTCAGGAATGGAGCCCTCAAAGCCGATATAGTCCAACGGGTGATCCTCTACCTGGATTGCAAGCCTCCGCTCGCCCGGCTGTTCCGGCAGACCCTTTGGTACCGCCCAGCTCACAAGAGTACCCTCATGCTCCAGACGGAGATCGAAATGATGGTGTTTGGAGAAATGTTCGTGCAGGACAAACCTGCCTCTGCATGGCTCAGTCATACCTGCCACTTCTTTTTTTCACTTGCAATAATTGTAGCGAGTTCCCGTGCGGCCGCGGTAATATCCGGCTTTTCAACCACCGCTGAGATCACGGCAACACCCTGTGCCCCTGCCAGTATTACTTCCGAAATGTTGTCCGGCCCGATCCCTCCAATCGCTATGACCGGGATGGATACGCGCCTGTAGATCTCTTCAAGGACGCTGCATCCGTGTCCGGGTCCTGCATCTGTTTTGGATCCCGTCGAGAACGTTGGACTGAGTGCAATGTAATCTGCCCCCTCCCGCTCGGCCCGGCAGGCTTCGCACGGGTTGCCTACAGAGACTCCGATTATGAATCCCGGCGGGGCAAGCTGCCGTGCGATACCGGGACTGATATCCCCCTGGCCCAGGTGAACCCCGTCAGCGCCGCAGGCAAGCGCAATATCCAGCCGGTCGTTCACAATGAAACATACCCCTGCATCCCGGGTAATCTCCCTTATTTCCCGGGCAATCCGGATGAGATCCGTGCTTTCCCTCATCTTGTCCCGAAGCTGGATAACATCCGCCCCCCCGGCTATCGCAAGCCGGGCTATGTCTGCATGTGAACGGCCTCCGGCAATTGCCTCATCCGTGATGACGTACAGGTCGATTTTCATGTCCGCAGCAAAGCCTACTCCTGCGATGTGATCCGTGCACCAGCAGCGAGATCTGACGGAGTTAGCAGGGCGAGTTCATCGAACAGGGCTGTCTTGAAGCTGAACGGACCTCGTGCTTCTGCGGCTGCCCGCTCTCCCGCGATCCCAAATGCTGCAAGAGCTGCTGCTGATGCAAGTACGGGGTCGGAAGATACTGCGGAAAAGACACCCGTCACGGACGCTGCCATGCAGCCGGTGCCGGAGATGCTACCCATCATGGGATGGCCGTTTTTGACAAGGAGCACCCGTTTCCCGTCCGTTACGATATCCGTGGGGCCGCTTGCCACAACCGTGAGTTTCTCTGTTTTTGCATAGTTACGGACAATCGCTGCAACGTCCCCGGCAAGACCGTGGGAGTCGACCCCCCTCACTTTCCCGCCCGCTCCGGCAAGCACCCCAATCTCCCCGGCATTTCCCTTCAGGATCGAGATCTTCAGTTCACTCATGAGACGTTCTGTGGTTTCTGTCCGGAACCGGGTTGCACCGGCCCCAACCGGATCGAGGATGATGGGGATCTTCCGGTCGTTTGCCATGCCCCCGGCAAGGATCATGGACTCGATCTGTGCCTTGTTGAGCGTACCGATGTTCAGGACAAGAGCCCCGGCAACGCCGGCCATTTCTACAACTTCCTCCGGTGCATCTGCCATGACCGGAGCCCCGCCGGCACACATGGTGATATTGGCACAGTCATTGACCGTCACATAATTTGTGATGTGGTGGACGAGCGGGTGTTTTTCACGCACAAGGGTGAAGAGGTCGGAGAGTTGTTTTGCTTTCATGAGAGATCACGCAGGTCGGGTTATATCCCATAATGATTGTATGACCGGTATGGTCTGCTCGTTAATAAATCGTGAGAACGCGGAGAAAAAGAGTATTTCCGTTGGGCGTTCCTTTTACCGGACGAGCTCCTCGATGGTTGCGAGGAAGAGATCCACGTCACCTTCTGTATTGTAAGGCCCCAGGCTCACCCGTGCCGTTCCATCCGGGAGGCCGAGCCGTCCCATGAGGGGAATGCAGCAGTGGTGCCCGGACCGGATCATGATATCTGCCATCTCGTCGAGCCGCTGGGCAATCTCGTGCGGGTGGAGTCCGTCAATCGTGAAGGAGACCACTCCCACCCGGTCTTCCGGCGTTTCCGGGACATACAGGTGCACCCGGTTGAATTTGCGGAGTCCCTCCACGATACGGGTGGTGAGGGCCTGCTCGTGCTTCCGGACCCTTTCCATACCCATCTTCTTGAGGTAATCGACCGCAACGCCAAGGCCGATTCCCCCGGCAATATTGCCGGTGCCCGCTTCGTACCGCTGGTATCCCTCCGAGAGAATATACTCTGAACCTGTCACGGACTCCACCATACCGCCTCCGAGAAGCAGGGGTTCGATAGTTGGCTCTTTCATCCAGAGCACGCCGGTGCCGGTCGGCCCGAGCATCTTGTGGCCGGAGAAGGCGCAGAAGTCGCAGCCAAGGCTGGATACGTCAACCGGCATATGCGGGGCAGTCTGGGCCATGTCCACGAGAAGCGGGACATTGTGGTCATGGCAGATCCTCGCAATCTCCTTAACCGGGGTGATCACCCCGAGCACGTTTGAGGCATGCGTGACTGCCACGAGGCGGGTCGTACCGGTTATGGCCGCTTCCAGTGCGGTGAGGTCAAGGGAGTAGTTGTCGCGGATCCCCACGATATCTGTGGCAACTCCCCGTTTTTTCAGGTTGTACCATGGCAGGAGGTTGGAATGGTGTTCGAGGATCGTGGAGACGATGCGATCCCCGGCCTTCCAGGGCATGCCCTGTGCCACCATGTTGATCGATTCAGTGGTGTTCTTGGTAAATACCGTAACGCCGTTTTTTCCTCCGATAAATTCCGACACTTTTTCATGAGCGTGCCAGTAACGCTGGGATGCGATCTGGGTGAGGCGGTGCACACCCCTTCCCACGTTCGCCCGATAATTCCGCTCGAACTCAACCATGGACTGAATGACCGGCTCCGGTGAGAGACTTGTTGCCGCACTGTCGAGGTAGATGATGTCCGAGAGCAGGGGAAAGTTCCTGCGCATTGCCTCTACATCCAGGTCTTCTTCGGTTGTATCCTTCAGTCTCTTCTCCGTCATGATCTCTTTCCTGGTCTCTTCCCTTGTTTCTGCGGTTTTCTTTTTCCGTTCCTGTCCAGGCACTGCAAGCAGCGTGTTGTCTGCGTTGAGAGGTATGCCTTTAGCCCTGCAGATCTCCCTCATCTTGGGGGGGAGTTCTCTCCACCTCCAGAGACCTATGTGGCAGTATGCCTCCGGCAACCCTTTCTTGTCAGCCCATGATTCCACGAATGTGTCCCAGCGGCGGGTGTAGTCCGGGTGCGACTTACGGATCATCTCATATTCGCTTTCGAGCATCGCGGGACAGAGATAACACCCGATCCGCTCGATCCCCTGCTCATAGAGGGGGTTCATCGCGGCCTTCTGATACCAAAGATAGAGGAAGACTTCCAGTGCCCGCCAGTTCCGGATGGGCGAGACATTGAGCTGCAGCGGGTTGTCCGGGTTCTGGCTGGTCTCTTCGAGGGTTGCCCGGTTCCATGACTCGTACCACCGGTTACCCTGAATGGTGACACACGGGCCTACCTCGGCAAGAAAGAGTTTGAGCGGGCGCAGTTTCTGGAACTTGCAGCACCAGCGGTTATCTTTCCCCGGGGGTCCGGCTTTTTCCACCGCCTGCCAGAAGTCCCCGGCTTTATCGATGATCTCCACTCCCTCTGACCTTACGAACTCAAGGGTTTCGGGGAATTCAAGGTTTGTGTTGATGAAAAATGCCTTGGTGACCCCGGCTTTCCGGGCAAGATGGAGGACCGCGGTACTGTCCTTTCCCCCGGAGAACGAGACGTTTGCCGTGGGCCTGTCGTGAATGTGCTGTTTTATTGTTCTTATTGCATTGCGTTCGAGGTTTTTGAGGTGATACCGGTTCTTCTCGATCACCTCGTCCCACCCGGGGTTGGGTGGTGTTGCCGGGACAACCGAACGGAGTTCCTTTACCTTGATGGAACCGTCCTTTACCATACCCGTCCCGTATTTGGACCGGTATTTTACGATCGCGGTTCCTTCGGGCACCGGTGAGGTAAGGGCGATCCTCTTCCCCCCGATTCGTCCCTGATCTCTCCGGGCATTGGATTGTGTCTCCAGATCGACGATACCTTTTTTGGCATGGGATACAAGAAACGGCAGAGCTTCCGGTGCTATATCGAGACTGAACTTACGGGTGACCGGATCGAAGGTAAGCCAGCCGAGCCGCTCCCCGTTCATGATAACCAGGTCTGCCCGGTCAACCCCGCCGGCTTTATTCAGAAGAATAACATTTGCCAGCGGGATTTTTCCAAAACGCTCCTGGATAAGGTCGCTGATGAGTTCCCTGTCGGCAGAGAGCGCGGGGCGGAGTTCATAGGGCTGGAGGAGATCGATCACTTTCCCCTCCCTGCCACATGCGCAGCTCTTCGCAACAAGCGGAATATTGCAGTGTTCACACCAGTAGAGGACTTTTTTCACCGGCGGCTCTCGCATCACACAGATTGATGGGGCGCAAAGGGAGATAAGAGAAGCGATTGGGCAAATACCTGTACGTCATTAAAACCGGCTGAAATCATTTTTTTATTGACCGTAAAGTATATGGCTGCACAATCCTGACGGAGAAGTGGTGAAGGACTAATGACAAAACTCACTGCAGAGATGAAAGAGGCATTCTCCAAGATGAAGGTGTTCCCGGTGGCAACTGCATCCAAAGACGGGACCCCGAACGTGGTTCCTCTCGGCATTGTCGAACTGGTCGATGATGAGACCATCTGGATCACGGACAACTTCATGAACAAAAGTATGTCGAACCTGCGGGTCAACCCGAAGATCGCAATCTACATCTGGGGGCCGGAGATCAAGGGCTGCTTCCAGATCAAGGGTGTTACCTCGATCAAGAACAGCGGCAAGGAGTTCGATGAGATGAAGGAGAAGATCAACAAGAAGAACCCGGCCCTGCCCGCACGTTCGCTTGTCATTGTCAAGATCACGGAAGTCTTCGAGTGCAAACCCGGCCCGACCGCCGGAGCAAAACTTCTATGATTTCCCTCTTTTTTTAAAAATCAATCCGGTGGATTTCCCGCCCGACTCTTTCACAGGAATGTAATCTCTCTACCTGATTCTTATCCCGACCAGTGGTGCTTTGGCTCTCATGCGCCAAAAATCCCGGGCCAAAAATTATTTCGATCCCGGTGCCGCAGCCACGATCTTGAGCGCTTCAGTAAGCTCGGGGAGGATCTCTGTCGGGATACCTATTACCATCTCGCCATCTTCAATTCCCGAGAACTTCCGCGATCCGTCACATCCCAGCGAGAAATTGACCTGCCCGTTGAGGTAGGTCTGGGCGCATGTATCTGCACAGACGGACTGGATGCCGGCAAATTCGGCATGGATCCGCCCGCCCGTCCGGAAGAGATTGCTCTGGGACAGTTTCAGCATGGCCCATGGATTGGCAACGATCAGTACAACCTGCGGGTCGAAGGGTGTTTTTTCGAGAGGTGCATACAGTGTTGCATACGTGTCCCCGGTCTTCAGGTGCGGAACGCGGTCGATCGTTCTCTTGCAGGACGCAGCACTCTCAAATTTTCCCAGTTTAAAGTAAAATTCACCCGTCTTCAGGGAATCCGTGATCTCCTTGAGCCCAAGGGACCACGCGCCACCATTACATTCATGATTTTCTGGCAGCGCATAAAAGATCCTGCCTTCGTTTCTCGCAAGACCCACCATCGAGCAGTGCCGGATGGTTTTATCGATCTTTTCCATGCCTGTCGGCATATCCTCTTTCTTTGTTGCAAACCGGAACGCGACCGGCGATCCACGCAGTTTGAGGTATTTCCTGAGAACCTCAGCTGTTTCCGGATAATTGACAGGGATCTTCATTGCTGATGGCATAATGTCTGACCTCATAGTCCCCCATTGGGATTGCACAGTTACTCCATGTCGCGCTGATAGTATAAAACTAATGAACCGGTTCCCGCTCTCCAAGTTGATTCCTGGAGATGCTGCTGAAAATGTTTGTTGATCAATGATATCCAGCACTCAGAAAACCAGAGAATCAGAAGTCCTTTTCCTTTGGTTTCTCATCAATCTCTTTCCCGCAATGGGGGCAGACTCTTGGCGGCTCCTGCTCATCCTTTCGCTTTTTACTGTATTCATCGATGAACCCGGATGCAAGGATACCTGCCGGGAGAGCAAATAGACCTATTCCCACAAGAGCAACGAAGCTGGCGATGACCTTACCCAGCGGGGTGACGGGCACCATATCCCCGTATCCGATCGTAGCCATGGTCTCGATGCCCCACCACATGGACGCGAGAACACTTGAGAATTTTGTGGGCTGTGCATCATGTTCCGCATAGAAGATCATGGCAGATCCCATCACGAGCAGGACAAGCATGACAAAAAAAGCAATAAAGATCTCTTCCTGCTTTGCCTTAAATACCCGGGAAAAGGTTGTGAGGCTTCGGGTGTAATGCCCGATCTTCAGGATCCAGAATATGCGCAGGAATCGGATGAGCGAAGTTAATCCCTTGTGGGCAATGAAGGGCAGGATAATGAACGGCACAATAACGAGCAGATCGATGATCGCAGCCGGTGTGGCCATGTACCGGAGCCTGCCGGTGACCGGCAACCGGAAATCGGGATTCTGTGTGCAGCACCAGACCCGCAGGATATATTCTGCGGTAAAGATGAAAACCGAAACCGCGGCAATAATGTCAAGAATTCTTCCATAGTTCTGGAATATTACGGCGTCTGTCTCTAATACCGCTGCAATGACGTTGATAAGGATGAGGAGGATCAGTGCATGGGATACGAATATCCCTGCCCTACTATCCCTGCTCTGGCTTTCGAGTATCTCATACACCTGCTTCTGGATATCAGTTCCCATTGAGATCCCATCCTGAAATTCCGATATTCCCGGTTTTGTGTTTAATGATATCAGCAATAAATACTGGCATATCTTTTTTGCCGGATTGATCTCGTTTACCGGAGCAAGTACCATCCCGTCCAACGGTTCATGTAATCTTTCTGCTGGGGCGCTTGGCTGCATCTGCCTGTCATCGTTCCTTACCGTAACCTGCCCTTTTAAAAACTGCATGGAATCTGAAATGAATGGAACCGGATTCAGTGATCAGGTTCAATGGATTGTTTTTCAGATGAGCTGGATATTCCGACTGATATCAAAAAAGGATTATGTTGGCTTTTTGTATGATCCGGAAGGACTTGTGCAATCCTCCCTCTCTCTGGAGTGAGAGATGGTTCCCTTGTCCCATCCGGGTGAACAGGTACGGGCCACATGGTGGAAACAACCCCGGGCTACTGACACGTGAGTATGTCGGGATTATCCATAGTTGTTGTCGTTCATACGGCTACGTGGCATGTGTCATGGAACCTTATCATGAACCCGGGTTGAGGAGGTATGGCAAATTCAACTGAGCTGGATGGTCTTTGGGAGAAAGCCCCGTGCCTGTGAATGCAGGTATCTCCCGGATATCCAATGAGATTCCGTTTGGCTCACCCAGAAGTGCCACCGGCGCGGAGCCGGCTTCGCAGTGCAGCCCCTGCATTTCAGCACTCGATGGCGACACCATCAGGGCTACTGAGAGGAGGAGGAATGCAACCCCGGTCAGAATTTTTCCCGTGTCCATAGTAAGGTTCCCATAAATTGTGTATGGTCGGTGAATGCGCTGCGTTCTGCTGCAGCGTCACCCACTCACTACCTCATATGCCCGGACAGATAAATACACAAAATCGCCCGGGTTGATGCATGTAACTTCCGGGTTAGAACAATCAACCTGCAGGATGAACGCATGGGGAGGAAATATAAACCGTTATGCCTAACTCTTCCCATAACCAACGGGTAAAAAAAGATTAGGGATAACCCGGGTGGAGCGTTATGGATCCTGCAGATAAGTCTCCCACAATCATCATTCACGAGGAGTCGGACTCGCTTGAGGAACTGTCAGAGTACCTTGACGTCCTGTCGAGCAGCGCCCGGCTCAGGATATTAAAATTTATTGAAAAGAAACCCCGTGATGCCCGGTCGATCTCAAAGGAGATCGAGACCAGCTACGAGAACACGAAAAAACACCTTGACAAACTGTTGAGTATCGGCGTCATCAAGAAGGATGCCGGCCTTGGAGCGCCCACTTCAAAGGGCATTCACCCGGTATGGGAGTATTCCCTTGTTCCCGGCGGTCTGGAAGCGATCATACGGAACCTCGGTTTCTTCTCCAACACGCGGGTTCAGATCCTGGGAAGCGAGATCTCGCGCAGGCTCGATGAGGTCAAAGGCACCCTCTCAAAAGAAGTACTGGGTAACATGCCTGCAGCGATCGTGCTCGGGGGTCAGGATGATGGAAAACTCTTCCTCCTCAAGCACGATCTTGTGAATATCGGGAGGATCGATCCGGAGAACGCCGATGCCACCGGTCCCGACGACCTTGTCCTTTCCGAGGGCTATACGGCAGTAACGCGCGTATCAAAACCCCACGGACGATTCGTTCACGACAAAGACGGGTGGTTTATTGAAGATTGTGGGAGTACCGGCGGTACTCAGCTCAATAATCGCAAACTCGAAAAGAACGTAAAAGAGCAGCTGCGTGACGGGGATCTCATCGAATGTGCAAAAGGCTCATACGGTGTAAGGCTCCTGGTAATACTCCCGGAAAAAACCTGATACTATAAGCCAGATCAATGCCAACGGATACTCACGAACCAGTAATCTGAAAAACGGATAAAACCCCCATTTCCCCAACCCGGAATATCCATGATACCGATGTACCGAATCCTCTGCGCAGTCCTCTTCACGGCTCTTGCCCTTACTTGTACCTGTGTACCCGTAATTGCTGCAGATCATGTCGTTGCTCCCTCGGGAGCAGAGTTCGCCAGCATTCAGGAGGCGGTGGACTGGTCCAGTAGCGGGGACACCGTTCGGGTGGAAAGTGGAACCTATGATGAGAATGTCCGGCTGGAAAAGAAGATCTCTCTTATCGGGATTAACAGCGGAAACGGCGTTCCGATAATCGATCCCAATGGCAAGGGCAATGCAATCCAGATCCTTGCGGATGACTGTACTGTCGACGGTTTCATCATCCAGAACACCGAGATGGCAAGCGGGATCCGCGTTGCATCCAACAACAATGTCATTCGCAATAATGTCCTCCGGAATAATGGGCTTGGGATATCACTCGTTTCCGCACGGAAAAACAGCATCTCCGGTAACGAAATAACGCAGAACAACCAATACGGCATCTCCCTTGAATCCTCTTCTGATAATCGCATCGAGCAGAATACGCTCCAGAAGAACACCGTTGGCATAACACTTGATGCAACTTCGCTTGCCAACCTCATCATTAGAAACAATTTCCTCAACAACCAGAATGTAATATCCGAGAGTCCATCCTCGACGTGGAGCTCCCTTCTTGCGTATTCCTACACTTACCTTGGCCAGAAAACAGAAAGCCGGATGGGGAATTACTGGAAGGACTACCAGGGGCGGGATAAGAACGGGGATGGTATCGGGGACGTTCCGTACGTGGTCAGTGTCGGGACAATCCAGACCGGGAAAAGTGGAACGGCGCAGAACATCCTGGATGAATTTCCCTTGATGGACCCGCGCGAATATTATACCGGCGTGGTTCTTGCCACAAGCAGCCCGGGCCTGAAACCTACCGTTGTAACCCAGACCTCTTCAGCAGCAACCGTTTCAGCCTCGCCCATTTCTACTCTCACGCTCCAGGGCACGGTCACATCCTCCCCGGATGTGCAGGTTTCCAATACCCATGCCTGGCCTGCGATCCCTTTCAGCATACTAATAGTGCCCATCCTGCTGGTCATTCTGATAATTGTGGCTGGTATCTGGTATCTCCGTAAAAACGGGTCGAAACCCGGTGAGGGGCCGGGCATTAACCCGATCGTACGGGCAACATCGCTCGTGAAAACCGCCATTGGGAAAATCCCATCCCCTGCTACAATTCTCTCGAAGAAGACGGCTCAGTTGGAGGGTGCCCAGACGAGTCCTCATCTGTCGGTAACCGACCAGAAGAACTACTTCCCGCGGGAACTGGAGAATAAATATACCGAAATAATGTTCGTTGGCCGGGGGGGAATAGCATGGGTCTTCTCTGCGGTAAGGAAGACGGATGATGTGCGGGTTGCCGTGAAGATCCCGATCAGTTTCGACGAAGTTACGGGGAAATGTTTCTTAAACGAGATCGCAGCCTGGGAGACGCTGCGCCACCCGAATATTGTTGAGGTGACCGCGGTCAATATCCTGCCCATTCCTTATGTTGAGATGGAATTTGTACCCAGTTCGCTTGAGGCGATCGAAAAGCCGCTGCCGGTGTGGAAAGCAGTCCACCTCATCACCGGTATTGTTGATGGGCTGCAGTACGCTCACGAGCATGGGTTCATCCACAGGGATATCAAACCCCACAACATTCTCTTAACGGAAGATCTTGTGCCCAAGATCACGGACTGGGGGATGAGTAAGGTTCTTGCAGCGGATGTCAAGAAATCGAGCATTGCCGGCTTCTCTCTTTCCTATGCAGCTCCGGAACAGGTATCTCCTGCGGAATTCGGGCGGACCGATGAACGGACGGACATCTACCAGCTGGGCGTGGTGTTCTATGAGCTGGTGACCGGTTCACTCCCGTTTGGCGGAGAGAGTATTGTTGAGGTGGGGAATGCGATCCTGCGCGATCCCCCCATACCCCCTTCGGCGTATAATCCCGATGCAGCAGCTGTCGAGAAGATCGTCCTGAAATGCCTTGCAAAGAATCCACACGACCGTTATTCTTCAGCAGCTGAACTCATGGCCGCTCTCCAGGGATACCTTGACGAAGATGACGACTGATTATAATTCTGGTATCGTGGTGAACAGATGACTACTGGTGATTCCTGAATGACACCCCCTGAAAAAACGTTTGAACCGGCAGAGTGCGGGCATTGTGGCGGGCTCGGCTGCACCTATTGCAATAAGACCGGCACGGTTCTTGTCACCGCTCCCAAACGACAGTGCCTCCACTGTGAGAGCGTTGGCTGCATCTATTGCGGGTTCACCGGCTGGACCGGGCCAAAAAGTAAGTGCGACTGACTCCGTTACCTGTTTCTTTAAAACTTCCCCACAACTTTCCGGGGTAACACGCACTCCTCGTATCTCCTGGCAAAATAGCGATCGGTCATACCGGCGATAAAGTCCCGTACCAGTTCAGCCGGTGTAGCAGAACCAAGATAGGTTTTGCTGACATATCCACTGTCGATAAAATCGGTAAAAATACTGGCTCTGCGGTTATCCTGCTCAAGATCCCGGAGACCTGCAAAAAACAGGGTGGCAAACATCTGTCGGATCTTCTCTCGTTCGGTTATCAGTGCCGGGTTGTCATAGATATTGGTTCTGGAGAATGCCCGCAGGTTGATGAGGGCTTTCTCAACGTCCTGGCTGTACGAGATAAATCCGGTCTCTTCCGCATCGCTGTTCTCAAGGAGATCGTAGATCAGGGTATTGATGATCTGGCCGTTATTCTGGCCAAGGACCTCCCCGCAGATATCCGGTATTGGCATATCCTCATTGATGAGCCCGACTTCGCGGGCATCCTGGATGTCCCTGCCAATGTATGCGATCGTATCTGCGAATTTGACAACACATCCTTCCAGTGTCATTGGTGAACGGGATCGCTTCCCTCCCGCATTTCCCTCAACCTTCTGATCGAATGCCTCAAAACTTTCACAGCGTTCAGGTGCAATCCTGACATCGTCAGCCTCTCCGTTATGGCAGAGGACTCCGTCAAGTACCTGGACCGTCAGATCGCAGTCCTCGATCCTGTCAAGGAACCGGACGCTCTGGACATTGTGGAAAAATTTCCCGATCCCGTTCTTTTCGCAGAGTTCCGAGAGGCAGGTTTCGCCAAAATGGCCGTAAGGGATGTGACCGATATCGTGGCCGACAGCAATTGCCTCGATCAGGTCTTCATTGAGCCGGAGGCATCTCCCGATGGTACGGGCAATCTTCGAGACGAGCTGGACATGGATAACCCGGTGGGTGATATGATCGTTTTCAACGAGATAGAAGACCTGTGTCTTGTCAATATACCGGGTATAGGCCCGCGTATGGATAATCCGGTCCGCATCCCGGGAGTAGGGTGTCCGGATGTCCTCCGGTTTTCTCCCAAAACGGCGGATTGCCCCGGAGCTCCGGGCGGCAAAGGGGGAAAGGAGCGATTCGCGGCGTTCGGTCTGCATCCGGATTGCAGACTCCATCTCTGGATCCGGAACCCGTGTGAGGGCAGATCTCGGCATGTCATCGAGAATCTGTCCCGGAGCATCTTAATGGTGACGAAACCGGCAGAACCCTGCACGATTTTAGAATGCTGGAAAACGTGTATCATGCCGATGCACTCTGGGGGAATGCACCTGAATCGTGAAGCTGGCCGTTATTGATCGAAAGCGTGTCGATCTTCACCCCCGGCATTGCCGAAAGTTGTTTGTTGATTGCCTGTTCAAGACCGGTTTTTGCCTTTTCGCGGAGATTTAAGGAATTGGTATAAGGCCGAGACTGCCATCCGAGAGGTTGATTCTGACGGTACCTGAACCGGCTTTTTCCAGGGTTCCCTTGAGATATACCGGCCCTTTCACCGTGTAGCCGAACTTCTCGAGATCTGCATTGGCAGAGACTCCATCGCGTTCTTGTTGCCAAGTCTGACCTGCATGTTCTTGAGCGGGCCGTTGGCATTGTTGGTAGCCTGCATAATCGATGTCAGTACCTCGCTGGTCACTGTAACGTCCATGGGTGCCGAAGCCCCGTACTTGATCGTTGATGTGAGAGCGAAACTGGATGCAGGGCCGGATAACTTCACGTTCTCCCGTGCAAGCCAGTATACAAAACCGCCCCCGCCCGGCGTATTAGGATCATTGGCGATGATCGCAAGGCACCGTGACATGCCGGTATTCACGCCGCCAATTTCGATAGGAAGTGAGTTGTCCTCCCCATCGCAGGTATAATCGCTTGGGAGTACGCTTACTGCGATCTTCACGTTAAATTCTTCCAAGGCTCAAATAACCCTCATTTCCGAAGGATCCCCCGATACGAGCATCAACCTGTTGGTCGTGTTCTTCTTTTTTACCGTATGGCAGATGCTTTGTTGCAGAACCGGTTACTTGTATTCCTGCCCGGTAATCAGACGGTCGATCTTGGAACGTCTGTGCTTATGATCGGCCATACTTACGCGCTCCCCAAGAATTGGTTCAAGGATCCCGAAGAGAAACGGACCTTGGGAATACATCAGGTCAAATGTATGTTCTTTTTGCCCGTGCATCACATACAGGCTGTCCTGGGTGGAGGTCCTGGTTTCGCAGATGATATCCACGGATTCAATCTCCTGGATGGGAACAATGATCGTTCCCATGGAGCTGGTAGCGATACTGTCCGTTGCCATGGAACGGTATTTCTGCCACGGACCCACACTCCAGTCCTTTGCCCGGAAGTGGGTTATCTCGTCTGTTGTCTCTTCGATAGAACAGGACTCCTGCATCACCTCATCATCTGCGTCCGACATTACCTCATCCGTCTTTGGGTCCCACGTGCAGAATATGAGACGCCGGCTGGTTACAACAAGCGTGTAATGAATAACAGATATCAGTCCCTGTTCCACAAAGGGGACGATCCCGACGACGATTTCACCCGCAGCAGGTCGTGTTCCGGTTGCAGGGGCCGCTGAAACAGGGGATGCAGGTACCGTAACCGGTGAGGTAACTATGGGAATGGCCATACCGCATTGGCCACAGAACTTCATTCCGGGAACGAGGCCGGTTCCGCAATTTGTACAGAATTTTTGACCGGGTGTCATTGGTGAACGGTGAGCCGGCCGGCTATAAAATATGCATATATTGATGACTGCATACGAGACCTTTGTCTCAATCTCCACATCTTTATTGTCTTGTGCGAACAACTGCTGAGAGTACATCATTGTTTTTACTGGAGGCTACCCATGGCAAAGAATACTACACCAAAACAACAGGCGGATGAGGAGTGCAAGAAGGAATGCTCCAGTTGTCCGACCGCAACAACCTGTGCATCGGCAAAGAACGGGAAGGCCGGATTGCCTCCCAAGGTGGATATTGATGTCAAGCACGTCATCATGGTCCTTTCCGGGAAGGGCGGTGTAGGAAAATCAACGGTTTCCGTCAACCTTGCCTATGCGCTCTCGGCCCATGGCAAAAAAGTCGGGCTCCTGGACCTTGATATGCACGGTCCCAACGTGCCCAAGATGCTGGGGATCGAGGATCACAAGCTTGCGATGATGGATGACCGGATCGAACCCGTTCACGTTACAGGTAACCTCTCGGTCATCTCCATGGCGTTCCTGCTGCCCGACACCAGCACCCCCATCATCTGGCGCGGACCCATGAAGATGGCTGCAATCCAGCAGTTTCTCACAGAAGTACACTGGGGATCGCTTGATTATCTCGTGGTGGATCTTCCCCCGGGTACCGGAGATGAAGCCCTGACTATCGCACAGCTCGCCCCCAACGTCCGCGGGGCGGTTGTGGTCACGACCCCGCAGGACGTTGCCACCATGGATGCCCGGAAATCTGCAAAGTTCATCGAGAAACTCGGCCTCCCGGTCATCGGTATTGTCGAGAACATGAGCGGGATGCTCTGTCCTCATTGTGGCGAAGAGATCGATCTCTTCGGTAAAGGTGGCGGTAAGAAGATTGCCGAGGAACTCAAGGTGCCGTTCCTTGGCGCGATACCGCTGGATATCGAGATGCGCAAGGCCGGCGACGAAGGCAGGCCATTCATTATCCGGCGCGGCGACAGCCCTACCTGGAAGTGCGTGGACAAAGTCATGGAAGAGCTCATCAGGGTTGTTGAGGGATAAGCATGGATTACCTGCGGATTCTTACCGGAAAGGAGCAACCGCTCCCCATCTACAAAGGAGTGATCGTGGCGCTGGAGAATCCGCTCGCTTTCCCTGATTTGCTTGAACCGATTTACCGGGAAGCGATGAGCCTTGATGACGATACCCTGGACCGGTTCAGGTTTTCCTTAATGCGCCTTCAGCTCTGGGCGGATGTCCACAGAAATGAGGATCTGGAGAAGGCTATGCACATCAAGTACGTCTCTCAGGTGCTCGAAAAAGTGATCTTCGGCACCCTCGTTATGGAACAGGGTGAACCTTCCGTAGACTGATTTTTTCCGGTCCATAACCTTTTTATCGTCGGGCATGTGCACTGGTGATACGCTTATCACCCTGCCCGTTCAATACTAGGAACATCAATCCCATACCAGAAACCGTTTTACCTATTCGCGGTTATGAATACCAGATAATTATTCAAAAATCGGAGCAACAATGACATCACGCATGCAATCCCCGCACACAACCTGCCCGGGGTGCCAGGAAGAAGTATTTCTTGACGAGCTCGTGGGGGGCAAATGCCCCCTGTGCGGCTGCTCGCTTGAGGATTTCGATGAGGCGTTCGGGGAGTACGAAGGTATCCTCGATCGCTCTGATCTGTCCTGGCTGATCTTCAACTATTTCGTTTTCAAGAAATTTGTGGATCTGGGCGTGCCCCCTCACCAGATCATGGAGTTTGTAGCCGCCTACGAAGCAAACGCGGAGAAACCCCCCGAGGACTGGAACAAAACCGAATTTGTGCTTGAGATCCCGATGAAGACCCTCGACAAAATCCGGCCCAAGCACTGCGTCAAATGCCAGAAATGGTTTTTTGCGGGTGGGAAAAAACAGATTCGGGGCGATATGCGGAAAACCGCTCTGAAGATGGAATATTCCTGCGATCGGTGCTGACGACCTTTCTTCTTGCGATCCCCCTATTTTTCTTTAAAATAATTGTAGTTTCGTGTTTCTACCCATTATGAAGCCATTCAGTTCCGATGAATCCTGCGAACCGGAATAATCCCGTTTTTGAGGAACCTGAATTCCCAGCAGATATGTCCCAATGGCTATATGTCCCCTTTAACCATGCCACTTTTTTAATTTTATCGAGATTTGAGCCATTTTGTGGGCAAGCATATTCATATATTTGATGGGGTATTTTCCTCTTCAATTAGTATTATTATAAATACATTTTGTTTTTAAAAAACAATGTATCCGCTGGGCATTTGGTAAAATTTGTATATGTCCCCGACCTATCTGCTGTGGGGATAGGTGATATTCCAATATCCCTACACCAAGAAGGTGCCATATGAAATTGGTTAACAACAATGACAATGCATTCACCGGTCTCGAGGCAGCGATTGTGCTCATCGCATTCGTTGTCGTTGCGGCAGTGTTCTCGTACGTGGTGCTCGGCGCCGGGTTCTTCACAACCCAGAAGAGCCAGGAAGTTGTCCACACGGGTGTACAGCAGGCAAGCTCAACCCTTGAAATCGTCGGAAACGTGTATGGTAGTGCGAATAATGCCGGAGGGGTAATCAATGCAGTCAATTTCACCTGTGCTTTAGCTCCAGGGGGAACGCCGGTTGATTTTGAGAAGGTGGTGCTGACGTACAGCAATGCAACACAACTCCAGACCCTCACACAGGGAGCAAAAGGAGACGCAGCAACTGCGGGTAAATGGACCATTGTAGCTGTCCAGAACCAGGTAACCACCGATTCGGTCCTTGAACGCGGTGAGCAGTTTGACATTATGGCTATGCCAACCAACGGCATAACAAAGAACGATTATTTCACGATAGAAGTAAAACCATCCATAGGTGCTGCACTCGGTATAACCCGCACTGGCCCGGCTTCAATCCAGAATGTAAATATCCTTTACTAATTTTTTCTTTTTCACCAGTATGTGGTTTCATTCATTCGTCATTGCTTGTGGCTGCTGTTACACAGGCTTACTTTGGTTTACAACTAAAAATTTGTTTACAACCAAAAAAAACAACTATTACTGCCCGCGAGTATAATCCATGCCCAGGATTGTTCCCGTCTGGGCATCAACCCATCCGGTTGCTGTCATCGGCGGGGTTGTAGCACGAAGGGTTTCATCATCGAATGCCACGTTCCATGCCAGGGGGATGCTGCCCGGGCGGGGAGTAACCCCTGGTGCATGCTGGTCTTTCCACTGTAGTTGGGTAGAGAGGATCCTGACACTGTTGATAGATTCAGGGGAAATCTCCATTGTCTTCTGGAGTATTGCAAATGTTGCTTCCCTTTTTGTCACGAGAGGTTCCGAGGCAATGGAAAAAGCATTATCCGGATTGTTCCATCGCCGCTCGTATCCAGTGATATCCCCGGTTACCGGATCAATGGTAACTGTAAATCCATCCCCCTCACAGGGAATATCCAGTATAATCCGGTCATACTCGAACACATACCGGCCTGCAACCGGTGTCCCGTTCTCTTTTTGGGATTCGAACGTCCCAGCACTCATATTGATCGATATCGGACCGTTCCAGCCTGCAATGGTCTGGTCGGCGATCCTCTGTGCCTCGGCAAGGGAGATGACCGGGGCGGCAGGCTGTCCGCCCGCGGGGATCCTGTTGGAGAATGAGATGATCTGGCCGGTCTCCGGGTCCAGGGAACCGGAGAGGAACGTAGTGTTCATTTTTACGAGAAAAAAATCCCATGAACCTGGGGTCGTGGGGATATCCCGGTACCTGACCCGGACCGTATCGGGTTTTTGGGATCGGAAGGAGGTAGTGACAATCCGTTTTGCCTGCTCTGCGGTGATCTTTACCGCGTCCTGCCCCGGGCTGAACGGCTCACCACTGATGGCATCGATCCAGACCGGGACGTTTCCCTCCTTATCCGGATCGGATAGGGGTATGATACCAAACTCATAATACTGTCGTCCTTCCCACTCCGTGAGATTGACACTCGCAACCGTATAATGAAGTGCCGGATACTCAAGGCGGACCCGGTCCGTTGCAGTATCGACTGGAAGCAGGCCGGATCCAGTCAGATTTTGCAGGCCCGACCCAAGAATGATCTGTGGTGTAACCAGGATGGTTGCGTTCTCGGTCCGGCTGCCGGTCGGGGCCTGACTTATTGTCCCATGTTGAGGTGTGTCGGCGGATATTATCATTGAAACTGGTTGGGCCGGCGCTGTTTGTCGGAATTGCTGGTGGATGTCGGGCTGATCTCCCAATATTAATAAGGTCAGAATGACTGCGAGAACCACGATGCCGAAAAAAATTAGGATCTTTCGCAGGAGCCTGCGTTGTTTCTTGGCCACTACATGTCGGCGGTACCGTTCAGGAAGATATGGAGCATCATCCTCTTCCGGGCTCCTTTGTCTGCCGCCTTCCATGAGTCTTCACTACCATATTTCCTGCAGGGAAATAAAAAAAGACCGGGTTTGCAGTCTTTTTTTCCCCATTACCGGGCTCGTGAAATGCAAATCCCCCGGGTAATGGCGGGGAAATACCTGTACCGTTGCTAAAAAAGATGGGCCGGGATAAATACGTTCAGTTTTCCTTGTATCTTTTCCGGGAATAGACATACAAACCGGTCGCAATTGCCGCAATTATCAGGATTATGATAGCAAGGGAAATGGGATCCATGGAGAACCCGATCACGCTCGGGCCATACGCCATATCCCGGGGCCCGGGCAGGGAACTTGCCGTCACTTCCACCCTGAAAACGGAGACGGGTGGAAGCGTGCTCCGGTATTCCGATGGCACGGTCATATTCGTGACGGATACCCCGGTGCCGTTGAGATCAGGTGCTGGGGTAAGGATGCCGATCTGGTTTGCATTTCCTTCCGCAGCGAGTGCAGCCGGAACCAGAATGCTTACGAGAACCAGGGAAATGAGAATCCATGTTGTTTTTTTTATCCGGTGTTTTGTGATTCTATCCATTATGCATCGCTAAGTGGTTCGGAGGGATCGGCCAACAAGTTTGTGGTTTGCAGCAGACATGGCTCCGGGTGTTCGGCAGCAGAAATACCGGGAACGATGGGATGGATCTGATGCGGTTTTTTCGTGGGGGAAAACCCGCGGGAGTAATCAATGGATAAAAAATGGGATGATCAATAGGTACGTCCAACGAGCGTTGCGTTGCCGGGCCTGCCGCAGACAATGCACGCTCCCTCGGTTGCAGAGACATACTGCGAACGGACATCTGTCCCGAGAATGCTCGCATTTGTCTTCTCCTCAATGGCATCCCCGCAACTGCGATCCTTGCACCAGTGGACTACGGCAACTTTTCCCTCGTTGAGGGCCGCATCAAGGGCCGGCATGGAATCCACGCTGACCAGGTGGGATTTCGTGTGCTGCTCGGCCTTTTCCCGGATCGCCTCAGTGATCTCACCGAGTACTCTCGTGATGCCATCCGTAATGGTTGCCAGTTCGAGTGAGGTCTTCTCACCGGTTCGCTTCACGGCCATCACTTTTCCGGCATCGAGATCTCTCGGTCCGAGTTCGAGCCGGAGCGGGACGCCGCGGAGCTCCCACCAGTAATATTTGGCGCCGGGGCGCATGTCACGGGTATCCATCTTCACCCGGAATCCTGCGGCCTTGAGATCCGCCTCCAGTTTCCGGGCGGCTGCGAGCACATCCTCGTGTCGCTTGCCGATTGTGATCGGGACGATGATGGCCTGGACCGGCGCTGCTGCCGGTGGGAGGATGAGTCCCTTGTCATCGCCATGCAGGCTTATGAGTGCCGCAATGCACCGCTCCGATATGCCGTAGCAGGTCTGATTTGCGAGCTGCTGAGTCCCATCCTTGTCCTCGTACGTGATAGAGAATGTCTTTGAGAAGTGGGTTCCGAGGTGGTGGACCGTGCCGATCTGGAGGGTCTTGCCATTGGGCATGATCGCATCCACGGCTATTGTGTAGTCGGCGCCGGGGAACTTGTCCCAGTCCGGCCTCTTTGAGATGATGATCGGGATGCAGAACTTGTCATAGAACTCGCGGGTGAGGCCGAGCTCGTACTCGACCTGGGCTTCCGCTTCGTCCCATGTGGCATGGACCGTGTGGGATTCCATGAAGGAGGTGATCTCGCGGAGACGAATGAGCGGTCTGGTCTGTTTTGTCTCGTACCGGAACGTGTTTACGATCTGGTAATATTTCATGGGCAGGTCTGCATGCGAGCGGAGCCAGAGCGCGTACATCGGGTAAATCGCGGTCTCGCTCGTTGGCCGGAGGGCGAGCTTGACTTCGAGGGGGGTAGTTCCCCCATGGGTCACCCAGTAGACCTCGTCCTCGAACCCCTTGATGTGCTCGGCCTCTTTCATGAACTCCTGTTCCGGGATGAGCAGGGGAAAGAGCGTCTCCTGGTGGTCGCGGTCGAGGAGCTCGCGGAGCTGGTTGTACACGAACTTGCGGATTGCAAACCCGTACGGGTACCAGACATAGAGTCCCTTGACCGGATAACGGACATCCATAATCTCGGCCCGCCACAAGAGATCATTAAACCATGCAGAAAAGTCCTGTTTCTGGGGCAGGGTGCCCGCGTCATCGTCCATGTCCAGTAACCCTCTAAGTTACTAATTGTATGACGACAGGCGTAATAAAAGCCTCGACGCACGCTGCGACTGCAACAAGCGGGAGCACGTACAGGAGGAAGAGTTTAGCATATTTTCGCGCCGCGACTTCCGTATCCGGGCCCCCGTACCATTCAGCAACGAGTGCCTGGGCGAGCAGGATGCCAAGGGCGCCGGCAATGATGAACGCCGGGATTTCAAAGATCCCGTGCGGGACGAGGGCGGCAGCAACAAAGAGTGGGCTGTGATCCTTATGGATGACCTCCATGATCGCGCCTATCACGATCCCGTTGAGACTCATGATAAAGATCGTGAGGATGCCAAAGGAGGCTCCGCCAAGGAAGAGGAGAAGACAGGCTTCGAAGTTATTGAAGAAGAGCTTGACGCACATGTCCGGGGCATTGTCCGTTGACATCTGGCCGGCAACCTCCTTCTGGAACAGTTTCATGAGATCCTGGCCGATATCCGGGTTCTGGGCAGATCCGATCCACCCGACAGTGATGGTTGCAGAGAAAAGGAGGAGGGTGATAATAATGGCGTTTGTCAGGGTCGGATTAGACATACAGGACCATCCGGACCATGTCCCGCACACCCGGAGCAAAGCCTACCACAATCATTGCGAGCAGAACCAGATGCCAGAATGCGGGGTTTGCCTCCTTGCGGTAGATCTGCATGATGTAGATAGCCGGGAACAGCACTACCAGTTTCAACGGGAACATGACAAATGCCGTACCTGTTGCACTGATGAGTGCCGATCCCACGACATGCGCCTCGACATACTGGACCGATGGGTGGAGATCGATCCCGTAGCTTGTTGCGCTGGCATCCAGCAGCTGGCCGAAAAGGAGCGTGATATACAGCGGATCCGCCACATACTTCCACGAGAGGACATAGCGCATAAATAACCAGACCGCGGTTGTCGCCACAAGTGCAATGAGCGGGATTGCGAAGAGGATGAAGAAGTCAATGCCATGATGCGTGGTGCTCCATGCTGTGAGGATGAGGCAGCAGACGAAGAGCGCGAAGATCCCGGCCCCTGCATAGAATGTCACGAACTCTTTTGTTATGCCAGAAACAACGAGCCACCGTGAGATGAACATCATGCCGATGACAAAGAAAAAGAGCACAAAATAGATCAGTGGCGTTACGAGCAGGAATTTCCAGTCGCCGGTTATCATGCCGGTATCCTCGATGACCCGGACAACTCCGCCAAGGATGATGTAAGGCACTGTGGCAAGGATGAAGGACTGGTTGATGGTTATTCCGATATCTGCAAGCCATGTTGATGTCGAGAGCCAGCGGTAGAGTAAATAAACACCGGCAACGAGGATGATTGCGTAGGTGAGCGTATCCACGACATTATAGGCCTGGCCCTGCGTAATGGGATCGATGTAATATTTGTAGATGAAATCACTAATCATCCATGATAAGAATGAGCGCAGATGCAATAAAATTACTCAAACCCCGAGTCTTTGACAAGTCCAAGTGGATGCAGCTGCCACGGGTTGTCGTGATCGGCCACGATGTTCTATCCCAGATCCCGGCAGTCTCTGAAGACCTCAAGCTCGGGTCATCTGCACTGCTTGTTTCCGGGAAGGGTACCATGGGCCTTGCGGGAGAGAAGGTCCGGGATATCCTGTCGGCTTCCTGCGATGTGACCCCCTTCATGGCCGAAGAGATCAGCGTCTCGGTCATCAAGGAATGCGAGAAGGCCGCCCGGGGTATGGATTTCCTGCTCGGGGTTGGGGGCGGGAGGGTGATCGACACGGCAAAGATCGTCTCGTACAATCTCAATCTCCCGTTCATCTCCGTACCGACCGCAGCATCCCATGATGGCATCGCGTCTGCCCGGGCTTCGGTGCCAATGGCTGAAGGGCACTCGTCACTGGAAGCTGAACCCCCGATTGCTATCGTAGCCGATACCGGCATCATTGCTTCTGCCCCGCACCGCCTCCTCGCGGCAGGGTGCGCAGATGTGATCTCCAATTATACGGCAATCCTTGACTGGGAGCTTGCCCACCGGATCAAAGGCGAACCCGTGAGCGAGTACGCCATCGCCCTGTCGAAGATGACCGCTGAAATCCTTGTCAAGGATGCCCACCTGATCAAGCCCCACCAGGAGCAGTCTGCATGGCTGGTGACAAAAGCGCTTGTCTCCAGTGGCGTTGCAATGAGCATTGCGGGATCTTCCCGGCCGGCAAGTGGCGGGGAGCACAAATTCTCCCATGCCCTTGACCGCCTAGCCCCAGGTAAGGCGCTGCACGGTGAGAGTTGCGGGATTGGGACTATCATCTCCATGTACCTTCACGGGGGCGACTGGCGGGGCATACGGGCATCGCTCAAGAGTATCGGGGCCCCAACCACCCCGGCAGAAGTCGGGATCGAAGACGCTGTTGCAGTCGAAGCGCTCCTGATGGCAAAGACTATCCGTCCGGAGCGCTTCACAATACTCGATATGGGGCTTACAAGAGAATCAGCAGGGAATCTCATACAGATGCTCTACCGGGAATGAGGTGAATCGGCATGTCAGAAACAAAGACGAAAGTAACGCTTGTCGGAACTGTTCTTGCAAAGCAGGGTGTCGAGTTCATTTATGAGGGTGAGGTTGCCGAATGCGATACCTGTAAGGTGAAAAAAGCCTGCAACAATCTCCAGAAAGGCAGGAAGTACCGGATTGTCTCGGTCCGCACCACCCACCACGAATGTCTGGTCCACCTTAACGGTGCAACGGCCGTAGAAGTGATGGAAGCGCCCATCACCATCCTGATCAACCCGGATATGGCGATCGTCAACTCCAAGATCAAACCGGAGCTTTCCTGCAACAAGAGTGACTGCAGGAGTTTTGACCTCTGCCGCCCGGAAGGGGTGGTGAATGGTGAGAAGTATGTGGTCAGCGATGTGCTCGGCAATGCCCCGAATATCTGCGAGAAAGGCCGCTCGCTTAAACTGGTCGAGATCCGGCCGGCGTAACCTTTTTTTGTCAATCCGTCTCAACCTCTGTCCGGCAAATGCTGACGGCAGGTTAATCCTTGAATCCGTTGAAACTCCTTTTGATGAATGTACCTGTCCTGCCGTGGCAGAAACATGTCCGGGATGACGGCTGGCTGGCCGAACTCGTTTCAATGAAGTACAAATACACTCCTTTTACAGGAATTCATTCGTATGTGGTGTCTGTCTCTCCTGGTAGATCGAGGGCGAATCATTACCCTGAAAAAAAAGAGGAGTGGATTGCACTTGCCGCAGGTACTGCTGCACTTCACCTTGTGGATATTAAGACCGGTGTGCGGGAATCGAGGGTCTTGGATACCCGTTCAGAAGATTTGGACTGGTTTATATTTCCCCTTTCATTGCGCACTCGATAGAGAACACCGGTAACGGTGAAACCGCGGTCATTGTTTTCAGCAGAACGCCGGAAGATCCTGCGGATACAATTCCATTCCCGTTTGATACATGACATCAGAACACCATTCCCTTGGTTGCGCTGTAATGTACATGCCCCGCTCAGAACCTTTCAAGCAAACCTTGAGTTTATAATTTCAACCGGCATCACGACCCTGCATGAAAACCCGATCCGGATCAATCGAATCCTGAACTAAAATTATTAACCGGACTGTGGTTTTTTATTTTCAATCGAACCTTGATTGAAAATTTTCAAGCGACCTTTGGTTGAAAGATGCTATCTGAAATCATGCTTCCGTCGTGAATTGCATATTTTTATTTATACAAACCTGTTTAACTTTCTGCAACCGCACCTTGATTGAAATTTTTTTCGCAGACTTTGATTAAAATTTTTTCAACAGACTCTGATTTTAAAAAATTCATTGCGATCATGATAGCGATTGAAAATCCGATACGGATCAATCAAACCTTGAACTTTATTTTTCAACCGGATCTTGACTGAAAAAAAACACATGACATTGCACCAAAAAAACAAGATCCTGTCCTTCAACGGTCCATCCTTCCCGCCCACACCCTCTCTGCCAGCCGGACAAGTTCATCATATCCTTCTACTTCCCTCCGCCACCGGACTGGTATCGCATCAAGTCCCCAGTATGCCCCGGCCAGTGCCCCGGTACATGCCCCGACCGTGTCGGTGTCCCCGCCAAGATTGATGGCCGAAAGGATTGCGTTTTCCAGGGTCTTGGCATTCATGAAGCAGGTGAGGGCTGCGTGGGAGCACTCCACCGCATCCAGCCCGGGAATTATGCGATATTGATCATAATTCCCGAGTACGGCATGAACCTCTGGGTTGCTACAGAGGGACCGGGCATGCCGGAACGCGGTCTTCCGTGGAACGCCCCGGCACAGGTTGCTTGCCATGGTGTTGAGGAAGGCCGAGCAGTGGCCGGCAACCGGATCGAAATGGGTTATTGCCGAGCAATCAATGCTTACATTATATACTTCCCGTGCTGGGAAAAATATGCCAAGGGGAAAGCCCCTCATCACACTCCCGTTGGACCGGCTGCTGCCACGACATTTGTCGACAAGGTATGCGGCATGGTGCGGCAGGGTCCCGGATTGCACCAGATCAAAGAAAAGGGAGGATGTCGGGCCGTACCATTCCGTCCGTTTTTTGTAACCGGAAATAAGGCGAGATATAATGTCTTTTTGGTCAAAGCCCCTGCATGCACCAAGCGATTCCGCAACTGCCATAGCCTGTAGGGTGTCATCAGTTACCTCCCCCTTTTTCCGGAAATGGCGCCCACCGGGACGCATTTCGGTCACGAAAGGCCCTGTATGAAGAGATCCCTCCAAAGGCGCACCCAACGCATCGCCAATTGCGAGCGCAACCAGTGATCCCACGTGCCGCATTTTGCCTGTTATAAATCTCACCAGTAAGGTATATGTGCACCACAAAAAAAAGGATCAGGTTAGAGAAGGTGATAGTGTGCAAAAGGAAGAGTTACTGCATTTACATATGCTGATGATCCACATCAAGAAGTATTACGAAGGCGTCACCAACGAAGAAGTCGGAACTGAACGATATAACTCTCTTGAAATTTCACCGGTCCATATTCACAAGGACAAGAAAGCCCACAAGGACGCTCTCCTCACCCTCGGGGATGAGATCGTAACCCATATCCACGGACATTCCCTGCCTGTGGTGAACTATTCTTCAGAGACTGCATCCCAGAAAGTTGCAGCCGAACATTAATCTGTATGGATGAGGCGCTGGCATTCCGGGAGATAATCTCCCGCATCCTCACCCTTCCTCCCGGCGATGCAGCTATTGTTGCAGCCAAAATTGCTGTCTGCCGGAAGTATGGGTTATCTGCGGTACCGAAAAATTCCGCAATCCTGGCCGCTGCCGTACCGGAGGATCGGGAAACCCTCCGGAAGATCCTGATGGTCAAGCCTACCCGGACGCTCTCGGGGGTTGCACCGGTAGCGGTTATGACCTCCCCTTACCCATGCCCGCATGGCAAGTGCCTGCCCTGCCCCGGTGGGCCTGATCACCCGTATCACTCCCCGCAGAGTTACACCGGTGAGGAACCCGCCGCAAAACGGGCACGGGAGCATGACTTCGACCCGTTCCGGCAGGTGCATGCCCGGCTCGAGCAGTTCGAGATCCTCGGCCACCGGGTGGACAAGGTCGAGCTGATCGTGATGGGGGGGACCATGACCGCCCGGCCGGCTGAGTACCAGGAGGAGTTCGTCTCCCGCTGCATTGAGGCGATGAATACCTACCCGGGCGGCTCTCCCTCCCCGGCATACCTCCCGGTTGGCGGGGTAGAGGCCGCGAACGAGACGTCCGCGATACGCTGCATTGCGATCACGTTTGAGACCCGGCCGGACTGGTGCCGGCGGGAACACATCGAGCGGATGCTGGATCTTGGTGTGACCAAGGTCGAACTCGGGGTTCAGCATGTGGATGATGAGATTCTCACGTACAACCGGCGGGGCTGCACGGTTGCTGATTCTGTGGAGGCCAATACACTTCTCCGCGATGCGGGGCTCAAGGTCGGGTTCCACATGATGCCCAACCTCCCCCATTCTACCCTTGAGTCTGACAGGCGAATGTTCGAAACGATCTTCTCCGATCCCCGGTTCAAACCGGACTTCCTCAAAATATATCCAACGCTCGTTACCCCGGGTTCCGAGATCGAGGACCACTGGGAGCGGGGGATCTATTCACCGTACCAGGAAGATGAACTGGTGGATCTCATTGCATACGCAAAAACCTTGATCCCGGAATATACCCGGCTCCAGCGGATCCAGCGGGATATCCCGGCAAAACTGATCGTTGCCGGCTCCCGGCACTCCAACTTCCGGCAGCTGGCCCAGAACCGGCTCAAGGCAACCGGCCGGCACTGCCGCTGTATCCGCTGCCGGGAGATCGGCAGGCTTCCGTCCGTTGCTGAAGCAGAGATTCGGGTTCTGCAGTACGAGGCCTGTGGCGGAACGGAACATTTCATCTCGGCAGTCTCGGGCGACTCTCTGATCGGGTTTGCCCGGCTCCGTTTCCCCTCTGCAGTCTTCCGCGCTGAGCTGGAGAATGCAGCGCTCCTCCGGGAACTCCATGTCTATGGCAGTCTTGTATCCGTGGGGAAGGATGCGGAATCCGAGGAATGGCAGCACCGCAGCTTTGGGCGGATCCTGATTGGCCGGGCCGAGGAGATAGCATCCGGTGCCGGCTTTTTGCGGCTTGCCATCATGAGCGGTATCGGCGTGCGCCCGTATTACCGTAAGATGGGTTATGAACGCAGGGGGCCATACATGATCAGGGATCTCCCATGAACCCGGCCACCACCGAATTCCTCCGCCAGCGTTTTTCCGAGTATTACCGGAAGGCGGTCCTTCCTGCCCCATCATCGCTCGGACAGCGGGAGTGGGGTTTTGTCCTCTTCCAGGCAGGTTCCACCGAGATGCGCATGCGGCGCCATGTGGGTTTCTCCAGCCGGGATGAGTTGGGGGATTATATCCGGAACCTCATCCCCCAGCATACCTACTACTCAACGGCCTACTATGAGAAGCCGGATGCCGGGACCATGGCCGACAAGCACTGGCTCGGGGCCGACCTGATCTTCGATCTCGATGCAGATCACATTGTCCGCGGGCCATACGACCAGATGCTTTCCCGGGTCAAGGTAGAAGTGCAGAAACTTCTTGCCATGCTCATCGATGAATTCGGAATGGACAAAAAGACCCTTGAGCTCGTCTTCTCCGGGGGGCGCGGGTATCACGTTCATATCAAGGACATCGCGTTCCGTGGCTGGGGCAGTGCCGAACGCCGGGAACTGATCGATTATGTCTGCGGGATCGGGATCGATCCCTCTGCCATGCTCGCGGGGAAGCTTCCGCAATCACCCGGCTGGCCACAGCGCTACCGCGCAGCGCTCATTGAGACGCTGCAGTGGATCGCGAGCCTGCCGGAAGACGAGGCTCTTGTGTTCCTCACCTCCCTTGAAGGGATCGGAAAAGAGTCGGCAGGAACCTTCCTGAAAAACTGCGGCGAGATCGTGGCCGATATCGAAAAGCGGCCGAACAGCATGATCTTCAAAAACCGGGTTCTCCATGCGCTGGTAAGTCAGCCGGATGGCGAGTTCAGAACGCGCCTCCTCGCCCGGGCTGCCCTTGCCGATGAACCGGTCACGACCGATACCAAACGGCTGATCCGGATGCCGACCTCCCTCCATGGTGGCAGCGGCATGCGGGTCCAGCCCCTTGAACTCCGGGATCTTGCGGATTTCGACCCGCTCACTGATGCGGTTGTCTTTGGCACAAGGGATGTCCGGGTGGATCTCAAATTTGCCATGAAGATGCCGATGCTCGGAAGTACTTATGAGCTCCAAAAAGGCATCACTACAGTACCGGAAGCAGTGGCTGTATTCCTCTGCTGCCGTGGCATGGCAGAGATTGCCTGAGGGGTAACCGATGAATCTTGATGACCTGCGCAGTATCCTGCTATCAGAGCGGGAGACGGGAAGACTCACGTCCGTATCCCCGGATATCTTTGAAAAAGGTCACGCGGAACTGTCCGCCATCACAAAGAAGGTCTACGAGTTCGAGGACCCGTTCTCTGATGATGCCCGCGCACACATAGATGAGACCCTTGCGATCCGGCAGACTCTCCAGGATCTTTTTGCGATCCGCTCCCGCAAGATCATTGCGCTCACCATCATGCACGCGGAAGGCAACTACTACGACCGCGAGGAAGTCAAGCGCATGATCCCGGCCGAGAAGGCAATGTTCGAGGATATCACCTCCAGTATCGAGCAGTGCCAGGGCGTCCTCCTGCGCAATGTCCCGTTAGTTGCCCGCGCAGTACCGCTGCCTGCGGTGAAAACCCTGGAAGAAGAATTCGATGATGCGGGCGAACCATCTCCCTTCCCGGAAGAAGAATCTGCCATGCTGCCGGCTCCCGAACCGCAAGCCGCAGATGCTTCTCTCTCCCATCCCTGTGCCCTTGTACGGGTGCTTTCGGACATGGACTCGTTCATGGGGGTGGATGGGAGGATTTATACCCTCTCAAAGGGAGATATAGTGACGCTTCCTGAGCGGAATGCTGCGGTCCTAATGGAACGCAACATAGTCTTAAATATCAATCTTTGTAAATAATATTGGTATTCGATATCAACATTATCGGTGAAAATTTTATGAAAATGCCAGCGAAATTCACAACCTATTGTCCTTTCTGCCGGAACCACCAGGTACACGAGGTCGAAAAGGTAAAGAAAGGCAAAACAACGGGCCTCCACTGGATTGACCGCCAGAAGGCACGGAGAGGCAGAGTAGGCAACATGGGTAAATTCTCCAAGGTGCCCGGCGGCGACAAGCCGACGAAGAAGATCAACGTCCGGTACCGCTGTGTCACCTGCGGAAAGGCGCACCTGCGCAAGGGCTACCGTGTCGCGAAGTTTGAGCTGACGGAGTGAGCAAGCATGGTAAGCCAGATTCGGGAAAACCGGAGTAAATTCTACAAGGTAAAGTGTCCAGACTGTGAGAATGAACAGACCGTCTTTGAGAAGGCAAGCACGGTCGTCAAGTGTGTAGTCTGCGGGCACGACCTTGCAACCCCAACCGGCGGCAAGGCCAACTTCAAGGCTGAGATCGTCTCAGAGCTTAAGTGAGTCAACCCATGCTGGACAGAGAGTGGCCACAGGAAGCAGAACTTGTCGTCTGCACAGTCGAGAACGTTAAGGATTTCGTAGCGTTCGTATCGCTGGATGAGTATGGTGGCCGCCAGGGGCTCATCCCCATCTCTGAAATTGCAACCGGCTGGATCAAGTATATCCGTGACCACATCCGGGAGGGCCAGAAGATCGTCTGCAAGGTCCTCAACGTTGACCGGAGCCGTGGCCACATCGATCTTTCCTTAAAGGACGTTAACGAGCACCAGCGCCGCGAGAAGATCCGCGAGTGGAAGAACGAAAGTAAAGCCCAGAAGTGGCTCGGGTTTGTTGCCGAACAGACCGGTGAATCCCTTGTGGAGATCGAGGATGTCATTTTCAAGAAGTACGGGGCGTTTTACCCGGTCTTTGAAGATATCGTCATTGAGCCTGAAACAACGCTCAAGAAACTTGGTTTCTCGAAGAACGTCACCGAGATCCTCTTGAAAGTGGCGCAGGAGAGCGTCAAGGTTCCCCATGTGGAAGTTACCGGGCACCTCCACCTGACCTGTACGGAACCGGATGGTATCACCGTTATCAAGAGCGCTCTTAAGAAAGCGAATGCCGACCAGAAAAGCGCCGGGGTCGAAGTCGAACTTCTCTATCTCGGTGCACCCACCTACCGCATCAAGGTCATTGCCCCCGATTACAAGAAGGCAGAAAAGGCAATAGAAAAGGCTGCAAACGCCGCTATCGCCGTTGTCGAGAAGGCCGGCGGTGAAGGCAAGCTCGTCAAGAAGCCGAAGTCCGGGAAAAGCCAATGAGCGGCCGAATCCGGTACTGCCCGGCAGATCATACCTATACTCTTTCTCCCACCTGCCCGAAATGCGGCAGGCCGACCGCGGTTGCCCACCCGGCCCGTTTCTCTCCTGAAGACAAGTACGGGAACTACCGGAGGATGGCAAAGAATGATTGAAGAGATCACGATCCGGTATCTCGACAGTTTCAAGGATCAGAAACCGGTGGATCCCCTCTTCATTGAGGGTCTTCCCGGCATCGGCCAGGTCGGCAAGCTCGTAGCCGAGTACATGATCCACATGCTCGGGGCGGAGAAGATAGGCGAGATCCACTCAATTTACCTGCCCCCTCAAGTTATCCTGGACGAGACCGGCCTTGCCCGGCTTGCAAGGAACGAGCTTTTTTTGTTCCGTGGGGAGGGAAAAGATCTTATCTTCCTTGTCGGGGACCACCAGAGCACCTCGAATGAGGGGCACTACCTGCTTGCCGATGCATACTGCGATATCGCCGTTGAACTCAAGGCAAAGCGCATCTATACGCTCGGTGGGTTTGGTGTTGGCCACCTTGTGAATGAACCGAGAGTGCTGGGGGCCATGAACCGTGCCGAGCTTCGCCCCGAACTGGAAGCCGCCGGTGTCCGCTTTGACCGCGAAGAGCCTGGTGGCGGGATCATTGGGGCTGCCGGCCTGATGCTCGGCATGTCGGCTGAACGGGGCATTGATGCGGTCTGCCTCATGGGTGAGACGAGCGGGTATCTCGTGGATCCGATGGCCGCTGCATCCGTTCTTGCGATCCTCTCGAAACTGATCGGTGTCCCGGTAGACCTGACACGGCTCAACGAGCGTGCTTCCGAGATGGAGAAAGTCATTGAGGGTCTGGTTGAGAGCGACAAGCTCCAGAAAGATGAAGAGCTGACCTATATCGGGTGAGAAACCCGTTCCTTTCATCGTCTTTTTTGTTCGCTCTTTCAATACGGCACATACTCTGCCGGTCTGCTGTGATATGGAACGTTCCTGTTCCCTTGCCGATCTGAAACCCCGTCAGATCAGGCTCGTGGTACCGGGAAAGTACCCGCGTTGGGATCCGGTTTTCCCCACCAACTCCCCCTGCACCCTACATTTCGCAGGACTCCCTAACGAAATAATAATTTCTAAAAGCGGGACCCATGATGTTGAGGATGTCCAGAGTTTCGTCCTCCAGATTCACGATAAACCGTTTGCTTTGAGAATTCACGGATAG
>NZ_JBAZQA010000020.1:0-61494 GCF_041645475.1 Methanoregula sp. | reverse complement strand
AGCCTCCTCCCTGCGTGCGAATGCACGAGAGTATTCAAAATGCAATGCCACGCACATCGAGTAGATACTCTTTGTGGTTAGTGTAAATTTGGTCAGATCTTAATTAAAAGGTTTCGAATTTATTTCGTCGAAATCGGATTATATAAAGCCCGATTTAAAATTCGGGGCCTGATTCAGGATTATTGACTCATGTGGAGTTGTGTTAATGAAAATTAAGTTGTGTTGAGATCAACCTGCCCTGCGCCGGGTTCCCCGGCACCGGTGGGCGGCCCGGGAATGGCGTTTTGTCCGTCGCATGCTCCTCTGGTCAGGTGTATGGGAGGCCGTTTTGCCGTCTCTATATCCGGGATCACTGTGCGATTCTGTTGTGATGAGGGTGCCGGGAAAGGTTCTGCTGCCGGAACGGTATATTGTGAAAACAAGGAAAAAACCCCACAATGCCTTTTCCGGGATGCACGGTGTATTCTGCAGTTCTCCTCTCCTCCCGGGTCCGGCTGGGCGAAGGTGACTGAACCCCAGGCACGGTTGCACCGTTTTTTCTCTCTGCAGCTCCCCCATGGCATGCCCGGTCCGCCATCCGTTTCCCGCAAAAGGATGAACCGGGTGATACCCTCCCTGTGAGGGAGGTGTGCGGCATCCCCCGGTTCCCTGTTGCCGTTATGGCTGGATGGCGTGAGACATTGTGGTTACTCTATATGTAATAAAATATGTTATATATTTGTCTGTTTGATTTTTGAAGCAAATATAAAAGGGTGATTGCAGGGGGAGATCCCCCTGCTTTGTTTTTTTCCCCGGGCCTACTTCGGGCTCCCGCCCCGCTCTTCCATGTGGTCGAGGACCCGGTCCCAGATAACGAGGATTCCCGGGATGATCACGTACGCGAGCAGCCCGGTGCCGAGGAACGCCCCGGTGAGGATGAGTTCGTTGTCCATGATCCCGCCTCACGCAAGCGCGGCTACGCCGTCTGCCCAGGTTTCGATCCGGGTGCGGATCGCGTCGTCCTCGTAGGACGAGATGGTGACCTGCTGCCGGGAGATGTTCACCTGGTAGAGCTCGCCATTCGGGTCGTGGCACTTCAGGGTGGCCGAGAAGTTGTCGGCATCCGTGGTGTGGATCGGGGTGCCGCCGTGGGCCGTGTTGTTGGCGGTGTTGGCAATCACTGCTGCGATGCCGTCGTTGTACCCGGCAATCGTGCTGTACCCATCAGAGGATCTTCCGACAACACTTGCGTCGCTGTCCTGGTACATGAACCTGGCCGTGTAATTCTCCTTTGTTTTCTCTACGGGCGGGTGGTTTTTGCCCCTGCTCATATACGATACACACCCGAACGGGTTGTTCAGGATGACGGACTGGACGATCGTGTTGAACGCGCTGATGTCCGCAATCGGGTCCGCAAGTTTGCGGACCGCACTCTTCACATTGGTGTTTTGCATGAAGTCTGCCATGTTCTTTCTCCTTGTTCTCTTGTTTTTGTCGCGGGGCGCCCTTTGACATTACAGCATGGGACGGCGGGATATAACGGATAATTTGCGGGGGTGGGTTCGGGGCTATCTGGAGGTCGTTTCAGTGAATCGGGCTGCACTGGCGCTGCGGAATTGGTACGGTGCGGGGAAAAAGAGAAATGGGAATCGTGAAAAAATTACGATCAGGGTGCCGGTGGTTCCGGCAGGTCCCACGCGGGAATGAGACCTCCTGGCAGGACATCGTAATATTTCCAGCCGCTATTGCGGGAGTAGGCCAGCAGGATCTTCCGGAACTGGGCCTGCGTTCCCATGGCCCGGAGGTTCTGGATTTTCGAGCCGTACTGGCGGGTCAAGGTTGCGGCGTCCAGGTCCGGCGCCCGGGAACTGATGACCTGGACGAGCAGGACACAATCCCTGCGGATGGCTATGATATCGACCGGGATGCAGGAGCAGATGATCCGGGCGGGCTGGTATTTCCAGTCCTCAAAGAGCCGGAGGGCCCGGTGCACGATCCCGGCCGATCTCAGATAGCTGCTGATGACTTCTTCGGCATCGCGTTCCCTGCTCCCGCTGAGGCCGGGAGCCGGCTCATCCCCTTCCGTGTCGTGGGGGATACCCGGCCATGTACTTACTGAGTGTCCGGTGGTCAGATTCCGGTGTTCAATCGCGGTTCCTGGTGCGGGAAGGCTGGTCCCGCTTTCCGCCGGGGACCGGCACGCTGCCTCCCCGGCTGTTTTATGAATCCTGTTTTTCTGTTGCATGGTATCATAAGTCTCTCTCCGATAACGGGACATTTGCAACAGCATCCGCTCGCCGTTCCAGGTCTTCCTGACGGTGCCGGTGACCCGGCCCGGCGGGTTCCTGCCGAATGGATTGTGTAGGATCGCCCCCGTGCCAGTCATGCCGGCATCCGGTACTGAAACCGGTTCGCGGCCGGTGTTGCAGTCACCTTCCCAACGTTTCCGTTACGGGATGGTCTCTTCTGCTGTACCGCCCACAATGCTTCCGTGGTTGTTTGTCTTCATCGGGTACTGGACTTTCTGAGGCATTGTGATTATTTTAAGAAGATCATATCAAGATTTAAATATATATGATGATATTGGTTAGGAGAATGGGGATGGATGTGGCTCCTCCCACTGCCAAGGGGATCATTTTGTTGACGTCAACAAAATGGTCTGAAATTGCATTATCTGAGGTTTGGCACGATTCTTTGGCTTTTTCGATGACGTTTGTGAAGGTCCGCCACTCGGTATATCCCAGGATGGTCTGAAATTTGCGGAGGGCTTCGATGCGGTGGGGGACACGATGGTGCTACGCTATTTCATGTTAAGTCCGACGATCATCTGGGAGATGCGCCGGTACGATCCTGCACCGCTTGCACCTGTGGAGAAGGTGCTGCTCTGAAAATGTGCGTGAGCGGGATTATCCGACGAATTCCCCACGGAACGCTGTGGCAAAAGGCTATTGAAGAGAAGAATACAAACATCATCATTACTATGGCATCCAGAGCAGCCGTGCAAACCGGATCCCGGAGCAGGAAAGGCTGTGAGTACGATCCACAACGGATCACCGCAACCGGTGAAAAACCTGCCGGCGTCCAGGAGTCTGCCGGAGGTCCTCTTAAGAATGAAAAAATTGAATCATTACTCACCGATATTGTCCACCGGCTTGACCGCATTGAGGAGAAGATCGATGAGAATGTCTATCCCCCGGAATCGGCGATCAAACCGGATCTTATCCGGGAGCTGAAAAAAGCCCATGCCGATGTCAAAAAAGGCAAGGGAAAAACGTATGAGTCCGTTGATGATTTTTTTAAGGAAATTGAGGCATGACCTACCGGGTTGTCATTGCTCCCGAGCTGGCCTCGACCTGCATGAAGCTCCGGGTGAAGAGTCCTGCACGGTACGAGCAACTCAAGAAGAAGATACAGTTCCTTGTTGAAAACCCGGAATCGGGTAAGCCTCTCCATCCCCCGCTCAAGGGCCAGTGGCGGGTTCACATTGGACATTTTGTCCTGTTTTACGTGATTGATGCAAAGGAAAACGCAATTGTTTTCTTACAATTCCTTCATCACGATGAGGCGTATAATTAGGGATCATTCTGATCTCTTTTCACGCCACCCGTTCCCAAGTAAATGCCCACTGCATAAGCCCCTCGATCTGCCGACCCGATGCCACCTGCTGCTCACGAATCCGCTCCACCTCTTGTACGAAATGGGCGGATTGCTGCTGTTGAAAATAATCAATTTACATAGTGTTTAAGATAACATCCATTCAATCCACCTATTAGAAGTATGGATGAATGGGGATTTTTCGGATTAAGTATCGGGACTATTGCAAACCTTGCTGTTGCTGGGGCCACACTATGCATGGTTTTTTACACTTACAAGGCCGTGAAATCATCTGAATGCCAAATCACAATTAATCAGAAAGAAAAAGAACGCCCCGTGGTGTTAGAATTTATTAATTCCCAGTTAAATCGGATTCAAGATGATATCTGGAGTGAGATTGAAATAATCAAGCAAAATGCGGTAAGTTGGCAAAAGAATTACCCGATAAAAGATCGTGACTATGCTGCACTCGTATTTCCACTCCCTTATCAAAAAGAATTCTACATTCAATTTGGAGAAGTATCCATTCCATGGTTTTTACGGTCAAATCGGACAATTATCAGTCAAGTAAAAAATATCTCAAATCTGTTGGAAAAACGTCATGAAATTTACAATCTCATGGAAAAAAATATGGAGGCATTAACTAAAGAAGGCAATGATGCAATTTTTAATCAAATAATTAAATCGAACTTTCAATCAAATTCAGATGATCCAGACTTCTTTGATTCATTCTATTTTGATCCAATTGCCGTTCCAGAAAGTGGGCAAGTTCTTTTTGTAATCCGGAGTCCTCTTCCCTCAATGAGTAATATTAAATCAATATCGGAAAACAATCTTATTGATGATGTAAAAAGTCTGATAACGGTCTCCCTATTTAAAAATAATACGTATTCCGATTGGAGGTTGTCGAAGAGATCGTTTCTTTTCGAAGTGTTTCCCGTTCTAAATAAAGTTAAATCACTTTTACAAAAAACGGATCAGGAAAAGATCACGAACTCGAAAAAGATTATTGATAATCAAATATTGGTGCTTAAAAAGATTGATTCCGATATTTTGAGTGAGATATCTCAAATCAAGAAAATTCTTCAGGAATCTTATTGGTTTACGAGTCTGGAACTTAATAAAATTTAATTGAGACCTAAAATTGCACACCGGATTCTCCTTTAAACGCCCTCGCCCTCAGCCCCTCGCACAACCCCCCGATCTATTTTCCCAATGCCACCTGCTGCTCACGAGTCCGCTCCACCCCTTCCACGATACGGGCGAACCGCTGCTGGAGGATGCACCATGAAGGTTGCGAAAAACACATCTGACTAAATCCATTGCATGCCCCCCCCTCCCAGCCACCCAAATGCCAGGGGGGTCCCCTCAATGTAAAAAACAACGAGGGGGGTGGTCCCCGCGAGACCCCCCGGCCTCAAACGTGAGTAACGCACCTTTTCGCGCACCCGTCCACGCTGCATTTCGCGTGGAACCCCCGGCGTGAATCCCTGTTCCCGCCCGCTACCCGAAAATGAGTAGGGAAGTCCGCCGGGTCCGACCGGGTGGGGGGGTCTCCCGCATACCTCCCCCCTGCTGGGGGAGGGGGGTCCGGTTGGTTTTGAAAAAAATGTGAGGGGGGGTAGGCCGGGGACCCCCCCCTCTTTTTCCCGGATCGCGACCGGTGCTCCCGGGCAATGGATGTGAGTGGCGCCCTCACTCTGAAAACTATACCATTAAGTGGGGACACGGAACACATTCAATTGGATCGATCTATGGCAGTCAAATCCAGAAAACAACCAAACGAGTCAGACGCTCCGGAATCCCCCTGCGGGAGCAATTGTCCGGATTTTGAGGAAAAGATCTGTCCCGGCGAGGACAGCGGGTGTGCCATCTACTGGCGGTTTACCCAGGGCCTCAAATAAAAAACGGGAACCTGCACCCCGGTCCCCCGCATGAAACAACCGGACCCGGCCGGGTGCTCCCGTCCGGAAAATAACGGTTTTTATCGGTCCGGTAATTACCGGGCGATCATCATCATCCTGCACCACCGGCTCATCATCGATGTGATTCCGTCCGAAGAAAAAAGAGCCGCATGGATGGGCTTGTGAAGAGGGATACCGGGCCGCTTTTTTGTCCTGTGCCCGGAGTCCCGGCGCCGCTCACTTCTCCACGATAGCCCGCATCAGCGCCATCACGCCGGGCTTGGACGGTTTCTTTGGCGCCGGCATCCCGAACCCGCCCATCCCCGGCATCGGGGCCTCGAACATCTCCTTGTTCAATCGCTCGTTGAGCTCATCGAAGATCCGCTTGTAGGCCGTACAGTGGGGGTCTACCCCGTCGAGCGCTCCTCCCGAGGGGGCAATCGCGTTGTACGGGCATCCCCCCCGGCAGTACCGGATGTGCGCACAGTCCTTGCAGGCCGTATTCACGTATTCCGCAAACGCCGTCATCCTCCGGCCGGGTCCGGACTGCATCAGCTGCTCCATCGTCGGACGGTCCCGCACGTTCGCCATCACCCACTCGGGCATCCCCACGAAGCGGTAACAGGGATAGATGCTCCCGTCGGGTCCCACGGCAAACGTGCTCCCCATGCAGTCCACGTACGTGCAGACCGATCCCCGCCGGGTAAAGACGCACCGGCAGAGATCGTTGATGTTCATCACTTCAACGCTCCCGATATTGTCGAGCGCCTTGTCGAGCAGGAAGACCAGCAGCTCCCCGTACTCGGCCGGCTCAAGCGCCCACTCCTTCGGGTTCTCGGAGCGGAGCGATGGCAGGGCCGGGTGGAGTTTTAAGACGAACCCTTTCTCCTTGAAGAACCTGAAGATCTCCTCCCGGTGCTTCACTGACTTGTTCGTAAACGTGCAGATGAACCGCACCGAAAGACCGGCAGATTTTGCTACCTCGTATCCCTTCATCGTCTTTGCGAAGTACCCGTCTCCCCTCTGGGAATCCGTGATCTCCTCCGGGCCGTCAATGGAGGAGCCGATAGGGACATGGTATTCCGCAAGCACCCCGGCAATCTCCGGAGTCATCCGCCAGAGATTGGTCTGCATCGCAAATTCCGGGGTAAGGTCCGCGAGTTCTCCCGCGAGCAGCGGCAGTGCCTCCCGGTAAAAGTCAGCCCCGGCAAGCAGGGGTTCTCCCCCATGGAACGTGAACGTCACCCGGTCCTTCCGGAAATCCTTAAGCCACGCAACAACCTCCTTCACGGTCCCGATGCTCATGACAGGCGACCCCTCCTCCGAACTCCAGCAGTACTTGCACCTGCCGGGGCAGCCCAGCGTCGGGATGATCATGATGTGGAAGGGGTTCTTCATCGTACTTTTTCTGTTTCTCCTGTCAGGGTAAGAGGATTACGAAACAGCAAATCCGGAAATCAGGCTGTGTAAAACCAAAACGGTAGTTGATCGGAAGAAGCAGGTGAAAAAAGAAAAAAAAATTTTGTGGGGGATGTGCTTACCTTGCGGGGATGATCAGTGAGCGCTCGCCGGCTGGCATGAACTCACGGATTGCACCACGTGCAAACTCGCGGCGGGGTTCGGAGAAGTCGAACTTGAGCGACGGGTCTGCGAAACAGATCTTAATGAGCGGGGACAGGGTCCAGGCATCCTGGCGTCCATAGTGGGCGGCAGCGGAAATTGCTGCATATTCTCCCTGGTGTCCGACGTTCATTGCGTAGTTGGGGTAGTTTGGTCCACGGAGTTCGCCGATACAGCCTTCGTCGGGTCTGATCGACATTGAGTTCGCGGAACCGCACTGGTCCTGCAGGTCGTAGCCGAAGAAGCCGAGACGTGACCAGCCTTCCTTGTGGGCGAGCATGGACATGTACCAGCCGTTCAGGCCAGCATTCGAGTTTGCAGTAGCGAGTGAACAGGAGATACCTGATGCTGCTGCAAGGACGGATGCACGCTGTGAACCGCCGAAGTGGCTCTCGAGGGTGGTGGGGTACTGTTCGTACTGTTCCATACCGTAGAGGGTAACTTCAGTTGCAATGTCGTTGACAACTTCCTGGGTCTGCTTTGCCTTGCCGAGACCGCCGTGCTTGGACTTGATGTAGTCAAGACCATAGTAGCAGTAGTCATCGAGGATGTTGTCGGTGTATGCAGCGGTTGCATACTGGGTGAATCCGACACCACCGGACATGTAAGATCCGAGCCAGATCTGGTCGAAGAGCATTGCACCTGCACCGACGACTTCAAGGGTTGCCTTGACGGGGTCGTTGGGGTACTTGCGGTCTCCCTGGATCATGTCTGCGAAGTGACCGAACTTGATGCCACCTGGCTCGTTCGGGCCACGTGCACGGCGGGCGGGCAGGATGTCTGCCATCTGGATAACACCGGCGTGCTTTGCTGCGAATGCGAGGTCAGCGACTGCTGCTTCGCCTGCGCACATGTGGTATGCACCGATGAAGGACATACCGATCTGCATTGCAGACCAGCGGGAGGTGGTTCCACCGTCGCAGGTCCTGCTGACGGTCGTGGGGATGTGCACTGCCTGGAACATCGACTTGCCAACAGCTGCCTTTAAGGCTGCTGCGGACTTTGCCGGGAAGAGCTTGTCGAGGTTGAGGAGGAACTGGGGCTCGATGTCATCTGCCATCTCGTCGTCGCCAGTGAAGATCTTCACGTAACAGTCGTCGACAAGGGACGGGTGGGTCTCGACCATGTGTTCCTGAACAACTGCGCCGCCTGGCATTGCGTGGTTCAGCACGTGGAGGTACTCGTTGATGGTCTCAGGGGTAACTTCCTTGCCGAGACGCTTCTGGAGGGTGTTGTGGGCGAGGTCAAGACCTACGATGATGGTCCTGCGGATGTCGTCCCACATCTGCTGCATTGCAGCGTTGTTGACGAAGTGGAGGTCGTCGCCTTCTACAAAGACGTTGGTTCCGCTGACTTCGTAGGTCATCAGCTGGCGCTGACCGAGCGGGATACCACCGAGGTGGCAGCGCTTGGGGTCGTAGCCGGAGATACCGCGGTCCATCTCGACCTTTTTGCCGGCCTTCATGAACTCGACTTTGCGGGGGGACTGCTCAAGACCTTCGCGTCCGAAGACGGTTGAGGTTGCCTGGGGGTCCTCTGCAAACTTCTCCTTCATTGCCTTGAGGAAGAGCTTCTGGGTTCTCTCGATTTTTGCTGCTTTTGCCATAATTATGCCTCCTTGGGCATGAAGCCGTATTTCACACGGAGCGAGTGGATGCGCTGGATGTATTCGATTGCTTCTGCATCGTCACGGTAGGCAGTTCCGACAAGCGAGTGGTAGATGGTGGTGTTTGCCTTGAGCCACTTGCTGTCCATGGGCTTGCCGACCTTGACTTCTGCGTCGAGGGGCTCTCCGATCTGGTTCTTGACGTACTTGACAACGCCGGCCTTCTTGTCGAGGACACAGCGCTGGAGCATGTCGAACATCATACCGTTCTCATCGAGACGGAGGGAGTGGCCGTGCACAGTTGCACCACGGATACCGCAGAGTGCGGGGTCGAAGAGCTCGGTGTTGACGAGGTCCTTGGCGTATTTCTCAAGGTCTCTCTCACGGCACTCGATGATCTGACGGCCGGACAGGGTACCTGGGTCGATACCGCGGAAGCGGTATGCCTCGAGGTATGACCTGAGGTAGGGCTGGCAGGGTGCATTGTACATTGAGTCTGCAAACTGGATGTAACGGACGCGGTCGCCGGCCTTTGCGCCGTCGGTCGGGGTCACGATCTTGCGGACCGGGCAGGCTGGTTCCTGCTGCTCGGAGAGCGGGGGGTGTGCACTCTTGTAGGCTGAGCCGGGTGCACGGTGTCCCATGATCAGGACAATGTCCTTGTCGGTAATGTCCCGAAGCTTCGAGAGCTTGTGTGCCGGGTCCATCTGCTTGCGCCTGTTGTCGGCAACAATGCTCTGGCCTGCACAGTACTGGGGTTTGTATGCCATTTTTTTATCACTCCAATAATTGCTTCTTTTTCAAGAGTTTCATGACTGACGAAATAACTTCTGCCATCTTTTCACGCGTGGGGGTCTGACCCCGGGTTACACCGCTCACAATGGACATGACCGTACCTTTGGTGCGGATCTTATCTTCAGGCGGCATCACTACCGATGTCTTCACGCCCTCCCGTGCGAAATCCTCATAATCCACCGGGGACTGGGAAACCACGATTGCCTTCACATCACAAGCCTGAAGGATAAAACGGACCTTGTGCACCACGTGGGAACGTACATTCCCGTGGTGGAGGATGGCAACCTTGTGTTTCTCAATCTGCACGATCTCCTTCGGAGTAAGCCCAAAATAAGCGCCGAGGACAGAGCCACCGATCTTCGGTGCGTCCGGCGGTACGCCACTTCCGGCATTCAGTACCAGCGTGCTGATACTGTATTCAACGCCCTGTTGTCGCAGACCTGAGGTGATATCGCACACCGGTTTTGTCACGTGGCGGCGTCCGGGAGACATCCCGACCACAATGACATCCGGGTACCGGCATTCGGAGATGGTACCACGCTGGGCGATACCGCCTCCTTTACCCATGCCCATCGCCTCGCGGCAGTCAACAACCTGGGTTACTCGTCCAATCGGCATGATTATCTTAAACCCTGGAGGATTATCGGCTTGGACTTGCTGCTAGGATCGGCAAGGCCGAGCATCTCTTTGTCCGCATTCGGACCGTACTTGCAGTAATCCACAAGTGACGGCTCGGTCTTCATGAATTTACCCTCCTTGATACGGAAGGAAAACTCGGTGAAAACCGGTTCGACTGCGGCTTTCAGTGCGGGGATGACATCGCGGTTCTCGATCTCGAGAAGAACGGTGCCTACATGAACCTGAAGGGGGATCTCCTGCTCGCCGACATGGATGGTCTTCCTCATAGGATGAGGATTGGCCTGTCCTCTGGCCGGCCCGTAGGGGATCGTTACCGGGAGGCGTTGTCCGTTAAGGACCATACGCCGTACTCCGGGAACACTCACAATCCTGTTCAGTAGTTTCTCCGTTGTCTCTGGATTCATCAGACGCTCTGAATCAATCCTGCACTGGGGGAACGTGGCTTCAGTCATTCGTATCCGATGGGGCTTAGATGCCCTTTGCAATTGCCTGGATCGGCTTCTTGAATGCGTCAAGCTGTCCGAAGGTGTCCTGGTAGATCTTCGACGTGTGTTCTGGGCCGAATATCTGGGTTCCTGCGTCGAGTGCACAGGCTGCAGCAATACAGGGCATGCCTACACCGGCTGCGTGCCTGGTTACGACGTGGTTACCGTTGAAGATACCGGGGCCGCCGCCACCGTAGATCGAGTGGCTGAAGAACGAGAAACCAACTGCGACACCCATTGCACGACCGAAGTCGGAGCCTGGGAGACCGGTCTCGTGCTCGAGCAGGTCGTTGAAGTAGAGCAGGGTTGCTGAGACTGCCTGGGCGAAACGTCCGGCACCGCAGTTGACCATGGTTGCTGCAAGGGTACCTGCAGATGCGTAGGCGTTCCAGAGCATGGGGTCCTTGGTCTCGTAGAAGATGTAGCCGCTCTTGCCCTTCTTGCCTGCCTTGATGACCTTGTCTTCAATGGCACGCTCGACGAGGCTCTGCACGACGGTACCGATGGTACCGGTCTTGCCGTTCTTCTTGACGAGGTCGCAGACGATGTTGTTTGCGTTGAGTCCCTGGTATGCGTAGAGAAGGAGCTGGGCGCGCTCGAACGGGCCGACTGCGTTACCCATCTCGAACTGACCTGCCTGTTCGAAGGTGGCCATGAGGGTTGCTGCCTGCATTGCATTCCGGTGGGTCATCATGACCGCGTGGTTTGCGGGGATGTTACGGAGTGCATAGCCGAGGCCTTCGTTGAACTGGGGGATCGACAGAATCGAAACAACGTTGCCGCCCTGCATGTCCATTGTCTGCGGGTAGGTACCCCAGACTGCTGCCTTGACGTAGGAACCGTCGAACATGCCAACCTTGTACTGGTCGATGACCGCGTAGGTGGTGGCTGCTGCGACTACGGTTGATGCAACATCGTAGGTGGATGCTGCGTCCATACGGGCAGTTGGGATCTCGACGAGGAGCATCTTGCCGCCGCCGACTTTGGTGATCTTGGTGTTGTCACCGTCAGCTACCTGCACCATGTCCTTGATCTTGGCTGAGATTGCGTCACAGTCCTTGACACAGCTGCAGTTCATGCTGCGGCCGAGGATCTGGTTGGACTTGCCGCCGACCTTTCCGGTCTTGAGTGCGTCCTCGATACCTGCAAGGTTGACTGCTACGGTCCTCTTGGTCAGGTCGATAACCTGAAGTGCACCCTTGTTGGTCAGGGGGCTGATCTTGTCAAGAGTGACATTGCTCTTTAAGAGCTTACCCTCATCGTCGTAGAGGTCGATCGTGTCTTTGTATTTTGCCATTTGAATTCCTCCAAATTTTTTCGTTTAACCGCGGTACAATACAGTCGCTGAAAGTGAAAGTGTCCTATACAAGGAACACTGGAAATGAGTGAAAGTCGCTATTGCACGTCCCCTAAGATGGGACATTGAATAATTCCCAATTTTGCCATATAAGTATTGCTATTTTATGTCGGAACAATGATATATATTAATATATGAATACTTACTAAAAAAGAAGCAATGTTCAAATATTACATAACTACAGGGATTCTTTTTTTTACGCAGTATTAATATTGTATAGGAAAGTGGGACATATTGTTATGACGACCCTGTAAAAAGCCTACTTTCAGGTGCGCTCTCTATAAAAAATATCGGGTTGGGGACCTTCCGATCCCCGCACAACTTCCGGTTTTTTTGTTGTCGATGCATGCGTGACATGGACTGTAAATCAGACTGTTGCTTTTTTTTTAAAATCTCCCAAAAAAGGATTGCGTGCTGATGTATCCCCACCCGGTCACATCAGATTCTTCCTTGTGACAATGGCCGGTGCCTGTGAATATAAAATGGGTGGGGATCGTGTTCAGCACATACGCTGAATCACTTGGTTTTGAACTCTGTGAGGGGGCTGGGTCCGAGTTCGCGGATGGTGTTGACCACATCGGTAACTACGGCACCCCACTTTGCGCCTTCAGATGCCGATACAAAGGTCATCCTGAAGCGGCGGTCGTCAAGGCCGATGCTCTTCATTAAGCGCTTGACCATGAACATCCTTTTCGCTGCCTTGTAGTTGCCCTCAAGGTAGTGGCAGTCACCGAAGTGACAGCCTGAGACGAGAACGCCATCAGCGCCATCGGCGAAGGCCTTGAGTACGAAGAGGGAGTCGAGACGTCCTGTGCACATGACACGGACAATCCGGATGTCGGGCGGGTACTGGATACGACCGCCGCCGGCAAGGTCCGCACCGGCATAGGAACACCAGTTGCAGACGATACCCTGGATCTTGGGCTGCCAGATACCGGGGCCTCTTTCAGGGATTGAGAAATTTCCTGGTGCAGACATTACTGTTCACCTCCGAGCAGGAAGGCATCGATCTGTGCCACGATCTGTGGCGTTGTGAAGTGGTTCATCCAGATTGCACCGCCGGGGCAGAAGCCACCGCAGGTACCGCAGCCTTTACACTTGGCCTCGGTGACATTCATGACAATCCGTCCGTCTTTCTCGACAAGCGCAAGTGCGCTGTAGGGGCAGAGGTTGACACACATGCCGCAGCCTGCGCACTTCTCCTCGATACAGGTGGCGAAGTAGGGCTCGAGCTCGACTTCTCCCATGTGGATCGGGATGCTGGCTGCTGATGCTGCACCTTCTGCTGATGCTACGGTGTCAGGGATATCCTTGGGTCCCTGGCAGACACCGGCAAGGAAGACACCGGCTGTGGTGGTTCCGCACGGGTTCAGCTTCGGGTGGGCTTCAAGGAGCCATCCGTCCATTGAGCAGGAGACTCCGAAGAGCTTGCGGGTCCGGTTGGTATCCGCTGCTGGCTGGATTGCAGCTGCGAGCACGACCATGTCGACTTCCACATCGACCGGGCGGTCGAGGAGCGTGTCGTCCGTCATGACATGGAGGTTCTTGGTTTTCTTGTCCTCGATGATGTTGGCGACACGGCCGCGGATAAACTTCGCGCCTTCGTCCTGGATACGGTAGTAGAACTCTTCGTACATCTTACCGAACGACCGGATATCCATGTAGAAGATATAGGGGACGCATCCCGGGATCTTTTCGATGATCTGGTGGGCGTGTTTCAGCGAGTACATGCAGCAGAACCGGCTGCAGTAGGGCTTGCCGGTGCCGGTGTTGTCACGGGAACCTGCACAGAGTACGAATGCAACCCGCTTCGGGGTCTCGCCATCGCTCGGGCGTACCAGGTGGCCGCCGGTTGGACCGGATGCACAGATCAGCCGCTCGAACTCAAGGCTTGAGATAACGTTCTCGTACCGCTTGTATCCCCATTCCAGTTTGTTCTCGATGGGGAAGATGTCGTACCCGGTAGCGAGGATGACCGTTCCGACCTTGACCTTGATGAATTCGTCCTTCATCTCGAGGTCGATTGCCCGCTTCTCGGGACCGCAGGCGGTGACACAGATGCCACACTTGACACAGGAGTCGAAGTCAATGGTGTAGATGAGGGGGACGACCTGTGGGTGGTTGACGTAGATGGCCTTTCTCGGTTTCATGCCGATTTCGAACTCGTTGGGCTTGACAACCGGGCAGGCTGTCTCACAGTCACCGCAGCCGTTGCAGCCACCGCCGACAATACCCTTGGCTTCGGCTTCCTTGGGGGTCATCACACCGCGGGCTTTCTTGCGGATGGTGACATCGAAGTTACCGATGTAGCCTTCGACTTCATGGACCTCGGACCAGGTCATGAGATCGATCTTCTCGCTCCTGCCGACATCCACCATCTTTGGTGTGAGGATACACTGCGAACAGTCGAGGGTCGGGAAGGTCTTGTCGAGCTGGGACATACGTCCGCCGATGCTCATGTCCTTCTCGATGAGGTAGGTCTTGATCCCTGCTGCTGCAAGGTCAAGGGCTGCCTGCATACCGGCAACACCGGCACCGACAACCATGGCTGCCTTCTCAACCGGCACTGACTTCGGGTGGAGATCCTCAAGGAGTGCTGCCTTTGCAACGGCAATCTTGATGGCATCGATTGCCTTGTCCGTTGACCCAACGCGGTCGTGCATGTGCACCCACGAGTTCTGGTCACGGATGTTTGCCATCTCGAACCGGAACGGGTTCAGGCCGCCATCCTTGGTGGCTGTCCTGAAGGTTGGCTCGTGGAGACGCGGGGTACATGCTGCGACGACAACACCGGTCAGCTTGTGTTCCCTGATTGCCTTCTGAATGACCGTCTGCCCGGGCATCGAACACATGTACTTGTAGTTGTCAACAAAGGCTACATTCGGGACGGCCTTTGAGGCATCCTGTACGGCATCGATATCCATTGACCCGGCAATGTTGGTACCGCAGTGACAGATGAAGACACCGATACGTGCCTCCTGCTTGGCGGTGCTGCCGACGGCCGCGGGTGCCTGTTTCTTGACTTCCTGTTTCACGGGAGCTACCTTCTTGGTGTCCTCTTTCTTGGACTCGGTTTTCTTGGTGGTTGCTTTCTTCTTTTCTACCATCTTTACCACCTCAAAGCACCTTCTGCAGGAACGGCTCGCAGCTGATCCCATGGAGATCAAGCCCGAGATCCTGCGGACTCATTCCCTGTGCAAGACCGAGGAGTTCAGCGAAGTGAAGAACCGGCAGGTTGTAGGTAACGCCGAACTTCTCCTGAATCTCGATCTGACCGCGGTCAAACTGGAGCTGACAGAACGGGCAGATATCGGTGAGTGCATCCACCTTCTCTTCCTTTAAGTTGATCAGCTTCTCGTTGGTGATATCGAGTGCATGCACGATATCGTACCCGCGGACACCGCCACCGGCACCGCAGCACTGCATCTTGTTGCGGTATTCCACCGGGGTTGCGCCAAGGGCTGAAACGAGTTCTTCCATCCACATGGGGTGCTCGGTGTTGAGCATGACTTCCTTCTCGAACTCCCGGTCCTTGTGGGGCTTGACCAGGTGGCAGCCGTAGTGGACGGCGATACGTGCACCGGTAAGCGGGTTTGTCACGCTGTCGCGGACCTTTTCAACGCCGATAAATTTGTCGTTGTAAAGAAGCTCAGCGGTGTGGTAGACATTGATAGTACCCTTGTACTCCATGTCCACTTCCTTGAGGACTTCGTTGACGGCATCGCGGAGATCCTTGTTGTGCTTGAGCTTGTGGTTGACTTCCCAGATCGACTTGTAACAGCCGTTGCAGACAAGGGCGATGTCCATCTTCATCTGCTCGGCAAGCACGAGGTTCCGGGCTGCCATTGCATAGAATACGGCGAGATCGATCGAACCGAATGCACCGGGTGCGGGGCAGCAGCTTGCTCCTTTAAGGGGAACGAGCTCGACGCCGAGTTTCTTCATGGCCTTGATGGAGGCGGATTCGACACCGGGGTACCGGTTCGGGGCAATGCATCCAAGGTAGAATGCGAACTTGTGGTTAGCGCCTGATTCAGACATGGTATCTTATCCCTCCCTCTCCTTGATGATCCGGTCGGCATTGGCCTTGAGTTTGTAGTGGTCAAGGATCTTCCGGATGCCGGGCATATATTCCGGATACATGTGGGTGGTTGGCGGGTCGCGGGTGAGTCCGAGTTTCTCGCGGGCTGCACGGTTGACATCGTTGTTTGGCACACCGTGGCCTGAAGCGTAGATAGCCGTAACGGTCTTTAAGAAGTTGACCGGGACGATATCTCTCTTGAAAGCGAGGTTTCTCATGGACATGATGACATCGGTTGGGATGATGTCACGCGGGCAGCGGTCTGAACAGCTGTAACAGGTTGTGCACAGCCAGAGATCCGGGTCGGTGAGTGCTTCGTTCTCAAGCCCGAGGACCGCTCTCCTCATGAACTTGCGGATGCGGTAGGTGCTCCGGGGAGCTGACGGGCAGGAGCCGGTGCAGGTACCACACTGGTAGCACATGTGGGCAATGGTGCGTGAGATAGCCTTCACATTCTTGGTGAATTCGGGGTTTGAGTCCTCGCGGAAGTATCTCTGATCATGGAGTTTCTTCTCCAGCGCTTCGGGGTAACCTTTTGTTCGTGCCATACTGCTCACGCCTTCTCCATCACTTTAAGGTTGACCTGTCCGGAGATTTCCTCTTTAACTTTCGAGGTTCTCTTGGTGCAGAGTTTCGCCTTGATCTTGTTGAACAGGTCGGTCTCCTTGCCCTTTATGCGGATACCGGTCCTGTTCAGGACAATAATATCCTCACCGGGACATGCATTGACACAGGCGCCGCAGAGGATACAGTAGTCCTTGTTGACGGCGATGTTCTTTTCAATGCTGTCCAGTTTCATGTCTGCAGCGGGGATTGAAGAGGGCAGGTAGATTGCATTGGCCGGGCAGATGTCGGCACAGGTGGAGCAGCCGCCGGGGCACTTCTCCGCGTGGAACTCGATATCGCCCTCAAAAATCTTCTCAACGGTGATAGCTTCGGTCGGGCAGTTCTTTGAGCACCATGTACAGGTGCAGCAGTTGTCCTGGATTATGCTGACCTTTCCGTCAACCTTGTCGGAAATGATCTCGCGTTCGACGGTGATACATTCCTCGGGGCAGGCTTCAACGCACACCTTGCAGGCATCACATTTCGTCTCGTCCCAGACCACTTCACCTTCAACTTTACCGGTTTCGGCGGTGAATTCCTTGTGTTTCACCACGATTGCGGGGCAGAGTGCACCACAGAGGCCGCAGAGCGAACATTTCTCCTTGTCCACGGTAAAGGTTGTCTTCTTCTTCATTGCGGCTGCTTTGGGCTTTCCGCCTGCAACCGGTCCCTTGTAGGTTCCCTCGTAGGCAGGGACATTGCGATCAATTGCATCCCTCGGGCATACCTCTTCACAGATGGTACACTTGACGCATTTCTCGTCATTTATCTCCGCCTTCATATCATATTGCGGGAACCCTTCCTTCTCAAGGATTGGGAGTCTCTCCTGTCCGTCCACCTTCAATGTCAGCGCATTGAACGGGCACATGATGACGCAGACACCACAATATGAACACTTGGTTTCGTCTACATCAATAGGGGCAGCGTAATTGATTGCGCCACGCCTTGTCGCACCGACAAGCCCGAGAACGATTGCCTCCTCAGGACATGCCTCGACACATATACCGCATCCCGTGCAGGTTTCTGCATTGAGAATAAGGTTGCTAACGTTCTGAAGGAGTTTCTGCTCCATCACTACGTTAACTCCATCCTTCTTTTTAGAAAACTTTGGAAACAATGCCATGAAATAACCCTCACGTGGTTTTTATTGTACCTTAACTGCGGACCTGGACTCCCAAGGGCCTCCAAGTCTGATAAGACTGTACGGGCATGCATGAACACAAACGCCGCACCCGGCGCAGAGCTTCCCCCTGAAGTCCAGGACAACGGATTTCCCGTCCCTGACATTGTAGATCTTGTCTGTTGAAACAGGATCCACCGTGTGAAGCTCTAATGCGTCCACAGGACATGCAACTACACAATTATTACAGCCAGTACAACGTTCCATGTTTATGTGCACTGCAAATGCCATTCAGCTTTTCACGCACCAGCTATGATCGATTCTAAAATCGACTAACAAAAAGTGGTAGAAGAATGTAGATAAATGTTCTGAAATTTACCGTAAAAATTGGGCAATTTATTGAAGTTTTTTAATTTTAGTTTATATACGGTTTATAAATATCAATCATATCTGGTGTACTTTTTTGGGGATATTATATGCGCTTACGTGCGCTCTGATCCCATAAATCAAATTAGAAAATTTATTCAACCACCATCATGGTACCTTTGTAGTACCGGAGGTTATCATATGGAGATCAACGGCGTTACAATCGACGATACCTATGCAGAGGCATTCCCCACCTGGGTGTGCCGTATTATTATTACTGCAGTTACGAAGGAATGGGCAAAGAAAGCAGCAACCGAGGCAACCGGCTTTGCCACATCTGCTATCGGCTGCCCGTGCGAGGCAGGCATCGAAGGCTATGTCCCCGCGAGCGAGACTCCCGACGGGAGACCCGGTGTTGCAATCCTGATCTGTGCGAGCAAGAAGAAACTCAAGGAGCAGGTAGTTGAGCGCCTTGCAGAATGTGTCCTTACTGCACCGACAACGGCTGTCTTCAACGGCATAACCACTGCCGAGGAAAAGATCCCGGTCAAGCTCCACTTCTTCGGCGACGGATACGAGTACCAGAAAGAGGTAGGCGGACGCAAGTGCTGGGTCATCCCGATCATGAACGGTGAATACATTGGCGAAGAAGAGTTCGGCATTGTCAAGGGTGTTGCCGGCGGTAACTTCTTTGTCATGGGCGAGAACCAGATGGCTGCTCTCATGGGTGCCGAGGCGGCAGTCGGGGCAATCGATGCCGTCCCCGGTGTCATCACCAGTTTCCCGGGTGGCATTGTCGCAAGCGGCTCGAAAGTTGGCAGCCTGAAGTACAAGTTCATGGTTGCTTCAACAAACGAGAAGTACTGTCCGACCCTTCGCGAGAAAGTTGCGGATACTAAGATACCTGCCGGTATCAAGGCAGTGTACGAGATTGTCATCGATGGTGTTGACGAGAAATCCGTGGCAGCCGCAATGGGAGCCGGTGTCAGGGCAGCCGCAATGGTGCCCGGTGTCAAGTTCATCTCGGCCGGTAACTTTGGCGGCACGCTCGGACCGTTCAAGATCGACCTTCACAAGGTCCTTTAACTTTTTTTTGTGAAAATTTTCTGAACGTTTCGATTTCTATAAATAGAGTTATTGCCGATTATTTTGTTAACGAAATTTTCGGCGATAACATGATCACCCTGACTCCCGACGACGTGAAGAAGCGGTTCGGTCCGCTCTTTGCCCAGAAATTTCTCGTGATGGTGGACGAACGTGCCGGCAGGGCCGAGATTCTTGAACAGTGCAGGGCCCGTGGCCCCATTGAATGGGATGCCATGAACCGGCGCCGGGCCGGTGGAGCCGTGAGCGGGGTTGTCGTAGAGGGGGCCTCCATGACGATCCAGGCACGGCTGGGAAAGCACCCGGTCAATTTTGGTGCAGCTGCAGGTTCTATCGGTGGCCAGGCTCTTGAGGGTGTCGAGGTTTCCGGAGACGAGGTCATCACTACCTGGTCCGGCATTGCCGGAGCCGGTGTGGGTGTTGCGGCCTGTCTCCCCCAGGCCCCCGGCGTGCTGCGGGCAGAGTACCCCACGGAAGATGACCTGAAGATCGGTGGTGCCCGGACCAACCACGTCCGGATCGTCACGCCGCGATACGAGAAAGTATGTATCGGGATCGATGATACCGATACGAAAACCGAGGGGGCGACCTGGGTTATGGCCCTCAAATGTGCTGGCGCCTGTGCCATCGAAGGCGTTGAATTTTTGAATATGCGCCTCGTCCAGCTCAATCCCGAGGTTCCCAATAAGACAACCAACTGTGTTGGATCTGCCCTGAACTTTGCGGTGAGGCCGGGAAAAGTTTCTGAACTGTTGGAATTTGTCCGGACGTTTGTGGAAAAGAATACCTTTTCCCAAGATACCGGTATATCGGTGTACCGGGGCCTCTCCTTTCCTGTTGAGTCGCCTGCCCGCAAATGGGTGAAGACTGAGATCCTGACCCTTGAGCAGGCGGAGCGGGAGGCAAAGGCTCTCGGAATTATATTCATCGACCGCAATGGCCGGAAAGGGCGCATCGGGGCTCTCGGGGCCGTGCTCTGGGGTAATGAAGGGATCGAAGCGGCGGGGTTGTATGGCGAACATCTCTGAACCGTACGTTATCCATTACCCGAAGATCGTTGCAGTAGCCGATGCGTCCGGTAAAAATGTGGAACTGGTGGAGTTCTTTGAATGTGTCGGTGGTGCGATGTGGACGCAGCACCACTATGCCCAGAGTCCAATCGTCAAGGATGTCCGCTGCGTTGGATCGACCACCCGGTACCGGATCAGTCCCGGTTCGGTGAATCTTGCGCTTGAAGGTTCCCGGTTCCCGGCAGGCATCTCTGCCTGCACGGTAGATTCCTCCGAGATTGCGATTACCTATATCGGCATGGGTGGCGGTGGCGTGGGTGCTGCTGCCTGCCGGTCGGATGCCAAAGGTGTCCTGCGGAGCAGGAGCGACCCGGCCGGGGGAGGAAAAGTTGCCGGTGCCACCCTCTGGCTTCCCCGCATGCAGCGGGTGCTCATTGGCGTTGACGACACCGATACACCTGAAGAAGGGGCGACCTGGACGCTTGTCCATAATATCGCAAAAGCCGTGGAGGACGAACAATCCGTGTACCTCTCGCACACGATTGTCCAGCTCTATCCGGTTCCCTACCGTACCAAGAACTGCGTGGGCCTTGTTGCCGAGTTTGCAACGTCCGATCCTAAAGGGCTGGTTGACCGGTTCCATGCCCTGCTGGAACGGTACACACTTTCAAAGAAGACCGGTATGGCCGTGTATACCGGGTTTACCCCGTCCGAAGAACTGCTTGCATTTGGCAGGAACGTCAAACGTGGGGAAGTGGAGCCCGGGCTCCTGGATTCTCTCAGGGATGAGAACCTGGAGATCATCATGAACGGGCGGGGAATTATCGGAGCGGTTGCTGCCATCCCGTTTTACACGAACTATCAGGAGGCGCTGGAACTATGCACTGGAAAGATCTGAAAGCAGAGTTGCTTGCCGTGGGATCGGCCCGGCTTACCGGTGAACCTGCCGGGGAATACATCGCAAAATCGACAGCCGGCCCCGGCGCCGGGGGAGCGGGAGCTGTCTTCTTTGCCATGGGCAGCCACCGGGTAAAATTCGGCCTGAATCCAAAAAGCACCATCGAGATTGCCCACCGGGGAGACGGGGTTGCGGATCTGTATTATCTCGGAAACCTGATTCCGGGAAAGCTCCTGAAGCCAGGGTGCCATTGCCCCGACCAGGCATTCATCACTGTTACGGGATGCTGCATATTCAAATGCCGTTACTGCCCGGTTCCCGGAGAGAACGGGAGGCGCAAGACCATTGAAGAAATAATGGCAATGGTCGAGGCGGTGCGCCACAGGATCAGTGCAATCTCCCTCACAAGCGGCGTCCTTTCGAGTATTGAAGAAGAGGAGGTCTACGTGCTCGAAGTGGTGAAACATCTCCTGTTCTTCGGCCTTCCCATCGGTGTCTCCATTTACCCCACGGATCAAACTCCCGACCGTCTCAAATCTCTCGGGGTTACTGAAGTGAAATTCAACCTGGAAGCCGCGACTCCGGATCTTTTTAAAACCATGTGCCCTGGACTGGATTACGACCAGATCTGGCGGGCCCTCGACCGGTCCGTGGAACTGTTCGGTAAAGGTCGTGTCTTCTCCAACGTCCTGATCGGCCTTGGCGAGACCGACGGGGAACTGGATGCCTGTATTCGGAAACTGGCATCCCATGGCGTGATCCCCGTAATCCGTCCGCTCAATCCGGTTGCCGGTATGACCGGGACGTCCCGTCCCTCCGCAGAACGGCTGAAGAAAGCGTTCGGAATGCACGAACGGGCCCTTGCCGAAGCAGGGCTCGATGCACGGCAGGCACTCACCATGTGCACGAACTGTGCAGGCTGCGACCTGGTGCCCGGGAGGGATGCATGAAAGGGATCGATGCCCTCGTGGACGCCGTCTGCAGGTATACCGACCGGCAATATACGGTCCCCGGGTTTCCGGTCACGGATCTCGGCCGGCTGACCGGATCAGAGATGGTGATCAATGAGAAGACCGCTCTTGAATATGCGCTGGGCGACTCGCTCAGCGGGAAGAGGGCAGCGGTCATCATCAAGAACGTGGGTGTCAATGCCTGTGCCGATCCCCTTCTCCAGGCCGCAGCGCAGGGACTTATAAGTGGAGTCGTAATCGTGGCTGGTGACGATCCCGATGCGGCCGGCTCGCAGACTGCCCAGGATTCCCGGTATTACGGGGAACTTGCCGAACTTCCGGTTATCGAACCGGACGAGACCACCTGTTATGCCGGTATGGAAGCAGCGCTCGAGGCCTCGGAACAGTTTTCCCGGGTTGCACTGCTCCGCATTACGCCTGCAATCCTTGATGCGGATGTCTGCCCTGATGTTGTTCCAAGGCTTGACGGGAAAGGGCGGCTCTCCCCGCGAACCTGGACCATGAACGGCCGGGTGACTGCGTCCGAGGAGTTGTACCGCACAATGTTTGACTGGTCCAACAGGTCGACCCTGAATACTTGGAACGGCGAACCCCTGGGAGCCGGGCCCGCCCCGGGAAATTCCCGGGTCGTGACGGTCCACCCACTTCCTTCCCGGGCAGCGCAGATGAGCACGGTCAACGAGTACGGGAGGACATTTGTCCGCGACCATCGCGGGCTTTTGCCACCGGTACCGCAGAAGCGGCCGGAGGCCATGGAAGACCGGGGATTTTACCGCACGTTCTGTTCCAACTGCCCGTTCAAGGGCATGATGGATATCCTCAGGGAACGGGACATGCTGATGATCTGCGATGCCGGGTGCTCGGTGCTGGGGATGACTCCGCCATACGAGCTGGGGGTTGCCAGTTATGGTATGGGTGCGAGTATTGCGGTTGCCGCCCGGAGTACAGGTGTTGCCCTTATCGGCGATTATGCCCTCCTGCACTCCGGCCTCAATGCCCTGATTGATGTGTACGAGAAGAGGCTCCCGCTGTTGTGCATCGTGATGAAGAACCGCTGCACGGCGATGACCGGGAAACAGCCCACCTGCGATCCGCTTCCCTACTTGGCGTGGGCGGACCCGGTTGTCTGCAATGCACTGGATGTAACGATGCTGAAAAAAGAGCTCGTGGCCGGGGACAGGCCACGCACGCTGGTTGTTGAAGGAACCTGTCCCGAAGGATGCAGCCATGAAACCGTGGAATGTTGAGATCTGCGATGTAACGCTGAGGGACGGCGAACAGACACCGGGAGTTTCGTTCTCCTGCGAAGAGAAAGTGGACATTGCCCGGACGCTGGATGCCATTGGCATCGAGGTCATTGAAGCCGGTTTCCCGGCAGTCTCTCCGCATGAGAAACAGTGCGTGAAGACTATCGCAAACCTGGGGCTCGATGCCAGAATCTGCGGTTTTTCCCGGGCCCGTAAACCCGATATCGAGACCGCAATCGACTGCGATGTTGACATGGTGAGCATCTTCATCCCTACTTCCGAACTCCATGTCCGGCTCAAGTTCAAGAAACCCCGCGAACAGGTGCTTGAGGACGCCCTGAAAATGATCGACTTTGCCCGCGATCACGGCGTGCAGGTGAGGTTTGCCGCTGAAGACGCATCCCGGACCGATCTTCCGTTCTTAAAAGAGGTGTACCGAAGGGCGGCTGAACACGGGGCCGTGCTGCTCAGTTTTGCCGATACCGTGGGATGCCTGATCCCGACCGAGATGCAGCGCATCATGACCGATCTCGTTGCCTCGGTGGACCGCCCGTTCTGCGCCCACTGCCACAATGACATGGGATGTGCGGTGGCAAACACGCTCACCGCTGCCGAGGCCGGGGCGTTCCAGCTCCATACCACGGTCAACGGGATCGGCGAGCGGTCGGGAAATGCCTCGCTCGAAGAGGTGCTTGTTGCCCTTCGTATGAAGGCCGGCATCGAACGGTACGACCTGACCCAGCTGACCGCGTTGTCACATAAAGTAGAGAAATACTCCGGAATCACACTCCCCCGGAACAAGCCGGTAACCGGTGAACTGGCATTCTCGCACGAAAGCGGCATCCACATTGCAGCAATTCTTGAAGATCCCTCCACGTATGAGTATTTCCCTCCCGGCATGGTAGGCGGGGAGCGGCACTTCATCCTTGGGAAGCACACCGGCAAAAAAGCGCTCGAACACGTTGTGGCATCCCTTGGCTGCGAACTTACCGACAAGCAGATCTGCCGGGTGCTCGATCTCGTCAAGGACCAGTCCGAGCACAAGTGCAGCATCACGCCGGAAATCCTGCGGGGCCTGATCCGGCAGGCAAAGGAGTTCCCTGCATGAGCACCCTCTCCGAACGTATCCTTGGTGCGTCAGCCGGTGAATATGTTGACCGGAAGGTTGACCGCGCCTTTGCCTGCGATGGCACCGGTCTCCTGGCACTCGAGGCCTGGAAGAATATGGGTGCAGGCCACCTTGCCGAGACTACGGAATTATCTATCTTCTTCGACCACATCGCACCCGCGAACAACGCAACGACCGCCGCCCTCCAGCGCGAGCTCCGCGGGTTTGCAAAGAGTTCGTTCATGCAGTTCTCTGATGTCGGCGGGGGCATCTGTCACCAGCTTATGAGCGAAGGTGTCGTTCTGCCTGGTGAGATCGTTGTCGGGGCCGATTCCCACAGCGTTACGCTCGGGGCATTCGGTGCGTTTGCCACCGGTGTCGGTGCAACCGACATGGCTGCCATCTGGCTGACCGGTGAGACCTGGTTCCGGGTCCCGGAATCGGTGGGACTCCACATCACCGGGAAATTTACCGGTGCCGCCGAGGCAAAGGATCTTGCCCTCTCCTATGTAGGAAAACTGGGAACTGATGGTGCAACGTACCAGGCGCTCGAATTTGTGGGTGACGGGATGAAGAATCTCGCAATGGATGACCGTCTTGTCCTTGCCAACCTCTCGGTGGAAGCCGGTGCAAAGGCCGGCCTCTGTTATGCGGACGAGACAACCGTACGGTATCTCAAAGAACGGGGCCACGATGTTGTACCACAGGTTCCGGAACCCTGCGCCTATGTGCAGGATCTGGACTTCGATCTTTCCGATATTGTCCCGATGGTTGCCATCCCCCACCGGGTGGATACGGTAAAGCCGGTGGCTCAGATTTCCGGCCTCCCGATCGACCAGGTCTTTGTCGGCACCTGCACCAACGGGCGGTATTCCGACCTGGAACGGTTTGCCCGGATTGTCAAGGGAAAGAACGTTGCGGTGCGCACCATCGTTGTTCCTGCCTCTGCCGAGATCCTTGCAAAGACGATCCGGACCGGCGTGCTTGCCGATATCGTTGAAGCAGGCTGTACGATCGGCACCCCCGGGTGCGGTCCCTGCCTTGGCTACCACCAGGGCGTAATCGGCGAAGGGGAAGTCTGTCTCTCCACGGCGAACCGGAATTTCAAGAACCGCATGGGTGTCGGCGGGGAGATCTATCTCTCCTCGGTTGCGACAGCCGCTGCGAGCGCTCTCGAAGGCGAGATAACCGTGCCGGAGGTGGCCTGATGCAGGGCGAAGGCCTCGCGGTCTGCCTGCCGGCGGATATCGATACCGACCTCGTGATCGCGGGGCGGTACCTCCGGACCAAGGACCGGAGCATCTGGGCAGCCCATGTCTTTGAAGATCTCGATCCCACCATTGCCCCCCGGCTGAAAGGCTCCGTGATCGTTGCCGGGAAGAATTTCGGCTGCGGGTCGTCCCGGGAGCAGGCCACCGTTGCCCTCCGGGAAGCCGGAGTTGTTGCCGTGATCGCACCCACGTTTGCCCGGATCTTTTTCAGGAACGCCATCAATGTTGGTCTCCCGCTCATTGAATCGGACCTGAAATGCAGTGACGGGACGAAAATTGCCTTCAATATCCGGGACGGCTGGGTGGATGCTGCCGGAAAACGGTATTCAGTCCGCCCGCTCTCGCCCCGGATGCAGGAGATCCTAGCAGCAGGCGGCCTTGTGGAATACTGGAGAGCTCACCCATGATCTTTCCCGACCACTGCAAGTACGTGGGCCTCGCCTCCACCAAACCCTGTGACGACAAGGTCTACTTCCTGAGCCGGTATCTCCTCCGGGAAACCCCGAATGGGACAGAATTACAGGAAGTCGTGCTGGATCCTTCCGAAAAAGGGATGATGCGGGCCATCCTCTCGTTAAAGGTTCTTGCCGGACCCCGGGATGTGTATCATTACCCGGAGAAAGTCAATATCCATAACCGGACAAGGCTCCTCGAACTTGCCCGTGACTCCGGGTACCGGTGCACGGTCTTCACCAGTCTCGATGAGAACCGGACCTTTATCCTCGATCCGGATCTCTCCGGTCTGTTAACCCTCCACGTCTATGACGTGACCCCCCCACGGCCAAGCCTGTCGGCATGTATCCGGGAACTGGAATCAGCCGGCCTTTTTGGCAGCCTCTCAGTCCGGTTCTGCCACCATGTCCGGGACATTTCGGCCATTCATGCCGATGTCTATCCCTGCCGGGCGTCGGGGTTTTCAAAAACCCTGGATGCCGATCCCATGCACGGGGGGGAACAGGTTGCCGGCTGCCTTACCGCATCCCAGTTCTACACGGAATGTTACGGCACCAATTTCCATCTTGAAAATATCTGCCCCCTCGAATCCGTGCAGGAGGAACCGTTCATTGCCCGGTGCTGCCGCTCGGAGCGCGAAGGCATGACTGGCTGGCATGGGAAGACGGGTTCCATAGTCCACTGGGGTGCCGACCCGGTCCAGATCTACCGGTCGGTGACAGAACTGGTCTTTCGCTGGAGGAACTGAATGACAAAAATTGCGGTTGTCGAAGGAGACGGCATCGGCCACGAAGTGATCCCGGTTGCCCGCTCGGTACTTGAACTGCTGCACCCGGAGTTCGATTTTTTCCCTGTCGAAGTGGGGTACGGCATGTGGGAGCGGACCGGCTGCCCGTGCGCCGACAAGGAGATCCGCGAACTCAGGGAAGCGGATGCGATCCTGTTCGGGGCGATTACAACCCCTCCGATGAAGGACTACCAGAGCGTGGTCCTGCGGATCCGGAAAGCGCTCGATCTCTATGCGAACCTGCGGCCGGTCAAAGGAGACGGGTTCGACATCATGATTGTGCGGGAGAACACGGAGGGGCTCTACTCCGGCATCGAAGAGACCGGGCCGGACCGGGCAACAACGCTGCGGGTGGTCAGCCGGCACGGGACTGAACGGATCGTGCGGACCGCGATCCGGCTGGCACAGGAGCGGGTGGGTCTCCTGACCATCGGCCACAAGGCCAACGTCATCAAGTCCGATGTCTTTTTCCGGGACATCTGTCTTGCCGAAGCCAGGGCAGGCGGGATCGCGTATAACGACAAGTTCATCGACGCCCTCTCGCTCGACATCCTCCAGCACCCGAAGAATTACAGCGTTGTCGTCACGACAAACATGTTCGGTGACATCCTTTCCGATGTTGCCTCGTATCTTGTCGGGGGGCTCGGTCTTGTGCCGAGCGCAAACATCGGCGATCACTATGCCCTGTTTGAACCGGTGCATGGCAGCGCACCCGATATTGCCGGGAAGAATATCGCAAACCCGATAGCTGCAATCCGGAGTGCTGGAATGCTTCTCGATTACGTGGGTGACAAAGCCGGTGCCGTACGGGTGGAATCTGCAATTGAGACCGTTCTCGACCGGGGGTTCATGACCCGCGATCTCGGCGGATCGGCCGGGACACGGGAGTTTGGTAATGCGGTTCTCAATGTGCTGCAGCAACGGGCCTGAACTCTTTTTCAATGATTGACACCGGGTTATTCTCCCGGTCTCCCCCTCATTTTATTATCCGGTACCCGTTGCGGACAAGCACGTCTTCAGTACATTTTTCCCAGACCGACTCATCTGCGATCTGCACATCGCGTATTTCCCGGTCCCAGACCTCCCGGAGGCCGTGGTCCATGGTCCTGAGGAACCGGGTGGATTCCATCACCTTTCCGATCCGGTTTCCTTTGGCGTCCAGTACAAGTATCCGGAAGCAGGAATACTGGCGGCACAGGTCTGGGCGTGACAAATGGACGGTGCAGATGATCCGTCCCTGGGAAGCCTCACAAAGGAACGGGCATGACAGGGAACGCGTTGTGGTTGCAGCCCGTCCCAGAAACAGATCCCTTTTATCCGGATCAACTACAACCTGCCGTTCCTCACCGGTTGTTGTGTAACCAATCCGGAAGTGCAGGGGTGTCGTTTCCTCGAGGATCTCGATGACCTCCCCCATGGTGCTGCAGCACTCCCCACACTGCTGACAGGTAAATGTCACAAACCCACCTTTGTGATCCATCTCTTGTGGGAAGGTGAATAAATTGAACGATATGTGCGGGGACTTTTTTCCCCTCAATCCGGAAAATGGCGCTCCTGTACCAACTCTTATTACCGCCCAAAGTACATTTTTTCGCATGACACAAAATGAAGACCGGGATGAACGAAGACAACATGGCAGGCACTTTCTCATTCCTGCGGGGATACTCCTCGGTCTTGGTGTCGGGCTGATCGTCGGTTACCCGGCATCCGGGGTTCTCATCGGTCTTGGTCTGGGCTTCCTTGCATCAGCTTTCGTAAACGCCGCTGGAGGTTCCGGACAGGGTCAGGGCATATCGTGTTGCGGTAATGGCAGCCACTGGATATCGGCCTTTATCGGATTGTTCATGATCATTATCGGTATCAGTTTTGTCTGGGCACCGGTTCAGTTCTGGCCGTACATCTTCGGTCTTTTCCTGATCATCTTTGGTCTCTGGTTTATTGCGAAAAATTTCCGGAAATCCGGATGAACCTCTCCTTTTGGGTAACATCCTGGACCCGCGAGGAATTTTAAAATCTTCTTGTATCGCTTATTCTTAGCCGGGAACGTTCGTGGAGCGATGGCTGATGGAATTACTGCCTCATGGATTATCTTATCCTGCGCAACCCTCTTTTGTATTTCCAGGGTAACGAATGGATGTTGGAGCAGGTTATCCCGTAAAAAACCCTCTGGAACAGGTTCCCTCCCTGTTTTTCATATATGTAACCGCGAGGTTCAATTATTCCCGTTTTGAGGCAATATTTGGCGTACCCTCATGGTGCCAATATATGAGTTCCTCCTGACATCGTGATACAGGCAACGCCGGCACCGGCATGATGAACCCCTGTACGGGTTCCCTTGTGCACAGGAAAAGCCGGTCTTTGAATCAATGGAGGAACCATGAAAATAAAAACCATCTTTGCCAGTTGTATCCTGGTGCTGCTGATGGTATCGGCAGTATCGGCAGCAACTGACAGTACATCAACAACCTCGTCTACTTCGACATCATCCTCGACTTCGGATTCATCGACATCCGTTGATGCAGCAGCGCAGGTCTGCGTCACCAACGTGACTTTGGATCCGGAAGTGTTGTACCCGTACGAAGAATGTGCTATCTCGGTTACCCTTACCAATTCAGGGACTTCGGCTGTTGGTTTGTCTCATCCGGATCTCCTCAGTGACAAGATCCATGTAAAAACCCTCGACTCGTGGGACACCATGAGTTACATCGGGGCAGGAGCAACGATGACCTATACCTTTGTTGTCACTGCTGATCCCCCGGATGGAACCGACTATGCACTGTTTACAGTTGGAACCAAGAGCGGGAACTCTATTCATTACCCAATACGGATCAAGGTGGATTCCCGCGAAGTTCAGTCAACCGTATCCGGAAAACCAACAACGTTCTCCCAGGGTGAGGATGAGGCCGTCAACTTAACGCTCATCAACGTCCGGTCCGGCACCCTGAAAAACATCCTTGTCACCCCGTCAGGAAACAGCCTTGAGGTACAGCCCTCCCAGCAGTACGTCTATTCGCTGAGTGGACACGACTCTGTTGATGTTCCTTTCACGGTCAAAGCCGGTCAGGATTCCAACCTCACATTCCATGTCAGCTACATGAATGGAGATGTCGAACACACTCTTGATACGGTTCTCCCTGTAATTATCGACCATGATACGACATCGGTAGTGCCCGTCATCAATAACCTCGCCCTTACATCCAAAGGGTCTTACTACGACCTTACCGGCGATATCACCAACTCGGGTGTCACGGATGCAAAAGGCCTTGTTGTTTCGGTTGGTTCCCCTGCGAAAGGTACTGAAACCTATCCCGAATACGCCATCGGCAGCCTGGCCTCCGATGATTCCGGTAGCTTCGAACTGACGTTTACATCAACGGATCTGTCGTCAGTTCCGTTAATTATCAGCTGGAAAAACGCTGATGGAAAACTCTACAAGCTCACAAAAACCCTGGACCTCACCACCTCGTTAGGATCTCTGAGTGGCAGTACAAGCGGAACCGGCACGACAACTGGATCTTCCGTGAGTTCCGGGATGATGGCCGGCGGCCCCGGTGGAATGGGTGGCCCCGGTGGCCAGAGCACCAGTCTGTTCAGCAGCAAAGGCAACGGCCTCAGCTCGTTTTACCCGGTGATTGCCGCGGGGATCATCCTCGTTGTAGGGATCGTCCTGTATAAAAAACGAAAGTGGCTCCAGTCAAAGCTGAAGAAACAACAGTGAGGGGTCCAGTATGACCGATACCCCTCTTATCCGGCTCGCGGATGTATCCAAAGTATATCATCTCGAGGCCGGTGATTTCACTGCCCTGGATCATGTCTCGCTTGACATCCTGGACAATGATTTTGTTGCCATCATGGGACCTTCGGGTTCCGGCAAATCAACCATGATGAACCAGCTCGGGATCCTTGATGTACCAACGTCAGGAGAGCTTCACATTGCCGGGAGGAATGTGGCACAATTAACCAGCCTTGAGCGGACCCACATGCGCCGGGATATCATCGGGTACATCTTCCAGAAATTTTACCTAATCCCGCTCCTCTCGGCGTACGAGAATGTGGAATACCCGCTCATCCTGAAATACAAGAAAAGGGACACCAGCGGAAAAGCCGCTTCTCTCCTCGAAGCCGTAGGAATCAACCGGGAAATGAGTGCCCACCGACCCACCCAGCTCTCCGGAGGGCAGCAGCAGCGCGTGGCGGTTGCCCGTGCCCTTGTCAACGACCCGAAGATCCTTCTCTGTGATGAGCCGACCGGCAACCTTGACCGGAAGACCGGTGCCCAGATCATGGAGATCCTCTGTGGCCTCCACAAGGAGGGAAAGACGGTCATCATCGTGACCCATGATCCCAAGATCGCGGAATATGCACACCGGACAATCAGGCTTGAAGACGGGAGGATTGCAGAATCATGAAAGATATTTTCTTCGACCTGTCGGTCCGGAGTGTACGCCTGAATTATCTGCGTTCAATTCTGGCCTCAATCGGTATTGTTATCGGGGTAATAGCCATCTCCACAATGGGAATGCTCGGGACCAATATGCAGCTCCAGACAAAAGACCAGCTATCCGCCGGGGCAAATACCATTGTCATCACACCGGATGCGGTCCGGATGGGCCCACCGGGATCCAGCCCGTCCTCCTCCTCCGCATCATCGGTAATAACCAAGGCCCAGCTGAGCAAGATCAAGGTTGCTGCCGGAACAAATGCCAGTCATGTCATCCCCATTTATTCGACAAATACGGAATTCACGTTAAGCTCCACTCCGGGCAGGGGAACGGTCTACGGGATCGACCCTGCGGACATAACCGCGTTCCTCACGATAGTGGACGGGACGAATATCGAAGGGGCGAATGACGCTCTTGTAGGATCAACGATTGCATCGAGTTTCAACCTGAAACTCGGGAGCAAGATTAAGATCGGATCCGCCCAAACCGGACGTTCGGAAGTAAAGATCGTCGGGATTCTCGAGGAACGGGGACAGGCCGCGGACAGTGTCAGGACCGACAACGCCATCGTAGTTTCCGATGAATGGTACGTCAAGGAGTACGGCGGGGAATACGAGTATCCCCAGGTCAACGTGATCGTAAAAGATGTTGACACCATAACAGGAACCGAGCAGGTAATTGACGCGAAGCTCAACACCAATGAGAAAACACCGGTCGTGCGTGTTTCTGATGCAAGTACCATGCTCTCAAGCATCACCTCGACCCTGAGCACCATGACCACGTTCATCCTTGCAATAGGGGGCATCTCGCTCCTAGTCGCGGCCACGAGTATCTTCAATGTCATGATGATGTCGGTCACGGAACGGGTGCAGGAGATTGGTATCCTGCTCTCCATAGGAACAGAATCCGGGGAGGTGCGCCGGATGTTCCTGTACGAGGCATTCATCCTGGGTGTCCTCGGGGCCGTTATCGGAGGAATCGGCAGTCTCATCATCGGGTATTCGGTGGTGAGTTACATGATCGGAACAACCGAGTATTTCTTCCTGCCGGACAGTATTATTTACATCCCCGCAGGTATGCTAATCGGGATCGTTGTCTGTGTGATCTCCGGGTTATACCCGGCCTGGAGGGCCTCGAACATGGATCCGATTGATGCACTCCGAAGTGAATGATGCGCAGGCCGGACAACGCAATGCCGGGGGCAATGTCCCCTCCTGTCCCATAACCCCGAGAACCGTAACCGGTTCCCGGGGCCGGCTCTTTTTCCCGGAGCGGGCAGGGTCCAACCGGTGCCCCCGGGGGTGTCGGAGATCTTGAAATTATCTCCCTATGACACATTTTCTTCTGCGGGAATCTATGGGATTGCGTGTCCGTATCGCAATGAGTGGCGCAGATTTTTGGATCGCAATCGATCTCCGGCAAATTTTTTTCAATCGACCCCTCAGCCCCTGCCTGAAATTTTTCAATCGACCCCTGCTTGAACGGCCGGCCGGCTCACCCCGGAGAAAATGATTTGCTGTTGGATAAATATCCTACAATAGGATAATTATCCAACTGTAGGCAGGTTTACTAACACCCTTTGATCGCGATGAAAAATTTTTCAGCAGACCCTGGCTGAAAAAACGGTCTGGAGAAAACATCCGATGTGTTGTTGCATAATACCGATATCGCATTATTACATGCCCTGTGTCTTCACATTGCAAAGTATCCGTATCACGGGACCGGTATCCTTGAAAATACACCTCTCATGGTATGATGACGGGAACTGAAGCCCCCCCACCCCCGTGGCGGATCCGTGACGAAAGATCCTGTTTCTCCATGCTGATTGTCTATACTTCCGTGTTCAATTAATCCCGCCGGGGATTCATTATTACACGATCACCATACTGCGAATATAACATACCCCGTGCCTATCGTATCTCATGGTGACTGCCACGGACTGGCAATCATCCGGATGAGGAGGTGATGTGAAAAGTCCCCCATGTGGGAAACCGTACCTTAATACCCGCCGTCTGACACAGCATCCGTACCAAACCCTTCCTGTGACCGGCGCGTGGGTATCAACGATGACTAACGGCCCGGATGTACCGTAACGGGCGGGGGTCAGCACAGATACTATCAAGACTGCACAGAGATACAGGAGAGAAGAGAACCCAGATGAGGATAAAGGCACAGATCTCATGAGAGGAATGCAGAATATGGCATTATTCCCTTTGGAGGAAAGCAGGTCAGACCCTGTCTGGATTACCCGTTTTCCCAAGACCAGAATTCTGCATCAGTTCAATCCCTGCTACCCGGTGTTCTGACCCCCGCACCGGTAGCTGAATCCTCTTCTTTGAGTAATCTTTTTTCGCCCCGGTCTGTTGGGCCGTCTTACCATGATCCCTAAAACCGTGCCGGATCGCTTGCGCCCGTGTGATAAAAAAGGGAAATGCGACAGACTGGGGGTGTCCATCACTCAGGAGTTCAATTATTCACCATTCCGGCATATTATATCCCTTTCCTATATTCCGATAATAAATAACCTCGTGAAGAACAGGTTTTCATGAAAGAGCCTGTATTACCCTCCATACATCCCGGATTTGTTGTACCATTACGGTCTTTGGGAGCGATCCCATGAAACCGATACCGGTCTGTGCTGGTTGCCTTGTTATTCTGGCCGTGCTTCTCGTCCTGCCCGTGTCAGCGGTGTCAGCACCAGCCGCGTCATTTGTCGTGAATACTACCTCGGGGACCCTCCCCTGCGGCGTCCAGTTCATTGATACAACCACGAATACGCCGACTGCCTGGATCTGGTCCTTTGGGGATGGAGCAACATCTATGGAACAGAACCCCTCGCATGCCTACACCACTGCCGGAACCTATACGGTGACCCTTACCGCAACGAACGCGGGGGGGAGCGATACGGTGACCAGGACGGGGTACATCGCGACAATCAAGGCGTCAACCGCGCCAACGGCCACATTCGTATCAAATATCTCTTCGGGAACTGCATCGCTTGGGGTCCAGTTCGTTGACGCGTCGACCTACTCTCCCACCGGATGGGCCTGGTCTTTCGGGGATGGTGGTACATCGGCAGAACAGAATCCCGTGCATACCTACACCACTGCCGGAACCTATACCGTGACCCTGACTGCAACGAATTCGGGGGGGAGCGATACGGTGACCAGGACCGGCTTTATCACGGTAAGTGTATCGTCATCCGAACCTGTTGCATCCTTTGTCCCCACGTCCACAACCGGAACAATTCCCCTGGCCGTCCAGTTCGTTGATACCTCGACAAATTCCCCGGTAAGCTGGGTCTGGTCCTTTGGGGACGGCGGAACCTCTTCTGATAAGAACCCCTCGCATACCTACACCACTGCCGGAACCTATACGGTGACCCTGACTGCAACAAATACCGGGGGAAGTAACACGTTCACGCAGAGCGGGCTCATAACCGCATATTATGCGGTCCCGGTTGTCTCATTTTCCGCAAATACAACAACCGGTACAGCCCCTCTTGCGATCGTGTTCACAGACACGTCAGAGAATTTGCCGACATCCTGGTACTGGTATTTCGGCGACGGTGGCACCTCGACCGACCAGAACCCGACATATGAGTACACCGATACCGGCACGTATTCAGTCAGTCTTACTGCCACGAATTCTGCGGGAAGCAACACAACAACCAAAACCGGGTCTGTCACGGTCACCTCAATTACCTCACCGGTCGTGTCGTTCACATCGGACGTTACCACCGGGACGTATCCCCTGACTGTGCAGTTTTCTGACACCTCCTCGTACTCCCCGACAAGCTGGCAGTGGTCCTTTGGCGATGGGATCTCTTCGACCGAACAGAATCCGTCCCATACCTATTCCACTGCCGGCTCCTACACGGTCATCCTATCAGCAACCAATGCCGGGGGCAGCCGGACCAAAACGGTGAATGATTATATTGTAGTGTCCGGAAAGGCAGCCACGACCCTGCCGACAACCGTGCCAGTTTCCCTCGCAGCAACGATCGCACCTGCAGCAACAAGCACAACCACTCCCCTCCCGGTTACCGCCGCTGTAAACCAGAGCGTATCCGGATCCGGTGAATCCTCCGGTTTACTTCCCCTTATCGGGATCGTATTTGTGATCCTTCTGTGTGTCGGGATAGTAACCCTCAGAAGGAAACCCCCCCGGGGGCCCAGGAGATCCCGGGGCCGGGAGCTGTAAGTCATGCAAAATCCCCTTATGGGGATCCTGCCATCCCCTTTCAGTTGAATGGGAATGTACCTCTATCCTGTGATGGCTGGCTTACCTACGTCGAAGTGAAAATACGGATGATCGTCACGCATTCTGGATGTAAAAGGGGTTTTCCCTCTGGACCTCTGGTACGAGATTGTCTGGCATAATGTATACTCCCCGGTTCAATTAATGCCGTCAGGATTGCATTATATCACCCCCCTTATGCGTGGAATATAATACGGTCCCAATCGATTGGGATTCCGGATAATCCTCCTTTCAGGAGATCATTACCCAAAGACGATAGAAAAAATCACCATGGCTGAAGTATCCATCGCATGTAAGACGGAAACGCAACCGGCATTTCCGGGTGCACTGACACATTGCCTTCCAGAATCGGGAAAAACCGGATCTGACTACAGGCAATGCTGAAGTGTTCACGCGGATTACCGAAATTTTTACCGCGGTGATATTTCGGGAGACGAATTCTATGAAAAAGAGCAGTATACTTATGCTGATCGCATCAGCAATTCTCATCGCGGGAATCTTTGTCACGGGTTGTACCCAGGATTCCGGAAGTTCAACTACCCAGTCGAGCGGTAGTTCAGCATCAGCGAATGCCCAGGCACAGATTACAAAAACCGCCCAGGCAGAACAGCCTGCCAGCGGATCAGCCGCAGGGTCATCTGACCAGGTAAAGAGTGGCGACAAACCCCAGCTCAACCAGTCTGCCAGCGCACCCTCCGGGACACCTCCCGACGGTATGCAGATGAATGGCACACGCCCGTCCGGGACTCCTCCGTCAGGTACCCCGCCAGCCGGTGGCGACGGGTCAGCTCCCTCCGGCACTCCGCCTTCAGGCACACCCCCGTCCGGATCCTGATGCGGTACACCTTTGAACACTAAACCATTTTTTTAATCCAGCCCCGCATGATCCGACAGGTTTCATAACCCGAGAGGGTGATGCGGGATCAGTATCCATAAAACCACAGAGACCGGAGCACCGGTCCCTGAAACCCTCTCATCCCTTGTATCTGTCTCTCGTTTCAGAGAATCTTAAAACCGGATCTTGTCCAGGTCTGCGATGATCTCCGCAACTGAAGAATACCGGTCACCTGGTGCTTTTTTCATACACCTGAAAATGATTGCCTCTATCTCTGCAGCATTCGGATTATCCATCGTGAGCGGAGGCGGGCTGTCATGGAGGATAGCATGGGTGACTTCTCCCATCCCCCCACCCATGAATGGCACCCTTCCGGTCATCATCTCGTAAAACAGGACTCCCACCTGGTAGATGTCGGTCCACGGCCCCGGCTCGCCGTAGAGATTCGGGGCCAGTTGTTCCGGTGAAGCATACTCCAATGAAAACCCGATGATGCCTGATTGTTTTGTACCTTCGGCCTTGGCAAGACCCCAGTCCGTAATTTTTGGTAAACCGTCTGGTTTGATAAGGATATTTCCGGGTTTTATGTCCCGGTGGGCTATCCCCTGTCCGTGCGCATACCGGAGTCCCTGTGCCACACCTCTGATGATTGTTGCAATCGTCTTCTGTTCGAGAGGGAATTTCATGGATGCAAGGGACGATTCAACGAATTCCATCTCGATGTATGGTACCGGGAAAATATTAGCTCCATAGATCTCGACAATATTCGGGTGGTGGAGGCTCTGCCAGACGTGAAGTTCCTTGGTGAACTGCGTGCCGGTAACCTCATCGAACCGGATCGGCACTTTCACCGCAACGTCCCGCCCTTCGACCGGATCCCACGCCCGGAAGACCCGGCAGGCCCCTCCTTCAGCAAGGTATTCTGCCCCGGGATATTTTTTCTCCAGGGCGGGAGGCAGGTGGGCCGCGTAATGGTGGAGCCCCTCTGAATCATCCCGGGCTGATGGCACCGTTTTTTTCACGACCGTTGTATTGCCCCCCGTGTTTTCTTCGCGCTCCTGTACATATGTCTCGTTTCTTTTTCGTTTTCGCTCGTACCAGATACCGGCAACAGCGGATATGATCAGGGCTATGGGGACAATCCACCAGAACTGGACGAGATTTACGGGGAATGGGGGTGGACCGATATTTGTATTACCCGGGCCTGAAGCCGGGAACGGATTACTCTCCGGGATTGTCGCACCTGGTCCTGTGCCAGGTATTGTAGGTAGAGATCCTGCCACTGTTGGCACAGAACCGGGTACTGAACCATGTCCTGCATTTGGGACTGATTCAGGTGCTGTGCCCGGCTGCTGCTCTTCTCTCCCGATAACCGTATACATCCCCGGCGGGCTGATCAGGGGGGCCCTGTCGATCAGGGAGCTTTTACTCATGGAGTCCTTTGCGTCCAGAAGGCTGGTGATATTCCGCTGGACTGGATGGGGAACCGATCCGATCCCGTTGCCGGTTGTGGAACTCCCGGTATATTTCTTCCAGTAATTCCCAAGCGAGTTGATAAATGTCTTTCCCTCGTACTGGTATTTCGATGGCCGGCCGGACCAGGTTGTATCCCCAGACTGGCTTTCAACATCAACGGGATTATCCAGGTAATTGAGAGAAAACACATTTACCTGCGATTCCTGATCGAGAACAATACCAACCGTGTTGTTGACAAGACTGTTCCTGACAAACTCGTTGTTGACAGCGGATTTTAGGAGAATTCCCTGCTCAAAACCGCTGATACTGACATTGGTGATCTCATTGTTGTCCGACTGGACAAGTATGCCGCAAAGTCCGTTCCCGGTGAGAATCATCCCGTCTATGGTAATCCCTTTTGCAGTAAGGTTGATCCCCGTCCCGCCCCGGTTCACGACCAGATTCGGGGGATTGTTGGTATCCAGCGCACGCACGGTAAGCGGGCGGTCTATGACCAGGTTCTCGTAGTAGGTTCCCCCTTTTACAAGAATGGTATCGCTTACGTTGGCAGCATTAATAATACTCTGGAGGGAGCTGGCGGTGCTGTTTCCGTCATATACAACAACCGCAGCGGTTACCGGCAAAACAAAGATGAGCAGGCAGGTCAGGATGAGTATGCCTCTGGAGACTCTCATTCCCGATCCCAATCCATTTTTCTGATCTGATACCGGCTCTTTTGCCATCGGCTCACTCATTTACGATGAACAGGAACCGTGCGGCGTCCTCACCCATTGCAAGGTCGATGATGTCACCGTTGTTCAGTGCGGTCTTGTGCATGGGAGCGATAAGTTCTGTATTCACGTAGGTTCCCCCGGAACTTCCCCGGTCCTCGATCTGCCAGCCGGTTCCCGACCGTATGAGGATTGCGTGGGGTTTTGTTATCCTTGTCACCGCCACGTACTCTTCCGGCAAAACGATGTCCCCTTCGCTCGTCTTCGACGGGGCATTAGCATCTGCCCTGCCAAGAAGGATTCGCTCTTTTTTTAAGAGGAACGTGTGGCCTGCCCCACGACCTTCAATGAGATGGAGCGCCGGGCAATCCTTCCCGGACTCCTTCAAAACTGCAGCCCGCACGTCGTTGAGACGACCCTGGATCTCCCCATATCCTATCGGGATATTGATGCGGGAGAATACGCCCATGTTCTTGATGAGTGTCTCAAGGCCTCCTTCAGCAAGGGAGAATTTCCAGACCGGGTGGATACCCTTTGCGGTCTCCCGCCCGAAGCCCGCTTCTTTTTTTACCAGGCCGATATTGACCAGCTGATCGATGTGTTTTTTTGAATTTGCGTAACTTGTATCAATGCGGGATGCGATCTCGCTTATCTCTTTTGGCTCTTTTTCTATGACTTTGAGTATCTTCAACCGGACGGGATTGGACAGCACTTCCAGGTACTCTGATAACTCCTGCAGGAATGCAGGATCTGTTGAAATGCAGACAGTTGCTTTATCGGCCATTATCGATACACCCGTTCTTGGTTATCCTACACCCGACTATACGGGGTGTCCTTAATCATACTATCATTGTGCGGGATAAAATAGGTTGGTATTTCCCGCCTCCCTGATATGGTTTTTCCGGGAGTAAGGGGGTTGCTTCTCCCTGATATGCCGACGATATATGATCCGTTCGGGTTCAATACATCCCTTCCCGGTTTCATCATCTCACCGGGACTGTATCAACAATATATCCGTCTGTACCCTGATACGGGAGAACCACTCTTTGAGACACTGGTGATAATGGTATGGGAATCACGATATTTGCGGGAGCCGTTTTCCGCAGGAAAAACCGGGAACCTGGGGAGCGACAGGTATGACTCACAACAATCCGTGGTTCCTTATTACGAACGAGGAGATCGAAACAATACGGAACCAGTTGCAGTTTTTCAGAAAAGACCTTTCCGGCTCCGGCCTGAACCGTGTCCAGGATATCGATAACCTGCTCCGGGACATACGGGATCGCCGGCCATGACCTGTATGGCCTTTATCCGAAAAAACCGGGCTGAGCTGGCTCTTACCGCGATCCTCCTCCTGTCCCTCCTCCTCAATCTCTGGAATCTCTGGAATCAGGGGATCTCCAATGAATACTATGCAGCTGCCGTAAAGAGTATGCTCGAAAATCCCCGCATCCTTTTTTTCAACTCGTTCGACGCGGCAGGTTTTGTCACGGTTGACAAACCTCCCGTAGGACTCTGGGCCCAGGTTGCCTCGGCCGCACTTTTTGGGTTCTCCGGCCTCGCTCTTGTCCTTCCCCAGGCACTTGCCGGTGTCGGGTCTGTCGCCCTTGTGTACCTTATCGTTTCCCGCCCGTTCGGAAAACCAGCCGGGCTCCTGTCGGCGCTTGCCCTTGCGGTGACACCGATTTTTGTTGCGGTCTCACGGAACGGGACCATGGATGGGCTGTTGATTTTTGTTCTCCTCCTTTCCCTCTTTGTGGCCCTGAAAGCGGCGCGGGAGCAGTCCCTGCCGTGGCTTCTTGTGTCCGTGGGGCTTATCGGTATCGGGTTCAATATCAAGATGATCCAGGCTTTTATCATCGTGCCTGCGGTCCTTTTCCTCTACCTGATGGGAACCCGGAGCCTTCCCCTGAAAACCCGGGCGCTTCATCTTGTCCTGGCAGTCCTGGTTCTCCTCATCATCTCTCTCTCGTGGACGGTTGCCGTCGATCTGATCCCCCCGGCCGAGCGCCCCTATATCGGGGGAAGTGGCGATAATACCGTCTTTGGTCTTATCATCAATTACAATGGGATCCACCGGCTGGAAAACGGTATGACCGGACTGGGAGCTGGGCCGGGATCTGCACCTCAGCTGGGTGGGATGATCCCCTCCCAACAGGATGGATCTTTCGGTATGCAGATGCCGGATAACCGGACTCCCACCCGAACCTTTGACCCTGCGTCACAGGTTGGCCGGGGACCTCCGGATGAGGGTGCATCACCGTTTATGGGGAGCAGCCTTTCCAACGCACCCGGCGCACCGGTATCTGCCATCAGGGGCCCGGGTGGGATGATGGGAGATAACGGGACACCCGGCCTATTCCGGCTCCTGTCAGAAGGTCTTGCCGGCCAGATCAGCTGGCTTCTCCCCTTTGCCCTCCTCGGGCTTCTTGCCCTGTGGCGGCGGCCGGCATCGCTCTCGGTTGAAGGAGTCGGGGATGCAGGGCTGTTTACTGACCGGGGGCTGACCGTTACTGCGCTGTGCCTCTGGCTGGTCCCGGGACTTCTTTATTTCAGTTTCACCACCGGTTTCTGGCACTCCTATTATCTCGCTACTATCGCTCCACCCCTTGCAGCACTGGCCGGGATAGGTGCCGTGGCAATGTACACGGCCTATCGCGGGGAAGGGTTGCCGGGATGGATCCTGATCGCCGCTATCCTGATCACGGGGATTGTCCAGACCTGGATTCTTCTGTACGATGCTGAATGGTCGGGGGCACTCATTCCCGTGGTTGCCTTCGGGACTCTTGTCCTCACCCTCGTACTTGCCGCCCTTAAACTGCGGAAGACTCCCCGTGACGGTTCGTTGCCCAGAGTTGCTGCAGGTATTGCCGTAGCCCTGCTCTTTGTTGCACCCACTGTCTGGGCCTGCACACCGATGATTTATGGAAGTGGTAATTTCCTCCCGTCGGCAGGTCCTCAGCTTGACCAGGGAAGCGGTGGCAGGGCCGGGGGTGTCAGTCTTCCCGGGCAGGGAAGCAGCATATCGCAGCTTGCAGAATACCTGGAATCCCACACAACCGGCGAGACCTGGCTTGTGGCGGTGCCAAGCAGCCACGAAGCGGCCTCCCTGATCCTTGAGACCGGAAAACCGGTCATGGCCCTGGGAGGTTTTTCCGGTTCCGACAGTATACTCTCGGTTGAAAATCTCACATCCCTGATCCATGCGGGAAAAGTCCGCTATTTTTACACCCCGTCCACTGCGACCGGTGGGGATCGGACATCCGGCAATTCCGAGATCTTTACCTGGGTGAGCAGCCACTGTACGGCTGTTTCCTCTTCAGAGTATGGCGGTACCGGCACCACTCTGACCGATGATATCAAGGCCATGTCAGGATCCATCACACTGGACACTCGTTCCGCAACAGCGGGGATTACCCCTCCTTCCGGCTCCAGCGGAACTATGGCCGGGCCACAAGGCACCCGGAACACCCTGTATGACTGTGCCGGTGCGTTATGATGCCGGAAGTTCCTCGAAGAAATAGACGGAACCCGGCGGGAGTCATCTCATCTCCCGAACACCCGGGGGTATCTTCACCAGGGGAGTGATCCTGTGTCCACGAGGTTAACCCTGTTTCCTGCAGGGGGGATAACGCTGTTTCGAAACGAGAGGATTATCGGGTTCTTTCTCATCGGTGTCATAGCCTCGCTGATCGACATCGGCCTTTTGTACTTTTTTACCTCCTGTATCGGAGTATGGTACCTTCTTGCGGCAACGCTCTCCTACTGCTGCGGGATTGTTGTCAGTTACCTCATGAACAAGTTCCTTACGTTCCACGATAAAAACCGGCATTATGGTATCCAGTTCACGGCGTTTGTTATCATTTCCTTCAGTTGTCTCCTCGTTAACATCTGTATCATCTGGCTTGCGGTAGCGTTTTTTTCGGCTGATTACCTCCTGGCAAAGGTGTTTGCCACCTGTTGTGCATTTTTCTGGAATTATTACGGGCAGAGCAGGATCACGTTCTCTCCAGCATAAGGATCAGGTCTGCATCATGGAATCCGGGAATTCTGCAGGAAACGAAGAAGACATCCGGCTCCGGATATCTCACCCCAGAGAAATCACCGGTCCCGCATCAGCAACCAATAAAATCCGGGCCCGGATTTACCAGGACCTGAAGGATGAGGCACGAAACCAGACCCGGATTGCCCAGAAATTAACCCGGTTATACGCCATAGATGGTTGTTTATCTTCACGAGAACGATAGCCTGTTCAGATTGCCGGAAATCTGCCCTGTTTTTTCCTTTAATCCGGAACTATTCCGTAAGGTATTCAAGAGTAACGGTGAGATTATTCTGGTTAGGAGCGTGACAACTCATGGGATCGACCGCCACAATCATGGCAGCTGCAATGGTGCCTCTCATTATCCTCATCGCCAGGATCTTTGAGACCAGTCTTGAGACCGTCCGTACTATCTACATTGCCCGGGGGCATGCAAACCTTGCATCCTGCATGGGCATTGTCAAGACCGGGATCTGGCTTCTCTCAACGGGACTTGTCCTGACCAACCTTACGGATTACTGGAATATCCTTGCGTACCTCGCGGGGTACGGGATCGGAACCCTGCTGGGTATGCAGATTGAGAACATGATCTCGATCGGTGATGTTATTGTCCGGCTGATTACCCCGAACGATCCCCAGCCGCTCATCACTGAACTTTCGACCCATGGGTACGGTATGACCCGGCTTGAAGGCACCGGGACGTTCTCGCACACCGTAAGTGTCATTCTCATGATCGTCCCCCGGACCGAGTTGTCCCGGCTGCTTGGCATCCTGTCGAAAGAATACCCGGATATCCTGTATACGGTCGAGGATGTACGGAATATTAAGCAGGGCGCAAAGATCTTTTACAAGGATCCCAGGAAGGGGATCCTTGGTTTTTTCGGGATGTAGTGCCTCGAACAGAAGCTCTATAGCCACATCCCGCCATCATCTCCATCAGGAGAACTGGTGATGGCAGAGAAAAATAATCCGACCGGTGCCCTGCTTTCAATCTTCAGCGTGCGGACCGGGGAGGTTGAACAGGTCCTGCCGGTAGTAACATCTGATGAGATCTGGAAAACCCTGTTGCCCCCCGAACAGTTTGCCATTGCCCGTGGCAAAGGAACCGAATATGCCTTCACCGGCAAATATCATGCCTGGAAAGAGCCCGGGATTTACTCCTGTATCTGCTGCAGGACCGATCTCTTCTCTTCAAAGGACAAATTCGATTCCGGTACCGGCTGGCCGAGTTTCTCTGCACCGGTCTCCCAGCTCAACATCCGGACCCGGACCGATCGATCGGGTGGGATGGAGCGCACTGAAGTCCTGTGCGCCCGGTGCGGTGCCCATCTCGGTCACGTCTTCGATGACGGCCCCAAACCCGCCGGCAAACGATATTGCATGAATTCGGGAGCTCTGGATTTTTACCGGTATCCCTGATCCGGCTGCTATCAGTACCCCCTCCTGAAAACCCCGACCCCTGAGAATTCGTCTATGCGTATCGGCTACCCCTGCATCAACCGTTCGATCGGCTGTTCCCCCTCAGGTACCTTCCGTCTTGCCTCGTATTCCCCCGAACGGCTTGAAAATACGGTGGAGAGAAACCTTGCCTGCGTTTCAGAAACGCTCCGGTATAATGTCCGACATGGTCTCCTCTTCTTCCGGATCTCGTCTGACATGGTCCCGTTTGCCTCCCACCCGGTCTGCACGTTTCCGTGGCAGGAGCGTTTCAAAAAATCCCTCTCGGACATTGGGTTGTTCATCAGGAAACACCGCTTCCGGATATCAATGCATCCGGACCAGTTCGTTCTCCTCAACACGCCAGACTGGGATGTACTCGCCCGGAGCATCGCCGAGCTTCGTTACCACGCGGAAATTCTCGACCTGATGGGTCTGGATGAGACGGCGAAGATCCAGATCCATGTTGGGGGAGTCTATGGAGATAAACCCGCAAGCATGGAGCGGTTTGTGAACAATTACGATCTTCTCGATGCCTCCATCCGGTGCCGACTCGTTATTGAGAACGACGAACGATTGTATTCCGCAGATAACTGCCTGGCTCTCCATGATCGAACAGGAGTACCGATCCTTTTCGATTCATTCCACCATTCCCTCAACAACAACGGAGAACGCATTCCTGACCTGCTGGAACTGATCCGTACAAGCTGGAAAGAACAGGACGGGATTCCTATGGTTGATTACAGTTCCCAGCAGCCAGGAAAGAGGGTTGGTGCCCATACAGAGCATATCGATGCCGGGAATTTTTCAGCATTTCTTGCGGAGACACGTGATTTTGATCTCGATATCATGCTCGAGATCAAGGACAAGGAAGCGAGTGCCCGGACCGCCCTCTCCCTTGCCCGGGATGATCCCCGTCTTATTCCCAGCCCCGGCCCGGAATGATATTATCCATATTCCCCTCCAATGGGTATACCACCCATGGATATCATCACCATCCTCATTCTCGGCATCGCTCTCTCGATGGACTGTTTTGCGGTCTCTCTCGCTCTTGGTACAACCACGAAGTCCCGGCTTGCCTATACTGCCGCGTTCATTGCCCTCTTCTTCGGCATATTCCAGGCAGGTATGACCGTTGCCGGGTGGGCTGCGGGAGCCGCTTTTATCGGGTTCATCTCCATTTACGCACCATGGATCGCGTTCATCCTCCTGGGATTCATCGGCTGTAAGATGTGCTGGGAAGGCATCAGTGGAAACGGTGAATCTCGCCTGGGCAACCTGCACCTGGTGCCGGTCATTATCCTCTCCCTTGCAACGAGCATCGATGCGCTTGCAGTCGGGGTGACTTTTGGCATTCTGGGATCCGCCGTTCTCATCCCCGCCCTGATTATAGGATCGGTATGTTTCCTCATATCGTTTGCCGGCGTGATGCTGGGCGAGCGTCTGGAAGATCTTCTTGGCAACCGGATCGAGATCGCCGGTGGTCTCATTCTGATTTTGATCGGTATCAAGATCCTTGCCGAGTCAGTTTTCTTCTGAATCTTTCACGCGGCATTTCCCATTCCTCCCGTTACTGGGTTTTTCCAATGGGAGTGGAATGCTATCCTTATGATAATTGCGTGGGGGTGTTGTTGGTACGATGAACTATCCGGCAAGCACCTTTGTTCATCAAAAAAGAGGTTATGCGGGCATTCACTCCCTCAATCATCTTCCTTCTTCTTCCAGACATGGAGCACCCAGAGAAGGGAGGTCATGGTTGCGACTATGGTTGAAAGGATAAGCAGTGGCAGGTACCACCACTGTGCTGCCATCGTACCTTCCATGATCCCGCTTCCCGCAATTGTTGCAATTGTATTGGGGACGAGAAAGGCCGTTCCGAGCACCGTGAGGTAAGCGGTCACAAGGGCAAAGCGGTTGTTTAAGCTCTGGAGCTGGTTATTGTAGATGCTCTGCATGACTTCAAGACCTGAAGAGAGCACATTGGACATCTGCTCCGTAAGCTCGATGTGGCGATCAATGTTGTCCGAGAGGATGCCTATCCTGCCGAGCAGTTTCTCGTCATTGGTGATCAGGTCGGCATCCCCGTACCGGAGCGAATCGACCACGTCTTTTGATGCCCAGAGCACGTTCAGGTAATCGATGAGTACGTGCTTCATGTGATAAATATCGTGGGCGATCTTCTTCTTGGCTAAACTCTCTTCAATGAGCGATCTGCTGATCGCATCCCCGTGCATCTCGATCTCCCGCAGGTACTCGAAGTTGCGGTCATTGTTCTCGTCAATGATCCGTTCAAGCATGAGGGTGATCTTATCCATCGTGCTTTCGGAGGCGATGCGCTTGAAGAACTGCTGGGCGTACCGGGAGAACCTGAGCAACCGGTTGATCTCCTCGGAATGAATGGTGATGACGAGGTTTTCGCGGATAAGGATGAAGAGGGGGTGAACGGTCATCTTCTCGATTTTTACCGTCACTGAAGGGAGCATGATGCCAAGCTCAGTATCGTAATCCTCGTATGCAGAGTAAAAGCCGGTGGTCAGTTTGGGGATGGGAATCTTGCTGAATCCGGCGGTCTGGGCGATTAGTTCTATCTCGTGTTCATCATCATTGGTACTATAATCGATCCATGCAACGGAGGCTTTGCGAACCGCTTCGAGGTATTCTTCAAGCGGTCGATCTACCAGACGTTCGATCCTGCCATCCTGATTGAGGATGATGCAGAAACTCAACGGTAAGGGTCCGGCTGGGGGGGATTGTTGCGGCGTACTCTGCATTTTCATATCAGTGCCTCGTGGATCGCGTCCTCTCTGATAACTATCGTACGAATTATTGATGCAGGAAGTGTATAATAAGTAGCCTGAATGGTGTCTGGCCTTTTCGCAGGGACCGGTAACTGACTGCTCTTATCCTATTGGCAATACCCTGTCTCTCGTCTCATTCGGCCATGATCCTGTAACCGCTGCTTTCTATCTGCCGAATACAACCCATAACGCTAATATCGGATACCGTCTCATCATCCCGTATGAATACATCTCGTTCAAGCGGCCTTGCCGCGTGTGCAGTCCTCTTGGTAATTGCCTGTCTGGTATTGCCGGTGTCGGGTGCTGTCAGTGTCGGAGCAGCACCCGCATCAACTACTGCTGCCTCGACAACAACCGCAGCAGCGGTTGCCACTGTCACCTCTGCAAAGCCGTTCATCTCTGCAACGGTTTCCCCTGCGGATCCTGTGGTCGGGACACCAGTAACTATCAGTGGGGTAACCTCCAATGCAAATCTCTCTGCAGGGGTCCAGGTCTGGATCTTTGCCGGCAGCTATGTTAATGTCTCAACAGTCCCGGTCAATGCTGACGGGACATTCTCGAAGACCTATAGCACCACCGGTTTACCCGCGGCAACATACTATGTCTTTGCCCAGAGCCCCGGAACTGATGGGATGTTCGGCATTACCATGCAGTCATCCGGGCAGTATGCCGGCCAGGTCGTGAACACCAAGACCGGTGCAGCCATCTTCACTTTTACGGGAACGGGCAGTGTCCAGGATGCAGCTGCGGCAGCTGCACTCTCCGATGCAATCAACCTGCATGGCGGGGATGATGTTTATACCAAACTTACGTTCAATCTCGTTTCCCCTCCTGCTGCACCCGTCACATCCACGAGCCTGCAGACCATCCCCTCCACAGCCCCTGCCACCACCAAATCCCCCCTTCCTCTGGAACTGACCGGGATTGGCCTTATCATCGGTATTCTTGGGGCAGTGCTTGTTACCAGAAAATAATTTTTCCTCTTTTTCCTTTGTTCCCAGCAGGCGCCTTCAGGTTATGAACCTGGCTTCACGGCTCGTTCTAAAATTGCCCGCTCACCGGAGTTCCCTGGCCTGTGTCATGCATCTCCTGTTCTTCTGCTGGGAATGGTTTATCATCTTCATGGTTCTTCATTATTGCAAGACACATAAAAGATCGTGCCGGAAGGAGGCAAAATCATGATAAATCTTCGTTTTTACCGGATCTATGATATTGGGCGGGAAATCGATCTCGACTGGCTGGAGCGGGCCCTTGCCCAGAGCTATTTCACGGCAAGGACAAGTTTTGTACGGGTCAAGCCCAAATCCATCATGCTCGAAGATCCGCCGCTCATGATCCAGATGCACCCGATCCGGGTGGAGCGGGACGGCAGACCCTTTGAATTCAATGTTGTTGCCCGGGTGTATGATATCGGGGCTATCAGTTTCTGTTTCGTGTACGACAACACGGACGCGGATTTTACCGATCTTGAGGAGATCGCATTCCTGTTTGCAGGCCAGGAAGGGCTTGCGGAGTTCTATGTCCAGTACCTCAAGACCCTGGGCGAGATCATACGCCCGCATATCAAGAACTTTGCCATCAATCCCGATTTTTTCGAGGACTATTCCATCTACGTGACGGACCGTCGCGACGACTCCATTGACCCGGTTGCCCTGCTCATCGGGGAAAAGAGGGCCATATCTCCTCAGATCCGAGATGAGATCCTCAAAAACTCGCTCAGTTATACCACAGATGACCTTGCGATTCTCTCCTGGGACTCGGCGCTCCTCTGCAACCCGGAGAGCCCCACCGATCTCATCGATCTCATCGAGTTTGCGAACGTGCAGGTGCTGGAGCTGCGGTATTACGACCGTGAACTGACCCGTGAGATGGAGAAGATGTACGACGACATCGAGCATGCGGACCGGCAGTCGCAGTTCCGCAAGAGCCGCCAGTACCACGCGATCATGGCAAAGCAGATGGAGACCTATGCAGAGGTATCTGAGATCATTGAGAAGGTGAACAACCTCATCAAAGTGACCGAGGACGTCTATTACGCCCGGGTTTACGCAACGGCACTCAAGGTTCTCCGAAGCGGCCTCTGGAGCGAGAGCGTGAGCCGTAAAATCGATGTGATCCGGGAGAACTACTCGATGCTTTCCGATGAGGTTCGCATCCAGCACTCCAATTTCCTCGAATGGGTAATTATTATCCTGATCGCCCTTGAGTTCGTGCTGGCAATCTGGCAGACGCTCCGGTTGGGGGCAGTTATCGGTGCCGTTTGAGTGTTTCCGGTGTGGTGAGTGCTGTCACCACCTCGGGCACGTTCATTCCATTTTGGAATCGTACGGGAATTATCGCTTTTTAATCTACAACCAGTACACCGGGGAAGAGATTCCGGTTGAAGTTGATCCGGACAAGCGGGAGATCTTCGAGGACAAGAGTATTTTCTCAACATTGCCGGATGCCTGCCCGTTCTTCCGATACCAGCCTGGAAGCAAGCTGGCGTACTGCACGGTCCACCAGACCCGCCCGGAGATCTGCCAGGATTACCGGTGCTGGCGCCTCCTCATCCTCAACCATAATGGACGGCGCGTCGGGCGTATCAGGTATATCCGGACACTCTCTTCAGATGACCCCCATTTAACCCGTGTTTGGGAGCGCTGCATTGAGAACGATGCGGAACCGGATGATGCGGTCTGGGAGACCGGGATGATACGGATACTCACCCGCAACGGGTTTACCGTGCTGAAATAACTCCCAGGATCCGGATATTAAATTCTCCTGTTTTATTGTGAAGGAATCAAGCATGGAATTTCCTGCCTGTCGACCCCAGTATCGTTCATCCTGTCCATGGATGAAATGATACAAACAGAACCTGCCAGGGCAACGGTGACCTACCGTGAGGAACGATGCATATCGAAAAAATCGTGAAAAAAGTTCAGAGATACCGGTTTTTCCTCAGCCAGTCTGCCTGGGGGGGGAGGTACCGGTAAATGATATCGCATTTCTCGTCCTGGAACGACCACGGGGTGACAAGGACAATGTCCCCTTCCCGGATCCAGGCGCGCTTTTTGATCTTACCCTTGATCCGGCCCATGCGGGTTACACCGTCATGGCATCTCACCCGGATATGGTTTGCACCCATCATGAGTTCTGCCATAGCGAACTGCTCGTTAAACCGTTTCCTGGGCAATCTGACCCTGACGACCGGTGAACCGTCTTCGTTTACTGCGTTCGGGTCGGCTTCTTCATCATTATTAGTATTATTCCTAATGCAGACAACTCCATTGCACTATTTGAATGATGTCGGATACAATGAATGTATGTATTACCGGCCCCGTGCACCGGGCCGGAGTACCTCTTCGATTTGATCCCCTCCGCCCGTTGCCTGTTTTCACTTTCTCCCCGCACGCTCCACCCATTAAACCCTCCCTGCTCCTCAGAACCTCACAGGAATGATCGGGAAAGGCGCGTATCTCCGCGAGCTCACTGCAGCCACCCTGCAGATGAACTCTGTTACTGTCGGGAAAGAACTGGAAGGCAGTTCCCCGCCATCGGTATTTATCGGGAGCTGGAATTACCCGGACGTTTATGCGGGGCCCATGATCGCTCCCATGCACGGGGATACTTCGGTGATGGATATGCCCGAATCCTGGATTTGCGGCAACAAGACCCAGGAGGAGATTATCGGGTACCGCCTCAACCTTGTCCGGGGCAAGCACCAGGTCAATGCCCGTAATCTTGATGATCGCTTTATTGAGAAACTCCAGGAGATTTCCCTGTCAGACTCGTCTTTGGAAAGTGAGATCCAGTTTACGAATGTCCCTACAGGGCAGTCGTTCTCTGAGGAGCACACCCCGTTCGGGCCGAGTGCCCCGGTCGAGCGGTTCGATATCGAGACCGGGAGGTGGGACCGGAACCTCGAGAAGGTCTATTACGATACGGATCTGAATGCGCGGGAGGCGGTGACCGATCTTCACCGGAAAGGTCTCCCGTTCTCCAGCATCCAGAAAGCGTTCTCCACCGGCGTTATGGGGCGGGGGCCGGCCCGGCACCTGGTTCCTACCCGCTGGTCGATCACCGCCTGCGATACCCTGATCGGTGATAACCTGCTCAAAGAGGTGAAAAAATGCCCGGTCATTGACTCGTTCCGGGTGCACGAGTTCTCCAGCCTCAACAACAATTATGCGGTCATCCTGATGCCGACCGGCTGGCAGTACGAGTGGTCGGAGGCGTTCCTCCACGTTCTCGCCAGCGAGGAGTATGTCTTCTCGGATCATGAGGGTACCCGGAAAAAAACAGAGTACTCCCCGCTTGGCGGCTGCTACTATTCCTGCAAAATGGCAGTCCTCGAAGCCCTGGCACAGGAACAGAAACAGGCAGGTGCAATCGTGGTCCGGGAAGCCCTCCACGGGTATGTCCCGCTCGGCGTATTCAATGTGCGGGAGAATGTCCGGGCTGCCCTCCGCCAGACTGCGACCGAGTTCGAGGATATCCGATCGGCCTTAACACATATCTCTGAAACATTCACGCTCCCGGTGCAACGGTTCATTGATGAGGGTGAACTGCTCCGCACTATGCTCCGGCAACGGCAGAGCACCCTGAATGACTTTCTTCCCGCAGCCCGCTGACATGACTCCGGTACCAAAATCCCCCGCTTATCTCAATCCTGCGATGGTTCCTGGTTCCCTGGACACGTCCCTTCAAAGAATCATCCTGCACCTGGATATGGACAGTTTCTATGCCTCTGTCGAGATGCAGAAACGTCCCGAACTCCGGGGGAGACCGGTGGTCATAGGTGCAGACCCGAAGCAGGGATCCGGCCGGGGCGTTGTCTGCACGTGCTCGTATGAAGCCCGGGCGTTCGGTGTCCATTCTGCACTGCCCATCTCGCGGGCCTTTGCCCTCTGCCCCCATGCGGTCTTTCTCCGTCCGGATTTTGCCCTGTACTCCTCGGTCTCGGAATCGGTGATGGAGATCCTCCGGTCCTTTGGGTTCCGGCTCCAGCAGGTCAGTATCGATGAAGCCTTCCTGGACATCAGTTCCCTCGGCGGGTATGCCCGGGCAGAGGATCTCGCCCTGGAAATAAAGTCAAAAATCCTCTCCCGGCTTGGCATCACGTGCTCCATCGGGATAGGGCCTGGCAAGGCTGTTGCAAAGATCGCTTCGGATTTTAAGAAACCCGACGGGCTGACGATAGTTCTTCCGGAGCATCTGGAGGCGTTCCTTGGGCCGCTTCCGGTCCGGAAGATCCCGGGGATCGGGGAAAAAAGCGAAAGGGAATTATCGGTGCTTGGGATCAAAACCATAGAAGACCTCATGAGGGCCGATCCACGGATACTGGTATCCCGGTTCGGGCGTGGGGCGGTCTCTCTCCTCAACAGTGTCCGTGGAATTGACGAACGCGAGGTCTGCGAAAATACCGGGGCCCGTTCCCTCTCCCGCGAGACAACGTTCGAGTCGGATACGGATGATATCCTGGTGATTGGCGAAACGTTTGGCAAGCTTGCAGAGGCTGTCAGCCGGACCCTTTCAGAAGAACATCTCCGGTGCAGGACCGTGACCGTGAAGGTACGCGATCAGGGTTTTATCACCCGGACAAAAGGCCGGACCCTGTCCCATTACACTACGGATCCCGCGGCTATCAGTGCCTGTGCACGGATGCTGTTCCAGGAAATATACGATGGGGGGAAAATCCGGCTCCTCGGCATCCGGCTTTCCTCTATCGACAAGCCGGATGCCTGCCAGATGACCCTTTTTTAAGGAACATTCCGGACCGGTGAGGGATACATTCCTTATAGCAAAATAATCAGGTTTCCTTCTGTCCTGTAATCCCGACAAGCCCAAGAACGATGAGGGCAAGGCCCGCAGTGACGAATGTCCCGATCACCGATAACAGGGGGTTTGCCGTAAAGAACATCTCCCGGACCGGGTAGATCATGAACGCGACGGCGAAAAGAACGGTTCCCGAAAACAGGAACGGGTGGCTGGAGTATCCACGACTGAGCGATGTGATTATGAGAGACCCGCACGCGAAGAAATACAGGAACGTGACCAGTGTCTGGCCCGTGAAACCCCGGGTAAGGATGATTCCTGCCGGAATGATAAGGGAGATTACCAGAATTCCCAGAATGTATTGGGGTGCACAGGATTTTTTCGGAAGCCCGTTCTGGTATGCAATCATCAAAACCAGGATCGAAGCAATGATTCCCATATCGATCAGGCTCGGGAAGACCTCGGCCCGAAGTCCCATGGCTACATTGAAGTACCAGGCAATGTTCGCTATGCCCCAGAGAGCAAAGGCTCCAGCGGCATAGGGCATGACGCTGTGACGCCCACACCGGAAATAGAGGAAGCAGATGACCCCTGCCCCCCCGCAGGCTGTGATGATCTGCAGGTAGTTGCTGATTGCAAGGAAAACCTGCTGGGGAAGGAGAAGGATGAGGATGGTGAGCATTGCCGCAGCGGCAAGTATCATCCAGAATGTGCCGGAGATCAACCGGTATGAACCAGGGGGGCAGATTCGGGGATTAGTGACCGGTTTATCCATTATACGTTTTTTTATTATTCCCGTATGAAGATACCTGCAGCTCCATGTCCGGGGGTTCAGGTACTACCGGATCCCTGCACCGGTTCTGCGACAGTCCTGATGTAGTGCTCAATATCCTCTGTCTCGACCGTAAAATCCATGACTCCCTGCAGCAGGGCAATACCGCGTGGATCATCTGTCGGGAGTGCCAATCCCTCCTCTGCCAGTATCACTCCTGCAACCGCTTGTGCTGTCCGTTTATTCCCTTCGCGGAATGCCGGATACGCGCACAGGAAATACATGGCAGAGGCTGCCCGGGCGAGCGGTTCCGTCAACAGGTTTGCCTGGAAGACCATCTGGTGCAGGTTTCCTTCGGAGAGTACACGGGCATCACCGCCATCCCGTGTCATGATCCCGGCATGGATAGCAAGTAGTTGTTCAACGGTGAGATCGTGCATCCGGTATCCGGTTGGGGGGGCGTGTTATGCAAAGGTTGCGGTTTTTCCCGGTAATCTGCCCTCCGTCCCTGCGCAAAGGAAAAATCCCCGCATGAAAGCATCAATCTCATCATCTTTGCCACCTGAACTTTCAGTATATTACCTGTTGAGGAGATCCTGTGAACGGAATGAATCTTGAGATCTTTGATGCCATGACCGATGAGGAGAAACACCAGTACCTGGAGTTCCTTCTCTGGCATTACCGCGTTGTGGATGCGTTCTGGTTTATCGATGTCACGGAACACTATGGCCAGCCGGTGGCAGAGAAGATCAATGAACAGGTCTGGGGCAAGGTTGCAGGAATGGCAGCAAAGGACATCGTACGCCGGTTTTCCATTACTGAACAGGGACTAGCCGGTTTTGTCCGGGCCCTGCGCCATTTTCCCTGGGCCATGATCGTGGGGTACACGATCGAAGAGCGGGAGGACGAGGTCATCATCTCGGTGCCGTCCTGTCCCACGCAGGAAGCCCGCCTGCGCCGGGGCCAGGGAGAATATGTCTGCCGCGAGATGCACCGGGCTGAATTCACGTCATTTGCGCAGGCAATCGATCCCCGGATCCGGGTGGAGTGCCGGTTCGCGCCGCCGGATCCTCACCCAAAGGAGATGTTCTGCCAATGGCGGTTTTTCTTAGGTGAATAGGGATCCGAAGGCGATCTCCACCCATTTTTTTCACCCCTTATCGCGCCGGATCCCGGTAACCACTCTTTCCCTCAGGCAATACGGTGCTTCGTATTGGGAACAGACTATTTCATGGTCGATCCCATGTATGATGTGACATGATTCTGCTCTCTGACCTCACTCTGTTTCTCATCGCGTACGCGGTTCTCAATGTCATTGTTTTCTGTATCTACGCCCGCGACAAGTACCAGGCAAAACGTAACGCGTGGCGGACCAGTGAGACGATGCTGCTCTCTCTCGCACTTGTTGGTCCTTTTGGGGCATTCGCTGCCATGATCCTCTTTCACCACAAGACCCGGAAGCTCAAATTCTGCCTTGTTCCCCTCTTCCTCTTCATCCATCTCACCATTGGCTGGTATTTCCTCTCCGGGAGGTAGCCCCGCAAGAAACCCCGGGTTCTGACCCGTCGGGATGGGAGCCGGTGGCCTGAGGATGTGCCATCTGAACTTCAGACCATGCCTCTTTTATACCGGGCTTTTCTTATGTTCCTAAGATGAGAACCAACAGACACCGCTATTTTCTCGACCTTGCTGCCCGGTGCGCCCGCCAGGGGACATGCCTGCGCAGGAACTTCGGCGCAATCATTGTCGATGAATTCAATACGATCGTCTCCACGGGCTACACCGGTGCCCCGCGCAAGCAGATGGACTGCACGGAACTGAACCGCTGCTGGAGAAAAGAGCATAATATTCCCTCCGGGTCCAATTACGAACGGTGCCGGAGTGTCCATGCCGAGATGAACGCTCTCCTCCAGGCCGGGAAGAGTGCCCGGGGCTGCACGCTCTATCTCTCGGGATTCGATGTCGAGACCGGTGAGACCACCCTGATCTGGCCCTGCTTTCTCTGCTCGAAGATGATCGTGAACAGCGGTATTACAAACGTGATCATGCGGACCGGTGAGGAGACCTATAAGGAAATGGACCCGATGGTCCTCTACCAGATGCGGAGCCGGGAATCCCTTGGCGAGGATACAAAGTAACTTTTTTACCGTACGTGATCTTTCAAAAGAGTTCGGCACATCTTAAAAAACATCTCTGTTCCTGTACGTTTGCATCAGCATCGAGCCGGTCCGTACTGGAATTGTAAAACCCGTATAATCACCAGGAGGGGGGTAGCCCCCCTCCCCCCCACAGCAAAAGACTGATGATGGGGGTATCCCCCCTGCCTCTTCCGGAGCAGGGAGGGGGTCTGCCCCCCCATCCCCTCGCAGGAAATCCGGGCTGCTTATCATTTCTGGGTATCTCAGGAAAATCGTTGTCACGCCGGAGTCTCCATGCAACGTTGTGGTGGTCCCGCTGAAAACCCGTGTGGGCACTCATGTATGAGAAGGGGGAGTAGCCCCCCCTCCCCCCTGCCACAACAACTGATATGGGGGATACTCCCCCCACCTCTTCCAAAGCAATCAGGGGGTCACCCCCCTCCGTGATCAAAGTGACTGGGGGGTATGGGGGTGTCTTAAAACGTAATCGCGTTTCTGGTTGTCATTCCGGTCTGAATAACGATACCAAGGCGGATCTTCAATTGTTTCCACCGGTTTTTTTAGTGAATCCCATGCGGCTGCTGGTTGGGAATCAGAACAGAAAAGAGCGGTTCCACTCGCAGGTAAAGGTAAAAACATCTTAACGTGAGAAAGAGTGTAAAAAATTTAGAACCGGGGTTTCCGGTGCTTCGGGAGGCAGTCACGGCAGTAAACCGGGCGGCCTTCGGTTGGCTTGAAGGGAACTTCACATTCCTTTCCGCAGTCTGAACAGGTGCATTTTGTCATTTCACGCGGGCCGCCGAAGTCTCTAGGACCTCTGCTGCCACCAAAATTATTCGATCCGAACATGGTTATTTCTCATACAGTCGTTTGTATAACTGTGTTACAATAGATGACGTAAGAGTATAATAAGCAGTGTGTTGGTGCACAGGAAAACTCCTGGTATGGGTGGGTTCAGATCCGGTTTTCCCGTCCCCCGAACGATCCCCGATGACCCCTGCAGCAATGACCATTGCGGGAATCCTCATGTAGCGCACCCGATCTGGATGAAATAATCTGAAGGCGGCATTACGGGTATGCCGGCAAGCCCAGAATCCCGGGCCCCCGGTTCATGAAACGCCAGAGCGTTCCCGTGATAACGGCCCCGCGCGCATAGGGTGGGGAAGCGCGGGAGAAGAACCGGATCATGAGGATGGCCGCAGGGAATGGGATACACTATGTCAGAAATCCGGCTCCGAACCGGTGGATCCAGATATTTCCCGCTCAGACTTTTATAGGTACTTCAGAAGTTATTGCAGATCTTATATCAAGGGATCATGTCTGATCCAGTTGGGATTTGTACTGGTCTTGCCCATGAGATTCCCGTTCATGCCCGCGTGCGCCGTATCTCGGTGTAAATCGAGACGAGCGAGAGGCTGATCAGGTTGAGGGTGGTTGCAGCGTACCACAGGATCGACTCGGCCGGGGGAAGCCGGGCAATCCACCCGGACCAGAGCATGGCACAGATGAGGGCGAACGTAATGAGAGTGTCCACCCCCAGGAAGACGAGCGGCATTTGAAAGAACCTGCCCAGCTGCGCGAGCGTGCAGTACTCGAACCGGGCTGGTACGTGGAGGAGGTCCAGCGTGGATCTCCCGACATTCATCAGGAGATCGGCAGTTGCCCAGAGAACGATCACCGCCCCAAGCCCAAGGATTATGCCTCCCTCCTGCATCCCGCTTCGCAGGGCCGTGATGCCAAACAGGAGCTTGAATGCACAAAACGGGATGCCTATCGTGAAGCTTAAAAAAAACGGTCGTAAAAAAAACCGCTGGATCGTATCCAATCCGTCGGTAATAGTTCCAGTCTCTTCCGTAATTTTCTCCCGGGACATGATCGGACAGCCGTGATCAAGAAATACTGCCGCGGAATGTAATAAGGGAATCGGGTCCCTGCTCAAGCCGGTCTTCAATCTGGAGCGAAACAACAATTATCCCAGCGGTGAAAATACTAGAGACCTTAAAGGTGAATTACATGGGAATTTTTGACAAATTAACCGGAAGCAAACCCGTAACGCTCAACCCGAAATCAGCACTCGTCCTCTCGGCCATCACGGTCATTGCAGCAGACGGTGTCATCGATGAAGCGGAGATCAACGACCTTGCAAAGATCGTCCGCGGCGACCGCAAGTCCATCGAGACGGCAATGGCTGTCTTAAAGGCAAACAAGTTCCCCGGCGTCATCGACATGGTTGCTGCGGTGCTCGACGAGAAGCAGAAACTTGCAACCCTTGCAATCCTCTGTGATCTTGCCATGTCCGATGGTGTCCTTGCCGGCGAGGAGAAGCAGATCCTCCAGATGTACATGGACAAGTTCGGCGTTCCGGAAGCAACCCTCAAGCCGATCATCGAGGCCATTGCAATCAAGAACGATTTCTCAATCTTTTCATAACTTTTTTTTAATCCCGAAAATGGTTGGTCCGTATCCCCGATTGCCGAACCTGAAACGTTAGTTCTTCCTGCGGATCGCCCAGAGTCCTGTGCCGATAGCGATCAGAACCATCACGGGCATGGGGTTTGCATGGGTGGCTGGCGGGACCGGTGTTGACGGAGGAGTTGTTGCGGCCGGGAGCGTACTAATTCCGGTCGGTTCCGGCGTCAGTTGGACCGTGGGGGTTGCGATGGGTGTTGTGACTCGCGGTGTTGCCGGGGTTGTCCGGGAATACACCGTTTCTTCCACACGGTCATTTCCTCCGGACGGGGAGTCCGGGTTCTCGGTTTTCACGGAAAAGGACCGTGTTGCGGTGGCAGATGATGTCAGGAACGTGACAATCGCCTGCCCATTCGTACCGGTTGTGACCCGCCCGTAATAGCTGGTGTTTGGCATTATGGGAGTTGAGGCTGCCACATCATCGAGAATCGTGCGACCATTGCCATTGTAATAGGCATAGGAACCTATGGGGTATGGTCCTCCTGCGGGGTCCTGCTCAACATTGAGCTGGTTTGCCTGGACAACGGGCGGCTGATCGCCCGGCTTTCCGCTCATGGAATAGGTGCGGGCCAGCCAGAAGTAGTAGGGTGTATTGGGTGTACCGGTGATCGTGATGGAGAACCGTCCCCCCCTCGTCAGGGCATTCCCGGTCGATCCCGTGTCTCCCGAGACCGGTAATGTCACGAGGATAAAACAGGCAATGATGAGAAGGATCAGGAGCCGTGCCGGCCGGTGGGTCATGAGGTTATCATCTCTACTTTAGGGTGATCCCGCGGAGAGATATTTCCTTTGGTATCATGAACAACCCCGGGTTTGGGATCTGCATGTGATGTCAACTGTTCTGCTACAGGAACGATAACGTGTCATGATAGTGCACAGCTGAACCGGGTATCTGCAGAAAAGCCGGTCATTGTATTATTTTTATAGAATTTTTTAAATCCCGGGAGGTGATTACTGGTTATGTCGCCCCGAGTTCTGACTCCAAAAGAAAGTACTACGAAGAAAACCCCTCTGAAGAAAGGGCCCGGCATGGACCGTGACCGCCATCTCGAAGATGCCCGGCACCATCCCCTTGATCACCCGTTGCCGCATCCGCCTCACAAGACTCTTAAAAAGCCATTACTTCCCCCGGACCATACCACCCACACTCGCCCTCATGAAGATGCACTGGGTCCCCATACGGATAAACCGGGCCCTATCACTCCCGGAAAACAGACGATAAGGACCCGGATAAAAAAATAACGGTGCCTGTTCTTCAAAAACCGCCGGATGAGATCACTTTTTTTCCCGGTTTTTCCGGGCTTTAGTCCACCTCACGGTTTTATTGTCCACGTTTTGGTACGAACCTATGGGTGGCGATGCTGTTGGATCCGGTCTTTCCATAAACCTGCAGAGCGTTTATAGCGATCTTCCGGTGTCGTTTTCTGTTCCCTGATGCCCGCAATGCAGGGATAACGAGCACCTTTTTTTGATAGCTCCTCCCAAATGCCATGCATCCGGAAATGTTTAAATGAGAATTCCTGGAGAAATCCCCCCATACTGGATAAAAAAGGCGTAAATTAACGAAATCATTCTGGCATGAATGGTGAGTTTTCAGGAATCCACGGAAATTCTTCTGGCCGTCATCAAATCCGGCCAATTGAGAATCCTTTTATACCCCTTTTCTTCCACTGGAAAACGGGGTTTTTATGTCCCGATGCGGCAAAGAAAACGTTTCATGCCTTTTTTTTCTGGTGCGGGATCCTGATGGTTTCCGGGCGTGCGGACAGGAAACGATGGCAAGAACACATGGAATGATCCAGAGCCGCCTGTCAGCTCTTTCTGATGAATGGCAATCGATTCATGAATTCCGCTTCGGTATCCCGGCACGGCCGGATGGAATCCCCATCATGTCCGCAAATCCCGGTACTTCTCTAACCATTTTCACCATGGATCCTGGATTGTCAACAGCCTTCTCCCCTCCGGTCGCCTTATATTTCGTAGACAGAAACAAATGTAACAAACTTGAGTGTCTTCCGAATGCATTCCCAAACGAGCAGCCGGAAGAGATCAAACCGGAACAAATCTTCATTGATGGCTCTTGGTCCTCGTTGAACCTTTGAGAAGAACATCCATTGAAGATCCACCCACATATTCCTGAAGAGGAACGAGATTATTGTCAAGAGGAATTGGATTGGACCGGTTCAACAAATCTGTAGCCCGTCAGTCAATATCCGGATAGTATTTCCGGTACAATGCCTTCTGTTCTTCCATAATTTGTCGTAACAACCACTCCCGGGAAAAACCAGGAGTCTTGAAAACCGCGCTGAAAAAAGAGAATGAAAAATGAGGGAGTGGAAGGTTACTGTTTTCTGCTGACAACAAAGTATCCGACAAGTCCGACAATTGCAATAACCGCTATTGCGGGAACGAACGGGCTCTTGGGTGTTGTGGTCGGGGATGCTTTAGCAGCCGCCTGGGTTGCCAGAACCGTGGGGGCAGATACTGTTGTCGGAGTCTCCTGGATTAAGGATCCGTAGGTCTGGGCTGACGTGCTGTCGGGGGCGGTTTCATTCGTGACAAAGACCTGGAAGACGGTGAAATGCGTGGTTTTTCCGGAGATCGTGCGTGTTGCCGGGTCCACTTTTAACGAGGGGAGAGTGATCCATCCTCCTTTAGTGGTATCATAGTAATCGATAGCAACATTTGCAGGGTTGCCCCTAGCTACCTTCATCATGATATCCCATTGTCTTTGTGACAGGGTGAAGGTGATGGTAACCGCATTGCTGAATGTTGTACCATCAGGTGTACATTCAATGGCTAAGTCTCTTACTGAGAAACCTCTCGGATTCGCAGGAATCGGGTCGCCAAGACGGTTGGTACGATCTGAAACAGGTGTGATCGTTATCTCACCCTGAGAAAGACTAGAACCCGATGATGGCGTATGGACCGTAGTGTCCTGGGGGATAAACAGATCCGCGTTGACAGGCGAGTCCGTTCCGGTTTGGATATCATAGGGTTGCAGGGTCTGACCATTCTGGTTTAACAGGAGATTTTGTGTAACCTGGCCTGGAACTGCTGGGGCAACTACTCCAGCAGTTTTGGTACCTGGAGAAACACTGCCACCAGAGGTGCTGTCGCCACCATTGATCGGTGCTGGGTTCGGGCGGGTTCCCCTGAAGGTAAGGGTTTTATCGAGCACGGTAGAAGCACCGTCTTTGACCCTGATCGTGAGGAGCCCGCTGTTGATGTTGTTGACCGTAAAGGTAAGGTCCGAGGGATTGACACCGGCATCTGCAACCGTACCCCGTTCTGAGAAGTCTACGGTCACTGCCTGGGTGGGAGTGACTGGATAGCCAATGATTGAGATATTCTGAT
>NZ_JBAZQA010000019.1:0-63950 GCF_041645475.1 Methanoregula sp. | reverse complement strand
CGCGATCAGATCATCGTATATCCAGGGTGTGACCCTATGAACAAAGTTGGAAAAGACTTCATCAATGGAACCAGATGCCCGGATTACTCCACGGTCGACCTTATCCTCCGTGTCCCGGAACCCCCCCGCGAACTACCGGTCAAAAAAGGGCAGACCACAATCAAGCTCCCAAGCCCGAAGCGGTTCAAGATAACGGATGTACCGGTACGGGAGGCCATCGAGGGCTGGGAACCCGTAGGGTTCTTCCCCCGCTCCACGATGGACGTAAAACAACTCTCGTACCTGCTCTGGTGCACCCAGGGCTTCAGGAAAACCGTGGCAGAGACGATCGAGATCCGCAACACGCCGTCAAGCGGTTCGCGGAACCCGCTGGAGACCTATTTTGTCGCGGGCGAGGTGGAAGGACTGGAGACCGGGTTGTACCGGTACCTCCCGAAATCCCACAGCATCGTAGCCGAACGTATCGACTCGGGAATTACGCTCGAGATGAGTACCGCAAGCTTGAACTTCAAGCTCACGACCCGGGCGGCGGTAACCTTCCTCTGGGTAGCAATCCCGTACCGCACGGTCTGGGCGGTGGGGAACCGGGGGTACCGGAGTGCTCTTATCGAGGCCGGGCATGTCTGCCAGAACCTGATCCTGGCAGCAGCGGGACTCGGTCTCCAGGTTGCCCCGATCGACCTTTTCCACGATGAGCTCATAACAAATCTCGCAAATCTCGATCCGGAGACCCAGTGGCCGATCTACATTGCGGCCGTGGGATCGATCGGAGAGAACGTAGCCCTCTGATAAGGACACGCGGTTTCCCCACCCGGCATTTCCCCCGGAGGCCAAACGAAATAGTTTATTGGGGAACACCAGCATAAATTATTTTCAATTTACATAGCCGGGGAATTAATACTATAATGTCGGGGAGATTTACGGGTGAGGGGCAGTCTTGTCAGAGGACAGCGGCTCCGTTGCGAAGACCGGGTGCAGCATGGTAAAGCGGTACCTTGAGCTCCTCTCCCTTGGAGAGGCCTTAACCCTTCTTACAAAATCATTTGCCGCCCCAGGGCATATGGAAAACGTCCCGGTTGTGCAATCGGTCGGGAGAATTGTTGCAGAGCCGGTCTTTGCGAAATATTCTGTGCCTGCCGTGAATATCTCCGCCATGGACGGCATCGCGGTCCGGAGCCGCGACACCATCGGTGCCGGCGACCAGAACCCGATCACCCTTACGCATTTCGTCCGGGTGAACACCGGCAACATTGTCCCCCCGGAGTTCGATGCCGTCATCATGATCGAGGATGTCTGGGAAGTAGGCGACCACTTCAGGATCCGCCGCTCTGCCATTCCCTGGCAGCATGTCCGCCATGCAGGAGAGGACATTAAGGAGAACAAACTCGTTCTCGCAAAGGGACACCTCATCCGGGCATTCGATATCGGGGCACTGGTCACCTACGGGATCACGAGCATCGACGTTCTTGCCGTCAGGGTCGGGATCATCCCAACCGGGAGCGAACTCGTACCACCCGGCGTGTGGCCGAAGCCCGGGCAGGTCGTCGAGAGCAACACGGTGATGGCCCAGGTTTATCTTTCCCAGATGGGGGCGCACTGCACCCGCTACCCGATTGCTCCTGATGAGCCGGATATTATCCGGGAAACGATGCGAAAAGCCGTAGAAGAGAACGACCTGGTCCTCATCTCTGCCGGGTCCTCTGCGGGCACCCGCGACTTTTCCGAGAGCGTGATCCGTTCACTGGGCGAACTGGTCTTCCACGGGGTGGCAGTCAAGCCCGGCAAGCCGGTCATGCTGGGAAACGTCAAGGGAAAACCGGTCCTCGGTCTTCCCGGCTACCCGCTTGCGGCCCAGACGGTCCTCCGTGAATTCGCTGCACCCCTGCTGGAGTCCTGGGGATTTGCCCCCGCACCTCACTACCCGGTCACCGTCCGCTTGGCACAACCGCTCGTCTCGGACCCCGGGTTTGATGAGTTCGTGCCCATCTTTGTGGGCCGGATTGGAACCACCCTTGTTGGAACACCCCACGGGAAAGGGGCTTTTGCCCAGATGGCAACCGTCAAGGCCAACGGGTACACCCATATCCCGGCCCCGGTCGAAGGGTACGAGGCGGGTTTCGAACTTACCGTTATGCTGACTACCGATCCCGGGAGCATTGAACGCACCCTCATCCTGACCGGCTCGATCGATCCGGCTCTCGAAGACCTTGCCGGACTTGCCCATGACGAGGGCCTGTTCATCCATGCCACCAACCCCGGCAATACCCCAGGAATCCTGGCACTGGGCGGCAGCTGCTGCCACGCGGCACCGCTGGTTCTGCCTGCAGATTCCATGCTGGCATCGTACCAGCCGCTTTTACAATACAAAAAATCCGGTGACCTGGTCTTCATTCACATCGCCACCGTTGAGCTGGGCATTGCATCCCGCGATGGGCTGGGCCTGAAGGATCTCACGCATACCCGGTTCATCAATACCCGGAAAGAGACACCTTCCCGTACGGTTCTTGACGCCCTGATAACCGCTGAGGGCATAGACCCCTTAAAAGTGAACGGCTACCTGCAGGAGGTCCACGGTCCGCAGGCAGTTGTCGTTGCGATCCGGAATGGGTTTGCCGATGCCGGCATGTGCACATCAGGGATTGCCAGTGCGAGCGGACTTGAGTTCGTACCGGTTGCGCACGAGGATTACGAGCTTGCACTCTGGCGGGAGATGCTCGCCGATCAGAGGATTAAGACACTCTTAACCCTGATCCGGTCGCCGGCCTACCGTACGCACCTGGAGAAGATCGGGGGGTATGACACGGCAAAGACGGGCGTAATCCGGGATTTATCCCCGGAATTAGTCCTCACCACCTGCCCGCTTCCACAGGACTAGCCGGGTCTTCTCCCTGCAGGAAAGAGAACCGGGTTTTTCACTTTTGAGATAACCTCCTGCCGCCGGGAAAAACCTGCCTTTTTTCATCGGGCTGAATCGCTGCAGTGCCTGCGGGTCAAAGAAAAGAGGATAGGAAAATTACGGAAATACGGGGAACCTGCTGAAAAGCAGAGATCCCCGGCAGGATCAGCGGTGAGATTATTCCGTCTCGGGGGTTTTCCGTACCGGCTTTTTTACCCAAATCAGGTCCTTGCCTTCGAAGGCAAAGGATTTCATGGTATATATTTTCAGGTCTTTTGGCATTTCTGACGTGTCTGCATGGGCGGGCACGATAAGCGCGTAGTCATAACGGGGGATGGTGCCGTCCAGGACCGGCTCCGGGCGGATAAGATCGTTGATCATATCGAGCGTGACCTCTTTCTTGAACGAAACCAGAATCCTTACAATCTCCCGGTAACCGTTGTTCATCCGCTCCACAAGAACGATCGTATCGTAGCCGGCTCCCTTGTTCTTCGGGGTTATCTTCCATCCGTCAAAGCTCGAGTAGAGTCGCCTGATCTCCTGCAATACAAAATCGTGCATAATGTCCGTGCAGATACCCATAGATGATCAGTTAACATAATTTGTTGAATAATAAAAAGACTATGTTAAATAGTTGTAGTTAACATTTGATCGGTCCGGGCACTGCATAACAGGAGTATTCTCCTATAAAAAATCGGAAAAAAGCTGCGGTGAGGGGCAGGTCAATCTGCCCGGATAATGGTGCCGACATTTTTCCCATGGATTGCTTTGTCAATATTTCCGCGCGTATGGCAGTTGATGATCCGCACTTCCCGGATATGGACTGCATCCTTGAGAAGAGAGAGCACCATAGGTTCGAGTACCATGTCATCAAGATCCATTGCAAGCAGTTCATCAACGGTAATGTCCCGGATAAGTTCCGCGTCAGGATTTTTCCGTGGATCTTCTGTATACAGCCCGTCAACGTTCTTGCCGATGATACAGTTCCTTGCCCCGAGAACCTCCGCTATCAGAAATGCCCCGGTGTCTGTGCGGTGAGGAGGAATTGCATCCGACCGGGACGGGTGTTCATAGAGGCCGTACGGGGGTGTGCCGTGGATGACCGGCAGGATGCCCAGTTTCAGGAGCATCGGGAGTTCAAGAAGATCGCCGGTATGGATCCGTGACCCGTTATATTTCGCAAGCAGGATCGAGACCATGATCGCATTCTGTTCCGAGATCTTTGCGGAGAGTTCCGCAAGGACACCGGTGGGCATCCCGAGATCCATGCCGATATCCATGATATGGCGGACCCGCCCGCCCCCGCCGGTAACCACGAGAAGTTTCTGCTTCTTTGAGAGTTCGCCTATCTCCTCGCAGAGCGGGTGCATGACCTCCCGGCCGTAATCAATGGCGCCGTGTCCTCCGATCTTGACGACATTGATATCCGGCGCTATCCGGATCTGTTCCGTTGCCGGGTGTTGCCTTGGCCTGCTTTTCCGGACAAGGGTTTCCCCCTGAAGCCCGCTCCTCAGTTCAAACCGTTTCTTCATGATGTACCAACTAGTGGTATTACAAGGGAAAAATATATAGCACATGTAAACCAGTTGGTATATCAGAGCTACAGAATTCCTGCAGTACCGGTATTTCGGGCTGTACGTTCGTTGTGGCCAGGAGGAAAGTACCATGAAGATATATGTGCGTGAACGCCAGAAAGTCGGAGAGGGCGTCGAGTCCCCGAAATACCGCATTGTCGCGGTGACCGGAGGACAGATCCAGGTTGAAGCAACCCATTTCCGCAAGTTCGAGATCGAACAGATTGCAAAGGACATCAATGCAGAGATTGTGTTCATGAAGCCGGTGGCCGATGAACACAAGAAGAAACACTAATCTTTTTTTTAAGTGCCTTTTGCGGATAATGACGGGAGACGCACGGTCAGGGTTTCGTAAGTCTCTTTATGGGATCATGTCCAATTATCCATGAAGATTCATGGCCGCACTTTCTGTTGATATTCTCTTTGATGCCGCCATCCGCATCCAGATCCAAGAGCGGTCGTTCACCGTTACGTATACCGATTCGGGAGTCCGCCTCAAATTCCCGACAACCCGCAGGCTCGCGGAGTTCCTCGATGTGCCCCACTACTATATCCTCCCGTATTTTGCCACCATGGAGGAAGGAGACCTCGTCACCCGGGCCGAGCGGGTCGGGATCATGACAACGGCCAACGGGACCCGGAAGATGATCGATCTCATCCGGGAAAAATATGAGGACGAGACCATAGCAATTCTGGGCAGGCCCGTTTTTCTTGAACTGGCAAAAAAGATCTGATCCCGCCCGGGCCCTTTTTTTCAACAATTTAACAAACCCGGTAAATCAATAAGAATTCCTTTGAACCATCTGGTTATCAGCTGATTATTACTTTCTTTTAACAAACAGTAAAAAGAAACATTGAATAATTCACGTCGATAAGAATGATCCGGTCATTATGACAAAAACTGTGCATGTAGGAATTATTACCGTAATGATTGCCATCCTGTTCGTTACAGCCTGTTTTGCCGGCTGTACCAGCCAGGCTCCCGCAACCACGCCGGCAGCATCAGGAACACCAGCAGCAACGGCAGCAACGCCGGTTGCAACAGGCAGCGCCCAGAACACGCTCCTCATCGCGACAACAACCAGCCTGTACGACACCAAGCTCCTCGACTATCTCCAGCCCATGTTCGAGAAACAGTACAATGTCACGCTGAAGATCACCTCGCAGGGAACCGGCAAGGCAATCGAGCTTGCCAAGAACGGCGACGCAGATGTCCTTCTCGTCCACTCCCCGAGCCAGGAGCTGGCGTTCATGAAGAGCAACAATGGGATCAACCGGCGCTCGTTTGCATCCAACTCGTTTGTCATTGTCGGCCCGGCTGACGACCCCGCAGGCATCAAAGGCATGACGCCAGAGGCAGCCCTCACAACCATCTACTTAAAGGGTATGAACAAGACCGCAAAGGTTGCCTTCATCTCCCGTGGCGACAACTCCGGGACCCACTCGGCCGAGAAGGCAATCTGGTCCAATGCCAAGTACAATTACACCACCCAGATCCAGAAATCCGGCGACTGGTATGTAGAAGCCGGCAAAGGAATGGGAGAGACTCTCCAGATGGCAGGCGAGAAGGGTGCATATGCGCTTACTGACGAAGGCACGTACCTTGCCTACAAGAAGGATTTGAACCTCGTCCCGATCATCAGCAATGGTGCAAGCCTGCTGAATATTTACAGCGTCATGACGGTCTACAACGACAAGCAGCCCGCGGACAAGATCCAGATGGCGAACAACTTCGTCAACTTCCTGATCGCACCGGACACCCAGGCCGCTATCGGAAGTTATGGTGTGGACAAGTATGGAAAGGCCCTCTTCATCCCGATGAGTGTCACCGTCCCGACTGCACCGGCAGGCTATGTAGGGGACCACACAACCCCGGCAACCGCTGTAGCTCCTGTACCGGCAGCAACAGCCACCGTTGCAGCCACGTCTGCAACCACTGCCGCAGCAGCCAGTACAAAGTAAATTTTCCTTCTTTTTTTCGGGCTGATCGTAAAAAGAGAGAGACGTATCAGGGATCTGTGTTTCTCTTAAGGGTACAGGAATTCTGCCCGGAGCATCCCATTAACTATCAGGAAAAGAAAGAAAAGGTAACTGAAGAACCAGATCTTGTGATCATCCGGAAATACCATGGGATGTAGTTTGTTCAGGAGTGAGCAGCAGTGAGCGACATTTCAGCGGGCATTGTTCAGGCAATCGACCTCATCGTCACCCTCAACCCCGAGGTCATGCAGATAGCCGCACTCTCCCTGTATATCTCCCTCTCGGCAACGATCCTTGCTGCCCTCATTGCCATCCCGCTCGGGAGCCTCATCCATTTCAATGAATTCCGGGGAAAACGGGCGCTCATTGTCCTGATCCAGACCCTCTATTCCGTTCCTACCGTAGTAGTTGGTCTCGTGATCTACCTGCTCATCTCGCGGAGCGGCCCGCTGGGTTTTCTCGGGCTCCTCTTCACACCGGGCGGTATGATCCTCGGGCAGACGATCCTTATCATCCCCATCGTGACGGGACTCGTCATCGCCGCACTTGGCGGGATCGACAAAAGCCTCAGCGATACGCTTGTCGCTCTCGGGGCTGACAGCGTCCAGAAGATCTGGGAGATCCTCAAGGAAGCAAGGTATGCCATCCTGAGTGCGGTGGTCTTTGGATTCGGGCGGGCAATCGCCGAGGTGGGGGTCGCCATGATGATCGGCGGCAATATCCGCGGCCATACCCGGGTCCTGACCACGGCTATCGCCCTTGATGTCGGGATGGGAGAGTTCCCGCTCTCCATTGCCCTTGGGATCATCCTCCTCCTCGTTGCCCTGATCGTGGTTGTGGCATTGAACCTGATCACGGCAGGGATGTCTGCGGATATGCAGAAAATCGCCGGAGGTCCCCGCGGATGATCCGGATCGAGCACCTTGGAAGAAAGATCGGGGGAACCATAATTCTCCAGGATATCAGCATTGGGATTAAGCAGGGGGAGATCTTCACGTTCATCGGGCCGAGCGGCAGCGGCAAGACATCCCTCATCCGGCTCATCGACCTCCTCGATCTCCCGACATCCGGTACAATCTTCTTTGACGGAGAGGACACTGCCACCAATGAGGCCGCCAGGCTGGCAATCCGTCGGCGCATGGGCATGGTCTTCCAGAAGCCGGCGGTGCTCAATACCACCGTTGCAAAAAACGTTGCCTTCGGCCTGAAGTTCCGCGGGGAGGACAAGAGTAAAATTTCGGGAAAAATTACGTCTGCTCTGGATCTTGTCGGCCTTGAGGGATTTGAGGAGCGCAGTGCGATCACCCTCTCCGGGGGCGAGATGCAGAGGGTGGCCCTTGCCCGTGCCATGGTGACGGAGCCTGAAGTGCTCCTGCTGGACGAACCGACGGCAAACCTCGACCCGGTCTCATCGGAGCTGATCGAGGATCTCATTGTCCGGATAAGGAATGAATTTAAAACAACGATCATCCTCTCCACCCACGACATGATCCAGGGCCAGCGGCTCGCGGACCGGATTGGCGTGATCATGGAGGGGCGGCTGGTACAGTCCGGGACGGCAACGGATATTTTTTACCAGCCAAAAGGGAGGGAGATTGCACGATTTGTCGGGATCGAGGCAATACAGGGAGGCGTTATTACGGAGAACACGGGCGGGCATGCATTCATACGGGTCGGGGATATCCTCTTCGAGGCATTGACCGATCTTCCGGTGGGCAGGAATGTGGCAATGTATATCCGGCCGGAGGAAATCTCCTTAACGCCCGCTGCAGCAGGGCCGGCCAGGTCCAGTATGCGCAATCAGATCCATGGACGGATCACAAAGATGATACCGTACGGGCCGTTCGTCCGGGTCAGCGTTGACTGCGGGTTTGTGCTCACAGCCCTCATCACCCGGAGATCCTGCAGTGAGCTCGGCCTCAATTGCGGGACATCTGTTATGGCTGGCGTCAAGGCCACGGCAATTCATGTGTTGCCGGAGAAGGGAGGAAAAACAACGGGATAATCATTCCGGCAATCCTCTTTTTAAAAAAAATGCCGACCGACCCGTAATCACAGAATGAACTACCTGCGGTCTGCCTGTTCTTTCTTAATGTCCCAGGGTTCCCATGGTTTTGAGGGCACCCCATGTGTCATCGCGGTCCGTTGTGCGGAGGGAAAACTACAGACCGCAAGTATGTCTGACCCCTTGATGCACTCCCCTTCAAGAGATCTGGCCGCAAGTGAGGAGAGGGATAGGATTGAGTGGGGAAGGTGAAGACCAAACAGGTTGTTTGTCTCTACATAGTGAACATTGGTCCGCACATAGTAACTGCTGTTGTTCTGCACATAGAGACGACAACTGGAGCGGGTCACATGAATCCCCATTGCGGCCAGGTATGCCGGCACCCGGTTCACCGGTATCGTTAAGGATAATGCAATACAGAGATCAATGATGACGGAGCCTATCCGGGTATCGGGATAGAACGGTTCATCGGCATAACAGATCCTCTGGCAGGAGCGACACTGAAATCGTTTGACGTTGACATACAGGGTTTTTTTGGCGTCCTCTGCCAGCAGGTGGGCGAACTGTTTCTTTTTTATGTCATAGCCGGAAAGGGAGCCACCGCAGGCAGGGCATGAGGGGAGTTCTGCAAACGTAAATCCGTCACAAACCGAGATCCCGGCCTGGACAATATCGCTTAAAAGCGGGGGGATTTTAGGTGGTTTCATGACGTGCGCGCTCCCCACGATCCCGCAATTTCCGGATAAACGGGGGTCAATTGATTTGCTGCAATAATTGATGGAACCATTTTACCCATACCAGCCAGTACTTCTCTTTCACCCACCATTATTAATCATTTTTTGCAGTTTTTTCAACATGCTTAAATAGCCTTCAGTCCGACTCATTTTTTATCACGAGGTGTGATGTATGGAATTCAAATATGTACCAACAACGTGTCCGTATTGCGGGACCGGGTGTGGCTTCAATCTTGTTGTCAAGGACAAGAAGGTTGTCGGCGTCCAGCCCTGGCAGCGCAATCCGGTGAATGAAGGAAAGCTCTGTCCCAAGGGCAACTATGCCTGGGAATTTGTAAATAACCCGGAGCGGCTGACAAAACCCCTCATCAAGAAGGATGGAAAATTTGTCGAGGCCAGCTGGGACGAAGCTTACAAGCTGATTGCCCAGAAGTTCAAGTCCTACAAGGGTGAGGAAATGGCCTGCCTTGCATCAGCCCGCGTCTCCAATGAAGAGAACTACTTGATGCAGAAGTTTGCCCGTGCAGTCTTAAAGACCCCCAACATCGACCATTGCGCCCGGCTCTGCCACGCTTCAACGGTCGTTGGTCTTGCCGGAGCATTCGGATCCGGTGCAATGACCCAGTCAATTGCAGACATTGCCCAGTCAAAGTGCCTCCTTGTTATCGGCACCAACACATTCGAGCAGCACCCGCTCATCGGACGCCGCATCATGCAGGCGAAGATGAATGGCGCAAAGATCATTTACGCCGACCCGCGGCTCACGCCAACCGGGAAGCAGGCGGACCTGTTCTTACAATTCTACTCCGGTACCGATGTAGCATTACTGAACTGCTTCATGCAGCTGATCCTCAAGAACGGCTGGGAGAACAAGGACTTCGTCAAGAACCGGACCAAGGATTTCGAGAAGGTCAAAGAGGTTGTGATGAAGGATGCCTACAGCCCGGAGAACGTCTCGAAGATCACCGGTATTCCCGCAGCGGATATCATCACCGCCGCAGAGTGGTTTGGCAAATCCGGCCAGTCCGCGATCCTCTACTCGATGGGTATCACCCAGCACACAACCGGTGTCGACAACGTCAAGTCGGTTGCAAACCTCCAGATGCTGACCGGGAACCTCGGAAGGCCCGGAACAGGTATCTGCGCACTGCGTGGCCAGAACAATGTGCAGGGCGCCTGCGACATGGGAGCCCTTGCTAATGTGTACTCAGGGTACCAGTCAGTGCTTGTCCCCGAGATGAAGAAGAAGATGGAAGATGCCTGGGGCTGCGAGATTGCCGAAGGAAAAGTCGGCCTGACGGTTACCACGCTCATCAATGTCCTTGCGGATGAGCCCGGCAAGGTCAAGTGCGTCTACATTATGGGTGAGAACCCGATGCTCTCCGACCCGGACCTCCACCACGTTGAAAAAGGTCTGAAAAATGCCGAGTTCATGGTTGTGCAGGATATCTTCTTGACCGAGACCGCACAGCTGGCGGACGTTGTGCTTCCGGCAGCCTGTTTCGCCGAGAAGGACGGCACCCAGACCAACACCGAACGCCGCGTCCAGAAGTGGAGAAAGGCCCAGGACCCGCCCGGCGAGGCAAAGGCAGACTGGCAGATCTTCTGCGAGCTTGCCAAACACATGGGATTCGAGAAACAGTTCCCGTATAAGAGTGCCGAAGAAGTCTTCACCGAGATCTCAAAGGTCACCCCATCCTACGGCGGAATGGATTATGCCCGTCTCGAGAAGCCCGAAGCCCTCCACTGGCCCTGCCCGACCAAGGAGCACCCGGGAACCCCCATTCTCCACAAGGAGAAATTCTCCCACCCGGATGGTCTTGGTATCTTTACCCCGATCGAGTGGAAACCCCCGGCAGAAGTTCCGGACAAGGAGTACCCGCTCCTGTTAACCACCGGCCGCTGCATCTGGCACTGGCACACCGGCTCAATGACCCGCCGCTCCCCAAGCCTGGAGCGCGAAGAGCCCACTGGCTGGTTCGAGATCAACCCGGAGGACGCAAAAGAACTGGGTGTCAAGGACAAGGAAATGGTCAAGGCGATCTCCCGCCGTGGCGAGATCACGATCGGTCTCCGCGTAACAAAGGACATCAAGAAGGGTGTCGTCTTCATACCGTTCCATTACATTGAGTGTGCAGCGAACATCCTGACACACAATGCGCTCGACCCTGTTGCAAAGATCCCCGAGTTCAAGGCCTGTGCCTGTAAAATAGAGAAGATCAAGGAGGCCTAAAATGGCAAAGAAAGGTGATATGCTCTATGCGTGGACCAATGACGCAGACATCAAGAAGAAGGCCGAACTCGGTGGCGCAGTTACCGCAATCTGGAAGTACGCCCTTGAGTCCAAGGCAGTCGATGCAGTCCTCGTCATTACCAAGGGAACGGACCTGTACGATGCACAGCCGGTCCTGATCAAGGACCCCAAGGACCTGGCAAAGACCGCCGGTTCGCTCCACTGCGGTACCCTGCTCCTTCCAAAACTCATCAAGAAGTACATGGACGGCGCCGCGAACATGAAGATCGGTGTCACCGTCAAGGGCTGCGATGCAATGGCCTTCTACGAGCTTGCAAAGCGCAAGCAGATCAACCTTGACAACATCGTCATGATCGGTGTCAACTGCGGAGGATCGGTCAGCCCTGTCCTTGCCCGCAGGATGATCGCCGAGAAGTACGGCGTTGACCCGAACATTGTCCACAAGGAAGAGATCGACAAGGGCCAGTTCATCATCGAGTACGAGGGAGGACACAAGGGTATCTCCGTTGACGAGCTCGAAGAGGCCGGCTACGGGCGGCGCAGCAACTGCCGCCGCTGCAAGATGAAGATCCCAAGGCAGGCAGACCTTGCCTGCGGGAACTGGGGTGTCATCGGCGAGAAGGCCGGAAAAGCGACCTTTGTCGAAGTCTGCTCCGAGAAGGGTGCAAACCTTGTCTCCGGCGCAGTCAAGAACGGGATCCTCGCAACCGAGGCAGCCAACCCCAAGGGTCTTGAGATCCGCGGGAAAGTCGAAGGCGCGATGCTCAAGCTCGGCGATAAGTGGCGCAAGCACGACTTCGAGGCACTTGGCGAAGGAAAGGACCGCTTAAAGAAGATCATGAGCGAGACCTCCCGCTGTATCAAGTGTTATTCCTGTATCGAGGCCTGCCCGATCTGCTACTGCGTTGACTGCACGACAAAGAACCCGGCCTATGTCAAGCCCGGCGAACTTCCGCCGAACTTCATGTTCCACCTGATCCGCTTTGCCCACATCGCAGACTCCTGCGTGAACTGCGGCCAGTGCCAGGAACTCTGCCCGTCGGAGATTCCGAACGCGCTCTTCATGCATGCCCAGCAGGTTGAACTCGAGAAGATGTTCGGCCACACCCCGGGTCTTGACATGGAACTGCCAATCCTCGCATACGCAGAAGAGAGGACGGAGCGCGAACGGCTCCACAACACCGGCAGCGATATGATCTACCTGAACGTGTTCAACCCTGTCAAGGGACACTAATTTTTTTTTCAACCGATTCCGGGTAATCTCTCAGGGGAACGCCTCTCCCTGTATTTTCCGGATGCCGGACAATCCGGATCCTCCGGAATCGATCTTTTTTACAGGAGGGTTATGTTAGCCGGGGGAGTCTGAAAAAACAGGAGAACGTCGCCTTTCGTTTTCGGAGGACCCGGAACCCCAGGTTACGATTACCGCCGGCGGATTCTCCGTTAACCGTAAGGAGCATACAACCGGATACTCCAGGGAAAAAAGGTCAGGAGGGGGCTGATGTACAATCCATTATCGTTCAGAAAAGGTCAGGGATCTGCGGTATCGAACCGTTCAAGATAACAATCCCCGTATGCCTGCGTCTCCCCGGGTTTGAGGGCAAGAAGGGCACTGTCGGCATGATCCTCGCAGACAAAGGCGACACAGCATCCCAATGACTGGCGCCCTATCGCACCCTTTCCGCAGCGTTCACACGTGGGTTTTTCCGTCATCATTATGGTATCTTTGAGCCTTTTTGCAGATACATCTTTGTGGTCCTGCAGGCCTGCTGCATCCCAAAGCATCCAAATTGAGCATGTATCAGCGGTATCGTTCGAGGACACAAACACCGTAGACCTTCTTTTCACCGGGCTTGAGGGCAAGGAGGAGACTGTCGGCATGGTCCAAACAGACATATTCAAAACTACCCTCCAGGGACTGGAACCCGATCGCATCCTTCCCGCAGCGCTCACACGTTGGTTTTTTTTCCATGATATTCACATTTTCGTCTTTTCATTAATACCCTTTTTTATTTTCACGGGGATCACCGTTACTCCCTTCGTACGCACAGGTTTCCGGGATATATGCCGGATATCTTCGGGATCTCAGAGTGCCGGATCCATTCCCGGCCTTTGTTTCACATAATTTGTTGCGGTCCTTAGGGATTCACTGATCCATAAGTGGTATACGTGATAAGGAAAAATACAGAACGATAAACTCATGAGAAAAGACCGGAATAAAAAAAGCCCTGCAGGATATGCGGGGCCTGAATCGGGAGATGCTGCTGAGGTGATCGTATGGTAAAACGATACCTCCAGGTGATTTCACTTGATGATGCACACTCTCTTCTTTCCCGCGAGTTTTCCTGCACGCCATCGGTCCTGCAGGTTCCCCTGGAGCGGGCAGCCGGCCGGATCACGGCCGGACCTATATTTGCACGATACTCGGTGCCGGAGATCCACCTTGCAGCAATGGACGGCATTGCGGTCGTGAGCAGTGAGACAAAAGGGGCCTCAGAGCAGCACCCGGTCATCCTGCCCCGGGCAGCCAGGGTGAACACCGGCAATGTTGTCCCGCAGGAATTTGACGCCGTGATCATGATCGAGGATGTCTGGGAAAGCGGCGGAAACTATACAATACGAAAAGCCGCAGGCCCGTGGCAGCACGTCCGCCCGGCGGGGGAAGACCTTGCCGAGTCCGAGATGGTGATGCCCTCGCGGCACCGCATCCGGCCCCATGAGATAGGCGCCCTTGCAACGTACGGCATCACCCTGCTCGACACGATAACCGTCAGGGTCGGGCTCGTCCCCACGGGCAGCGAACTCGTCCCGGCCGGGACCCGCCCGGCACCGGGGCAGGTTGTGGAGAGCAACACCGTGATGGCAAAGGCGATGCTCGAAGACGCCGGCGCAGCGTGCACGCGGTATCCCTTTGTGGAAGACCAGCCGGATCTCATCAGGGATGCCATCAAAGCGGCCGTCAGGGAAAACGACATGGTCATCGTCTCGGCAGGTTCCTCGGCAGGGACCAAGGATTTTACCGCCGAGGTCATCGCGGGGCTGGGCACCGTGCTCGTCCACGGCGTTGCCACCAAGCCGGGTAAACCGGTCATCATCGGCTCGATTGAGGGAAAACCGGTCATCGGCCTTCCCGGCTACCCCCTCTCGGCCCTGACCATCATCCGCGAACTGGTCCTCCCGTTCCTCAAAAACTACGGGCTCCAGGTTCCCGAGCCGGTCGTGATCCGGGCCGGCATCACATCCGCATTGCCAAAAGAGATCGGATCGGACGAGTTTGTCCTCTGCACGCTCGGAAAAATAGGGGACCGCTGGATGGTCTCCCCGCAGTCCAAGGGTGCCGGCGTCCAGATGAGTGCCGTACGGGCGAACGCGTATATCCGGGTTCCCCGGAATTCAGAGGGATACAACCCGGGTGATACGGTTGATGCCCGGCTGATGGTGCCGGTGCAGGACGCGGAAAATGCCCTCCTTGTCACGGGCAGCCACGACCCGGTGCTCGATTACCTGGCCGACATCCTCCGGCCTGCCGGTATCACCCTCATCTCCACCCATGTGGGGAGCATGGGCGGGATCCTTTCCTTAAAAAAGGACGACTGTCATGCCGCCCCGGCGCACCTGCTCGCAGATGACGGGAGTTACAACACGGTTTTCCTCAAAAAATACCTGCCGCAGATACCGATTGACCTCATCTGTGTTGCCGGCCGCCAGCAGGGGGTCGTATCCCGGGACGGTCTCTCGTTTGCCGACCTGCCGGGCCGGGCATTCATCAACCGCCAGAAAGGCTCCGGTACCCGGATGCTCCTGGATTACGAGTTGAAGAGGGCAGGGATCAGCCCGGACACCATCCCGGGGTACGAGCGCGAAGCAACCACCCACATTGCAGTAGCCCTTGCAGTGAAGAGCGGGGAAGCGGAGGCCGGTCTCTGCGTGTACAGTGCAGCAAAAGCGCTCAGACTTCCGTTTGTGCCGGTGTCACAGGAGCGGTACGAGATTGCGATCCGCCATGAACATGCGGAGGATCCAAGGGTCAGGGCGCTCATCAGTGCGATCAGGTCTGAGCGGTTTAAGGAGATCCTCACCATGCTTGGCGGGTACGACACCTCCGAGACCGGCACCATCCGGACGGTCTGACAGAACGTTCTGATTATCCAATCCTGCTTTTTTTTCGGAATTCCTTGTGGAGAAGTTCTCCCTGGTTTCCATTTTTAATGCGGGTATACTACGCAAACGTCACGGGACAATTACGCGCACATTGCCAGCCCAGCAAAACCGGTCATCCCAATGTCAGGGTGCAAATGATTATATATTGATCTCGTCCAATCTGGACGCGATTATGATGTTGGAACCCGGATATTACCGGATTTATTACGAAAACTGCGTGGACCGGTACGGGAAATCAACAATAAGTATACAGTTTCTTTCTAACTAATCGCCATAAGTTAACTATTTTTAATTACCGCGTTGTAAATTTAGATATCTTTAATTAACTTGTTCAACAACATTGGATCTATCGACGACAATGTGTGTGATGTGCATGGCGTTTTCAGTACATGTAAACATGGAGCGGTGTACCGGTTGTGGCAACTGTGTCATCGCATGTCCGGTTGATGCACTCGAACTGTATACAGTCGAACCGGCAACCAAGGAAAAGATCTATGCTGTGAAGAACGGGAAGTCGATTCACCTCGATGTAAAGGCAGAACTTTGTGCAGGCTGTGGTGTCTGTATCAATGCCTGCCCGTACGATGTGATCCGCCTTTCCGGAAGAGGGGAGATGATCCGGACCGAGGCCTGATCTCTATTCTGACAAACCAGAGGATTACCATGACCAAAAATATCAGCGTAAACCTGATCTCGGGACGCACCATCCAGCAGGGTGTTGCCATCGAGAGCGGTAAAGAAAAGCCCTCGTACCGCACTGCCTGCGGGATCATCGAGATGGACAAATCCGACTTCAAGAAACTCGGGGCATGGAAGAGCACCAATGTCCGGGTTACGAGCGAATACGGCAGCGTTGTCGTCAAGGCCATTGAGGCCACCCAGGGACCCCACCCGGGCGTTGCATTTATCCCGATGGGACCGTGGGCCAACTCGATCATCAACCCAAATACCTACTCCACCGGCATGCCAACCTTCAAGGGAACTCCGGTTACCGTTGAGGTGGCGATCGATGAGCCGGTGCTTCTCGGCATCGAACTCGTCCAGAAACAGTGCGGGGTGATTGTAGGATGACCAAGAATATTACCGATGTCATCTGTCCGTTCTGCGGAACGCTCTGCGACGATCTCGAAGTCGTTGTCTCGGACGACGGCAAGAAACTCCTCGAAGTTTACAATGCCTGCGTTATCGGGACCGAGAAGTTCCTCCACTCCCAGTCCGCCGACCGGGTAACCAGACCCCGGCTGCGCCAGGCTGACGGCAGCTGGAAGGACCTCACCTATGACGAGGCGGCCGAATACACCGCCCAGATGCTCGCAAAGGCCAAAAAGCCCCTGATGTACGGCTGGTCCTCAACCAACTGCGAGGCCCAGAGCGTAGGCAACGAGATCGCCGAGATCTCCAAGGCCTGCTGTGACAATACCGCAGCAGTCTGCCACGGCACCACCCTTATCGCCGTTCAGGACATCGGGCTTCCGACCTGTACGCTCGGCGAGGTCAAGAACCGTGCCGACCGCGTCATCTTCTGGGGCTGTAACCCGGCTCACGCCCACCCCCGCCACATGTCCCGGTACTCCATCTTCCCCCGCGGTTTCTTTACCGGCAAAGGACAGATGAGCCGCAAGCTGGTGGTTGTTGACCCGCGCTGTACCGACACCGCCAAGATGGCCGATGTCCACCTGCAGGTTGAACAGGGCCGAGACTACGAACTCCTCAATGCACTCCGCGTTGCCCTCAAGGGCGAGTGGCTCCCCGACGTTGTTGCCGGTATCCCGGCAGCGAAGATCCGCGAGGTTGCGGATGTCTTAAAGAGCGGCCGGTTCGGCATCATCTTCTTTGGCATGGGTGTCACCCAGTCCCTTTCAAAGAACCACAACATCGACGAGGCCATTGCCCTGACAAAGGACCTCAACGAGTACACGAAATACTCGATCATGCCGATGCGGGGCCACTACAACGTGACCGGCTCCGGAGAAGTCTTTGCCTGGCAGTTCGGGTTCCCGTACTCCGTTGACCTCACCCGCGGCTTTGCCCGCTACAACCCGGGCGACTCGAGCTCGATCGACCTCCTCAACCGCGGTGAGATCGATGCCATGTTCACTATCGGCAGCGACCCGGGGGCACACTTCCCGATCAGTGCCGTCAAGCACATTGCCCAGGTTCCCTCGGTCTGTATCGACCCGCACCTGACCCCGACCTCCGGTGTCTCCAAGCTCCATATCCCCGTTGCATTCAACGGTGTCGAATGCGGCGGCAACTGCTACCGTATGGACAATGTCCCGATCGACTGCCGCAAGGTTGTCGAACCGCCCGAGGGCATGCTTACTGACGAGCAGTTCCTCATCAAAGTCCGTGACCGCTTAAAGACGCTCAAGGGGGTTGCATAACATGTCTGAATATATCATCAAGAACGGCCACGTCTTTGACCCGGTCCAGGGCATCAAGGGCGACAAGAAAGATATCGCAATAAAAGACGGCAAGATTGTCGACAAGGTCGGAAGCGGTGCAAAAGTTATCGACGCTGCCGGAAAGACCGTCATGGCAGGCGCCGTGGAGATCCACTCCCATATTGCCGGGCCCAAGGTCAACCTCGGCCGCATCTACCGGCCCGAGGACAAGCTCTTCAGCTGCACGCCCACAAAGGGCATGGAGCGGATGGGCGGCGGGGCTTCGATCCCGACCACGTTCAAGACCGGCTACGAGTATGCCAAGATGGGCTACACCACCGCAATGGAGGCAGCCATGCCCCCGCTCTTCGCCCGCCACGTGCACGAGGAGATCCGCGACACCCCCATCATCGACGAGGGCGCATTCCCGGTCTTCGGCAACAACTGGTTCGTTCTCGAATATCTCAAGAACCAGGAAGTCGAGAACACCGCGGCCTACATTGCCTGGCTCCTCCGCGTGACGAAGGGTTATGCCGTCAAGGTCGTCAACCCCGGCGGCACGGAAGCCTGGGCCTGGGGACTGAACTGTCTCTCGGTCAACGACCCTGTCCCGTACTTCGACATCACTCCTGCAGAGATCGTCAAGGGCCTCATCGAGGCAAACGAGTACCTCGGTCTCCCGCACTCCGTACACATCCACCCGAACAACCTCGGGAACCCAGGATGCTACCAGACAACCCTCGACACCCTGAAGATCGCAGAAGGTCACAAGGCCAAGAACAACTTCGGTCGCGAGCAGGTCCTGCACCTCACCCACTCCCAGTTCCACTCCTACAAGGGAACCAACTGGGGCGACTTTGAATCGGGCGCAAAAGAGATCACCGACTACGTCAACAAGAACAAGAACATCACCATCGACACCGGTAACGTCACCCTTGACGAGACCACCACGATGACTGCTGACGGCCCGTTCGAGCACCACCTCACCGGCCTCAACCACTTAAAGTGGGCAAACTGCGATGTCGAACTCGAGACCGCAGCCGGTGTCGTGCCGTACATCTACAGCCCGTCAATCTCGGTCTGCGCCATCCAGTGGGCAATCGGTCTTGAGATCCCGTTGATGATGAAGGACCCGATGCGCTGTTACATCACCACCGACCACCCGAACGCAGGACCGTTCACAAGGTACCCCCGCGTCATCAAGTGGCTCATGAGCACAAAGGCACGGGAAACCCAGATCAATGCCTTCAAGCACAAGGACAAGGTCCTCTCCCAGACCAGCATCGGCAGCCTGGACAAGGAAATCTCGCTCTACGAGCTTGCCCAGATGACCCGGGCCGGACCCGCAAAGTCCCTTGGTCTCTCCACAATCTGCGGCGGCCTGAAACCCGGCATGGATGCGGATGTTGCAGTGTATAACTTCAACCCCGACAAGCCGGTGGCGAACCCCGACGACATCGAGACGGCATTCAGCCGTTGCGCAGCCGTCTTCAAGAGCGGTGTGCAGGTAGTCAGCAATGGCGAGATTGTCAGTAACGGCCACAAGCGCACGCTCTGGGTCAATGTCAAGGCCAAGGAGAACCCGCAGGTTATGCGCGACATTGCCGAGAAGTTCGTCAAGTACTACAGCATGACGCAGAACAACTACGAGGCGCTCGGGCACCACTTTGTCCCGAATCCGTTCGCCCTCGAGGTGGATGCAACCAACTGAGGTGGAGAGAAATGGAAACCGTTACCATTACCATGAAAAATGCGCCTGCACTGTATCTTGAGGCAGACACCATCTCCCCCGATGCATTCGCCGGCAAGAGCGCGGCCCAGATTGCAGAACTTCCCGTGTTCGAGGGCAATGTGCCCTCGACTCTCGGCAAGTACTTCGCGATCAGCGGCAATGCAGGAGCAACCGCAGAGGACACGAAGATCGTTGTCAAAGGCGATGTGAAGAGAGTCAAGTACCTCGGGTTCAAGATGACTGCCGGCGAGCTGGTCATCGAGGGTTCAACTGACCAGTATGTCGGCGCCTGGATGAAGGGAGGAAAACTCCTTGCAAAGGGCGATGTTGCAGCCTTTGCCGCAACGGCCATGAAGGGCGGGGAACTGACGATTGAAGGCAATGCCGGCAACTATCTCGGCGCTGCCTACCGTGGCGACTGGAGAGGCATGTCCGGCGGGAAGATCCTGGTCAAGGGCAATGCCGGCTCGGATATTGGTATGTACATGCTCGGCGGCGAGATCGTTGTTGGCGGTAATGTCGATGTCCACGCCATGACCCATGCCGAGGGCGGCAAGCTCGTTGTCAAGGGCAATGCAAAGAGCAAGCTCGGCGGCCAGATGGTCGAGGGAACGATCTTTGTCTTTGGCACCATCGAGGTTATGATGCCCGGCTTCAAGCCAGACGGCGAAGTCGAGCTCGAAGTCGAGGGCAGGAAGGCAACCTTTGCCCACTTCATCGGCGACCTGGGCGAGCGCCACAAGAAGAAGAAGGGCGTTGTCGTGTACGGCAACCTGTACAAGAAACTCTGATCTTTCCAGCCCCCTTTTTTTCAGAGATCTTTCGGACATGAAAAGCCCCCGGGAACAAACTCTTCTTAAAACGCCCCGTTTGCCAATCGGAGCCCGATTTGTAAAACCGGTTTTTTGAGAGTCGCATTTTTAAGCGAATTACACGACACCGTTTTTGAAAGGGGGCTGCATTGCCCCCCTTTTGCTCATCCGGGGGACATTCCGGGCTTTAAAAACGGTCAATACAGACCCTTTTGGTTGAGAACGGAGGTGTTATTTCGGAAGGGAGATCGACCGGAGAACCGGCGGGGGTTCCGGAAATCAGATCACACCAGATAATCAGAGATTCTTCGGTTTTTTACAGGGATCATCATCACGATTGCGGGTACGGGCAGGATTTTGCAGGTCATGAAAAAAGCGTTATAGTGGATGAAGAGGGGGGGATTCGGACGGGTCCCCCGGGCTTTTAAAAAAACCGGGTTATTCCTGCCCTTCTGCCAGCGCCGTATGCCTTCCATCCGTCACCGGCTTTGCTTCCGGTACCTGCTTAAGAATATCATCCCTGAACTTCTCGAAATGAAGTTCGTCCAGCTGTTCTGATAGGAGCCGCCCGCTCCAGGCCCGACGGTAAACCCAGTCAACTATCTTGTCGATCACAAAGAGGACCTGCTCTTCGGTCTCGACCGTCAGGAATTCCCTTCCTATCTTCGGGTGCCGCCCGCGCCTGCCGCCAATCGTGATCAGGAAATGAAGGGGTTCGGCTTTTACCAGATCATAGTGGCATGACCGGACACAGACACCGCACTGGACGCACTTATCATCGTTCAGAACCGACATGCCGTTTTTAATCCGGATCGCGTTCTCCTTGCAGTAATAGACACAGTTCCCGCAACCGGTGCAGAGCCGTTCTGCGGTCCGGACCGGTTTTACCCTGCCGATGATCCCGATCTCGTTGAGCATTGGGCTGGTGCAGGCATTCGGGCAGCCGGATATTGCAATCCGCATCTTGACCGGCATGACCTTCCCGAACAGTTTTGTATCGATCTTCTTTGCAAGGCCGGGGGAGTCGATATTGGCAAACTTGCACCGCGTTGTGCCCGGGCAGGCAATGATATTGACGATCTCGTCCTTCTCAGAACCGACCGGCGTCCCGTTCTTCTCAAGGCCTTTCGCAAGTTTTTTCAGATCGGCCCCTTTGACATGCGGGATCTCGAGCGTCTGGCGGGTTGTGGCGTGCACCTGACCGCCACCGTACCTTTTCGCAAGGGTGGCAATCCCCCGGATCTGGTCTACCGTAAAGACACCGGCCGGTGCCCGGAGACGGACGGTGCAGAAATCGGCGTCCCGCTCGGTTATGACACCACCTTTCATGTGAATGCCTAGTTCGCGCTGCATTGATCAGCTGTGGGAAACGCCGGGTAATCAATGCTGGTATTGTGCCAGCAAGGACCGGAACAACCGCACTCAGGGAAAGCAGGCAAAGGGGAAGCCCGGATTTATCCGTTTGCGGATATATGGGATCAGGTAGGCGATGACCATTCCCACGACAAACGCAAGCGTCATGGAACTGATGAGCGAAAGGATCCCGATGATCCCCGTAACCAGGAGGGAATCGGTCCTTAAGCTGTGCCGGCTCATCTCGATTCCGACAAAGACGAGGAGTGCCCCGAGGACGCCCACGGCAATGATCGAGAGGACCTGCGGCGACGTGAAGAAGAGGGCGAGGATGATGAAGATCAGGCCCGCGTACACATTTGCTCCCCCGGTCCGGGCCCCGTACCGGTACTGCCCCGCAAGCCCTCCTGCACCGTGACACATCGGGAACCCGCCAAACGGCACGGAGGTTAAGTTCATGAGGCCGATTGTTGTCGAGAACTTTTTCGGGGGGATATCGTGGGCAAAGAGGTCTTTGGTCAGGAGCGAGGTTGCAAGGATCGCGTTCGTTATGGTCAGGACCACCTGCGGCAGGACAAGGGTGGAGAACGCGGTGGAGAAATCGGTTGGCAGAGGAATAACCAGCTGGGGGGCCGGAATCAGGCTGAGCGGAGGCCAGCCGGAGACAGCGATTCCGGCCACAAGCCCGACCGCGATGACAACGATTGCCGAGAGGTCGGGAACCTTCCGGTAGCGGGTGAGGACGAGGAATGCCCCGATGATGGCTACCCCGACGATAAAGAATGCCGGGTCTTGAACAACAAAACCCACCGAGGATTTGAAGAGAAGCAGGGCGAGCCCCAGCTGGATGCCCCGGACAACGCTCTGCGGCACCCACTTCTCGATGACCCCGAAGAAACGGCCGTACCCGAGCACCAGAAAGATAACACCGAGGATGAGACCGGCTGCCGCAATCTCCCCGCTCCCAATCGTTCCGGCAATGACTATCACGGCAACGGCTTTCATGGGTTCGAGCGGGATGGGAAGCCGGTAATAGAGGCCGGTTACAATGAACCAGATCCCAAAGAAGAGGAGGATGTAGCGGGCGTTCACATCCGACACAAGTGCGACTGCGAGGATGAGAGGGATGATCGTGCCAAAATCCCCAAGCGATCCCGCCAGCTCCGAGAGGCTGAAGCCGATTTTCGGGAGGGGGTGGTCTGACACGATACCAGGTGCTGCCCCGGAACGAGACTGGCTCTGGCCACGCCGGCCGGCTCGTTTCGTTTGATTACTGTAAATTAGCGGTAATCAAAGGGATTAACCTTTTCAGGCATGCAGCCTTGGGCCGGAAGCCGCGGGTGCAGGAATTTGAGGCATATCGACAACGATCCGTTGCCGGGACAGCCCGGTTTCCCCATTTCCCTTCATGAACCTTCCAAAAAGAGAATATCCAGTCAATAAATTTATCAGGTTGTCTAAAGTAACAGTCATTGAGATGCGCTATGCCTGACCTTTTCACGGATATTCTGATTTACATTGGTATCGGGATCATTACGTTCACCATCGGCCTGATCCTCGGATACCAGCTCCTGATCATGCATTACACCCGGCGGTTCATGATTGTCGCAAAGGAGTGTTCCGATGCAGACTCGGTTGTCCCGATTGTTGACGAACTCCAGCGGGAGACATAAGAGGAGGAAAAAAACATGGTTGATTTTGTCAGTTATTCCCTGGTCATCGTGACCTGTTTCTGTTTCGGGCTCATTGTCAGCTTCCAGATAGCCCATATTCACTACTGCCGTAAGCTCACCACCCTTGTGCGGCGTTCCGTATCCACCAAGACCATAGCCCCGGTCCTTGCCGAGTACGAGGCGCTCAAGCCAAAGAAGTGATCATCCCCATACCTTTTTTAAGGCATTTCTTGGCCCGGAATATCCCGTTCCCGGTGTGAGCGGCATACCCTGTCGCATACGGGGTTACAGACTCTAATACGATCAGAACGAATAGGTGAGACAATGCGCTGCACGATTCTTGCAAGCGGGAGTAAGGGAAACTCGGTTGTCATAGAGAAGGATGGGGGAAGCATCCTCATCGATGCCGGCCTGAGTGCAAAGGAGACACTCCTCCGCATGGTAAGGGCTGAGCTTGACCCGGAACACCTGCAGGCAATTCTTGTTACCCACGAGCATGGGGACCATGTCCGGGGTCTTGACGTGCTCTCCCGCAAACTGGATCTTCCGGTCTATGCAACGGAAGGAACGCTCGCCGATTTCCTCAACCACCGGCGCACCTCAGTAAAACCGCTGGAGAGCCGGGTCTGCCGGTATCATGAACCGTTCACAATCGGGGATTTCACGGTCGAACCGTTTGCCACGTCCCACGATGCAGCCGAGCCGTGCGGTTTCATCATCACCGGAGGGGACTGCCGGATAGGGTACTGCACCGATACCGGCATCTTAACGCCCCGCATGCTGGAACTCCTCCGGCCCTGCGACGGGATCGTTCTCGAAAGCAACCACTGCCCCGATATGCTCCAGAATGGTCCGTACCCCGAATCCCTCAAGCGCCGTATCCGGTCCAAGCGGGGTCACCTCTCGAACCCGGCTGCCGCGGCCGGCCTCCAGGCGTTCGGGAAAGACATTCCCGAAGTCATCCTCGCCCACCTGAGCGAGATGAACAATACGCCCGAGAAAGCAAAGGGGAGCGCCCGGGACGGGCTTGGGCTCTTTTACGAGGAGAGACGCGTGATCGTGGCCACCCAGGACGGGACATCCCCTTCGTGTCCGCAGGAACTCAGATTATAACCCGGAACGTATCACCTTTTTTTGTTTCCCGCAGCAAGGCCGTTTGAACGCTGCGGTCACCGGGCCGGGAAAACACAATGTTAATCCCCGACCCAAAGCAACATCTCAAGCAAGTTTACGCCATGCTCTTTATGGATTTTTCCCGGTGCTGCGAACGGCTCGAAGGCACAGCCGGCCGGCTTGACATGATTGCGATCATCAGCGAAGTCCTGCCCGGGCTCGCTGATGAGGAACTGCCGGTCTTCGTCCGCTTTGTGATGGGCCGGATCTTCCCGGACTGGTCCTCGCAGAAACTCGGCATAGGCCCAAACCTCCTCTACGAGGCGATCGGGTACGTGGCGGGAATTAAAAAGGAAGAGGTCATCGAGCGGATCAACAAAACCGGCGATGTCGGACAGGCGGTCGAGGACCTGCTTGCGGCAAAGTCCCAGATGACCTTCTTCCACGAGGAGCTGGACCTGGTCCGGGTCTACAGCGCCCTCATCAGCATTGCCGGGCAGGAAGGGAAGAAATCCCAGCGGGAGAAACTGCTCGAAGTCCGAAGGCTCCTTGCAAACGCTCACCCGCTTGAGGGGAGGTACCTTGCCCGGATCATGCTCGAAGAGCTCCGGATCGGGGTAGGGGAAGGCAGTGTGCGGGAGGCGATTGCAAAAGCCTTTGTCGTGGATTCGGCACTCGTGGAGCATGCCATGCAGGCGCTCAACGACATGGGCGAAGTTGCACGGCTCGCAAAGATCGGGCCGGATGCCTTGAGCGTTGTCCGCATCACCCCGTTCCACCCGCTCCGGATGATGCTTGCCCAGCAGGGCACCATTCCCAGTATGATAGAGGAGCACGGGGAGATTGCCGCCGAGTTCAAGTACGATGGTTCCCGGTTCCAGTTCCACAAGAAAGGCAACTGGGCACGGCTCTACTCCCGCAGGCTCGAAGACGTGACAGCGGCCCTGCCGGATGTGATAGAGCAGCTGATAGCAGCCACCGATCACGATGTCATCCTCGATGGCGAGGTCATTGCCATCAAGGACGGCAAACCCATGCCGTTCCAGTCGGTGCTTCGCAGGTTCCGCAGGAGGCATGACGTGGCAGAGGCAACAGAGGCCGTAGCAATGGTCCCCAATGTCTTCGATATCCTCTGGATCGATGGCGAGACGCTCATCGACATGCCGCTCCGGGAACGGCGGAAACGGCTGGAGGAAACCGTCCGCCAGTATGTTGCCCCGCAGGTTGTCAGCAGCGACCCTGTGGTCATTGAGAAGACCTACACCGATGCCCTTGCCGCCGGGCACGAGGGGATCATGATCAAGGTGCCCTCGTCCCCCTACACGCCGGGCCAGCGGGGCAAGAACTGGATCAAGATCAAGCCGCAGGTGGACACCCTTGACCTTGCGGTCATCGGCGCCGAGTGGGGCGAAGGGAAACGGGCGCATGTCTTCGGCTCGTTCCTTGTTGCCTGCCAGGATAGCGGGAAACTCGTCCCGCTCAGCCGGGTTGCCACCGGGTTCTCGGACGAGCAGCTGGCCGAGGTCTACGAGATCCTGAAGGAGAGCGTTATTGCAAAGTCGGGAAAAGAGGTGACCTTCGAGCCCTCGCTGGTCTTTGAAGTCGGGTACGCCGAGCTCCAGGCGAGCCAGAACTACGGGGGCGGTTTTGCCCTGAGGTTCCCGCGCTTCATCCGCATCCGGGATGACAAGGATATCCCCGATATCGAGACCATCGAAAGTATCCGCGAGCGCTACCTGCGGCAGGCCAACTCGGCACAGGCCTATCAGAACTGAAAGAGCGTGCGCTGGGCCCGCATCTCCGGAATAAGGGTGCTGTGGGCAAGCCACGTGTCCGAGCCGGTGGCTGCACACGCCTGCCGGACACCTTCGTCGAGCGTGGCGCAGCTTAAGGGAAGGTTTTCCATTGCCTTGCGGGTTGCCTCCCGGATAACCCAGGTCCCGAGCGGGGCCCAGTACTCATTCGAGATGCTCCGGATAACCACGATCCGGGCGGACCTGCGGATCTTCACGAGGTATTCGCAGACAGCGAGCCTGGCTGAATAGTACGCACCGGAGATCGGGGAGTACCCGCTCTTCTTCTTACCTTCGCGGTCCTGGACTATCACTTCCTCATCACCGGCCCACAGCGTCTTCTTCCCCCAGATCTCGATCATCTCGTACCGGTAGTCGCCCGGCACCAGGAGGCAGACGATCCGGTTGCCGTAGATCTCCGCGGAAAAAACCGAGATCCCGCTTATCGGGGGAAACCGGGCAATCTCGTTCTTGAGACTTTTAGAAAGGGTATCGTCAACTGCGGTGATAGCCCAGCGGGTGGGAACAAACGTACGCCGCTTCCCGAGGAGCCCGGCCGTCATCAGTTTTGCAATCTGGTACACATCGATATCCGACTCCATGAGGGAGACCGCCGCGTCGGTGGCCGGCAGGTCCGTATCCGACGTGATCCGGTCAACGGCCCGCTCCACCCGGGCACTCCCGATAACGTCCATGGACCGGACGGGACCGGAGAACCCGACCGGGGCAACCGTTCCGTCAAAACTGAGGCTGAAGGCAACCGGTTTCTCGAATGCAACATCGACATCCAGCGGCAGGCTCGAGATCGCTATCTCCTGGAGGTCACCGGTAGCCGCATGCAGGTTCGAGTTGCCGCGGATAGTCCGGGCACGGACCGCTACGATCTCTTCGATCCCGAGCCCATTCTTTATCCAGTCCTGAGGGTTGTCGGAATCGTTGATCATAAGGGGGCCGCCGGTCACATCCGGGTAACCGTAACTCCCGATAAAAACAGAGGGGGCGATTCCCTGGTAACTGCTCACGGGTTTGATCTGCGCCTGGGTATGGAACCGGCTCACAATAGGGCAGCGGGGCAGACCGCACCGGCCCTTGCCCTTGCATTCAGCGCACTGCATCATGGCCCGGCACACCGGCCCGGAGGGGATGGGCATTCTCCATGAGAAAGATACAGGCTCATGGCTTTTTGAAGGGTACGATCACGGTCTTCACAAACCGGTCCTCGGGTTCAACAAACGAGACCCTCCACCCGACATCGTACCGTGCCCCGCACTCCGGGCAGATGAGAACCACCCGGAACACTTCCCGGGTTGACTTGATGGGATTATCCTTGATCGAATTCACGTTGAGAAACGACGTGTGGAACCCGCGTTCATATCCGCACGACGGGCAGGTATGGAGTTCTTCGGTGACTTTGAGGGGGGCGATCTTTTCCGGTTCCGTCATGCTGGCTGGTCTCTCCTGATCGTGGTTTTTGCCGTCTCTGCACTTAAGGCTGCCGGGGCCTGCACAATCCAAGAATGATCGCCGTTGCAATCTTTCTCCCGTGGATACTGGCATGGGTATCCCGGAAAGGCCGGGGGATGATACGCATAGTCTCGGCGATCTTCTCCTCAAGCACCTCTTTTGTCACGTCCCTGCCATCGATCGCAATACCCGCACCCAAGTCCACTACCTTCCGGGCATTGTTCTGCTGCTCGGGGTGGTTCGGGTCCATGATGATCAGTACGGGTTTCTCGAACAGCATGGCTTCGTGGAGGGTGGTGAGGCCGCCATGGACAATGGCAATCTTTGCCTGCGCAAGGTGCTCGTACAGATTGGGCACATACCCGTGGGAGGCGAAGTTGTCGGAGGATTCGGGGATCTGCGGGCCGGTATAAAAGACATCGAAGAACTCCTCCTTGTGCTGGTCTGCAATCTCCTTGAGCATCAGGTACATGGGGAGTTTGTAGGGCTCGCCGCCAAAGCTGGTGAAGATGGTCTTCTTGTCGTAGAGGTACTTCGACGGATCGAATTCATAGAACGGGCCGGTGAAGGTGAAACGGTGACTCTGGCTGCGGGGAACCTTGACATTGTATTCGCTCAGCGTATCCGGCGGGGGATAATCCGGGACAATGATGTGTTTTGCGAGGCCCAGGTACCACTGGGTCAAGAGATTGAGGACCCGCCAGACCGGGTTGGTGCCCTTGTGGCCGTTGAAATAATTCTGGTTGGTGATAAAGACCACCGGGATCCTGCGGAACCACGCGGAGATGACCCCGCCGTACATCGTGTCGCAGACAACGCAGTCATAACGGTATTTCAGGATGAGGCGGCGGACCGCGGCAGCGGACTTGAGCAGGTCGAGGGGGATGGATTTGGAGCACCAGAGGGTCTTTTTCAGATTAAAAAAGCCATCTGTTCCCTCAAGGCAGACCTCGCGAGGGATGACGTGCAGGTTCGAACACCCGTGCTGCTTCATGAAATCATAGGATTTGCCATAGCCGGCGAAATGGATGGTATGGCCCTGCTGCTGTATGTAATGTCCGAGGTGGAGACAGCGGGATGCATGCCCAAGCCCCTCGCCACAGACAACAAAGAGGATCTTCATGAAGTGCCTGCCTACAGGTTTGATCTGGTAAATGATGAATTGCTCGTGCAGGATATGCCGCAGTCAGGATTCCAGCGGGGGGTTCTGTGGAGCTTCCGGTATCAGAAGCCAGGCAATGATATAGACGATCAGGCCGGTACCCAGGGAGAGGAGGGTAAACGCTGCCCACACCAGCCGGACAACGGTCGGGTCGATATTGAGGTGTTCCCCGATCCCCGCGCATACACCGGCAAGAATCCGGCCGGTGGTGGGCCGGGTCAGTGTTCTCATGATCAGATCTGGGTTTTCCCCCCTAAAAAGGAATCCGCCGGGCGGGAGGGGGAAACGGTGACTCTTATTATTCCCGGGTTCCATGATCATACAGGAGGAGACGAGTGAAAGATACGGGACAGGAAGAAACGGCCACGTTCGGGGCCGGCTGCTTCTGGGGGGTGGAGGAAGCGTTCCGGAAGCAAGACGGCGTTACCGAAACTGCAGCCGGGTATATGGGGGGATTCAAAAAGAACCCCACGTACGAAGAGGTCTGTACCGGTGAGACCGGTCATGCAGAGGTCGTACAGGTGACATTCGACCCGGCCAGGATCACCTACCGGCAGCTGCTCGACGTGTTCTGGTCGATCCATGACCCCACGCAGCTCAACCGTCAGGGGCCGGATGTCGGAGCCAACTACCGGTCCGTGATCTTTTATCATAATCCCGGACAGGCAAAAACTGCGCGGGCATCCAAGCTGGACCAGGAAGTCTCCGGAAGGTTCGGGTTTGGCAAGATCGTAACAGTCATCCAGCCGGCAGCGGTATTTTACCAGGCCGAGGAGTACCACCAGCAGTATTTCCTGAAGCACGGCGGGAATTGCCAGATCTGACACCTGCCGGCAAAAACACGATCACAGCAAGGAATAAAGAATCCAAAGAGGAGGACCCCACTCATGCAGATCGCCGAATCAGTCCAGCTTGCAGCCACCTTTGTTGAGGTGGTGATAGCATTCCTTGCCCTGTTCATAGCATGGCAGAAAAAGAAGAGGTACTGCGGATTTATCGCAATAACGTTCGCCCTGTTTGTCATCTTCGACATTGACCGGATCTTTTCCCTGAACAGTTCCCCGGACCTGCACGCAGTACTCTTCCTTGTTGCATGCCTTTCCATGCTCTACGCGGTCACTCTGATCTGGAACGAGAAGACACTGACCTGAAAGCGGAAGCCATTATGGTCCGGACGAACGGCAGGGAGCGGGGCCGGGCAATTCCCCCTCCCCGCCGTTCACACGTTCCCGCACACCTGCGCCCCAATCTCCGCAGGGAATGCATGGTTCGCACAGAGACTGGACAGGATCGCTTCCGATCCAAGCGCCATGCCAAAACAGCCGATGAATGCGCCGGTAAGGATCGCGAGGAAGACTAACCAGGTGTTCATGCCGAGCAGTTTTCCAGCTATGGAGCCCCGCACACCCCCGCTCCCCAAGACCGGCACCATCACCATCAGGACAATCGAAAAGAACCAGAGGCCGGCAAGCCAGTGGTGATCCGCGATAAACTGTCCGGTAGTCTTCGTGAGACCCGAGAGCACAGGGCCGATTACCGGGATCCGGTACGCAAGATCGAAGTTCAGCGACATGAAGAGGCTGGTCTCGACATCGATCATGACAACCGAGAGTGCCATATACCACCAGGGGATGCCAAGGGCAATGCCGATAGGAATGACCGTCTCTTTTCCCGCAGGAGGCAGGAGATACGCAACCATGAGCCCCAGCATGATGAGAAACTGGGCAGACGGAAGCGTTGCAGCCATAATCAGGATATGGCTCGCTGCGACAAGGAAGGGGACGCCAAGGAGAATAATCCGCCGGTAAATGCCCGTTTCAGGGAGAAGAGAAGAGGGGAGAACGGCCATAGCGGATCCACGCGATATCTATCACCGGATCTGATATAATGGTCGGGCGGATCACATCACAACCCTCATGATAACCCCGTGCATCTTCTCAGAGGGGAGAGTATAGAACTGGACAAAGGGGGGCGAGACCTTCTTGATAAGGCTGTAGATCTTCCAGAAGAATTTGTCACTGACAATGGTTTCAATGCCGTAAAAGATTGTTTTCTCGTCAATGCCCCGGGTCTCCAGCAGGGAGACGACATCGATAACTTCCATGTACCCGGTTGTTATCGTAAAGGACTCAAGGCCGGGGGCAAGGTCCTGGTCGAGACGGGTTGTAACCCCGAAGGGTTTCTCCGTGCTCCGGATGCAGACCAGGACATTCTTCTCGTACATAATCTCGTTCTGGAAGAAGACCTGCCCGAGATACGGCGATATGTTCTGGACATCGCTTATGAAGTAGAGCGCGGTTCCCCGGATCTTGGGGAGCGTGGCATAACTCTCCTGGTACCGGGGCAAAAACTCGTTGATCGGGAGGGGTTTTATCAGCTCGTGGAGCCGGTCCTGCCCGCGGATGTAGGCGATGATGAGGATGAGCGGAATTGCGGCTAGGATGAAGGAGAAATACGCCCCGTGCGGGATCTTCAGCAGGGTTGCAACAAAGAAGAAGAAGTCGATCACGATGAGGGCACCGGCACAGAACATCTGGAGCGGCTTTTTCTGTAAGAGGAAGATGAGCGCCATCATGATGGCCGAGATCATCATCGATCCCGATACGGCAAGCCCGTACGCAGCAGAGAGATTCTCGGATGACCCGAACTCGAACATGACAACGAGGACGGCGACAAGCAGCATCCAGTTCACGGCATCGATATAGATCTGGGACCGGAGTTCCGGAGAGGTGTATTCGATCTTCATCTTGGGGAAGATCCGGGTCGACATTCCCTGGTACACAATCGAGAACATACCTGAGATCATTGCCTGCGAGGCAATGATCGTTGCACAGAGGCTCAGGGCAAGGAAGGGGACGTAGATGAGCGGGCTGATGTGGTTGATCATCGAGAAGAGGACGTTGTGGGTGTTGTCGGTCATCAGCACGTACGCACCCTGGCCCAGGTAGCTGAGCACGAGCGCGGGAAAGACCACCACCCACCCTTTGACGATTGGTTCCCTCCCCAGGTGGCCCATATCGGCATAGAGCGCTTCTCCCCCGGTAACACAGAGAATCACTGCCGACATCACCACCAGCGAGGCCCACCCGTTTTCAAGAATAAAACCCACCGCGTAGATGGGGCTTAAGGCATAGAGCACCTGCGGGGCGCCGATGATGGCAACAACACCGGTTATGGCAAGGGTTGCAAACCAGACAACCATGATGGGGCCAAACGCCCACGCAACCTTGTCGCTCCCCCGCCTCTGGAAAAGGAAAAGGCAGATGGCGATGGCGGCTGCAATCAGGATGAGGGTTATCCCGTTCGTCTCTTCGAACCCCGGGATCAGCAGGATCCCCTCCACGGCCGAGAGGATACTGATTGCCGGGGTAATAATACCATCGCCGATGAAGAGAGCGATGCCAACGATCGTAAGAACGGATACTACGGACGCAGCAATCCCGGGTTTTAAGAGCGGGTCCAGGATTGTCCGGAGAACGATCGTACCCCCCTCGCCCTTGTCGGAGAGCGACATGGCGAGCCAGATGTACTGGACCGTTATGATGATAAAGAGGGTCCAGGTGATGAGCGAGAGGAGGCCAAAGACGTTCTGAACCGTTGGCAGCAGGAAGAGCAGGATGGCGCCGACAGTGTAGATGGGGCTTGTCCCGATATCCCCGAACACAAGGCCAAGGGATTTGACGATCTTTCTTAAGGGACTGCCCGTTTCGCCCATTCCTTATAGTCTGTTTTCAAAACAGAGTAAACCTTTTGGATTTTTTGGGGCGGATCCCTCCAGCCTGCGGACCCGGATGCACCCGGAACACATGAATGCAGTGCAGGACTCGATCCCCCGCAGAACAAAGGGGACGAACATACGAGCCGGGCACTCCCGCACGATCTGGGAGGGATTTCCGGAGATCTGGTTTTAGGATAAACGTTCTTTGCAGACCCGGCGCGCACCCGGAAAATTTTCTATATATAGAATAAGAATGAAAACACAACTACTCAGCACACATCCCGCTGCCCGCCGTGCCGGTGCGGCATGGTATCTGTGCGGAACCGTTCGAGGTTTGGAACCATGATGCAGGTCTACAGGACAAAGAAAGACACTGAGCCCACGGTCATTGAGACCGTGGACGCTCCGGGGGAGGGCACATGGGTACGGATGACAAGCCCGACCGAGGCCGAACTGGTCCGGATGGCCGAGACCTGCCAGGTTCCCCTGGATTTCCTGAAGGCCGCTCTCGATGAGGAGGAGCGTCCGCGTATCGATGCCGAGGACAACGTGGTCCTCGTGGTCCTTGACGTCCCGATGATAACGGACAACGAAGGAATCAGGACACTCTCCACGCTTCCGCTCGGCATCATCATCAACGGGACCATTGTTATTACGGTCTGCAGCCGGGTGTCCCCGATCCTGGACGATTTCATGGCGGGAAAGGTTAAGCATTTCCACACGGCAAAGAAGACCCGCTTCCTCTTCCAGATCTTCCACCGCAATGCATCCTCGTACCTCCACCACCTCAGGCAGATCGAGCGAACGATCTCAAGGATTGAGGTTGAACTGCACCGCTCGATGAAGAACGAGGAACTGTTCCAGATGATGGAGCTGGAAAAGAGCCTCATCTACTTCTCGACCTCGCTCAAGTCAAACGAGGCGGTGCTGGAGCGCATCCTGCGCACCAAGCCGCTGAAGATGTACGACGACGATGCCGAGTTCCTCGAAGACGTCATCATCGAGAACAAGCAGGCAATGGAGATGTCGCAGATCTACCTGCACATCTTAAACGGCATGACGCAGGCTTTTGCAACCATCATTTCGAACAACCTCAACATCGTGATGAAGTTCCTTGCTTCCATCACCATCATCATCGCCATCCCGACAATGATTGCCAGTTTTTACGGGATGAATGTCGAGGGCGGGGGTCCCCTCTCCCAGTCACCCTTGGGGTTCGAGATCATCTTCGGGATCTCCTTCATAGTCTCGGCTCTGCTCGGCCTCTTCATGTGGCGGAAGAGATTTTTCTGATCAGTTTTTATTCCGGCATTTTCGTGGATCCGGGCCAATTGATTTTTCCGGGCGGATCACACCCGCCAGATTCTGCCCGTTTGGTATTCTGACACTACGGTCCCCCTCATGGAAATCCGATAATTTTCCAGGAGCCGGAGGGGGTTCTGACGGGGGAGGTATCTTCAGAAACAGGGAGTGCGGGCGCATCCGCTCGCAGGAAAAATCACGCAGAATGAGAGATTGTTGTATGGGCCCGCTGAGATTCGAACTCAGGACCTCCGCCATGTCAAGGCGACGTCATAGCCAACTAGACCACGAGCCCTCGTGTGCCTGATGCTCTATAACTTCTGTCTTGGTATTATTAAAAATTAGTGGAGACGCATCCGTCCGACCCGACTTGTTCCGGATATGAATCCGGGCGATAAATACGCCCATTTTATTACGGGAAGGCCCAAATGCCTGAATTGATATACCATGACACAAGGTTCACCTTCACTTGGCCAGCTCTTCACATTTGAGCAAGACGCGGGCCGTCTCGAACTGCTCATACGGATCGTCTACTGGATCCTGATAGGGATCGTTCTCTGGGTTTACGGGATCATCGCCTTCATCTGCCTCTTCATCCAGTGGTTCCACATCCTGATCCTCGGGCGCCGCAACGAGACGCTCTCCAGTCTTGCCAAGGGGTACCTGGAATACCTGGTCCATGTGATGCCCTACATGTACTTCATGACCGACACGCGACCGGATATCCTGCCGGGGTCCGTGAGAATCTACGAAGAGGCATAACGCGCAGAACACCGGCAGTTCACATTGCCGGCATCCGTTTTTTAAGAACAGACTTCCCACCCGGGCGCGGCCCCGGTCAATTCTCTTCAATCGTGATAATCTGCATGGGACAGAGATCCACGGCATCCCGGGCGCATGCGATCGAATCGTCCGCGGGGGTGCCCCGCCCGGTCTCCCCATTGAGCCGGAATCGTTCGATCACCTGGCTGAACGTATCTTCGGGGTTCTGTTCGAAAAAGCCCGGGCAGGCATCCCAGCAGGACCCGCAGCTCACACAGGTTGAACGGTCGATAGTAACGATCATTTTCAATCACCCGATACCGTAAGCCCCGTGGATCACAACAGGAGCAGCCCGGTACACCATTCAGGATACCTGTGCATCGGCACCCGGATACCTTAAAGCTGATCCAGCCCGGCTCCGTTCCCAGGCCCGGCAGGGATCGGCAGGCGCCAATTCCTGATGAGGAACCTGTTGATCACTTTAACCCCATCCGACCCCCAATGACAGCCACGGCTAAAACAAACGGAAAATTCTCGTCATAAAACAGGTGATTTTTTACCCGCAGTCTTATGGGTTAATTGGGGGGGTCGGATTAGGTAAAAGTGAAAAATACGGTACCGGATACCCGGATAAAAAACGATTTTTCTGAAGACATTTTCTGCAATCAGCCGTTACGGTATGAAGACAAAATACCGTGCCCGACCCCCATTTGCCATTGCTCGGAGGGAGGTACCCTGCAACCGGGCGGGGACATCGCAAGACAGCGCTGTCGTACACAGCCAGACGGGAAAAACATGCATTAAAAAAAGAATATTTCAGATCTTCTCATCGGAAATTTTGGCAAACATCATCGTAGAGATGCCGGGCAGACCGCGGATCTCGTCGATCACGCCCGCCGGCACATCGCTGTCCACGTTCAGGACCATCAGGGCCGGTTCCTCAGGCCTGAACCGGCCCACCTGCATGCCGGCAATATTGATATTATTCTTCCCGAGGATGGTTGCTGCCCGCCCGATCACGCCGGGCTGGTCCAGATGCTTGGAGACCAGCACGTGACCTTCGGGGATCATGTCCATCGTGTAGCCGCCAACTGCAACGATCCGGCTCCGGCCCTTGAAAAAGACCGTGCCGCTGACCGACTCTTCGCCATTGTCAGTCCTGATCCGGATCGTGATTAAATTCTTGAACCCACGGGCTTCCTGTGTCACGGTCTCGCTGATCGAGATGCCGCGCTCCTTTGCCACGAACTCCGCGTTCACGATATTGACCGGCTGCTGGAGGATCGGGTCGAGAAGACCTTTCAGGGCAAGGCGGGTCACGAACTTCATGCTTCCCGCATATGCGGAAAGTTCCCCGCCATAGATGCACTCAACGGAGGAGAGCCTGCCGCCCGCGATCTGGATGGCAAACCTGCCCATCTTCTCGGCGAGCTGGGCATAGGGGGCGAGCACTTCCGCGTGCTCCGGGGGAACCATCGGCGCGTTCACAACGTATTTCGCAGAACCGCCGTTTAAGACCTCGATGCACTGCTTTGCAACGGAGACCGCCACGTTCAGCTGGGCCTCGACCGTGCTTGCCCCGAGATGCGGGGTGACAATGACCTGGTCAAGGGTCAGGAGCGGGGACTCGGTCGGGGGTTCTACCTCGAAGACATCGAGTGCGGCACCTGCCACCTTGCCGCTCTTGATTGCATCGTAGAGCGCCTTCTCGTCAATGATACCACCGCGGGCGCAGTTGATGATCCGGACGCCGTCTTTCATCGTGGCAATGCTTTTTTCATTGATGACATGCCGTGTCTCGGGAATCAGGGGGGTGTGGACCGTGATGACATCGGCGACTTTGAAGAGATCCGCCATCGACATCATCTGGACACCAAGCTGGGAGGCACGTTCCTGAGTGATGAACGGATCGTAGGCAACGCACTTCATGTCCATTGCATTGGCCCGCTTTGCCACCTCGCGCCCGATCCGGCCGAATCCTACGATCCCGAGCGTCTTCTCGTTGAGCTCGACACCCATGAACTTGGAGCGCTTCCACTCCTTCTTCTTGAGGCTCGCGCTCGCCTGGGGAATGTTCCGTGCAAGCGACTGCATCATCGCCATGGTGTGCTCGGTTGCCGCGAGCGTGTTGCCCTCGGGAGCGTTTGCAACAATGATACCCCTGCGGGTTGCTGCGTCCATATCCACGTTGTCCACACCGACACCGGCCCGTCCGATGAACCGGAGCTTCTTCCCGGCCTCGATCACCTTTGCGGTCACTTCAGTGCCGCTCCGGACCAGCAGGGCATCGTAATCCCCGATAATCTTGCAGAGCTCGTCCTCGGGAAGCCCTGTCCTGACATCGACATCGCAGGCTGCCCTGAGGATTACAAGCCCTTCTTCCGCCAGCGGATCGCTGACGAGCACTCTTGCGTTTGCCATAAAAACCCATATATTATCGGCACCGGACTTAAAGAGGGTTTTTCTTCTTGTGCCGAAGCGCTCCCCCGCGGACCGGTCGCCAAAAGCCGCCATTCACGGGAGGATTCCCAGGTAGGAGAGACACGTCATGGTAATGATTAAAGTGGCGGGCGATGAGATCATATGTGGTGCGAGCATGAAAGAAGTGCCCAACATTCTATGGCTCGAAGAGATCAGGAAGGAGGATATCATATCGGTAGGGGGCAAGGGGGCATCTCTTGGAGAGATGGCATCCATCGGCCTTCCCGTACCGAAAGCCTTCGTGGTAACGGCTCAGGCCTTCCGCAGGTTTTTAGTCGAGACCAGTCTGGAAAAGAAGATTTTTGCATCGTTCGAACGGCTCGACGTCGAGGATAACGAGGCACTTGAAAAGGCGGCCGAACAGGCAAAGGCGCTGGTGATCAAGGCAAAGATGCCGGCTGCCATCCGGGACGAGATCAAGAAGGCCTACAAGCGGATGGACAACGGCAACCTCATCGTTGCGGTGCGGTCAAGCGCCACTGCCGAGGATTTGCCCGATGCCAGTTTTGCCGGCCAGCAGGAAACCTATCTCAATATCAAGGGGGACGCGAACCTTCTTTTGTCAGTCCAGCAATGCTGGGCATCGCTCTATGGGGCGCGGGCACTCTATTACCGGGCCAGGCAGGGATTCGACGACAGTACCGTGAATATCGCCGTTGTCGTCCAGCAGCTCGTCCATTCCGAAAAGGCCGGGGTCATGTTCACGTCCCACCCGATATCGGGCGAACCCTTAACGATCATTGAGGGGTCCTGGGGACTTGGTGAAGCCGTTGTCTCGGGCTCGGTCTCCCCGGATAAATACGTGTTTGACCAGCGGACCGAGAAAGTCGTGGACACGCTCATCTCGAACAAGAAAGTGGAGATCATTGCAAACGGCGACCATGGAACGAAACTTGCGGATGTTCCAAAGGACCGCCAGGACAAGCAGGTGCTCTCGGACGCGGAGATCGAGAAACTTGCCATGTATGGCAAGATCGCGGAGAACCATTACGGCGTGCCGCAGGACGTTGAATGGGGTATTGTCAGCGGAACAACCTATATTCTCCAGTCCCGGCCTATCACAACCATCGGGAGCAAGAAGGGGGCAAAAGGCATGTCAGGAAATACGTCAGGCGCGAATATTCTGATCAAGGGGCAGGGGGCTGCACCCGGCATAGCTTCAGGGAAGGTTGTCATCATCCGGGACGTCAAGGACACCGGTTCAGTAAAGGAGGGCGACATCCTTGTCACCAGGATGACCAACCCGGACATGGTTCCGGCAATGCGCAAGGTTGCGGCTATCGTAACCGATGAAGGCGGTATGACCTGCCATGCGGCAATCGTGAGCCGGGAACTGGGCACTCCGGCAGTTGTCGGCACCAAGACCGCGACAGCAGTCTTAAAGAACGGGCAGGTTGTCACAGTTGACGGCGAACTGGGCCTCATCTACGAGGGCGCAGTAGCACCCCCGGCGGCCGTATCGGCACCCGGGCCTGCCCAGCAGGCAGTTGTCGCCCATGCACCCATCATCACCGCAACGAGCGTCAAGGTGAATGTATCCATTCCCGAGGCAGCAGCGCGGGCGGCAGCAACCGGCGCCGACGGGGTCGGACTTCTCAGGATCGAGCACCTGATCCTCGGCCTGAACAAGACTCCCGGCTGGTTTATCCAGAACCACAAGGAGGAAGAGTTCGTCAAGGAACTCCACGACGGCATCAAGATCGTGCTCGATGCCTTCCCGGGAAAGCCGGTATGGGTTCGTACACTCGATGCCCCGACCGATGAGTTCCGGAACATGAAGGGTGGCGAGAACGAGCCGCACGAGCACAACCCGATGCTCGGCTGGAGAGGAATCCGCCGCGACCTTGAAAGCCCCGACCAGTTCCGGCTCCAGGTAGAGTCGTTCAAGCGCCTCTGGAGCGAGGGTTACGAGAACCTCGGCATCATGTTCCCGATGGTCTCCCACCCCGACCAGTTCATTAAAGCTCGGGAAATGATGCGGGGCTGGGGTGTTGACGTTGAGAACGTCACCCTCGGCATCATGATCGAGATCCCGTCGAGCGCGATCATGATCGAGGACTTTATCCAGGCAGGGATAAAATTCGCCTCGTTCGGGACCAACGACCTGATCCAGTACACCCTCGCCATTGACCGGAACAACGAGAACGTTGCCACCATGTACAATCCCCAGCACCCGGCCGTTCTTCACCTGATTCACAACGCGATCCAGGTGTGCCGCTCCTATGATGTCGAGTGCTCGATCTGCGGGCAGGCCGGGTCTGACCCGAAGATGGCAAAATGGCTCGTGGAGCACGGCATCACCAGCCTCTCGGCGAACATCGATGCCATTGCCAAGATCCGCGAGGCGGTGGCAAAGACAGAAAAACGCATCATCCTCGAAGCCGCGAGATCAAAAGATGCTGAATAAGGGTCAGTCCGAAGAAGAACTCTTCAGATTCCTCCTGGAGAAAAAACAGGAGGATCTTGACCACGACTTTATTTTGAGCTCCATGTGCACGCTCCCCCACCCGGTCGCAGCGCGGGCCCACTGCATGTTCATGGAGACGAACCTCGGGGACCCCGGGCTCTTTCCCGGGACGTTCTCTCTTGAGAAACTCCTTGTGCAGCGCTTTGGCGATCTCTTCCACTGCCCGGACGCGGGCGGGTATGCCACGAGCGGAGGTACCGAGTCCAACATCCAGGCCCTCCGGCTGGCAAAAACCCACTGCCACGAAATAACTACCCCCAACATAATCGTACCCGGATCCGCCCACTTCTCGTTCAAGAAAGCCTGCGACATCCTCGGTCTCGAAATGCGCAGGGCACCGCTCCTCGATGACCATCGTATGGACGCGGATGCGGCAGCCGGGCTTGTGGATAAGAACACGGTAGGGCTCGTGGGCGTTGCGGGAACAACCGAATACGGGATGGTGGACCCGATACCGGCGCTTGGGAAAATCGCCGTGCAGGATGACATCTTCTTCCATGTCGATGCGGCATTCGGGGGAATGGTTATCCCGTTCCTTCCCGATCCTATGCCGTTTGATTTTGCCGTGCCCGGCGTGACGACAATTGCCGTCGACCCGCACAAGATGGGTATGAGCACAATTCCTGCAGGCTGCCTCCTTACCCGGGAGCCGGACCTGCTCAATACCCTCAACATCGATACCCCGTACCTGACCGTGAAGCAGGAGTACACCCTTGGCGGCACCCGCCCGGGTGCTCCCGTTGCCGGGGCAATCGCAGTCCTTGATTACCTTGGGCGGGAGGGAATGACAGCAGTCGTTGCCGGGTGCATGAAGAATACCCGGCGCCTTATTGCCGGCATGGAAACCCGGGGCTTCTCGCGGGCAGCCACTCCGGACGTGAACGTGGCAACCTTCACCTGTGGAAAAGAGCAGGTGCCAGAGCCCTGGAGAGTATCGTGGACCTGCCAGGGCCACCTCCGCATTGTCTGCATGCCCCATGTGCATCTCGACAGAATAGAAATGTTCTTAGAAGAAATTGGTGAGAACCATGCTTGACCGACTCGTAGAATCCCTTGAAACCTGCCCGATGGTGAAACGCGGGGAGTACAATTACTTCATCCACCCGATCACCGACGGGGTACCGATTGTCGATCCCGCTCTCCTCCGCGACGTGGCAGCCGCCATGGTCAAAGTGCTGGACCTAAACAACGTGGACAAGATCGTTGTTGTGGAGGCGATGGGCATCCATATCGGATCAGTCCTCTCGACAATGACCGACATCCCGATGACCGTGATGCGAAAGCGGGAGTACAAACTCCCATTCGAGGTTCCGGTCCACCAGACAACGGGGTACTCGAAAGGCGAACTGTACTTGAACGGGGTCTACAAAGGCGACCGGGTTGTGATCATCGACGACGTGGTGAGCACGGGCGGGACCATGATTGCTCTCTTAAAAGCCCTGGAAATTGCCGGCGCAGAAGTAGTTGATGTCTGTATCGCAATCCAGCGGGGCAATCCCGACATCGGGAGACCCTACAAGTCCCTCGTGAAGATCGAGGTTGATGACCGGGTCCATGTCATCGAGCGGTTCATCTGAGCTGATCGACAGGCTCACTGCCCGCGGGGCAAAGACGGTTGCCCTCCAGTTCCCGGAGGGGCTGAAGCGGAAGGCCGGGGAGTATGCCCGGGCGCTCCGTGAAGCCGGTTTTTCCGTCATTGTGAGCGGCGATCCCTGCTATGGGGCCTGCGACCTCGCGCTCGACACCCTTGCATTTGCCGACGTGCTCGTCCACTTCGGCCACGCGCCGGTCAATGACCAGCCGGACGTGATCTTCGAGCCGTACCATGTGGACTTCGATCCCGCGGTGCTCGAAAAAGCCCTGCCGCTCCTTTCCGGAAAGACCATCGGTCTTGTCACAACGGTCCAGCATGTCCACCGGATCCCCGCAATGGAAACATTCCTCCATGCCCGGGGTTTCGAGGCACGGGTTGCACCGGGCAGCGGACGGACCCCCCACCCGGGACAGGTGCTCGGCTGTTGTTTTACCGCTGCACGGATCCCGGGCGTGGAAGCGATCCTTTTTGTCGGGACGGGTGTCTTCCACCCGGTCGGCATGGCCTTAACCACCGGCCTTAAGGTTATAGCCCTCGACCCCCTCACCGGAACGGCACAGGAGGTGAGCGGCGAAGCGCTCCAGCGCAGGCGGTTTGCGGTCATGGAGAAGGCCCGGGGTGCCGGGTCTTTTGGTATCATCGTCTCCACCAAGCAGGGCCAGGAGCGGATGGAACTCGCAAAATATCTTGCCGGGCTCTCGCCCCATGCGGTGATTGTCACAATGCGGGAAGTGAGCCCGGACGAGCTCCTGAACATCGGGCTTGCCGCGTACGTGAACACGGCCTGCCCCCGGCTTGCCTACGACGACCAGGTGCGATTCCCCGTACCGGTCCTCTCCCCGCAGGAGTTCGAGATCCTCTGCGGGAAGCGGACCTGGGACGAGTACGAGATCGACGAGATCCCATGAAACTCAAAAACCTGGAGATGATGCTCCAGCGCCTTTCGGGCTTTTCAAAACCACGGGCAGCCCTCGAACAGTACCAGACCCCGGCACCGCTTGCCGCCCGCCTCCTCTTCCACGCCCTGATGAAACACGATATTGAGGACAGGTCTGTCTGCGATCTCGGCAGCGGTACCGGGGTGCTTGCCATAGGAGCGGCCCTGCTTGGCGCCGGGCGGGTCACGGGGATAGAGATGGACGAGGGGGCCGTGCGGGTGGCAGAAACAAACGCCCGGCTTCTCGATGCGGAAGTGACCTTTGTGGTGGCGGATGTCCGGGATTCGGACTTCCTGGCCCGGGCCGGGCGTTGTGACACCGTGATCATGAACCCCCCGTTCGGGGCCCAGAAAGCCCATGCCGACCGGCCGTTTATCGACGCAGCCCTTGCCCTTGCACCGGTTACCTACAGCATCTTTAATGCAGGATCTGCCCCATTTGTAAAAGCCTACACGGAAGGGAGAGCGGAGATCGCTGAAAAAGTCGGCGGGGCATTCCCGATAAAACGCACTTTTGCCTTCCATACCAAAGACGTGCAGGAGATCGAGGTCGAGATCTTACGACTGATACGGAACCAGTAACCCAGCCCCGCAGCGTCATGCAGTCCATAACGGGCCTTGCTGCGGCCCACATGGTCACTGACATCTACATGCCGGTACTCCCGGCGATCCTGCCGCTCCTGATCGCAACCAACGGGTATTCCTACCTTGCAGCAGGGCTCCTCGTCACCGCCTACAACATCACCTCCTCCTTCACCCAGCCGGTTGTCGGCTGGCTCTCGGACAGCCGGGGCCTGACAATCAGCGTGGGCGTAAGCCTGATCGTCAGCGCAGTCTTTGTTGCCCTCATGGGCATTGCAGGGAATTATTACCTGATCATGGCCTGTGCCATCCTCGCGGCACTGGGTCATGCCTGTTTCCACCCGACTGCGCTCACCCGGGTCAGCCAGCTCTGCACGAGCGGGAACCGGGGGAGGATCACCTCCTATTTCGTTGTTGGCGGAAATCTCGGGTACGCCATCGGGCCGGTCCTTGCCGCCGTCGTTGTCTGGGCGTTCGGCCTGCCCGGACTCCTGCTCCTTGTCATCCCGGCCATCATCATGTTCTTTCTCCTCAAAACCATCCTCCCGGAGGGGATTGCCGGGGCATCCGGATACCCATCAAAACCTGCAACGGCTCATGGCGACTCTCCCTCGAAATTACCGTTTGCCATCCTTATGGCAGCCTCGGTCCTCCGGGCCTGGGCGGTCTTTGCCGCCATCACGTTCCTCCCGATGTACCTGGTCTCGCAGGGCTATGATCTGGTTGCGGCAAGCGCAGTGATGACCCTGATGCTCCTTGCCGGTGTGGCCGGCCAGATCGCAGGAGGACGCATATCGGACGCCATTGGCAGGAAAGAGTTCATGGTCTTCGGGCTTGTCGGCGCAATCCCGTTCTTCTACCTCTTCTTTATGACAACTGGGATTCTTGCGATTATTGCGATCCTCATCTTCGGGTTCTTTCTCTGGTCCACCTTTGCCGTTGCCGTTGCCATGTCCCACGAGCTTTTGCCCCAGAATGTGGGCCTCGCATCAGGAATGATGCTCGGGCTTGCCATAGGCTTTGGCGGTCTCGGGGTTGCCGTCAACGGGCTGATAGCCGATCACGTCTCGCTTGCCGCGGCTCTCGGAACCATCCCGGTCCCCATTGCTCTTGCCGTTATCCTGATGGCGGTGCTGCCCTACCCGTGGAAATCGCTCAGCAGGCAAAAACCCGGGACGGGCGCACCATAAATCCCATACCCTTATATTTTTTCGGTGGAATAGTATCACTGGAGATTTACTATGGATAAAACAGGAATTATTACGCTGATCGTTGGTCTGGTATTGTGTGCAGTAGGGGTCTACGCTATCTGGACGTTCCTTCCGCAGGTCATCATTGCAGTCCAGGGACTCATCGGAATCGCCGTAGTGTTGTTCGGCCTGCTGCTGGTTGTCTTCGGTGTCCTGATCATCAGGGATTGAACATACGGCCAGGCCAAAAAAAATTAAAAAATCTTTTTTCGCGGTTCAGACTTTTACGACAAGGCACTGGGAGCCTGCGGTTTCCAGCACCGGCTCGGACTTAACTTCGAAGAAATCGTCGAACGCCTTCTTCACGCCGGGAGCCGTGATGTAGTCGTGAGAGATGATGATACCACCTGAGTTCATCCGGGGGTAGAAGAACTCGAGGCACTGTTTGGTGCTCTCGTAGCAGTCCACGTCGAGATTCACGAGCGAGAAGGTCTTGTCCTTGACCGGGTCCGAGGTTGCCGGGAAGATCCCCTTGTAGAAATGGACATTCGGGTTATCCTCCAGGTATGCCTTTACCGAATCATACGATGCCGCGAATTTGCCCTCGTAAAACGGCCAGACCATATCGATCTCGTCAACCCTTGGCAGGCCTTCGAAGGTATCGAAGAGGTGGAGAGGACGATCACCTTTCGAGAGGCAGATGATCTTGGCTGAACCACCCTTGTACACGCCAACTTCGGCGATATCGCCGGGAACCTTCTGGGTGCGCTTGACGGCCATGTGGATATGGTACGCCTCGATATCTTCAAGGAGGAGATCGGATTCGGCCCGGATCTTCTTGAGAGCCTTTGCAAAGTCCTTGCGCTCTGCGCAGCCATAGTGGGAAAGGCGGCCCCGGTTGGCAATATCGTGCCCCATCGTGGGCTCAAAAAAGATGAATTTCCGGAACTTGAGGAGGTATCTGCTCGGGACAAGGGTGTCGAAAGCCGAGTAAAAACGCTTCTTGGGAAACAGGCTCATGCCTTACTGTATACGTTTTCCACGGATTTATATATACGGCCCCCCATGTTCCCGCTCTTTTTTCCCCATCAGGCATTCGGGACCGGCAGCGGTGCATCCACGTCCAGCTCATCGAGAAACGGCATAAGGCCGGTGGCGAAGAGGACGGGGCGCTTATCCGGCCCGGCAAGGCGTTCTCCGGCGGAAACGATCTCGATCATGAGCGGAAACTCGTGCATGGTCTGTTCAAACGAGGGGTCATTCTCACGGGTGAATGTCAGGAAACTGCCAACACCGATATAGGGTCGCTCGAACTCGGAGACCGCACGGTATTCCTCAATAACGGAATCAAGGGTGCGGGTGCGGGCAAGTTCCTCCTCAAAAAAGAGAGTAACTTCAAGAGCATAGGTGTTGGCCAGGGCACCGAGCGATCGGACATCGATCTGCTTTCCGGGCACGAGTCCCAGCAGTCCCAGTTTCTCTTCCGGCGTAGATCCCGGGAGGGTTTTTGGGGCGTTCTTTGTATCCATAGAAATTATGGGCCCCGGTTTTTTGTAAACCTATGGATTGGAGAACAGGGAGGGGTAATTATTCCCGCCCGAACCGGTTGAACAGGGTAAAACCCACGCCGAAGAAGATGTGGGTCATGAACGGACAGAGCAATCAGGTGGCCCCTGCAGTTCTGATAAAAAAACATGCCGGGGAAGAAGACATGGATCATAATCATGACAGCAATACCATATCACCCGTTATCAGGCGTTTTAACCCGGAACCCTCGCGCATCCAACGTATGAAATGCGGGCGATACCTGATGGCTGAAAAAAAGAGGGATGGACGGGGAGACTGACGGGCCCGGATCAGATATTCCCCTGGTGTGATCCCGGCTTTGCCACGAATGCGTTGGCAATAAGGTCGCGGTCGAACGCCGAGGGAACCGTACCGGTCTTGGCAAACTGGTACAGGGCCGTGAGGAAGATCCCCTGCATGGCCGATGCAACAACGCCAAGAACAATGACAAGGATGATGAAGAGGAAGATGGCGGCCCAGAAGACCATCGCATTGCCAAGGAACATCGTGGCAAGGACGCCGAGGAACGCAACGAGTCCGATAGCCAAAAAGATGAGCATGATCGAACCGGAACCGACAATACTCTCGCCCCAGGTCTTTTTTACGAGCGCAACGGATTCCTTCATCGAATCCACCACGCCCTTTTCTTCAAGCATGAGGACCGGTACCACAAAGAAGGTGACAAGTCCCCACGCACCTCCGATGAGGCCTGCTGCGATCTCTCCGATGAAGCCTGCTTTTTCCGCAAGGACCTGAAGCAGGAGGCCAACGGTTGCCGAGATGAGCGCCCAGGCAAGGATCGAGGGGAAGTGCCGCAGGGATGCCGAGAGAGCCTCCCCGACACCCATCTCCCTGCCATTCAGCCGGGCATTCACACACAGGATGAGCGCGGTGTTGAAGAAGATCACGACAAAGTAACTGACGAGATAGAAGAGGAATAATCCAACATAGAAAACAAGCGATCCCCCTGGGACTGCGTCATCCAGGCTCCCTGCCATGAACAGGGGGAGGAGGAAGGTTGCAAGCACGATTAAGGAGATAATCCCCGACATAACCGGAAATGCGAGCAGTTTCTTGTCCTGCATAAGGATGCTCCAGCTCGTCTTGACGAGCGAGAAGCTCCTGCCAATACTCTCAAACATAGTACCGGCGTACGATGTATAACGAGATGAAGGTTTGCCGGTCACCTCCATAGAATCGGAGTCACAAACCGGAAAACCGGTTTACACATCAGGGATTGCGCAGCCGGGCCATGAGAAGGGCCCCCATCCCTGCCGCAAGGACCACGCATACTGCCGGAAGGGGAGTCTGCGGGGTAGCCTGCGATGACGGGGGCACCTCGGGGGTCCGGACCGGGAGCTGGGTCGTGGCAGGGGTATCCGGAAGCTGGCCTGCAACCGGCTGGGTGAGTGTAAGGGTGCTTCCCGGGACAACCGTACCGGCATTGTCCAGTTCCACTACCTGGAGGACCATCACCTGCGGACCGGCCCCTGCGGGAACCGTCCCGGTAATCGTGACCGTAAATGAGACATCCTGGGTTGTGGAATACGAGAGGAGAGCGCCGTTCAGGAAGGCCACGCTGCCCGATGCGGTCTGCCGGGCGGCATTGTGCCCGTCAACGATCACCTGGATAACCCACTGGGCATTCGAAAGCCCGGTCTGCATCTGGAGATCGTGATTCGGGGAGAACGTTGTGGCCCCGGAAGGGATGACAACATAGGTAGCAGTCACCTTCTGCTGACCCCCCGCAGCAAGCGGGGGATTGGGGGAGAACGAGACTGCGGACTGGACAACGGTAGCAGTTACCGGGACACTCATGAGGAGCAGCACGGCAAAGACAAGGGGGAGAACAACAGGAAGCCTGACCATGGATTTCAACGAAAACAGGTTTGCCGGGGAAATGATAGAGCTGTCGGTCGGGGCTCCCGTTAGCGGGAGAGGATGCTCTGGATGAAGGCACCGGCCTGGTCGACTGCTTCCTTTCCTTCGGGGATCTGGCCCGCGAAGATCTGCCAGCAGTGGAACATGCCTTCCCAGATCTCGGCCTGGACCGGGACCCCGGCCCAACGGGCCTTGTCCACAAACTTCCCGATATCCGAGAGGAGGAGCTCGTGGGTTCCCATCTGGATATAGAGGCGCGGAAGCCCCTTCATCAGGGCATGAACAGGAGAGGCGAGAGGATCACGCGGATCGTGACCCGCAAGGTAGGTCTTCTGGATGGACTGGAGATGGGCCGGGGTGATCCAGTCCCGGCCGCTGTTCCGGGTTACCGATTCTCCCGGAAACAACATATCCACGAGGGGAGACATGCAGACACCGGCGAGCGGGAGGGGCTTCTCCGCGTCACGGATCTGCTGGAGGAGGGCTAGGACAAGCGTCCCCCCGGATGAGATCCCGACCGGGAGGATCCGGTGCGGGGTGAAACCTTTGGAGAGCAGGTACTGGTACGCGGCAACAGCATCCTCAACGGGAGCCGGAAAAACCTGTTCCGGGGCGAGCCGGTAATCCACGGAAAGGACCGGGGCGTTTGCAGCCCTGGCGAGCCGGATGCAGAGCCCGAGATGATCTTCAGGGGAGCCTAGAGTGAACCCGCCGCTGTGGAAGAAGAGGATCACCCGGTCCATACGGGAATCCTGCAGGGTGATCCAGAGGCCGGAAACGGCATCCGTTATCCGGATATTCACGGCCGAATGACTACCCTCGCTGACAATATCAGCCTGCATCTCCTGGTAGAATGCGGAGAATTCCTCCCGAAGTACGGGGACGGGCATCTTTGGATCGGCGGAGTGGTCCCGTATGATGGCGAGAAGTTCCTCGGACGATTCCTGAATCATTACCTCTGTTTTTGCGACAGGAGATAATAAAGGAGGTGTACACACCGGCTGTAACCGGTTCCCTTACCGGGTACTGCCGCATTGTTCCTCACAATAGGGAGGATGGATCAACCGTATCACGCGAAACGCAGGCAAAGATCTCATCGGAACAACGAATATTATTAAACTGTCAGGGCCAACTAAGTCAACACGTTAGTGTTGACGTCCGCAATCATACGGGAAGTAACGCAAATGACAGGAACAAGCATTTCTGAGATTATTCACAAATGGACGGGCTGGTGCCCACACGGGCTTGCAGTAAAAACAAAAATGACGGCAGATGTGCGGTCCGCCGTTCCTGCGATGAACCCTGTAACGAAAAGTCCCGGGCCATCGGGTTCTGACGGATCCGGGATACCGGGCGGCAGGGTATACGAACACACCCAGCCGGGGTACCTGCTGGCAGGAACTCTCGGGGCAGCCTGCCTGTTCCTGCTCGGGACAATGCTCTTCCTGGGTCCCCAGCTGGTCACCATCCTTGTCCTGTGCATACTTGTTGCAGTCCTTGCCATCATGGCCCGGCTGACCGTCTCCGTTACCCCGGCAAACCTCCGGATCCGGTTTGGACCTTTGGGTATTATCCGGAAGCAGTGGCCGGTTGCCGAGATCGTATCGGCGACGCCGGTCACAAACCCATGGTACTACGGGTATGGTATCCACTACACGCCGCGCGGAACCCTGTATAACGTCTCCGGGCGTTATGCGGTTGAAGTCCTGCTCTTCTCCGGGCAGGCATTCAGGATCGGTACCGATGAGCCGGAAGCGCTCTGCCTTGCAATCGGACAGGCAGGGGCAGAGGCACAACACACTCCCGCAGGACGGGAATCTCCATGACATCGGCGATTCCGAACAGGATCAGGGCATATCTCGGCTGGTGCCCGATGACCGGGGCCGCGCAGCACCCGGCACCGGACCAGCCAGCCGGTGCAAAAACCGGGGATCTTGCTGACAGTGGCGGCAGCGTGACAGGCCGGGCAGACCGGTTCATGCACCTGACAATCGCAGTCGTAGTGCTCTCCTATGTGGTGGCAATCCTCATCCTGCCATTCCTGCCGGAAGTAATCCCGGTCCACTGGAACCTACAGGGAAAGGCAGACGGATTTGCCGCAAGCATCCCGGGCGCCTTCGGCCTGCCGGTCATCATCACCCTGGTAACGCTCCTCTTTATCCTGCTGCCGAAATTCGACAGCAGGTATGCAGGTTTTGCGCTGGCAAAGGACATCTATGCCATCATCCTCTTTGCCACAACGGGCATGCTCCTCGTCATGGAAGTCATCTTTCTCCTGATTGCCGCGGGATATGATCTCCCGGTAATCACCATTATCCCCGTTCTTATCGGGTTTCTCTTCATCATCCTCGGGAGCCTGATGCCGTACATCCACCGGAACACAACGATGGGTATCCGCCTGCCCTGGACAATGAAGAGCGATGACATCTGGAAGAAGACACATGAACACGGTGGCCCGCTCTTCATGGCGGGCGGCATCCTCACCGTGATCGGGAGCCTTGTTTCCGGGATCTGGGCAATGGCCCTGATGCTTGTGATCATCATCGGTGTCACCATCTATATCTCGGTCTGGTCGTACCGGTATGCAAAGACGGCCGGATGAAGGAGTCATAGAACGGTTCCTTGAGAGGGGAGCGGGTCGTCATCTTCCAAACCTGGGCCGGGCTCCGACACTTTTATATTGTAAATGTCCATACATTTACATATGTTCCTACCTACGAATGAGAAACAGTTCGGGTTCTGGAAGATGCGTCGCAGCGGGATGCAAAATGTCTCTATTGCCAACGAGCTGGGCATTACACGACAGGGGGTATCGCAGGCACTCCTCGTTATGGACAGGAAGATCGATGCCTCGCTGCGGGAGATGGCGCAGGCAAACCGGATCCAGATTGAGAAGATCGATGTGGAGAGAGGTGTTTTATTCGGGCGGTCCATCCCGTTCCAGACAAATGCCTACATCTTCGTCTCGGAGAAGCACGGCATGCAGGTCTGGTACGAGCATGACGGGGACTGTAAGGCCTGCGATGAATTCACCCAGTGTATCGAATTCATCTGGGATTTCGCTTCAGAACTCGGGATCAAAATTGAGAAAACTGCCGACCCGACAAAAATGGCGGACGAACTGCTCACAAAAATCCGGGAGAGTGTAACATGACAAGGCTCTCCGAAATTGCTGAACACTGGTCCGGCCTGTGCCGGAAATCGCCGTTGGTCCGTGCCTCGCAGGCAGGTATCAGCATCCCACCGGCATGCGCCTTTGAGGGGCAGCCAGACGGTGGGGGTAGCGGATCGGGTTCTATTCGCCGGGGAATCGGATCTGCCCTGTCGGGCATGATGACCCTGAACCGGAACCGGCAGCTCCTCTGGTTTACCCTCCTTGCCGGGCTTGTGCTGGCGGGAACCACCATTGCCCAGGGGGCACTCGGCTACATAACCTGGGCCATGCAGCCGTATTTAGGGGAAACCGAATGGCTGGTCCTGACTTTTATCATCGAGTTCGCAACGGTGCTTTGCCTGGTGTTCCTGCTGGGGGGCCTTGTCCTGAGTATCCCGTCAAAGAAAGACGGATCCGCCTCGTTCTTTGAGGGACTTGCAGGAGCAAAAAAATACACAAAAGCCATCTTCGGATGGTCTCTTGTTCTGGCATTCGCAGGCATGCTGCTTTTCAGTATTTACTTTTATTCGCCAGGTTGGTTCCCGCGTAATGACCCGGTCCTCGCGATCATTGGAACCCTCCATGGACCCGTCAACGTGCTTTATGAGTTCCCTTTCAACCCGGCTCTCACCCCGTACAGCTCGTTCGACCTCTACCGTGACGGGGGGGTCTCGCTGACAACGTGGATATATCCATCCGGGATCCTGCAGGCCCTGACGTTTACTGTGATCAATCTGCTCCTGTTCATCCTGACCGCATTTGTTGTGCCCTTACTCGTACTCGAACAGAAGACCCTCAAAGAGGCAGTCGTGGGATCCTTTGCCCTGGTGAAAAAGACCTGGGCGGAGGTAGCGGCCTGCGCAGTCTTCCTTTTCGTTGTTGCATTGGGTGTGCTCCTTACGTACCTGCTCATCCAGGCTGCATCCGGGATGGGCACACCGGACTGGGCTGGCTCGATGCGTCCGGAAAATACCTGGATTGCTCTTGCTCTCGTGTATGATTGTGCATTGTTCTGTTTTGCGGTTATAATGGCAACGGTTGGAGGGATTGCCGCTCTGAACCTCTACACCTCGGCAAAAAGCAGGCAGATCGCCGCCGAAGCCACAGATCCAACAGGAGTTGTGATCTGATGCGCCTCTTTCTCGGAATCGTTAACCCGTGGCTGGGCCTGTGCCGGAAACCACCGGCAGTACATGCACTTCAGACAGGGTTCGCAATGCCGCCGGAATCCACTCATGAGGGACTCCCGGATGGCGGTACCGGCGGATCGGGAGCAGTCCGCCGGGGAATCGGATCCGCCCTGTCAGGTATGATGACCCTGAACCGGAACCGGCAGCTCCTCTGGTTTGCACTCCTTGCCGGGCTTGTGCTGGCAGGAAACATCATTGCCCAGGGGGCACTCTGCTACATCACCTGGATCCTGTCTGATGAAATCATACCTGTTATCCTGGCCTTTTTCATCGAGTTTACAACAGTATTCTGTATGGTGTTCCTGCTGGCGGGCCTTGTTGTGAGCATTGCGTCTAAAAAAGAAGGCTCTGCCTCCTTTTCTAAAGGGGTTGCCGGGGCAAAAAAATCCATACGAGCGATCTTTGTGTGGTCTTTTATCCTGGCATTTGCAGGACTGCTGCTCTACAGGGTCTTCTTACATTCCGACGGGTTCTTCTGGCCATACAGTGCTTCCCTTACTGGCACGCTCACCCAGTTCCCTTTCACCCTGAATCTCAATCCGAGCTCCTTTGCCGAGATTCCTGGCTATGGAGGACGATCGCCGCTGTTCTGGACATATCCGTACGGGTTCGAGAACGCCCTGACCTTTTCTGCGATCAACCTGCTCCTGTTCATCCTGACCGCATTCGTCGTGCCCTCACTCGTTCTCGGGCAAAAGTCCATTCAAGAGGCGGTCGCGGGATCGTTTGCCCTGCTGAAAAAGACCTGGGCCGAGATAGCGGCCTGCGCTCTCTTCCTCGGAGTCATCGTATACGGTGTCTTCCTTACGTACCTGCTCATCCAGGCAGCGCACAGGATGGTCACACCACCGAATCTCCTCTACGCCATTCCCACCGGCACGTGGATTGCTCTTGGCATCCTCTATTATCTCGCACTGTTCAGCGTTGCGTTTGTAGTGGTAACGGTTGCAGGAATCGCAGCGCTGGATCTTTACTCCTCTGCAAAAAACCGGAAGATTGCATAATGACCCGGGTATCTGAAATTGCTGAACACTGGCTTGGCCTCTGCCGGAAACCCCCGGTGGTCCATGCCTCGCAGATATGTATTGGTGATCCGACAGGACCAGAACTTGCGGGGAGCCCGGATGGCGGAGCCGGTGGATCGGGAATGATCCGGCGGGGAACCGGAGCCGCCATATCAGGAATGAAAACCCTTCTCCGTAACCCGCAACTCCTCTGGTTCTCGCTCCTGATTGGCCTCGTGCTGGCCGTAAACTCCATCGCCCAGTGCTGGCTCGTCGTATTCCCCTCATCATCAGAGTGGCGATTCTTCTTTGATACCGACTCTGTCCGGTTACTCCCGCCACTTGCCCTCACATTTATGATCGGGCTTGTGCTGGTCTTCTGCCTGGGTTTTCTCATGGCGGGCCTTACATTAAGCATCTCGTCAAAAAAAGACCGTTCTGTCTCATTCATGCAGGGACTCAGGCAGGCAAAAAAATACCTTGTACCTCTTACTGGTTTGTCTGTGGTCGCGGCACTCGCGGGGATCTGGCTCTTCGTTTATCCCTTTATTGTCCAGGGGGCGCTCTTCGTTCGCAACCCCCGGTGGCTGCTCTACGTTCATCCCTACATTGATCTCTCCATTGCCCGTTTACTCACATCGTTTACCCTGATCTTTGTGATCGAGTTCGCAACAGTGTTTTGCCTGGTATTCTTACTGGCGGGCCTTCTCCTGAGCATCGTTTCAAGGGACAGTGGATCGGTCTCATTCTTTCAGGGACTCAAAACGGCAAAAAAATACTCAAAACCGCTCACCGGGTGGTCCGTTGTTGTGGCACTTGCAGGTAGTCTGCTCTTTACCACGGGCCAATATTCCAATCTGCTGAGTTCGGCCATCTGGCAACCCTTGAGTTATATGCTCAACCAGTTCCCCATCAACTTTATCTTAAACTACCTACTCCCACCGACCCCTTTCATTATCCTCCTGCCCCCGGACTGGGGACTTGGCAGTGTGCTTGTGGATACCCTGATCCTTTCAGCAATCAACGTACTCCTGTTCGTCCTGACCCTGTTTGTAGTACCCCTGCTCGTACTTGAGAAGAAGAGTCTGAAGAAGGCGGTTGTGGGATCATTTGCCCTGATGAGAAAAACCTGGGCGGAGGTAGCGGCCTGCGTTCTCAGCCTTGGGCTGATAGTATTCGCAGCCTCGCTCATGTTCCTGCTCTTCCAGTTTTCCGGGGTGGATCATGTGTGGTGGGATGCCGGCCAAATGTACACATCGTATTCGCCTCCCAGTGATGTGTGGATCGCTCTCGGCCTCCTGTATATCCTCGTCCTTTCCAGCCTTGTGCTGGTCGTGGCAACGGTTGGGGGGATTGCAACACTGGACCTGTACACATCAGCAAAGAACAGGCAGTTACCTGGATCCGCTGAAACGGAACCTCATACATAATTCTTTTTAATTCCCTGATTCCTGCTGGCAGATATCCCGATTAAAAAATGGCGCCTGAAAATAGTATCTAACAAAAAACCCAAAAACCGAGTGGATGTGCACAAACGATAAGAGAACCTGTACCGGGATTCGGTTTTATTTCTTATGTGAGTTTCCCCACGCTCTTCCTTCCCTGCAGAAGGGAGACGGTATAATACGGAGAATGGAGAACGAACCGTTCCTGGGAAACCAGTGAGGAAAATCCCGGGAAATTGCAAAACTTTTATATTGTAAATATTCATACATTTACATATGTTATTACAAAGCAACAACAACCCACGCGGGTTGAGGATGTTGATCCTGCTGCTTATCATAGCGGGTGCAGCAGCACTGTTGGTTTCTGCCGTATCAGCAGAGAAGCCGTTCGTTACTATCGTAGCGAAAGGGAGTCAGTCTTATTATCATGGGGAAGAAGTGATCTTCAGCGGGATGAATACGGATTCCGATTCCACGTACCTCTTCATCACCGGACCCAACCTTCCGGATGGTGGGGGAAAACTGTCTTCCCCTCTTCAAAATCCGGTCAGCGGAGATCCCGGTTCATTCACCATCGCGAAAACAAATCCGGATAAAACCTGGGAATATACCCTGTATACATCTGCTCTTAATCTGGATGCCGGATCGTATACCATTTATGCAGTAACCACGCCGAAAACAAAAGACCATTTCAACGATTTAACAACCTATGGAACAACCAGTATAATACACAAAAAGCCATTCATAACGGGAGAGATCTCTCCATCATCCGTTTCAAAAGGACTGCCTTTCACGGTCAAGGGAATTGCGGAAGGAATACCACCAGAAGTCCAGATATGGATTCTTGGCAATAACTTTGTGTTTAAAACTACAACTCCGGTAAATTCCAATGCATCATTTACGTTCAATGGTGATACGCAACTCTCAGAAAAACTTCCAAAAGGACAATGTTTTCTCATTCTCCAGCACCCGATGGCAGACAATCAGTCCGACTTTGTTGTCAGCGGGGATTACGTCCGCAACCTGAAACTCAACAATGGTACGAATCTCTTCAGGCTCACCGGCCCGGGTAGCCTGCAGGGACGCGATGCGGCAGATGCACTCAGCGCTGCAATCAGCGATCAGGAAGCACACGATCAAACACTTACCAATGACACGTATACCATAATCCCGTTCCAGGTCACGGATGCTGGGTCTTCTTCCACCGCAGGTTCGGGAGTCACTATTTCCGCAGTCGGAGATAAGTCATATTATCTCGGGGAAAAAGTGGTTTTCAGGGGCAAGAACGCCGATTCGGATTCCACATACCTTTTCATGATCGGCCCCGACCTTCCCGCTGCGGGTGTCGAACTAACCTCGCCCAACAATGCAGTGGTCAGTGGAAATCCGGACACATTCACGGTTGTGAAAACAAATCCGGATAAGTCCTGGGAATACACATATTACACGATAAATCTTCCATTCCTTGCCGGTACGTACAGTGTGTATGCCGCAAGCCAGCCAAAATCTGCGGACACGCCGGGCCCGGGTGCCGCCAATGTCGGGATTGCCCTGAAAAAGCCGTTTATAACCGCAAATATCTCTTCTTCAAAGGTTGTAAAAGGGCAGCCGTTCACGGTAACCGGGATTGCGGAAGGAATTCCTCCGGGGGTCCAGATATGGATTATTGGAGATGCTTATGCCTATACGACAAAAACGCCGGTAAATTCCAATGCATTGTTTACCTTTAACGCCGATGCGGCATTGTCTGAAAAACTCATAACAGGGCAGAACTATCTCATCGTGCAACACCCAATGGCAGACAATCAGTTCGACTTCGTTGTCAGCGGGGATTACGTCCGCAACCTGAAACTGAATAACGGCACGAATGTCTTCAGGCTCACCGGTCCGGGTAGCCTGCAGGGCAGCGATGCGGCAGACGCACTCAGCGCTGCAATCAGCGATCAGGAAGCACACGATCAAACACTTACCAATGACACGTATACCCTGATCCCCTTCCAGGTCACGGGTACGGGAAGCCCGACATCCCGGGCAACAGCGGCTACAACCGCTCCAGCCCAGCGGACTTCCCGGGACGCTCCGCTTGAGAACGCTCTGCAGACGCTGAAAGAGGCATTCCAATCATTTTTTTAATTTTTCGGTTTTGTTGAAACGCTAAGAAAGACCTAAGAACAAAGAACCAGGTGAAAATTATGGCATCTCAAAACATACACCACTCCTGGAGACGATCCAGTAATTCTTGTTCAAAACTTTTTTTTTAATACTATTCCTGATTGTTCCTCATTTCTTGTTTTCCGTTGTTCCCGTTTCAGCTGAAGATGCAATGTTCCGGGCCCAGTACTTCACTAATCTACCTGTCAAAAATCTGAAGTGAATAGCTACACCATTATCAGCATCGCAATATTAGCATCGCAATCGATCTCCGGCAAAAAAAATTTCAACCACCCCCTCCCCCCTGCTCACATTTTTTCAGGCAGGGTCCGGTTGATCTGCCGGATCGCTCAGGCCGGAGAAAACTGGTTTCTGTTAGATAAATATCCAACAGTTGGATAATTATCCAACTGTTAGCAAGGTTACTGACACCCAAAGATCGCGATTGAAAATTTTCAGGCAGGGCCTGCTTGAAAAAAAATGCTCTGGAGAATACCTTAATCCAAACAAATCGTACGAACCCGGTGCGTCTCTAAATTTCCTCTGCGCATAATGGATAGTCAGCAGGTACAGGATCGCAACGTTTCTGGATGAGGTCTTAGTATTCAGCTGACTCTTTGCCGTATAGTGACCATATCCGGCGCCCGCTGTCTTGTTAGATCTTGCACTTTTTTTTAGTCCGGGCTAAAAATTAGTGAAGTACTGGGGCCAATCCGGAACATACCGGAGTTTATGATAACGGGAGTAGTGAACCGGGGAATGCTGAACTATGGCAGTTCACTACCGGGGGTATCGTGTATTCATCCCCGACGGTGACAAACGGATTTGTCTATGTCGGGAGTGAAGATAAGAACCTGTATACGATTGGGGCGAACTCATCATCTCTGACAGCGGTTCCGACAATGATCCGGGTCACGGATTCTGATAGTCCGACGCCTCGGGCAACAGCTGTTTCAACCGCGCCGGTCCTGCGGACTACCCAGCATTCTCCGCTTCAGTATCCTCCGATCGGGGCAATCGTTCTTATTGGAGTCATTACCCTGTGGGGCCGGCGTTCATAACCTTTTATCCCGAATTCCCGCGGGCAGATATCCGGAAAAATATGCTCCCCATAAACGCAAAAGTGAGAGTTCGGTCGTGCCAGTTTACAAGAGGATCAACGGGGTTACCTGATCGCGCAGGGTTTTTTATCAGTCACTGATTCCCCGCGTTCTGAAGTGATTTCGATCCAATCCCAGAAAATATATATAGTCAACATTCATATGTTGACTTACACTTCTGTTTTGCGATTCAGAAGCCAACAACCAATGAGTCAGGACAGGTGTGTCAGAAATAACAGAGGACTCGTGTATGAGACTTGCACAATTATCAGAAATAATCCAGAGACGGATGGGGTGGTGTCCGAATACCGGGATGGTCCGGGCGGCACCGTCCGTACTCTCGATGCCGCTAGGGGTGATGCTCCCCCTCGAACCTGACGGTAGCGCCGGGGGATCAGGACGGATAGGCCGTGGAATCGAAGTATTATCGGGAAGCATCAAAACCCTGAATAAGGAGAAACGTCTGCTCTGGTTCTCCGTTCTCACGGGTCTTGTCATAGCATTCATGTTCATGGCGCAATATGCACTCCATGTTCTGGGATCCTACCCGTATGAGATGATCAGTTCTACCCTCGGGGTTGTCCTGACATTCTGCATTGAACTCATCAGTGTCTTTTGCATCTGCCTCATTCTGGCCGGACTATTCCTCAGCCGCCCGGCGGATCCCGTGGACGCGGGTGTGTCGATCCGGCTAGGGTTATCGAAAGCGACAACTCATGCAAGGGCTTTTGTCTGCTGGTCGGGAATCATGGCAGTTCTCGGAACATCGGTATATCTTCTGATCGTTTCCACCGGAGATCTCACAATACAGTCTTTGATCACCCGATTCCCATTTGGTTACATCGTGACTCCGGAGATCTACGGCTCGGGCCCTATCGCCGGGTTATTCCATATACAATATGCCTCCCTTGCAACGATCCAGATGATGATAATCAATGTCGCCTTGTTCATCCTGACAGCATTCGTGATACCGGTGCTTGTCCTGGAGAAAAAGCCGCTGTGGGCCGCAATTGGTGAATCAACCCGTCTGATGAAAAAGATCTGGGGCGAGATGCTGGTCTGCATCCTCCTGTTAGGAATGGTTATTACCGGGTTTTCTCTTATTTCAGGTATATTCCAGGTTATTTTCAGTGCAGTTCTGCTTGACAGCCCGTTCTGGTATGAATTCTATTACAAAGGCGGGTGGAGTGCCGTTGCAGCCTTGTATATGGCGGCATGGTTCACACTTATACTCATCATTACCACGATTTCGGGAATCGTTATCCGGAACATTTACACCTGTACCACATCCGGCCGGATGCCTGGAGTTCCTGAGGGTTACGGGAGAAAAGAGACATCCGGATAATCACACTTTTTGAACGGTTTATTTTCAGACAGATGCGGGGACCGTTTCGTATGGCAGGGAGATTTCAGCAACAGGCGAGCTGCTATAAAAAAACGGGATCGGGAGACATGCCACGGCATGTCCGGGGATTACAGGCAGACACACTCCTTGCAGACAGGTATGCCCCTGTACCACTGGGAGCCGCGGTGGTCCTTCTCATTATTACGCCGTTTCTGGGGTCCGATACCGGCTGGCCGATCCTTGCTTCCGGTTTCATTACAGCAGGAGTTGCGATCCCGGTTATCCTGAACAGAAAAAATGGTGCATAAATTCCTGTGCAGCGGGAAAATGAGTGACAAGAAAAAGATCATATACGGATAGACACGGAAAAACGGTTTTTTATATTTCTCTCATATCGGGCGTATAGCGCACCCAGACTATCCCGTTTCCGAGCATCTCGGTGGTGAGATGCCGGAGCGGAACCTGAAGACCCGGAATACCGGCGCGGTCCGGGTCAAACATCGTGGGATCCGAAGTTCCCCCGGCAAGAAATGGGTGGATAAGTACGCTCACTTCGGTAACAAGCCCGGTCCGGAGAAGCACGCTGTTCAGGGTTCCCCCGCAGTCGGCCCGGACAACGTTGACACCGTAACTCCGGTGCAGCTCTTCAAGGGCCGCACGCATATCCACCTGATCGTTGCCGGTAATGATGGTGCCGATCCGCTTTTCTTTCAGGTACTCCAGGTATTCAACAGGAGTTGTCGTGGAACAGAGCGCCACGAGATCACGCATATACGGCCAGGACTTTAAAGTATCCCAGCAACGAATCTTTCCCCTGCTGTCGGCTACAACCATCAGGGGGCGGGGATCGTGTTTTAGTTTTTCTTTTGGTTCAAATCGGTCCCGGTGTTCATCCGGGACTTCCAGCGAGGGGGCGGCAAGGATCGTGGAACTGCCGAGCAGGACAGCATCCGGATTCCACCGGGCCGCAAGGGCATAGTAGAGTTCGAGATCAGCAGGAAAGTTCGTGATACGGCCATCGAGGCTTGTCGCAGTATGGAGGATAACATGGGGTACCATAATCCGGCTCCTGAAAGGAGGTTCAATGCCGGGATGTAAAAAGGAAAGGTGCGAGGGGTGAAACTGACGAATAGGCACCCGGTGCAAATATTGGTGGGCAGAAAAAGAATACCGACATTCTGCGGTTGTCAATTACAGATACCTTCGGTCATTTTAATGAGAAGGCGGGTTTTTATCTCGGGTTAGTTGTCGGATTTCTCATAATCATGGCGTCCGGGGCTGTCGGGCTCTGGATAACCAGGGCACCATACCATTGATCTGCTGGAGTGTATTGCGGCGGAGAGCGCGGAAATACAGAATGGTATTTGGACAACCGAATCCAAAGAACGCAAACGTCACCCGGCGGTCATGCGTTTTCGGGGGTTTTAATAGAGGCCCAGTCGCAAGTACATAACTACCATGTCCCAAAGCATCTGTTATTCAGTGGAAACAAGTTGGGATCGTTCACGGGGGAGCATGGATGGTTGATGATCCGGAACTGTTCAAGGCTTTTTCCGACCGGGCATCCGATGCGATATTCCTGCTGGATGCTGACGGTACCATCCACTACGTGAACGATGCAGGCTCGCGTAAAACCGGCTATTCCCGCGGGGAACTCCTTGCCATGAAGATCTCTGCATTAGTTCCGGAGATCAATCCGGAAACCTGGCAGGATATAATCAATACCATAAGAAAAAACGGGTCCATGATTCACGAATCACATCAGCGGGTCAGGAACGGGAAGATCCTGGACATCGAGATTGCCCTGACCGGTGTCACGAGAGACGCCCGAGAGTATGTCTTCGCCGTTGTCCGCGACATCACCGGCCGCAAGCGTGCAGAACGGGATCTCCTCAAAAATTGCGAGAGCCGGTTCCGGGATCTGGCCGACCTCCTTCCCCAGATCGTATTCGAACTTGATGAAAATCTGATGTTCACGTTCTACAACTGGAATACCATCGAAATAACAGGATATGCGTATGACGACCTGGCACAGAAGAGGACCGGCATATCGGATATCATACGGGAGGCTGATCGGATGGAGGTTGCGCGGTTTTTTGCCCGCCTCCAGCGGGACATCACCAGCGACCATACCGTATGCTGCATTGTTACCCATGATGGAAGGGAAATTCCCGCGGTCATCTATGCCTCCCCGATTATCGGGGAGAAACGCGTTGCAGGAATCCACGGGGTCATCGTTGATATCACGGAACAGGTCCGTCTCGAGAAAGCGCTTGAGGTAACGAACCAGAAACTGAATATGATGAACAGCATAACACGCCATGATGTCCTGAACAATATCACCGGACTCCTCGGCCTCTGCGATATGCTGAGTGCAACAACAGCGGACCGCAGTGCACAGGAACTCATTTCAGAGATCCACACCCAGGTCATCAAGATAAAAGACCAGATCATCTTCACCAGGGAATACCAGGATGTCGGGGTGAAAGCTCCGCAGTGGCATGGCCTATTTCAGAGTATCGGGAGTGCAGCATCAGCAATCGGGCGGGATATGACGGAGGTACAATTAACTCTTCCCGGAACCGAGACTGAAATCTATGCAGACTCACTCCTCTGCAGGGTATTCTACAACCTGATCGATAACAGTTTCCGGCATGGCGGATCGGTCCGGAATATCACAATTGAGACAGAGTTTGTACCGGATGGAGATCTTGTTATCCGTTACCGTGACGACGGGATCGGGATTTCTGCGGAAGAGAAGCAGCGGATCTTTGAACAGGGATATGGAAAAAATACCGGCTTTGGTCTCTATATCATCCGGGAGATCCTGGGAATAACCGGCCTTTCCATACGGGAGACCGGGATCGCCGGGTGCGGGGTTCTGTTCGAGATCACGGTCCCGAAGACGGCCTGGAGACCGTGTGCAGGGAACCATGTCTCGGGGACATGAATAATTCCCACTCTATTCAGGGATTATGTTTATCCGGGGAAATCAGTAAGGAGATTGTTCTTTTTCCATATGGCAACAGAAGGCTCTGACATAGCAGGTGCCTCAAAAAAATTTCTGATTAATATCAAAGCCTGAAGTCTTAGCAACTCATTTCTCGAAGGCACAACAGGCTCCCAAATATACTTACCACAATATCCGATTGAGAGCTGCTATCGGAGGTTGTCATCTGGCTCCTCCAGGTACGGGAAATGCAGTGTAAGGACAAATGATTTTTATTTTGAAAAAATCATGCAGATAGTAAAGGCAATATTATCCATATCAGGGATTACCGCTGAGTCAAAAACGAAAAAACCTCCAACCGGATCTCCCCCGTACACAGAACGCAGAATTATTTGGACAAGGGCTTGATTTCAGGAATGAGGACATGACAGGATTGCCGGAAACAGGTGTGAAACACCTTGACGTGAACGGGATCTCGCTCGCGTACAGGGAGATCGGGTCAGGCTATCCGCTCCTCCTGATCAACGGGTTCGCATCGGCAATGGACACGTGGAGCCCGCCATTGCTTGAGCTGCTTGCGCAAAAATTCTGCGTTATCATCTTCGATAACCGGGGTACCGGATTTTCCACCGCATCGGAGGAGCCATTCTCCATATCACTTTTTACACAGGATACAGCGGCCCTGATGTATGCCTGCGGGATCGACCGCGCCCACATCCTCGGTCTCTCAATGGGTGCATCCATTGCCCAGGAGATGATCCTTACACATCCGGAACGGGTAAACCGGCTCATTCTCGTTGCCGGAACCTGCGGAGGAGGCGAAGCCGTACGAATGCGCCCGGATACGTGGGAGACACTCACGGATAAAAGCGGGACGCCCGCTGAGCTTGCGGACAGAATGTTCTCGTTGCTCTTCACAGGAAAGTGGCTTGCAGCGCACGATCCATGGAAGTATTGTCCGGAGGTACACGAAACCACCGGTGAGGAGATGGCCGCACGACAGGCAGAGGCATTCTTCTCATGGACGGGATCCGCTCACCGGCTCGCCGGGATCCGGAACCCGACGCTGGTTATTACCGGAACTGAGGACATTGTTATCCCTCCGGCAAATGCCGATGTTCTTGCAGACCGGATCCCGAGAGCTCGGCTTGCCCGCTTCCCGGGTGCCGGGCATGGTCTCCAGTACCAGTGCCCGGAAGCATTCGCCCGTACCATCCTGAAATTCCTCTGTGAGGAAGACATCTCCAAGGGTGCATTCCAGCAATAAGCATTAAGACCTTATCAAAGGGTATTCCTGTAAGAATAAACGGTGACTTCATGCTATGATGACACAGATCCATTTCATTCTTACTTACATGTGCACCCTCACATGCGAACATTGCTTTGTCTGCAGCAGCCCCTCTGCGGAGGGAACGTTCACACCCGTCCAGATCGCACGGGTCCTCGATCAGGCATCACATATCAGAACGGTCGATACGATCTATTTCGAGGGTGGTGAACCATTCCTCTTTTATCCGGTCCTGCTCAACGGCATCCGGCAGGCGCGGAGCCGGAATTTTTCAGTAGGAATCGTTACCAACGGCTACTTTGCTACATCAGAGGAGAATGCCCGGTGTTTCCTGGAACCGCTTGCTGCACTCGGCGTTGTGGACTTCAGTGTCAGCGACGACATTTTCCATTATGAGAACCGTCAGGAGAATCCAGCCCGGCGTGCTTTGGAGGTTGCCAGTAAGATGGGGCTGCCAACGCTGGTGCTGGCACTTAACCCCGGTGGATCTGGGCCGGATAACCAGGCTGCCCTTCGGGAAGAGGGAAAAGGGGTCATAACGGAGGGGGGCATCATGTTCCGGGGCCGGGCCGCTACGAGACTGAGCCAGTACGCGGAACTTCATAACTGGCGGCAGTTCACAACCTGCCCGTATGAAGATCTCCAGAATCCGTCCCGACTTCACGTGGACGCATATGGCAACGTCCAGATCTGCCAGGGGATCTGTATAGGAAACGTCTGGGAACAGCCACTTGCGGAACTGATCCGTAATTA
>NZ_JBAZQA010000018.1:0-66515 GCF_041645475.1 Methanoregula sp. | reverse complement strand
CTTCGATGTGAAATTCTGCGAGGTTAATCCGGTTATGTCTGGCACATTTTGATTATCGCTGTACTAAGATATATTTCTAAGTATTACTTTATTCAAAACTCGGATATGTTACTGCGAAAGGTCGGTTGTAAGACATTTTTTGTATTTTCTAACAATCCGGTCTGACCCGGTCGGTTGGGCAGAATGGCACGGGAAGATGGTATCGATGGCTCCGTGCTGCACGCTCCTGAACATGCCATTTCCCGGCGGATGGGATGTGGATGCCTTTTTGCCCGGAGATTTTTGTTTTTCCGGTTTTTCTCCCGGTACGAGTGTTGCGGCTTGCCCTGCATTCATCCAAGAGAACAAGGATTGAAACAGCTGATGGTAACATATGAGCCCTCCTCCGGGCAAACCCCCTGGTAATTCCACCTAATGCCCTCCGGCCCGGGGGTCTTTCGTCGGTGGAGATATTGCTTGGAAGTATCGCAAAAGGGCCACGGTCCGTTTTTCAAATCAGGCTCCTTTTGGCAAACAGGGGCCATTTTTGACGTATTTGCCATGAGCGCATCTTACCCGGGACCGGGAACTGTGCGGAATTCACGGAAAATGGATGTAAATTCATTTTAATCTCCTCAAAAAGAGCCCCGATTCGAAAAAATAACGTCGAAGAGCCAAATGTGCGCAATTAGGCTCAATTGGCTGGCCGCTCTCGCTTGCGATCAGGCTGGAGTAGGGCAAAACGAAAGGAACCCCTGTTTTTGGGATCGGATTTCCGGGGGGTGGGGATATATAGCGATTTTACTTTCGCGATGCAATTAGATTGCATGATAAAATGAAACCCTTTTCGTGTTGCAGGAGAATGTAGGGTGTATTCGGCTGAGGAATCGTGACTGACAATTCAGAAAAATATTTTCACTACTGGGGAAAGACGGGATCCAATCCTGATGGAACCGACCCTCATCCGTACCATCTGCTTGTGTACCATTGTCTTGATGTGGCAGCAGTTGGGCATCAAATATTATTGAGGGATCCCCGGTTATTACAGAAAATTATTCCGGATGGATTCCATGCCGCTGAACCTGATCGTGAACAATTATTCATCGGAATAATATCCTTTCTTCTCGCACTTCACGATCTCGGAAAATTTTCTGACCGGTTCCAAAATCTCAAGCCCGATCTGATGCAGGAATTGCGGGGTCATACAAGCAACCGTCAGTATACGGTTCGCCATACCGAAATGGGGCGCCTCCTCTTTGACAAAGAGATCTGGAAGAAAATATGGGTGGCGAACTGGTTTTATCTGAACCCGGATGATGACAGCGCGGACTGGAAGGATGTCTGGAATCCGTGGTTTTTTGCAGTGGCCGGCCATCATGGCACACCTCCGGAAAAAACCGATGCCCCCCTATCTACACTTTTTGAAGAAGGAGACCGGGAATCGGCAATGCTATTCACGGAAGTATGCTCACGGATGTTCCTGATGAGCAGAATGAGTGCGAACAACACGTTTTCTGAAAAGGATCTTTTAGCATTCAGCAGGAAATCCTGGTTGCTTGCCGGTTTTGCGGTTATGTGCGATTGGATCGGATCGAACAATTATCAATTTCCCCATTGCTCAGCACCGATGCCTCCTGAAAAATACTGGAATGAGTATGCCGTCCCAAACGCAGAAAAAGCAATTCGTAATTTTGGTCTACTCCCGGGAACCGCCTCAACCGAAATTGGGATGAATGTACTTTTCCCGGAAATTTCAACACCGACCCCTCTCCAGTCCTTTGCCGAGACCTGTGAATTACCCCCCCTTCCCCAGATGTTCATTATTGAAGAAGCGACCGGGAGTGGAAAGACAGAGGCTGCCCTTGTACTGGCGCATCGCCTCATGGCACTGGGGCTTGGCGAGGGAATGTACTTCGGGCTGCCAACAATGGCAACGGCAAATGCGATGTACGATCGAATGGGAAAAGCGTATGAGCGGTTATTCTCTCCTGATTCCCACCCCTCTATCATTCTGGCGCATGGCGGCAGGCATCTGTCTGAAAAATTCCGGCAGTCGATTGTGTATAATAATCACGGAAACGAGCAGGTGGTCGGCGGTGAGGTGCCGGCATCTGCCTATTGTACTGCATGGCTCGCGGATAACCGGAAAAAAGCACTGCTTGCACAGGTTGGCGTCGGGACTATTGATCAGGCGCTGATGGCGGTCCTGCCGTTGCATCACCAGTCCCTGAGAATTCTCGGTTTGTCGAGAAATATTCTGATCGTAGATGAAGTTCATGCCTTCGATCCGTACGTGGAGCGCATATTAATCAGCCTTCTTGAATTTCAGGCAGCGCTGGGTGGCAGTGTCATTCTTATTTCTGCCACACTTCCGATGGCACAGCGACAGGCTCTCCTCTCTGCGTACTCTTCCGGTTTAGGATTTGACTGTTCTCAGGTCAGGGAATCCCACTACCCGCTTGTCACTCGGGTGACTGCCCAGACAAAAGAACCGACAGAGTGTCCAATTCAGATTTGCGAGATGACTCATCGGACCATCGAGGTTGAATGCACGGATGATAAGGGGCGGGAAATCCGTGAACTGAGTCACATCATTGATGACGGGCATTGTGCCTGCTGGATCAATAACACTGTTGATGATGCAATCGAAACATATCGGACCCTTTCCGAGAAATTCGGGGCTGAACATGTTCTTCTATTCCATGCCCGTTTCACGATGGGAGACCGAATTGAAAAAGAAAACGAGGTGCTGAAATTATTCGGGAAAGACAGCACTCCGGATATCCGTAACGGGAAAATCCTTGTCGCCACTCAGGTAGTTGAACAATCCCTTGATCTTGATTTTGATTTCATGGTAACCGATCTTGCCCCGATGGACCTGATCATCCAGAGAGTCGGAAGATTGCACCGGCATAATGATCCGGCTAAACGCGGGAATCGAGGCGTACCTAGACTTGCAGTTATGAGTCCTCCGGTTTTAGACAATCCTGACTCTGACTGGTATTCAGCAATGTTCCCGAAGGGCCAGTTCGTATACCCGAGTCATGGTCAGCTCTGGCTCACCGTCCGGCTCCTTTCCGATCGAAAAAAAATTACTATGCCAGATGATGCACGATTGTTGATAGAAGGCACCTTCGGGCCGGAGGCACAACGACAGATCCCGGAAACGCTGATTGAGCAGGAAATAAAAGCGGAAGGCAAGAGAATGGCGGATGGTGCAATAGCCCAGTTGAATGTCCTGCACCTGAATGGCGGATACGCTCATACCCCGAATCCGTGGCAGGATGACGCAAGGACACCAACGAGGCTCGGAGCCCGGGTTACGATTCTTCTGTTGAAGTGGGAAAATTCGAATCTGCATTTCTTTTCACCGGATCCAATGTTTTCTGAAGAATTCAGCCAAGTGAGTATTTCAGACAACAAGATCTCGAAAGAATTCCCGTACACGGGAGAGCTGGCAGTGTGTCTTGATGCATTTAAAACCGGACTGGCTGACAAGGGGAAATGGCGAATCCTCGTTCCGCTTGAATGGAAGAATGATGCATGGCAGGGGAGATGTCTTGATAGGAACAACAAAGTTGTATCTGTCTGGTATGATTCCTATACTGGACTTCTCACGAACAAAACGTAATTGTTAAGGGCTCCTAAAGTAATCCTAACGAATGGAATCAATTTTATTAACGCAAAAATATTCTTACTTTCTTGCTAATGTCCTGGCCGTTTCTTTAATACCCCGCAATTTGAATGCGGGATGATTGCATGTTCAATCTCATCCAAGAATCATGGATCCCTGTTATCCGGCAAACCGGCACGCGTGAATCTATTGCTCCGGCAGGGATTGTGGAAAAATATTCAGAGGATCCGGTTCTTGACTTGGATGCACCCCGTCCCGATTTTAACGGTGCTTTGGTACAGTTCCTGATCGGACTTGTGCAGACAACATGTCCTCCTGCTACGGAGTCCGAGTGGAGGAAAAAGTTTAGCAAACCTCCAACCTCCGAGGAGTTGCAATCTGCGTTTGGACATTATGCCCATGCCTTTAATCTGGATGGTGACGGGCCGAGGTTCATGCAGGATCTGGATCTTTCCGAAAAAGAAGGAGAATCAAACCAGATCGATCATCTGCTCATGGAGATGCCCGGGGCACAAACCCTTGACAAAAATACGGATCATTTCCTGAAGCGGGATACGGTAAAGCAGATCTGTATCTCATGTTGTGCGACGGCATTGCTCACATTGCAGACAAATGCTCCATCTGGTGGAAGAGGTCATCGAACATCGGTTCGTGGAGGAGGGCCGCTCACAACAATTGTGATTGGGAGGACGTTATGGGAAACCATCTGGTTGAATGTCCTTACAACGGATGAGTTCTTTCGATATGGAAATGCAGCCAAGAACACAGACCCCGATCTGTTTCCCTGGATGGGACCAACCCGCACGAGCGAGAAAAGTGGTCATGATACTACATCGCAGCATGTCCATCCCGTCCAGTTGTTCTGGGGAATGCCACGAAGGATCCGGCTTGGATTTGAGAACCGTCCGGAAAAGAAACCATGCGATCTCTGCAATCGTTCAGACTCACGTTATGTAGCACAATATCTCGATAAAAGTTACGGTATCAATTACAAAGGAGGCTGGCGCCATCCCCTAACCCCATATTCTATTGATGAGAAAACCGGGGAGTACCTGCCAAAACATGGGCAGTCTGGTGGGATTTCGTACCGGAACTGGCTTGGCCTTGTCCAAAATGCCGGTGAAAAAAAATACCGGACCGAACCCGCAGTTGTTGTCCATACCTTCCGGCAGGAACGTCAGGATGCACTTTCAGGAAAAAATGAGATTCCCTTCCGGCTCTGGGCGTTTGGTTACGATATGAACAATATGAAAGCCTGCGGCTGGTATGAAGGCACCATGCCGCTCATTCATCTGGAACCTGATGTCAGGCCCGAATATGAGCTTGTTGTCAGTCAGATGATCAAAACTGCAAGCCTGATCGCGTCAAATGTCCGAACCTGCGTGAAAAAGGCGTTGTTCAGTCCAAAAGCAGAAATCTCTTTGGATAAATCACTTTTCGAGTCGATTGATTCCCGGTTCTGGCAGGATACCGAACCCAGGTTTTACGAGACACTCAACGATCTCAAAATCGCGCTCCAAACCAAACAGACGGTTCAGGAACTGAAACTGCGCTGGCTTGCAATATTATCCAACGAGGGAGAACACCTGTTTGACCAATACTCCCAATCCAGTCTGATTTCTGTTGTCGATCCAAAACGAATTGCTCTTGCACGGAGGGATTTCAGGGTGTTTTCCTCCGCTAATAATAAAAAAATTATTGAATTATTGATGCTCGATTTACCGAAACTTGAAAAATCGCGTGACCTCAAAACGAAGGACAAACAAAAAAAGAAGACCTAATTCCGAGGTACCTCCATGGAACAAAAACACTATCTGACATTTACTCAGCCGGAAACCCGTGAGATTCTGATAACCTGGTGGAAAGCGCTTGATACCTCGCGGGGTGATCGTGCCGAACTGCGGAGATGCCATTCCCCGCTGAACGTTGCATTCACACCTGCTTACCATCGCCTGCGAATTGCGATGATGAAACAGGGGTCCGTAAAGGATGAGGATCTCGCACTCGTTGCCGGCGTTCTCTCTCATGTAAAATCGTATACATCCGGGTCATTTCCTATTCAGATGGCCGGGACTGATTCTGCTGATGCAAAAAAAGCAAAGATCAACAGCCATCGATTCCGCCGCTTGTTGGCAATCGATGACCAGGATAAATTGTATGAGACGATTATCAGGGTTGTACGCATGCTTGGCGGCGCCGTGGATATTCCCTCCCTCGCCAATGGCATTTACTGGTGGAATGAGCGGACGAAGAAAGAATGGGCGTTTGCCTATTATGAACATGCTCCAAGTGAGGAGAAGTAAGGAGTGAAATTACTATGAGTGACTTTATTCAGCTGCATATGCTTGTATCGTATCCCCCGTCGAACCTCAACCGCGATGATCTCGGACGGCCAAAAACTGCTGTTATGGGGGGAACCCAGCGCCTGCGTATCTCATCGCAGAGCCTGAAGCGAGCATGGAGGACATCGGATATTTTCGAGCAGGGTCTTGAGGGGCATATCGGTATCCGAACCAAGGAGATGGGTTCGAAAGTCAAAGAAGCTCTCACGAGTGGCTTGCCATTAATCCAATTACTGCAAGGAAAAAATACCGAGCCTAAGTCTGCAACAATCATTGGTGAGAAAAATGCGAATGAATGGGCATTGAAAATTGCATCAGCTTTTGTCGATAAACTGTCCAAGTCCGATAATAAAAAAACAGAAGGAAGTTCAACGGATGATACGGAAGAAGAGAAGAAAGGAACAAAAAAAGAAGATAAAAAAAGCAATATCAATAAAGATTCCCTGAAAGGGGAACAACTGGTCTTTTACTCCAATAATGAAATTTTTGCAATCCAGTCGCTTATCACCACACTCATCAAGGAAAACCGGGCACCAAATCCTCAGGAATTATCGAGCTTATTGAAAGAGGATCTTTCTTCCGTGGATGTTGCCATGTTTGGACGGATGCTCGCCAACGCGACGAAGTATAACGTGGAAGCTGCTGTACAGGTAGCTCATGCAATAACCGTCCATGAAGTTGCAGTCGAAGATGATTATTTCACTGCCGTGGATGATCTGAACAAAGGTGATGATGACGCAGGCGCTGCACACCTGGGTGAGACCGAGTTTGCCTCAGGTCTTTTCTATACCTATGTCTGCATCGACAAAACCCTCCTCGAAAAGAATCTAGGAAGTAATGCAGAACTTGCCAGTGCTGCCATAAAAGCGCTCGTTGAGGCAGCGACAAAAGTCGCACCGACCGGTAAACAAAATTCCTTTGCATCCCGGGCATATGCCTCGTATCTCCTCGCAGAAAAGGGATCACAACAGCCCCGCTCCTTATCGGTTGCGTATCTTGGGGCAGTCCGGGATTCAAAAGATCTTCTTGGTGCTGCCATCACATCCCTGAATGATACCCGCAAAAAAATGGATGCCGTTTATGGAAAATGTTGTGAGGAACAAGAAGTGATGGACGTTCATGCCGGCGAGGGTTCGCTGAATAAAATACTGGAATTCTGCTGCCGATCACCATGAACGAATACCTCATCTTCCGCATCTACGGCACGATGGCGTCCTGGGGAGATATTGCAGTCGGTGAATTCAGGCCATCGTATGATCGCCCCTCCAAATCTGCCATTATGGGAATGGTGGCAGCAGCTCTCGGAATCCGTCGCGATGAAGAGGAGCGGTTACAGGAACTTGCCGCCGGTTATCTGATGGCAGTCCGGATCGACGCACCGGGTATTCTTATGAGGGATTATCATACAGCGCAGGTACCGCCATCCATAATCGACCGGAAGAAAATGATATTTCCCACGAGAAAAGCAGAGCTTTCTGTTCCCAAAGATGTTCTCAATACAATTCTTTCGTCGAGGGATTACCGGTGTGATGCTATCTATTCCATCTGTTTATGGAGCCGGACTGCATCTCCCCCCTATCCCCTCACCGCTCTAAAAGAGCATCTGGAAAAACCCGTGTTTACTCTCTACCTTGGGAGAAAGTCGTGCCCGCTCTCACTTCCCCTTCAGCCACAGATAATCCCATCAGAATCCATTGCAGCTGCACTGTCCTCTGTTCAATTTAACGATGCTCCATTTCTTTTCCCGCTCGAATCCAACGGCGATGCCAGGGTATTCTGGGAGGGGGATGCAGATGTGGGATTTACCAGAGTTCACACTTTCCAGCGCCGGGACGATCCGCTGAGCCGGCGACGCTGGCAGTTTGGGAACCGGACGGAGCACTCCGCGATGATTAGAAAACCTGCGGGAGGTTGACTCGTGTTTATCAGCAGGGTAAAACTCCAAAGCGATGCGGCATTTGGGAAAGAGTTCTGGAACCACATCGGGGGAGCATACAAACTTCATTCGCTGGTCTGGGATCTCTTTTCCGATGGGCCTGAGCGGAATCGTGATTTTATCTACCGGCAGGATATGGTCGATGGATTGCCGGCATTCTACTGTATCTCGGCACGGGAACCCAACAACCGCTGCGGAGTCTGGCACGTTGAGACAAAACCCTATGCTCCGGTGATAAAAAAAGATCAGAGATTGGCATTCATGCTGCGGGCCAACCCGATCCAGACAAAACGCGACGACCAGAAGAAACAGCACCGCCATGATGTGGTCATGGAGGCCAAAACTCTCTTGAAGCAGCGACAGGAACCGTATCCCCCGGAACCTGAGATCGTTCAGCAGGCTGGATTTGTCTGGCTTGCGATGAAGGGAGAATCAAATGGTTTCTCTCTCCGCGAAGGCGAAGTGCGTGCTGACGGGTACACCCAGCACCGGTTTGTCAAACCCAAGGGAAAACATCCGATCACGTTAAGCACGATAGAATTTACCGGCCTATTGACGGTTACTGATCCGGATTTGTTTGTTCCCGCACTTTTTCGTGGATTGGGGCCGGCGAAAGGATTTGGCTGTGGGTTATTGATGGTCCGACCCGCACGGTGACTTTTCTTATGCTCCCACCATTGAAACCGATCGCGATCAAGGAACGGATCTCCCTTGTTTTTCTTGAGAGGGGGGAGCTCGATGTTCTTGACGGGGCGTTTGTACTTGTTGATAAAAATGGTGTCCGTACGCAAATTCCTATCGGGAGCGTTGCCTGCCTTATGCTCGAACCCGGCACCCGGGTCTCTCACGCAGCAGTGGTTCTCGCATCCCGTGTAGGGTGTTTGCTTGTCTGGATTGGGGAAGCGGGAGTCCGGCTCTATGCTGCGGGACAACCTGGTGGTGCACGGGCAGATCGCCTGCTCTACCAGGCAAAACTTGCTCTCAATGAAGAGGCACGGTTAAAGGTGGTCCGGAAGATGTATGAGTTCCGGTTCAAAAAACCGGTGCCATCACATTATTCTGTTGAACAACTCCGGGGAATGGAGGGTTCACGAGTGAGGGAGATGTACGTTCAGATGGCTCAACGATACGGGGTGAAATGGTCAGGGCGGCAGTACGATCATACTCAGTGGGGGAGTGGAGATCTGCCTAATCGGTGCCTGAGTTCTGCAACTTCATGCCTCTATGGGATTTCCGAGGCAGCGATCCTTGCAGCGGGATACGCCCCCGCTATCGGCTTCATTCACTCAGGTAAACCGCAATCGTTTGTTTACGATATCGCGGATCTGTTCAAGTTCGAGACGGTAGTGCCGGCTGCATTTCGTATCGCTGCACAGAACCCGGTTGATCCGGAGCGGGCAGTGAGAATTGCCTGTCGGGATCAGTTCCGGGAAACCCGGCTATTGAAGACGATTATCCCCACTATTGAAGAAATCCTGAGTTCAGGTGGACTCCCGGTTCCTGAAACTCCGGAAGATTGTCTGCCTCCGGCTATTCCGGAAGAGAGGGGGCTTGGTGATGCTGGTCATCGTACTTGAGAATGCACCGGCACGTTTGCGGGGCCGACTTGCTGTCTGGCTCCTTGAAGTCCATGCAGGTGTGTATATCGGTGACTTTTCGCAAAAAGGCCGTGAGATGCTGTGGATACAAATCATCGATGGGATTGAGGATGGGACCGCAATAATGGCGTGGGGGACGAACAATGAGGCTGGTTATGATTTTGTTACAATCGGCACTAACCGCCGCGTTCCTGTTGATTTTGAAGGTGTTCAGCTCATTTCGTTTATCCCCCAGAAACCAGATCGTGCCAATGCAGAGAAATTAATTATTCAGGAACGTTGATTGGTTATCTGGGAGATTTTTCTGATCTTCCTTGTGAGGAGTCTATGCGACAGTCTGATTATTATCAAGCTACCTCATCAAAAAGAGAGAATAGCAGCCTGCTTCGGAAGTAGGCTTCCTAGTTTTCATATAAAATATGAAGAGAGTTCCCCACATGCGTGGGGATGAACCGGTGAGATTGTAGGATACGGTAATATATCTGTAGAGTTCCCCACATGCGTGGGGATGAACCGGACAACGCCAACCGGCACCAATCTTCTGATATGAGTTCCCCACATGCGTGGGGATGAACCGTGTCGTGGTCGTGAGCCGGTAAACCGGATTCGGAGTTCCCCACATGCGTGGGGATGAACCGTAACACTGCCGGCGTGCTCGGTTACGACCGGCGAGTTCCCCACATGCGTGGGGATGAACCGTAACGAATCTGAGGATGACTGGGCTCAGATATGAGTTCCCCACATGCGTGGGGATGAACCGATACAGTTCCCCCCTAAAAAAAGGAGATTACTGAGTTCCCCACATGCGTGGGGATGAACCGCTAGTGTAGCATAGAGTAGATACAGCACAAAAGAGTTCCCCACATGCGTGGGGATGAACCGGAACAGGCGTTTATTCTTGCAGCGAAGAAGGCGAGTTCCCCACATGCGTGGGGATGAACCGGCAACTGGGGTATCTGCTGGCAAACCCGTAATGAGTTCCCCACATGCGTGGGGATGAACCGACGCACACTTAACTACCCACTCTTCTTCTACAGAGTTCCCCACATGCGTGGGGATGAACCGTCTACTGTGCCGTCGAACCCATCGCGGGTAATGAGTTCCCCACATGCGTGGGGATGAACCGAAACCTGTAGCGATTCCTTTACGAAATTGGCAGAGTTCCCCACATGCGTGGGGATGAACCGGCGACATAGTCTGCCAGACTACCAAGGGCAACGAGTTCCCCACATGCGTGGGGATGAACCGTCAGGGTTCGGCTATAACTATAGGATCTGGCAGAGTTCCCCACATGCGTGGGGATGAACCGTAAATGTCCTTCATGGGGGTATTAAGAGATGTGAGTTCCCCACATGCGTGGGGATGAACCGTACGTCCTCACGTTTCATTTTCGGTTCAACAAGAGTTCCCCACATGCGTGGGGATGAACCGTCGCACCAAATGCATGGTACTCAGGCAGCATCGAGTTCCCCACATGCGTGGGGATGAACCGTTCGAGTACCGGTATCCGCATCTCACCCTGAAGAGTTCCCCACATGCGTGGGGATGAACCGATAACTCTAGTGGGGCACACGGCTTTGACCTGGAGTTCCCCACATGCGTGGGGATGAACCGTCCAGGAGACTCGTGTATTTGTCAATCACCGCGAGTTCCCCACATGCGTGGGGATGAACCGGTCATCACCGCTGAATGGTGGGCCGATCCGGTGAGTTCCCCACATGCGTGGGGATGAACCGACATCAAAAACTGGAAATTTGTTTGTCCGGGAGAGTCATTCATCTCTGAAGTGTCATCTGATTGTCACAACCTTCGACAAAATGAAATGCAGGATCCTTGCCCAGATTAAAAAAAATTGCGGAACCGTTACCGGCTCTTCCCCTTCTCCCGGAGTTCCCGCTGGCGATCCTCGCTCATGGCAATCAGCGTCTCGAAGATCTTCCTGACCGGGGCAGGATCCATCCGGCAGGCTTCAGCCTGCGCTGAGACCGACCGGAGCACCGCTGCCGTCCGGTCCGCATCGTGGGTGGGAAGACCGGTCTCCGCCTTGATCAGAGCAACCTGTTCAGCGAGCGCCTGCCGCTCTGCAATGAGGCGGATGATCTCCGTATCGATCCGGGAAATATCTGCCCGGACCTGCTCAAGCGTCATACCATGTACAATATCCGAGATTTTTTATAAACATACTCATCGGATGTGCCGACACGAAGGCAGATAATAAAGAACGCCCAAACTGATCTGTGGTTTTATGTTTGAACGGATAACACGACGCGAAGAGGCGGACCTGTTCGTTGCCTGGGTCGCGATCTCCTTTGCCTTTGCCATCATCTTTCTCCGGGAAGCCGGCCGGGCGAGCCCGATCCTTGCCCTGACATTTGTCGGGATCTCGTTATTAACGGTCGGGATCGGGTTCATCCTCCACGAGATGGCCCACAAGTTTGTTGCAATAAAATACGGGTACTGGGCGGAGTTCCGCAAGGACAACATCATGCTGGTCGTGGCAGTCGCCCTTGCAGCACTTGTCGGCGTTGTATTTGCCGCACCCGGTGCAACGGTGATCTACAGCAACAGCGCTGACGGCCGTGGCCTCAGCCGGGAAGAGAACGGGAAGATCTCAGCCTCCGGCCCCCTCGTGAACCTCGTGCTCTGCATCCCGTTCGCCGTTCTCCTCATGGTGGCCGGGCAGGGCCCGTCCCTGGGTGACAATGTCCTTTACATGATAGGGATGATCGGCCTCCAGGTCAATGCCATGATCGCAGCGTTCAACATGCTCCCGGTCAGCGTGCTTGACGGGAAGAAGGTCTGGTCCTGGAACAAGCCGGTCTTCATCGTCCTTATCGTAGCCGCGTTCGCAGCGCTCGTGCTCTCGTTCTATCCGTCAACCCTTGCGTCACTCATCTGATCCCTTTTTTTTCCACCTGAAATGAGATCAGGGGCGTTTTTAAAAAAGCAAAAAGTGTTTTGTCCCTGCCCGCTCATGGTCCGGCGGGTTCCATCGCCATAAGCACGCCGACAACTTTCTTTCCCTTGGCAAACGCATCCGCAAGAGCCGTAGGGTGGTTTTTGATGCCCTTGTACTCGTCCATATTGTTTGCAATGATGTTGTCGTAGTATTCGAACCCGGTACCGTTGAAGATGGCCGTGATTGCCGGAAACGCCCCGTCAAACACATGGTCCCAGTTCTGCCCTGCCGTTGAGACAAAGAGCCCCTTGTGGCGCCGGATGTGATCGTCGGTAAAGTAGAGCGTCTTCAAGATGAATTTCCGGGCCCAGAGGTACTGTCCCCGGTCGATGAGCCCCTTGAGTTCCGCGGTGATCCCCATCGTGTAGATTGGCGAGGCCACAGCGATGCAGTCCGCGTTCAGGATCTTATCGAACAGGGCGATTGCATCGTCCTTTACAATACACACTCCGTTCTTGTGGCAGGCATTGCATCCACGACAGGAGGAGTAGGTGAGATCCTTGAGTACAACCTTCTCAACCGATGCCCCGCCCGCTTTTGCGCCCTCGAGGAAACTGTCGAGCAGCGTTTCAGTGTTGCCATGACGGTGCGGGCTTCCCGATATCCCGAGGACGTTGACGGTCATGATCTCCCTCAGGCAGCAAGCCGTTTTTTCTGTTCGGCGATAACGTTCTGTGCCAGTCTCTCCGCATCCGCTTTTGCTGTCGGGTGACTGACGATCGCTCCCGACTCGTCGACCCCGTTGATCATGAGGTAGCTGATATCCGCGTCCCGGATATCGATGACATGGTAAAAGCACTTGACTGACGGGACTGCCGCATCAAAGACATGCGGCCAGGTCTGCCCGGCAGTTGCGAGGAATACTCCTAAGCGTTTTCCTTTCCGCTCCGGTGGGACAACGGGAAGCCTGAGCACGTATTTCCGTGACCGGAATACCTGCGCCCGGTCAACGAGCATCTTGACCTGCGATGCAAGGCCCATGCAGAAGATCGGGGAGGAGAGGACAATGCAGTCGGCCTCGATGATCTTGTCGTGGTAGATGTCAAGGCCGTCGCGCTGGATGCACCTGTTGAGCTTCTCGCAGGCATTGCACCCCCGGCAGGGGTTGATATTTGCCTCGGTCAAGGCAACCTTCTCGATGGAGACGTCCGGGTCCTTACCCATTGCTGCCAGCACCCAGTCGAGCAGGGTCTCCGAGTTGCCGTGCCGGCGGGGGCTTCCGGCAAAGGCGAGGACTTTTATCGTCATTATCATTCCCTATGTTATCCGGAGTGAAAAAAGATTGGATAGGATCCGGTACCCTTTGTGACAATAAAAAAAGAAAAAACGGGAATCGGGATCTTACCCGATCAGATCTTTTTGAAACAGAGGTACCAGTCCTTGCACTCGTACCCCTCGGCTGGCCGCTTCTCCATCTCGGCAGCGGTCCTGGGCGCCGGTACAACCACCTTGTCGCCCGGCTGCCAGTTGGCCGGTGTCGAGACCTTGAACTTGTCCGTTGTCTGGAGCGCTTTTACGAGCCGGATGATCTCCGGCATGAACCGCCCGTTCTGGAGCGGATAGTAGATCATGGCCCGCATGATCCCCTTGTCGTCGATGAAGAAGACACAGCGGACCGCAGCGGTCGTGCTCTGGCCCGGCTGGATCATGCCGTACTTCTTTGCCACCTTCATGTTCAGGTCGGCGATGACCGGGAAGGGGATCGCAACGCCCATCTTCTCCCTGATCGCATGCACCCATGCCAGGTGTGCCGAGACACTGTCCACCGAGAGGCCGACCAGCTGCACGTTGAGCGCCTTGAGCTCGTCATGGATTGCGGCAAATGCCAGGAATTCTGTTGTGCAGACCGGCGTGAAATCGGCGGGATGGGAGAAGAGGACCACCCACTTTCCCCTGAGCTCTGAAAGTTTTAAGGGCCCATGCGTGGTCTCTGCCTCGAAATCGGGAGCAGGTTCGCCGATGACGGGAAAACTGATTCCGGATCCTTCGTCCATACCGTTCTCCTCTCCTCTACTTCATCACTTCGTCGAGCTGGGCCTTGCCGTACACGTAGGCCGGCATCCCCGAGAGCAGGAATGTGACCCGGAGCGCCTCTTCAACTTCGGCCTTGGTCACGCCGATGTTCGCCGCCCCTGCCAGCTGGGCCCGGACCGCGTGCTGGTCCCTCATGGCTGCCGCAATGGCAATCGCGATGAGCTTCTTGGTCTTCTTCGAGAGCTTGCCGTCATCCCAGATGTGCTGCTCAAAGCGCATGACGAGCTCGAACATCTCGGGCTCCTTCGTGGTCAGCTCGCGGAAGAATTTCGGCACCTTGCCGATCTTCTTCTCAAGGGTCTTGAGATCCTTTTCTGCCGCCATCTTTGCGACCGGTTTCTTTACATCCGACTTCTTTACATCCGGCTTCTTTGCCGGTATTTTCTTTACTGCTGGTTTTTTTACTGCCATACAAATCACTCCTCCAGTACCATGGGTTCGCCACAGCAGATCAGCTCGCCGCCGCCTGCTTCCTTGACAACCACCACGTTTCCGCAGATCTCGCACTTGAAGACCTGCCCTTCCGTTGCTACGTTCACCATCTTTTTACCCTGTGGGAAAATGTTCCCGCCACAAAACCGGAGTTATTCATTTTCCGTCTGCCTGTTTCCGGCACCAGTATTCGCACGAACAGTACGTTGCTTGAAAAAAATAAGGAATTACTGGGAGCTCTTGCCGCGTTTTGGCGGGTGCTTGGCATCCTCGGGCGTCTTGATGTCCGGGCGGATGTGGGTCATCGGGAAGCACTGGTACTCCTCGCAGGAGCAGGCCGGGCACTTCCGGAGATCCTGTTCGCTCTTGTCCAGCGTGAGTTCCTTTCCGCAGTCAATACACACATATTTGCCCGGGCCGACTTTGGCGCCTGCACTGTAGTTTTTCTGTTCGGTCAAACGACTCACCAAACTTCTCATTCACGTGAAAGATATATATGGGTTGTGTTGCTGCACATCGGCAGGAGGGTGAACATCTCCCCTCTGCGGTTGCAAAACTATAAGGGGTCTTTACCTGAAGGTGTATTATGGCAAATGTCATCGGAATCCTTGGCAGTCCCCTTCCTGAAGGGAATACGGCGCTCCTGCTGCGCCGGGCCCTCAAAGGTGCAGAGGATGCCGGGTGCACGGTCGAAGAGATCCTGGTAACGAACCTTGATTTCGAGGCCTGCAACGAGATGTTCTTCTGCCGGGATCACGAGACCTGCATTATGGATGACGATATGCAGCTGATGTACGGGAAGATCAGAACTGCGGACAGCATCATTGTTGCAACGCCGGTGATGACCATGGGCATTCCCGGGAAACTCAAGTCCTTTATGGACCGGTTCCAGGTCTTTTACATGGCAAAATATCTCCGAAAATCCCCGCTTGTCGACAAGGACCGGATCGGGTGGAGGAGAGGACTCTTCATCTGTATCTCCGGTATGGCTGTGCCGGAGGTCTTTGTCGGGGCCAAGCTCACTACCAGGACGTTCTTCGATATCATCGACTGCCAGTACAGCGACGAACTCCTCATCAATGATATGGACAGGATACTGGATATCGGCACGCGCTGCGATCTTCTGGATGCTGCGTACGAGAAGGGATTCGCTCTTGGCAGGAGTCTCTCAATGGACGTCTGTCCCTGAAATACGGGCTTCCCGCCTCTTTATTTCACGTTAGCAAAAATATTCTTGGTCAGGGGATGAGTCCCCGTTCCCGCAGGCTTACGTGCCCGGTTCTCGTCACGATGATATGGTCGATGAGCTGGATCCCGACAAGCTGGCCGGCCTCTTTTAACTGGGTGGTGATGGCGATGTCCTGGGGACTTGGTTCAAGCGAGCCCGACGGGTGGTTATGGACGCAGATGATAGAGGCTGCCCGGTCAACGATGGCATCGGCAAAAACTTCCCTCGGGTGGACGAGACTGTGGTTGAGGAGACCTACCGTGATGATCCGGTTGCCGAGCACTTCACCTGCACCGTTCAAGGTGATGCAGACAAAGTGTTCCTGCCGCTTGTCCCTGAGGTGTGCAACGAGCGGGATGACGTCTTCGGGCTTTGTGATCTTCACCTCCGGTCCCGCGGGGGTAAAATACCGCCGGCCCAGTTCGAAACAGGCCATGATCTGGGACGCCTTTGTGGGGCCGACTCCGGCTATTGCCTTGAGATCATCGTACCGGATGGCCGGCTTCTGCTCTTCCAGGAGATCGCAGATCTCCTTTGAGAGCACCCGGACATCCCTGCTTTTCGTCCCCCGGCCGATAATTGCCTCGATGAGCTCAGTGTCCGAGAGGGCCGATGCACCTTTCCGTGCAATGACCTCTCTGGGCCGGTCGACAAGAGGTACATCCCGCATCTTTTTCATGAGAATCCTTTCAACCGTATCAGGCGGATACCTGCTTTGCGTTCAGTCATGAAATTCACTCAGACTCGCTTTTATCCATTAATATTTATCAGCAGTAATATATATTCCAGATCCCATCTGCTGCCCTCCCATGAGGACCTGGATGCTACGGAATGTGCCGCATGAAGAATATTTATGAATCTCCCCCGCGTAACCAATTCAGTATGGCAACAACCGAGAATGCACAGGAAGCATTTGCCGGCGAATCGCAGGCAAACCGGAAATACCAGGCGTTTTCCGAGAAAGCAGCGGAAGAGGGGTTCAAGAATGTGGCAGTCCTCTACAAGGCGGCCTCCGAAGCCGAGGCTATCCATGCAAAGAAGCTCTTGAAGGTCCTCACCGCTGTCGGGCCCACGGCAAAGAACCTTGAAGCAAGTATTGCCGGAGAGACCCATGAGTTCACGACAATGTATCCCGGTTTTATCAAAGAAGCCGAGAGCGAAAAAAAGAGCGATGCTCTCCTTGCCTTCACCTTCGCCATGAAGGCCGAGCAGGTGCATGCAAGCCTCTACAAAAAGGCGTTTGATGCCGTGAAGTCAGGATCGGATCTTCCCAGAGAGAAAGTCTTCCTCTGTCCTGTCTGCGGGAATATCGAGATGGTCAAGGCCCCGGACAAGTGCCCGATCTGCGGAGTTTTCGGCAAGCAGTTCCGGGAAATAACCATCTGAACCTTTCTCTCTCTTTTTCCTGACTTCACGCGGGGTTTGTGATCGTTTTTCCGGAGCAGTCCGCCTCAGGTCACTTCCCGGGAAGGATCCGGTACGCACCGGCCGGCACGGTTATCTCGAACCTGGCACCGGCGCCCGGTGTTCCGGTCTCTTTAATGGTGATCCGGGTGATATCCAGGATCTCGCGGATCAGAAAGAGGCCAAAGCCGGTATTCGTCCCGTATCCCCGGTCGAAGATCCGCTCTTTGAGGTTTTTTGGAATACCGCTCCCGTTGTCTTCGAATGTGATCCGGAGCCTGCTATCCGTTTCTGTAATGGCGATCGTGATCGCATTCATCCCATGGCCCGCATGCCTGAGGGCGTTATCGAAGAGGTTGTGGAAGACTTTCTGGAGCAGGGGGTCTGCAAAGATCTCGACCCTAGGGATGCCGGTGAGGGTTACCCGGGTTCCGGCAAGATCGAGCCCGGCCTGCGCCTGCCCGATACAGGTTGTGAGGTCCTGGAAGTCCGGGTGTGCGGCTCCGAGGCTCTCGTACGCCCGGGAGAAGTCCAGCTGGCGTTCGATTGCGTCGGCTATCTGCTCCTCCTTTGCAAGGTACTCCTCTGTCTTCTCCCAGTCACCGGCGGTCGCCCGGGAGAGGTCCAGGTAGATCTTCATCCCGACAAGATTGTTCCGGATATCGTGGCGGGTGATGCTGGAGAGCAGGTTCAGTTTTTTGATCGTGATCCGGAGCGACTCTTCGCTGATCCGGAGTTCTTCGGTCATGCAGGCAAGCTCGTGCTTCCGCTTTGCCTGGTAATACCGGGTGAGGAAGGCGCTGTCCGCGATGACCATCACGAGAAGGAACGTCGTTGTTATGAACGCGAACTGTTGGTCTTCCGTGCGCAGGATATCCCGGCACCAGAGGGCCGCAAGCCACCAGTAGGGGAGAAGAACCGCAAGAAGAAAAACGGCGACCAGCAGCGCCTGGACGGGCGGGCGGCAGAGCCAGGTTCGCACTGATCCGGAAACGTCAGAATATATTTTTTCTCACTTCCTGCATCCGTTCGGATGATCTCATATAGGATCCGGGAAGATATGGTAATTACGTTATGGCCGGACAGGATTCCGTCACCGGTGCAGATGAGTCTGCAACCGTCCCGCTCTTCCTGCGGATTGCGCTGCTCTTCCTTCTCATCTGCCTGGATGCCCTCATTGCAAAGTTTGTGGTCTTCTCCTTTGTTGCAGGTCCCGGGACATCGCTTCTGTACCTCGTGGTAGCCGTGATGATCGTGACAACGCTCTGGTTCGGTCTCTGGGGTGCCATCGCTTCGTACGCCGGCTGCTTTATCGGTGCAGGCGTCTTAAGCGGCCTCTCCCCCACAACAAGCCTGGTCTGGTCGGCTGCGGATCTTTTGCAGGTTGTAATCCCGCTCCTTGCGTTCCGGCTGCTCGGTGGGGACGTCTCCCTCCGGACCCGGCGCGACCTTGGGATCCTGATAGTCTTTGGGATCATTGTCAACAATCTTGCCGGGGCGATCTGGGGGACCCTCTCGCTCGCACCGGCCGGCCTTGTCGATCTCCCGAACCTGCTCCCGCTCTTCTCTGCCTGGTTTGTTGGGAATGTCATCGCCAGTGCGGTGATCGTTCCCGCAGTGCTCTGGTTCGGGACGCCGATTGTCCGGGAGCATGAGCTCTTCGTGAAGCGGTACTGGATCTGAAAGGCCGGGACATCTTCGATCCGCGGGGAGGAGTGTCAAAATCCAACGATTTTTTTTCTTCAACAATCCGGACAACGTTGATCGCATTTTTTATCGTGATTGCACATCTCCCATCGATGTAACCATCACCATCACATGAATATATATAATTAAATATCTTACTTTACCGATGAAAGTTTCCGGGACCCACACCGGTTTACACAACTCTTCACTGTATACGAAACGGAGCACTCCCTGATGATCAATGTCCACGAACGGCAGAGGCCCTGCTTATGAAACGAGGCCGGCCGGCAACCAAGGGCATCGATGATGCCATCGTCATCGCATTGAGACGCGGCTGCGTCATGCGGGTCACGTACTCTTATCAGAGTGTCTGCGATTTTTTTATCCGGATGGTAACGTGGGTGATCTTTGTCCGCGTCATGCGATTTGAAAAAATTACCGCACCCGTACATGAGATTGAACACGAGTGCCGCGGGATCCTTGCCGAGCTCCGGTTGTTTCCGCCGTCGCACCAGATCCAGCTGGAACTCTGGATCTACTCCCGTCACGGGACCTACCGCTTCTTCCGGCTGACCGATGCCGGCCTCAAAGAGATCCGGCAGGACGGGGAGATCGCACCAGCTACGGTTCCGGCCACGGTGGAGGGAAAAACCGTACCGGCCACCGTACCGGTGACTGAAAATACGCCGTCGGCGTTGCCGGGCAGGTCTTAGTCGGGGATACCCCTCTGTTGGAACAGGTATCTTTACCGGAGATGGTCTTCCTCATCCCCCCGCAGGAGGAGTTCTCCGTCGGAGAATCTGGTGGGGGTCGGGGGGTTCCGGACTAAATACCCCGAAATGAGGTACTAATGCGGGAAAATGAGGCACCAAGTCCCCGTTTTCTACCTTTTTCACGTCGTATAACTGGAGCCGCAAACAGCGCTAATACAGGCGCGTAACTCAGGCCCGGATGTACTCCCCTCTGCCAAAAGCGGGGAAAATGGGGTCCGGATCAGGTCTCCGGACAGGACGCATCTCCGGGTCAGACCCCGTATCTTCATGCTCCGGCAGGATCAAGGAACAATACGTGAGACTCCCATGAACCTCTCCTTCACGGCAACCTGGCGCCGCCGGATCGCGGGCGCCTTCCTGACATGGCTCGTCCCGTTCGTGTGCGCCGTCCCGTTCTACGGCCCGGCCGGCCTCGTCATCGACCAGCAGCTCTTCAAGTCGATCCTGATCGTGATCGGATCAATTACGGCCGCGATCCTGATCGTCTGGTGCTTCCGGCCCATTGAGAAAAATTTCACGCATGAAGCCATCGTCACCGGCATTGTCTGGCTGCTCGCCAACTGGGTGCTGGATTTGATCGTGCTTGTGGGCCTGCTGGGTATGACGCTGCCGGATTATGCCGGGCAGATCGGGCTGCGGTACCTCGTGATCCCGGCAATGGTGATCGCGGCCGGGGTTGTGGCGGATGAGGCAGGGAAAAGAAAAACTGAAAATTTCTCATAATTTTTTTTAGGGTAATGTACTATTCCAGCCCCTTAAATCCAGGAAGGATTTACGGAGTGAAAAAAGGTAAAAAAAATATGACTAAAATTTAATGCAAAAAAGTAAATTCGTTTTGGAGCGAAAATACTGACGCTCCAGGGGCTTCGCCCCGCCGCTATGGCGCCCCGGTTGCGATAGTGCTGTATTACCTGAATCGGGATTTTCGGTAATACCGGGGAATCGCATGCGCCCCCGCCCCCAATGGGGGCAGGGCTGGCGCAAAGGGGGGCGGACTATTGTAAAAGATAGATGTTAAGGCTGGATTGGCACTTTACCCTTTTTTTTAAATGATTTACGGGGCCCGGGATTGGACCGGTCAGCTCCTGCCCGATACCCCGGAACCTGTAGCACACCTTGGCTATACTGAAAGGGAAAGACTTCGCCGAGTTAGAGAAAAGACCAAAAATTCCTGTAAAACCACAAACAGCCAGATTATCAATCATGTTGTTGACGCCAGCAAAATGGTACCGGTTCCCACCGGGGATTCAGAAGGAAAGCTCCCCGGGGTTTATCGCTGGGCAGTCTTCGATCCGGTTAAAATGATCACAGGTACAACGATTCAATCAGGATGTAATGATAACGACAAAATGTTGCCAATGATCAAAAAGGATAAAAAAGTTACGTTATCTCCAGCTCGCCGAGGAACGCCCCCGGCTCCTTTGTGACCGTGCCGACAACCTGTGCACCCTTCACCATCCCAAGTACACCGGTAACGCTCTTCTTTGGCACGACATACGCGTAGCCCATCCCCATGTTGAACGTACGGTACATCTCTTCCTGGGCAATGTCGCCGCTCTTCTGGATCCAGGTGAAGATCCCTGGCGGGGCTAAGGGGGTATCGAAGAGGAACCCGTACTCGGAGAGGCGCTTGAAGTTCAGAAGGCCCCCTCCCGTGATATGGCACATTCCGTGCACGGTGCAGGATGAAGCAACCGCGAGGCTCTCGTGGTAGATCCGGGTAGGTGTGAGGAGCTCCTGCCCGAACGTCTTTTTGCCTTTGAACTTCTTGTCGTACCCCGCGTACTTTTCCACAACACGGCGGGCAAGGGAGAGGCCGTTGCTGTGGACGCCGGTTGACGGGACGCCAATGATTTTGTCGCCGGGTTTGATCTTTTCGCCGGTGATGATCTTATCCTTCTTCTGCATCCCGAGGCAGGCACCGGCCAGGTCAAGGCCATTCACGAGCCCCTTGAGGGACGCAGTCTCCCCGCCAACGATATCGATGTTCGCCTGTTTTGCCCCTTCGTTGAGACCGATCCCGATCTCTGCCATCTTCTCAATCGAGAGCTTGTCGGTGGCGATGTAGTCGACAAAGGCCACCGGCTCCATGTTCATGACATAGAGGTCGTTTACGTTCATCGCAATACAGTCGATACCAACCGTGCTCCAGTCCTGCTCCTGGTCGGCAACGAGCATCTTCGTGCCCACCCCGTCCGTTGTCAGGGCCAGCGCCATCTCGCCGAAATCGATGAGACCCGCAAAGTGCCCGACAGATCCCATCATTTTACACGAACCTTTCCGCTTGAACGTCAGGTTCTTGATTAAGGACTTTATCGCGGTTGCTTCGAGATCGATGTCTACTCCCGCTGCTGCATACGCATTGTTACTCATCGCTTGCCTCCGAAAGGTGGAATTCGTCGTGCAGCACCCGGACCGCCCGGGGGCCGTCATCCTGGTGCACCACAAACGAGATGTTTGCTTCGCTGGATCCCTGCGAGATCATCATGACATTGATCTCCGCTGCACCGAGAGCCGTGAAGATCCGGCCGCCGGTTCCCGGCGCTCCCGCCATTCCCGCCCCGACAACCGCGACCGCACAGACATCATGGTTGTGGGAGACTTCCCGCACAACGCCCTGTTTCATGAGGTCGGAGAGGGCCGTAACCGCTGCGGACAGGTGCGACTCATCCACGATTAACGAGATATTGGCCTCGCTGGATCCCTGCGAGATCATCATGACATTGACTTCGTGGTCGGCAAGGATCGTGAAGATCGCTTTTGCCACGCCGGGTCTGCCGATCATCTGGGCGCCGTTGATATTGATTGCGGCTACCTTGTCGATATAGGTCAGGGCTTTTACCACCCGGTTGTCCCGCTGCCCGTTCCGCACAATGGTGGTGCCGGGATGGGTTGGGTTGAAGGTGTTCTTGACCCGCACAAGGATGTTCTTGCGCATGGCCGGTTCTATGGAGCGGGGATGCATGACTTTGGCCCCGAAGTACGAGAGTTCCATGACTTCGAGATAGGAAAGGGAGGGCATGACCCGGGCATCGTTGATAACCCGCGGGTCGCAGGTCATGATGCCGTCAACGTCGGTCCAGATCCAGATCTCGTCCGCATCGATACCTGCCCCGATGATGGAGGCTGAGTAGTCGGAACCGCTCCGTCCAAGGGTTGTGAGGATGCCGTCACGGGTGCATCCCATGAACCCCATGATAACCGGGATCTCTTTTTTGAGGAGCGGTCCGACCCGCCGCTGGATCCGTTCGTCGCTCTCGGGAAGCGAGGTTGATTCGCCGTGCTGGGGGGTTGTGAGGATGCCGGCTTCGCACCCGTCCATGACGGTCGATGGTATCCCTCTCTCGCGGAGGGCGGCTGCAACGATCGGTGCGAGCAGGCGCTCGCCAAACGAGATGATGTAATCCTTGGAGCGGGGAGTGAGTTCCCGCAGGTTGTACACCGCAAAAAGAATATTCTGGAGGCTGATGAGCCGCTCCTCGATATCCGCACCAACCTCTGCTACCTGGTCTGGCGCTGCTCCCTCAAGGGTGGTCATGTGCCGCGTGCTGAGGGCCCGGATCAGTGGTGCAATGGCGGAGTCGTCCTTTGCAGTTGGAAGTTTTCCGGCAATCTCGATGAGCTGGTCAGTCACGCCCCGCTGGGCCGAGACGACTACTGCTACTTCGTTGCCGGCTTTATGGTGCTGTTCGAGAATATCCACAACGCGCCGGATACACTGGGCGTCGGCAACGGATGTTCCGCCGAATTTCATTAAAAATCTCATTTGTCTCTCTCACTCGGGCTGGTGTGCCATTTATTTATGTAACTATACGATCCACAAAATAATAAGATGCTTGCAGATGAGGTTGTGGATTGCCATGTGCTGGTGATCGGGAGCGGGGGAGCAGGGGTCCGTGCTGCGATCGAGGCCTCGCAGTATGGCGATGTTGTGCTCATCTCCAAGACCCTCGTGGGCAAAGGGGGCTGCACCACGATGGCGGAAGGCGGGTTCAATGCGGTTTTGCGGGAAGAAGATTCCTGTGGAATACATTTCGAGGACACGATGAAAGGCGGGGCCTTCTTAAACAACCCCGAGCTCGTGAATATCCTCGTAAAGGAGGCCCCGCTCCGGATGGGCGACCTCGTGAAATGGGGAGCGGTCTTCGACTTCACGGACAACGACGAAGTAGCCCAGCGCCCGTTCGGCGGCCAGCGGTTCCCCCGCACCTGCTATGCCGGCGACCGGACCGGTCACGAGATGATGATGACGCTCGCAGACCGCCTTTCCACTGCCATGCACCAGTCCGGAAAATATGGCATCACGCTCCTGCAGGAGTATACCGTTATCGACCTGTTGAAAGACGGGGATGCGGTCATCGGAGCACTGGCGCTGGACGAGAAAGGCCGCCTTGTAATCATGAAGGCGGACAGCACGATCCTTGCAACCGGTGGCGGGACAAAAGTCTACGACATATCCACCAACTCATCGAGCGGTACTGGCGACGGGTACGCGATGGGGTTCCGGGCCGGTGCAGAGCTCATCGATATGGAGATGATCCAGTTCCACCCGACCGGCGCCGTCTTCCCGTACGATGCCCGGGGAAGGCTCGTGACCGAGGCGGTCCGGGGCGAGGGCGGCGTTCTTAAGAATGCCCTGGGTGAGCGGTTCATGAAGACCTATGACCCGGTCCGGCTGGAACTCTCCACCCGGGACGTGGTGGCACGGTCCATTGCCACCGAGATCCTGAAAGGCCGGGGAATGGCAAACGGCGGCGTCTATCTCGATGTCACCCACCTGCCCCGGGAGCAGATCGAGGCCCGCCTGCCGGTAATGCTCGAACAGTTCCTCAAATTCGGCGTGGATATCCGCACAACCCCCATGGAGGTGGCCCCCACCGCACACCATATCATGGGCGGCCTCCGGATAACTCCCGAGTGCCGGACAACTCTTCCGGGACTCTTTGCCTGCGGGGAGGTCTCCGGGGGAGTGCATGGTGCCAACCGGCTCGGAGGTAATGCTCTTGCCGAGACCCAGGTCTTCGGAAAACGGGCCGGGGAAGCCGCAGGAAAGGCGGCAAAGCGGCAGAAGAATGTTGACGGACGGCAGGTCGATGCATGGCAGAAGAAGCTCGACGGGTTCCTTGTCGGGAACACCAACCCGGCACAAGTGAAAAAGAGGCTCCAGCTCGCGATGTGGCAGGGAGCCGGCATCTTCCGGAACGCTGGCGCTCTTGAGGAGACGCTTAAGACAATTAAGCAGCTCCAGGCAATCAGCCTCAGAGCGGCCTCGGCACAGAATCTGGCGGAATGCTGTATTCTCCAGAACATGACACTCGTTGCCTCGCTCATCTGCCGCTTGGCCCTGATCCGGACGGAATCCCGGGGTGCGCACGTCCGCACCGATGTCACGGCAACCCATGATGCGGAACACTCGCCATTCGGCCACACGTTCGTCTCAACGGCCCGTGAAGGGATCGAGACGAGGGAGGCAAAAGTATGAAGGATCTGAATGTGCGTGTAAGGAGGTTCGACCCGGATAAGGACAAAGAGCCGCATGTTGTGAATTATACTGTGAAGGTGAACGACGGTGCCCGGGTTCTCAACGTCCTCCACGCGATCCACGACACCCTCGACCCCACGCTCTCATACCGCTACTCCTGTGCCTCGGGCCAGTGCGGCAGCTGCGCCGTGCGGGTGAACGGCGAGCCGGTCCTTGCCTGCATGGAGGAGGCGAAGGATAACATCACGATCGAGCCCTTAAACCTCGACGTTAAGAAAGATCTCGTCACCGACCTTGTGCCCCGGCTCGAACAGATAGCCTCGCTCGTGCCAAAGAAAGAGATCGTGCTCCCCAGGAAAGCCGACATCGATGCAATAAAACCGCTCAAAGACTGCATCGAATGCCTCTGCTGTGTATCAGTCTGTCCTGCGGTTGACGTGACAACGTTTCTCGGGCCCACTGCAATGCGGCAGGAGATGCGCCTGGCCCTCGATCCCCGCGACAGCGGCGATCGGATTGCCGACGCGGTCCGTGACGGGCTCTTCACCTGCACCACCTGCCAGGCCTGCTGGAAGGTGTGCCCGAAAGAGATCGAGACGCCGGCAAAAGCAATCGAGAAGCTCCGGGCTCACGCCAACAAACGGGGCTTCACCCTCCCCCGGCACCAGGAAGTGGCGGCACTCGTGAAGGAGACGGGCCGGAGCGTTCCGCGGACCTCGGAATCGTTCCTGGAAAAGGTGGGTTCGGTTATCGAGCCTGACGGCCCGGTCAAAGCCACGGTTGGGCTGTTTATCGGCTGCGTGTACAACTACCGGCAGCAGCAGTCCGCCCTTGATGCCATGGAAGTTTTAAAGCGCAACGGCATCCGGGTCATCATCCCCAAGGAGCAGGTCTGTTGCGGTTCACCTCTTATCAGGACCGGGCAGCTTGCATTCGTGGATGAACTCAAGCAGCGCAATATCGAAACGTTCCGGTCACGGGGCATCGACACCGTCCTGACCATGTGTGCCGGCTGCGGCTCAACGCTGAAGCACGACTACCAGACCCCGTTTACGGTCATCGACATCAACGAGCTCCTGACGAAATACGGAATCGAACCCCCGGCACGCCTCCCGATCAAAGCAACGTACCACGATCCCTGTCACCTGATGCGGGGGCAGGGTATCCGTGACCAGCCCCGCGAGCTGATCCGGCAGGTCGTTGATCTCGTGGAGATGCCCTCCATCTGCTGCGGAAGCGGCGGGGGCGTCCGTTCCGGAAACCCGGAGGAAGCGGCGGCGCTCGGGAAACGACGCGGGGATGAGATCAAAAAGACCGGCGCCGACATCGTCATCACGTCCTGCCCGTTCTGCGAGTTCCACATCGCCGGCCATACGGACAAACCGGTCAAGAATATTGCCACGGTGCTGTTAGAGGGATATCGGGAGAAGGACCGGAACGCTGGGAAGAAGTAGAATCAACCGTTTTTAAAATTCCATCCGTCTTGTCAGCATCCGGCGTTTTCATAATCCGGCGAGAATCAGAGTCCGGGCCTTCCTGCGGAAACGGGATAATATGCCGGCGTCCTGGTGCTGAAGATGCGTGGTACCTCTTAGTGAATTAAAATTAAGTTCCGGATTATTTCCTTCTCCTTGCTCTCTGCAGGAGACACACTGCACCTATACCGGCTGCAGCCATGAACGGGGAGAGCGGCGACCGGGTGCCCGGGGCAGGGGATCCATTATACGAGAATACCGGGGCGCCCTGAGACTCTGATGTGCCAACCGGAGTAGTGACGACAACATCTCCTCCATGGGCAGGGACGATTGCCGTCATGGTTGAATCGCTGGTAACCGTAAACGAGGCCGCCGGTGTGCCGCCAAATGTTACTGCCGTCGCTTTGGTAAAACCGATCCCCGTGATAGACACCGTTGAGCCGGCCGGACCGGATGCCGGGGAAATGCTGCTGACAACCGGGCGCTGGGGCGTATCCGCAAACGTCACATCCAGGATCTGGAATGAATGCTGCTGTGTGGGTTTGTCTTTATCATCAGGGTTATAGATCACCGCAGAATAATTCATATTCATGGCGAGCCGGAACGTGCCATCCGGCCGGTTCGGCGGTGCACCCCAGCTGTTCACCACAAGCCAGTAGGGTTTGTCAGGATCCGTCTTGTCATCATACCCGACAATGAGCATCATGTGCCCGCCACCCACTCCGAAATCCCCGTTGCAGCGTGAAGGATCCCAGATTGCCGTATCCGGCTGGGTGCGCCAGAATGTGTGGAATGCGTTTGCATCCTTAGGGGAGTATTCATATCTGAAAATGACGGGGTGTTTGTTCACCAGAGCGCTTTTGATATTGTCGATAGCAGCAGCCTGGGGCACACCATTGGTCAGGACCGTAACATCTGAAATGCTCTTCAACTGGTAGGCTGGGGAGGTGGAGACGGGAGCCGCGGGCGTAAACGGAAGGGAGCAATGCGGATCATAATTTGCATTCGCATTGGACCAGGGAACCACTTTCCTCCCGGGATTTTCCGAGGTATTGGAATACCAGGCTGCAAAGCGGGTCGGATTCCCCCCGTGGCAGGCGTTATAAATGCCCAGGGGCCCGATGCCGGAATTATCGAGGAAGTACTGGATGGAGAGCCGGTCAAAGATCCCGTATTTGACTGCATGCTCGATCTCAAGGGCCCCGGTTGATCCCCAGACCCAGCAGTCACCGGCATGTCCCTGCTCCCGTTCGGTAGCATTGTAGGGAAGATACGAAAGCAGGCTCACCGATCCCCGTGGAACCGGCCCGGGAGCGGAATATTTCGGCGCTGCATCCAGCTGGCGCTGCATCTCCTCCCTCTCCTCTTTTGTCAGAATCATGTGAGGAGCATCAAACGATTCTTCTTTGGGAATCCCGGTTACCGGTTTATTTTTCTCCAGGATTGCAGGTAACTCAGTACTATGAGTCCCCGGTTTTTCCTCCGCTGAAACGGGCATTCCGATACCGGCTGCCAGAACAATCAGTGCAATGATCAACAGCCATGCAGGAATCAGATAACAGCGCCTCAAATCCACAATAATCCACCTCTCACCCCGGGAAATTTCTGCCGCCTCACTGCTTCATCAGGTAATCGTACGCTTCGAGCGCAGCTTTTGCCCCGTCGCCGGCAGCAATAATAATCTGCTTGCTCCTGACATCCGTCACGTCACCGGCCGCAAAAATGCCCGGTACACCGGTTTTCCCGTTGATGTCGACAATAATCTCCTTTTTTTCATTAAGGGCAACAAGCCCTTCAACCATATCGGTGTTGGGCAGCCAGCCTATCTCGATGAAGACCCCGTCGAGTCCGATCGTCTGCTCCTTCCCATCATCGCTCTTGATAGTGATCCCCGAGAGGAACTTGTCTCCCTGGAGTGCCGAAATATGGGTATTGAGGTGAACGGTTATGTTTTTCTTCCCGTTCAGCCGTTCGATATAGATCGGATCGGCCCGAATTGTGCTCCGGACGATCAGGCTGACGGAACTGGCAATCTCGCTCATCTCGATGGCAGTCTGGATCGCTGAGTTGCCGCCGCCGACAACTGCGACCCTCTTTCCCTTGTAGAGCGGACCGTCGCAGGTGGAGCAGATCGAGAGCCCCCGGCCCAGGTACTGCTCCTCGTTTGCAACGCCCAGTTTCCTCGGACGGTTGCCCTGCGTGAGGATAACTGCCTTTGACCGGATGACCGCCTCCGAGACCGTTTTTACAACAAAGAGTGTTCCCTCTTTTGTGATGGCAGTGACCCGGTCGAGTTCGAGCCGGATATGGAGGTTCCGGACCTGTTCCTCGAACTTCTTCATCAGCTCCTCCCCGCTGACCATCCGGTAGCCCATGTAGTTCTCGATAGCCCAGGATTCAAGGGCCTGCCCCCCGATGTTCTCGCTGATGATCCGGGTTGAGAGCATCTTGCGGGAACAGTAGACCCCTGCCGTCAGGCCTGCCGGCCCTGCTCCTACGATGACCACATCAGCGATCTCATCAGCAATCTCCTCACCGAAGAGCTCGTTAAGGCGCTGAGCATCGAACCCGACGATGACCTCATCTCCCACAACGATAACCGGGACTCCCCGCTGCCCCGAGATGTCGATCATCTTTTTCGCCGCCACGGCATCGGCCCCGACATCGATGCTTTCATACGGTACATTATTTTTTTCCAGGAACGCCTTTGCCATCCGGCAATAGGGGCAGTTCTGGGTGGAGTAAACGGTAACGTTGGTCATTATTCCGGAAATGACGTGGCTGAATACTTAATAGTATTTGAAGGGGGATCCAACCCCGGATTGAGGTGGTCTTATCGCAATGTTCTTTTCGGACAAGCCCCAATACACCAATGAGCCGATCGTATGAACGCCGTGCCACGCCTTCAGGTCCCAGGTAAACTCCTGGCAGTTTCACTTCTTTTTATCGTCCTGATTCACGGTGTATGCGCTTCCGGCACCACGCCAGACACTCCTGTCGATCCCGTTGTCTACCTCAACTTCAACGAGGGGAGCGGTTCGACTGCGTTTGACCTGTCAGGCCATGGGTCTTCCGGTACAATCTATGGTGTGGACCGGATGGACAACAGCGGGTGTGGCAGGGCGGTGTTCTTCAACGGGGGTGGAGAGTACATCAGCATCCCGTACCGTTCAGCAAACCACCCGGAAAAGGAGATCACCGTCTCCACCTGGTTCTACACGGACTCGTTCGACCCCCAGGTCCTGGTATCGAGTCACTGTGACGGGGGAGGTTACCGCCTTGGATTTGGTGACGGGGAGGATTTGTGGTGGACCGTGAATCTCCAGGGACCCGGGGAGGTCTCTGTTCCTATCCAGCACGACAGTATCACGCTGCACGAATGGCATTATGTGACCGGCACGTATAACGGTGAATCCTCGAAGATTTATCTCGATGGTATTCTCAGGAATCAGGTAAATGCCTCCGGCCCGATCCATTACGAATACAATAATTATGTCCAGCTGGGTGCCGAGTCGGGGATGTACGATAAGCCGTCACCTGTCTGCCCCCACTTCTTCCGGGGAGGTCTTGATGAGGTGAGGATCTATCCGGTAGCGCTGACCTCACGCGAGATCATCGATACCCGGCTCCTCTGCACCCCCCCGGCATCCGTTCCGGGCCAGGGAACCCCGTTACGGACCCGGACCGCATCGGCGTGCATGTACGATTCGGGATCGATTCGTCTCGGGCCGGGGGAGACCGCTCTTCGAACCCTGACGTTCAACGGGGCAAACGGGACCGGCATCTGGCATGTTGCACTTCCCCCCGGCTCCACTCTTGAGGTCGGGGTTAAGGATCTCTATTCGACATCCTATCCCGATGCATGGTATGTTGAGCTCGCGGATGAGAAAGGCAGGATCGACCGGACAGTCGTCTTTGCCAACTCCAGAAGCGGACAGACCGATGGTGTTATTCCCTCGGGAAATGCCACGGTGCAGGTGAAGTACTTCGATGGGAAAGGCCGGTTCCCGGCAACGGTGGATGTCAGGTTCGCAAGCATCACACCACCCCCGCCCCCCTCTGCCCCGGCCCTCTCACCCCAGGCTCTCCTGAGCAACCCCATCATCGTCATCTATTCGGCATCGTGGGCAACCCTGATCGCGATCCTTCTGGTTGTAATCTGGCTGCACCGGCGGAGTAAGGAACAGAAATAGCCGGGGACTCCTCCTTTTTTTCCCCTCACCACATCCCGGCGATCAGCCATTACGCTTTTGTCCGGATCCGGGTTAACCGCACCTGTATGAATGAAAAAGTGGAGTTTGACAGAGCTGATCCCGGTAAACCCCGGGGGGAATATGATACATAATCATAATCCCCGTAACAGCCTGTTCTGATCCGGTAAAAATGAGCCTCACTCTTCCGGGATATAGGCTGCTTTTATTACCCTATCTGCAACAATGGCGCTGTTCCCGTTCGGGTCTTCGAGGATCAGGGTTACCGGGTAAAGACCGGCTTTTATCCGTGCGATATCGGCCAGGAGCAGCGCAGCGTTCTCTTTCTCGTCCGTAGTCCCCCACCTCAGGGCCCCTTTGACAATCTGCTCGATCCGGTCAAGGACCCCCTCAACGTTCGAGACAAATCCCTGGCAGACCGGCCCCGGATCGATCCGGACACCGATCTCGGGAATCTCAAGGCTTGCGCTCATGCTCCGCACCACACGGACGTCCAGATCCTCTGCGGTCGTTATCGCAAGGGTGTGGCGGGAAGGCTCGCCCTGCTTCAGGAGCTGGGTATCAACATACTTGTAGCCGCATGAACCGCAGACCGCAGAGATGATGAGAATATCAGAAAAATAAGGAATATTTTCTGTGGTATACAGATATTCTATTTCAGTATTGCAATACGGACACGGACCCGGAACTTTCGTCTCCACGGGATTATCCACCGATCTTGTCGCGCGAGATCTTGACTGACATCGGGGTTAAGACAACATAGCGCTGGTCGCCAAGGCCGATGATGTCGCCGTTGACATCCTTTGCCACTTCTTTTAAGTCCTTTAAGACCCGCTCGTAAGAGATCTTGTCCATTTTCAAGCGGGAGATATCAACGATGACAATGTTTCCCGAATAGACCTCGTCTTTTACCCGGGGGGTGTCCTTGAGATCCGTTATGGTGGCGATCTTTACGAGAAGAGCCGGGGATCCCGATCCATGCTCCTCATAGGACGCGAGATCGAGTTCCATATAGTCATCGTCCGAACTCGACGCGCTTTTTCCCAGAAGGGTATCAATGATCTTAACCATAAAAAAACTGTATGATGAAAATTATTTAATAGTATCTATTTTGAAACTGCCTTTGCGCTGTTTTTCTTACAAAAGTGGGAAAAATTGCCGTTTTCCCGCGTATCCGACCGGGCCGGAAACGGTCAGATTTCCATGTTCCAGATCTCATCTCCGACGTGATGGAACTTTTTGACCATCTTGCCGGCTGTACTGGCACGCATATCAGGCGCGTCGAAGAGGGCGATCCCGATGGCAAGCGGCTTGCCGTGCCGCTCGTCAACGATCTGGACGGGGCATCCTGCCTTCACGTCATCGGTCACCGCAACGATACCGGGCCGCATGATATCCGCCCCGTTCACCACGTACGGGATAGCGCCGGCATCCACGGTCACCCGGCGCTCGGGAAACGGGACCTGCACTGCGCCTTTGAGGGTGGGAAACACCCACGCGCCGGTGTCCATTAAGAGCGGTTTTTTTGCAACCATGAAGAGCGAAACATCTGCGTTTGTCTCCAGTACCTCGATCATGTCCGCGCGAAAGAGGTTTGCCGATGATCCGATCTGTTCTTCCAGGCGTAAAAGCAGGTCAACACCCTGGCTCTTCCGGATGGAATGGCGTTTTTTCACGACTATCTTTTTCATGGTCCTGCTTCAACTATTCATACTGCGCAAATGAAAATTATTTGCATGCCGGAAATATTCTGTCCTTCCCTCCCCGTGTTTCCGTACCCGGGCCTCATGAAGGCAAAAGTATTTGTCCCTCAGGATCTACGGTATGTTTAAGTGATCCGCTCGCACACATATATTACTCCAGAGCGATGGTAACAGGGTATTATTATGACCAAAAGGCCGTTGGATATTTTAGATCTGGTGCTGAACCGTCAGCCCGTTATTGTATCTCTCAAAGGCGGGAGAGAAATCCGGGGAGTTCTCCAGGGATATGATGTACATATGAACCTCGTCCTCGACAAAGCCGAGGAAGTGGAGAACGGACAGGTCGTAAAAGTCGGCACACTCATCGTCCGTGGGGATAATGTAATTTATATTTCTCCGTCACTCGAACAATAAGGTGAAGTAACATGTCAAAAGGCACTCCATCAATGGGTAAGAGGAACAAGTTCACCCACATCGCCTGCCGGCGCTGTGGCAAGATCTCGTTCCATGCCCAGAAGAAAGTCTGCTCTGCCTGTGGTTTTGGCAGAAGCACGAAGATCAGCGATTATAAGTGGCACAGCAAGCGACCAAAAGTCCCGACGCATTAGAGTTGTACCATGTGTGGAATCGTTGGCATCGTGGATGCTGGCGGTGTAGCAATCCAGCTCTATTATGCTCTGTACGCTCTCCAGCACCGGGGGCAGGAGAGCGCCGGAATATCTACTTTTGACGGCACCCATCTCCACAAGTTCAAGGGAAATGGGCTTGTCGCCGATGTCTTCTCTCCGCTTGTTTTAACCGATCTCAAAGGAACTACCGGAATTGGTCATGTCCGTTATCCCACGACCGGTGCAAACCTTCCTGAAAACATCCAGCCCCTGAACTTCCAGTTCCAGGAGCATTTCATCTCCATTGCCCATAATGGCAACCTTGTTAACACCTGCGAGATCCGGGCAGAGTACGAGCGTGCCGGCCAGATCTTTACGACAACAACCGATACTGAGATTATCGCGAAGATCCTCATTGATGCGATCAGCAATGCCGGGTCGGTTGAGGACGCGGTCAGTCTCTGTATGCACAAGCTGGTGGGATCCTATGCAGTCGTGATCCTGATTGACGGGGCCCTCTACGGTTTCCGTGATCCGCTGGGTATCAAGCCCCTCTGTATCGGGAAGACCGAACACGGGTACATGGTTGCCTCCGAGAGTGTTGCCATTGATGCGCTGGGCGCAAAGTTTCTCCGGGATGTGAAGCCCGGAGAACTGGTCCGGATCGATGCGGATGGCGTCCGGTGCATGCAGATCGCGGTTGCCGGCAAACATGCCCACTGCATCTTCGAATACATCTACTTTGCCCGGGCGGATTCGATTATGGACGGGGTACTGGTCTACGATGTCCGGCGGCAGATCGGCCGGAAACTATTCGAGGAGCACCCAACCTCTGCCGATTCCGTTGGAGCGGTTCCCGACTCCGGTACGGCCTACGCGATCGGGTACGCGGAACGCTCCCGGGTGCCGTTCGTCGAGTCGCTGATGAAGAACCGGTACATGGGACGGACGTTCATCATGCCCACCCAGAAGGAGCGGGAAAAAGCGGTCCGGATCAAGCTCAACCCGATCCCGGCGCACCTCAAGGATAAGTCCGTTGTGCTGGTCGATGACAGTATCGTGCGGGGCACTACCTCGAAGCGGATCATCGAGATGATGCGGGATGCAGGGGCCCGCGAGGTCCACATGCGGATCGGCTCGCCTGCCATCAAGGCTCCCTGCTATCTCGGCGTGGATATGCCGACCCGGAAGGAACTGATTGCCAGCAACAAAAACGAGGAGGAGGTACGGCACAGTATCACGGCAACCACGCTCCACCATATCTCTCTCGATGCACTCGTGGAAGCAATCGGTTTTGCGCGGGAGGATCTCTGCACCGGGTGCCTGACCGGCTGTTACCCGCTGCCTATCGAGGGCGAGCAGGCCTCGACCTGCAACGTTGATTTCCTTGACGGCACGTTTCAGTCCCGGCTCGGCTCGTTTGAAACATGAACCGATCAGATGGTTGATGAACCTCCTCTTTTCCTGTCCGCGTTTGTTCGTTTCCTTTCTCCCATGCGCCGGTATCCTTGAAAACAAGCTATAAACCCTCTGGCAATAATATCTGATTCAGAAGCCGGCCCCCCAAGGTGATCCATGTCCCAGCCCTCCCGTATCCTGATTGTTGATGACGATCCCATCATCACGAAGCTCATCTCGATCATGCTCCAGAAGAAGGGGTATAATATCGTGGGGGTTGTTGCATCCGGTGAGGAATCCATCATCAGAGCCGCTGAACTGAATCCCGATCTGATCATCATGGATGTCAGCCTGGCCGGGCAGATGGATGGCCTGGACGCGGCCCACTACATCTTCCAGCTCTTCCAGTATCCCATCATTTTCATCACGGCCCTCTCGGAAGAGGAACTATTCGAACGCGCCAAGTACTCGCAGCCGTACGGGATCATCTTCAAGCCGTTTACCATGATCGAGATCTCGACGAACGTGGATCTTGCGCTTTATAACCACAGCAACCGGTGCAAGACGCTCGAGCGATACCCGGCAGGCGACCCGAAGAAGATTATGGACGCGCTCGAAGCGATCTTCATAACGGACAAACGGGGCCGTATCATCTTTTTCAACCCCTACGCGGCCTGGTTCATCGACCTGCCCCCGGAACAGATCCTCATGAAGCACTGGCGGAGCGTCCTGATGATCCTCAGTGATCAGAAGGACGAGGAGGTCAAGGATCCGGTTGATGAGGCTGCCCGGCAGATGGCAGGGGTCAATTACGACTCCAACACTTCCGTTGTGACAACAACGTCCAAGCGCCGGAAAGTGAGCATTAGTATCCGTCCGGTAAAAGACGATCATGATAAGCTTCTTGCAGTGACAGTTTCCATCAAAGAGAAAGCACCCAAAACCTGAACCCCGGGTAGTGCGGGTGCAGGATTCGAGGAGGGTTTGTTCTGGACCATATACGGGAGGCATTCAACCGGTTTGCACAGGAATACGATACCCAGCGGGAGTACGTGATTCCGGAGCTGCGGCAGTTCTACAGCACCGCGGTCTGGGCCATGGAATCCCCGGCTCCCGGGCCGGCAATTCTCGATGTCGGGGCCGGCACCGGCCTTCTTGGAGCGTTCCTTCTCCAGAAGTTCCCGGATGCCCGCCTCACGCTCATGGACATTGCCGAGGAGATGCTGGGTATGGCCCGGAAGCGGTTTGCTGCACGGCCGGGCACGGAATACCGGGTCTGCGATTACACACGGGCGGATCTCGGGGGCCCGTACGATATTGTCTGTTCAGCGCTCTCCATCCACCACTTGTCCCCGGAGGACAAACGCAGGCTCTTCCGGAAGATCCATGATGCGCTCGTGCCGGGCGGGATGTTTGTCAATGCCGACCAGGCGGACGGGGAGACCCCGTTCTTCCGTGAGCGGTATCTGGAGTACTGGAACGAGTTTCTCCGGAGCGGTCCGATGACTGACGCGCAGCAGGCCGAGATCCTGAAGCGCCGGGACACCCTTGACCGGAACGAGAAGTTGTCTGTCCAGCTCTCGTGGCTGAACGAGGCCGGTTTCTCCGATGTGGATGTAGTGTACCGGAACCGGACGTTCATTGTTACGGTGGCAAGGAAGGGGTGACCGGAAACCTCCGGACCCGGGGGGGTCCCCCCCATTCAAAAAACAACGTGGGGGGTGGTCCCCGGCATACCCCCCGCCTCAATTATGAGTAACGTACCTTTTTGCGCACCCGTTCGCGCTGTATTTCGCGTGGAACTCCCGGCGTAATGCCCGGTTTTTATCGGCTACCCGAAAATGAGCCGGGGAGTCTGCCGGGCCCGAACGGTGGGGGGGTCTCCCGCATACCACCCCCCTGATGTGGGAGGGGGGTCCGATCGGTTTTGAAAAAAAGGGGCGGGGGGTAGACCGGGGACCCCCCCGTTTCCCGGGCCGGATTATAGACCAGACCTTTTTAAAACCGCTGTCAGGTACCTCTTCATAGGCCGCCTCATCAACGTAACCGGGGTGATCAACGTAAATCTGTTACCCGGAGATGAACCTCGGCTTTCCCATGTATTCATTCGATAAAAAGACCGGCATATTGCAGGCTGCACAGTATCGATCCGGCTCTCCGGGAGAAGATTACCTGACAGTGTATGGCGATGGCAGCAGCCTGAGCGGGGTAGCGGGCCTGAGTGCCGGCACGAACATAAGACCCGCCACGTCTCTTCCCTCCATGCAGTGCGGGCTGACGCTGCTGCTGTCCGTGACAGGGAACGGATCCGTCATGATCAGCTACCGGATTGAGACCCTGGCGCTCCGGAACGGGGAGAGCCGGGTGAATGTTGCCCGCAGGGGTGAACTGCACCCCACATTTCCACGGGGCCCTGCACCGCCGAGATCATAACTACCGATACTGGTTACCATGCCGGGATCCTGGAGAAGAAGAGTATCGCCCCTCTCTCCTGAATCTGCTCCCTGCACATGCTAATACTGGCTGGCGCTCGTAAAAAAAACAGTAAAAGAACAAGTAGCGAGGGATGGATTTGAACCATCGATCTACGGGTTATGAGCCCGTCGGGATATCCTGACTACCCTACCTCGCTTCCTATAATCAGGGTTATACTATTATCAGGGTGCGTTGATATACTTTGCTCCCATCCCATCAGATTACTGATGCGTCATTGCCGCTAGATTAAATTAGCAGCGACGGAATACTGAGAAATATGGACGATGAGCTCTTCCGGATCCGGGAGAAGCGCAGGATGGAGTTGGAAGAAAAGATGAAGCACGAAAGGATAAAGGGGACCGTAGAGAATATCGACGAGATGCACTTCCAGGAGTTCATCGCAACCCACCCGAACGTTGTTGTGGATTTCTGGGCGGAATGGTGCGGCCCCTGCCGGAGGATCGCACCGATCATGGACGAGCTGGCAACAGAATTTTATGGGAAAGTAACCTTCGCAAAATGCAACACGGACGACAACCGGCGCCTTGCAACGCAGTTCAACATCGATGCCATTCCCGCGATGATGATCTTCTCCAACGGGCAGCTGGTGGACCGGATAATCGGCGCTTACCCCAAGGAAGCGATCAAGGAAAAGATTGTCCGGAAATTCCGGCTGGATTAACTTCCCGGCATTTTTTTAATAAATTCCGCAATTCTTTAAAAAGCCGAATCTCCGTGGCATTTCATAAGGACCGCAAGGTCCGTTATGCAGGGCCGGAAACCGCATACCCGCAGCCGGTTTCCGTTTATGGGATGGAAGGGGAAAATGCCTATCGATGAATTCATTTTCCGGTCAGGAAAATGGAATCTATGCGATCCCGCGTTTTCCTTGTCCTCCTGATACTCCTTGCAGGTATTGTCCCTGCACTAGCGCTTCCGCAGACACCTGTGGCAGGTTTTACGGTAAATCCTTCGATGGGACCAGCCGGCGACCCGGTCCAGTTCACCGATACCTCTACGGGAAACCCTGTCTCCTGGTATTGGGATTTTGGTGACGGGGCGAGCTCAACTCTCCAGAACCCCCGGCATACCTACTCGTACCTGGGCGTCTATTCCGTGTCGCTGAAAGTTACGAATGCTGCCGGCAGCAACACCTCGGCACCAAAAGAGGTGTTCATGGCTGACAGCGGGACCCCGGTCCCGACAACGGTTGCCGCACAAAGGATGACCACCGCCCCATCCCTCGCCACCCCGACCCAGCAGAAACCGGCCACAACTGCCAAACCTGCTGACATTCCGTCGGGTGTTATTATCCTGGCAATCCTGTCCGCTACCCTTCTGGCATACCGGCGCAGGTAGCCCGAAGATAGTTCCTTTTTAATCTTTTAGAAAAACCGTATAAACGTTCAGTTCAGGAAGCCCCGCACGGGTATGTCAGAACAAAAAAAAATTATGGTATCTCGTCTTTTGCATTGAGTTTGAAGGCCATGATGAAATCGTTGAGGGTCAGGCCTCCGGCAGGGTAGGTGTAGTACGAGAGTTCAACGTACCGGGACTCTTTCATACACAGATCCGGGTAGTGCCCCTCCTGTGCGGACAGGGTTGCAACCTCCGTGAAAAAGGAGATGCATGCTGCAGCGTCCGGCAACTCATATTTCCGCGTTATGTGCCCGTTACTGAGTGCCCAGCCGGGAACCTGGCCAAGGAGTTCTATCGTCTCCTTCCGGGTCAGGGGCGGAGAACCGGGTTTATAGGTGGTGCACTTCTGCTCTGCGAGTTCCATGGTTATTTCTCGGTGCGCGGGACAAAAAAAGTTTCTCTCCCTTTTGTTCCATCTGTCCAAAAAAGAAGAGAGATCTGGTGCCGGATTACGCAGCTGCGGGAGTGGCAGGCTGTTGCCTGGCGTACTGGTACTGCATCACTATCATGACGATCATAGAGATGGGGAGACCGATCACAAGGGGGTCGACAGCGGTCCAGGGTGCTCCGAGCAGGGTAGCCTTCCCGAAGAGTGCCTGGCAGAGGCCCAGAGGTTTTGCCTCCGCTGCATGAACAAATGCGGTCCAGGCAAACCAGATCACGGCACCGGCGACCATACTCCAGAGCGCTGCTTTGGTTGACGGGGTTTTGGCATAGACACCCACGGCAAACGCCGGCAGGAAGGCACAGGCACAGAGGCCCATGAACATTGCAGTTGCACGGGCGATGATGCTTATCGGCAGGAGGAATGCAAGGATGGTCGAGAGCACCATCATGATGACAATGCCGACCTGGTGGGCTTTCATGGAGAGGGCGCACTCCTTCCCGCGTCCCCAGAGATCGCAGACCAGCGCCGTCCCCATCGCGTGGTAGAGGGCAGAGAGCGTGGACATGGCTGCTGAGAGGAGCGTGAGCATGAAGATGACGACAAATATGTCCGGCATTGCCATGTTGATGAAGAGCGGCAGGATGGCGTCCACATTACCACCGGCGGCATCGATTGCGATCTTGCCCGTGTTCTGGACGAAATACACGTTACAGAGCGCGCCGACTGTGAAGGCAACCCCGGTCATCATCAGGATGAAGGGCCCGCCGACAAGTACGGCACGGTTCAGGGACTTGTTGTCCTTGGCGGTCATGAACCGGACAACGAGCTGCGGCTGGGCAAGCACGCCGATACCTACCCCGAGCACGAGCGTTGTGACAAGGGTGAACCAGATGGGCGAGCCGAGGTCCGGCATTGCAGTCCAACCGGTCATTCCCTGGCTGGCCAGCGCTTTTGGGACCATATCTGCCATGTTCGTCAGGGCCGTTGTCCCTGCCGTGAACCCCCCGACCGCGATGAGCGTGAGCGCCAGGAGAACCGTCATTCCTATGAGCATGATGGTGCCCTGGAAGGCATCGGTATACATGACCGCGATAAGTCCTCCGAAGACCACGTACACTGCCGTGATGAGGGCAAAAAGGATGAGCGAGGTTGCGTAGGGAATGCCAAGCGTGGGCTCGATGAACCGTGCCCCGCCGATCAGGATGGCTGCGGTGTACAGCGGCATTGAGATGACGATTATGAACCCGGCAATGTACTGGAGGAGCGGGGACTTGTAGATCTTGCACATCAGGTCAGGAAATGTGACCGCGCTGAGCCGCTGCCCGATCTCCCGGGTCTTCTTGCCAAAGAGAACAAACGCGAGCAGGATACCTATCCCGATATTCAGGACCGTCAGCCAGATGAGGCCCATCCCGAGATTGGCCGCCATGCCCCCGAAACCGATGATGGCCGAGGTGGAGATGAAGGTTGCGCCGTACGAGAGAGCGATGATCACCGGATGGCTGCACCGTCCCGCAACCAGGTAATCCTCGCTGCTCTTCGTCTTCTTATATCCAATGTAGCCTATGATGAGCGTCGCTGCCAGGTATACGAGGACGAGCGAAGTCATCAGCAGGGAATCAACTGCCATCCGTTCTTTCCTCCTCGTTCCAGTACAGCCATCCGTACACGATACACGCGAGGGCCAGTCCAAGGGACAGGCCATAGCCAATGAGGATCTGCGGGTCGGGAATTCCAAAAATCATATGAAAACCTCTGGTAAACTCTTTCATCACGACATTACACGGGGAACTTCGTAAGCGAAGATCCCCTATCTAAAGAAGAATGCGAAGCACGGGCTCGGGAAAGAAACGGTATGCTGAACCCATGGTGATATCATTGTTTACCGGTTACTATTCTGGCAATAACGGTATATATGTGTTTTTAGCTGTACTCTGCTGAACACACATGGTCATTTCACGGGAGCCGCGCCTTTTGGGGAAAGACCATATCGCTTGCGGCTAAACCCTCTACCTGTCAACTGTGTCGTCTACTTTCTCCACGCTCCACGAATCCCTCCAGCAGGTCCTTTCAGAGAGGCTGGACTGGACCGAGCTGCGCGAAGTGCAGGAACGCACCTATGCTGCCATGGCAGCAGGGAACGATACGCTGGTTATCGCCCCGACCGCCGGGGGCAAATCAGAAGCAGCCCTGATCCCGGTCATGGACGATATCCTCAAAAACGGCCGGGCGGGCGTGGCCTGCCTGTACCTTTCCCCGCTCAAGGCCTTAATCAACGACCAGGAGGATCGCTTCTCCGCGTTCTGCATTCCAACGTCCCTTGCTGTTATGAAATGGCATGGCGATGTGGCCCGGGGAGAACGATCGTGGAAAGAGGGCGAACCCCCGCATTTCCTGATGATAACGCCGGAATCGCTCGAAGTCCTGCTCCAGGAGCCTACGCTCTCCCCCTCGCTTCGCCAGGTCCGGTACATCATCGTTGATGAACTTCACGCGTTCGTTGAAACGGAGCGGGGGGTGCACTTAAAGGCGCTGCTCCACCGGATGGATGGGGTTGCACGGAGGAAGATCCAGCGGATCGGCCTGTCTGCAACCACCGGGAACCCGGAGGAGGTGCTCCGCTGGCTCTCAGACAACCGCCACGGGGAGGCGCTCGTTACCGTGCCGTCAGCCCCGCAGGAGAAGCAGTTCCGGTTCATTGTAGAGCCGGACGAGGGAAAAAGAACTGATGCGCTCGTGAGGAGCGTATCCGGTAAAAAGGCGCTGGTCTTCGTCAACAGCCGGAGTGTTGCCGAGCACCTTGCGCAGTCCATGGCCGGCCGGATCAAAAATCTTCACATCCACCACTCGTCCCTGTCACCGGCCACGCGGAAAGCTGCAGAAGAAGCGTTCTCTTCCGACCGCGGTGCCTGCATCATCTGCACAAGCACGCTCGAGCTCGGGATCGATATCGGGGATCTCGACATCGTGGTCCAGGTAGGCCCACCCGCATCGGTATCCTCGTTCCTCCAGCGGATGGGGCGGAGCGGGCGGCGCGGGAAGGCCGCGTACGTTGCCTGGATCCTCAAGGATCCCTGTGAACTCCTCTGCAGCTGTGCCATCATCGAATGCGCTATGGAAAAGGCAACGGAAACCCTCACGCCCTTAAAAAAACCCTACCCGGTCCTGCTCCAGCAGCTCTTTCTGTACCTGCACCACCACAGGGCTGCAAGCCGCCGGCAGCTGGAAAAGGTACTGCTCTCGCACCCGGTCTTTTCCTCTGTCAGCGAAAGCGAACTCCAGGCCCTCATATCGCACCTTATCGCGGAAGGGTACCTCACGGCTGACGGCGAACTGCTGATGCCGGGAAACGAAGCCGAGCGGGTCTTTGGCCGCTCCAACTGGAAAGATCTCTATTCGGTGATCAGCGGAGGGGGAGAGTACCGTGCAGTCACTCCGGATGGCGAAGTCATCGGTAACCTGGACGAGCGGTTTGTCCGGAGCCACGAATCTGGCGGGATCTCGCTTGGCGGCCGCTCGTGGTCGGTGGTCAAGTGCGATGAGGGGCACAATCTCGTGGTTGTGGTGCCCGGAGGGATGGATTCGTCCCGCATTTTCTGGACGGGCGGGGGCGGGGAGGAGGGATACTCCCCGCTCGTCTGCCGGATGATCCAGAAGATCCGGGCCCGGGGAGGGACGCTCCTGCCCCTTGCCGGGCCGGAACAGGAGCTCATCGGCCAGGTGCTTGCCCGTATACCGGACGGTGCGGGAGAGACTGGTCTTCTTGTCTGCGAGCGGAAAGGAACGCGGGGATGGGAAGTTATCGTCATCTCACTGCAGGGCAGCAGGTTCAACCAGGTGCTCTCACTTCTCCTGAAGCGGGAACTGGGCGGCCGGGTCCAGGTGCAGTTCAGTGATTTCTCTGTGCGGGTCCGGCAGGTGGGAAAGGATGGTGCGGCAGCCCGGGTGTTGTCCGCCCTCCAGGCGCTCCGCACCCTCTCCCGGCCGGCGATTTCTCCCTGCCTGCCCCTCCCCCCCGTTGAGACCGGGAAATTTGCCCGGCTCCTCCCGCTCCGGCTCTACCGCGGTATGATCCTGGCTGACTATTACCATGTCGAGGAGTACATGGCGATTGTCCGGGATCTTCCTGTGTCTGTCGGGATCAGTGCCGGGAGCGAAAATTTCCGGAAGGATGCGGATACCGAATCCTGATCCGGAATGAACCGGCCCTTTCTTCAGAAAGTCTCGCCAATATTTTTAATTGTACAGTTACCGAGATTACAGTATGAAACGGATTCTTATGATCCTTTGTATAGTCGCTCTTCTGGCAGTTGCTGCCGGCTGTTCCCAGCCGGCCCCGCAGCCCCCTGCGACACCGGCACCGACACCGGTCAAGGTCACTACCCGTGCAACAAGCGCCACCTATCTTCCGACAACAGCTGTCCCGGTAGAAACGAACGCTCCTTCGGTATCGGATAATACCATCACCATCCGCGACTTGACATTCAACCCTTCGCAGATTACCGTCAAGGCAGGAGCCTACGTGCGCTGGGCCAACGAGGACAGCGTGATTCACCGGATCAAGTTTGCCGACAACTCGCTCTCGCCCCTCCTCGCCGTAGGACAGTCCTATACGAGGGCCTTTGACAAGCCGGGTGTGTACGATTATACCTGTGCCATGTACCCGAGAAGCATGCAGGGAACCATCACGGTCGAGTAAACCATGTTTGAGGTGGTAACGTATGCCCAGGTTTTTGGAAAGCCCCTGATCCTGTACCTGGGTGTTCTGACCCTCATCGGATTCCTTTTTACCGCATCAATTGCTATCCTGAATCACCGGGGTATCCACATAATCCCGTTCCGGTGGCACATGCGGTGTGCTGTGGCATCAATCGGGCTTGCGGTTCTGCACGGGACCCTTGGGATACTGGCGTACTGGTAACGTATAGAAAAAGGGGGTTCGGGTATTTTGTGATTATAACCCGATTACGCGGAGGACTGCTCCGACTAATATGCCGAACATGGATGTGGATGCAGAGAGCATCCCAAGGAGGATATATCCTGCAATCGCACCGATCTTGAGGGGCATGTAGGTACGGTTGAGGTTAAGCCTCCGCACAGCGCGAAATGGCTTCGCATCTGCTGAAATGACTGGCTTGTTCTGTTTTATTCGGATCATTGGATCACCATACCTTCCCGGGGCCCGGATTAAGGGGGATCCCCGCTGAATATACCATATTATCAGAACAGGTAATATTTATTGTTTCCCAAATTCCCGAAATTTAAAATAGCGGGATAAATTTAATTTTTTCGTGAAAATGAGTCAAATTTGCCGTATTTTCCTATTTTATCCAACTGTGGTGAAAAAAGGCTGTCCGGAATCGGCAGATTCTGTCCGTTTGACCGGGTAATGCCCGTGCGGTCAAACACGCCCGGCACAATAGCAGGGAGAATAAAAGGCATTCATAAAACGCCGAGGGGGAGATTTGAACTCCCGAGGCGCGAAGCGCCAGTAGCTTTCGAGGCTACCGCCTTCCCGGGCTAGACTACCTCGGCACCGGTTCTCTTATTTTTTCCATCGATTCCTCTAATAGTTATCTGAATAACGCTCTGCAGGGTTTGTCATTAACCATGTACGGGCATGATTCAGAGAAAAAAGATGGGGTTTTATCCCATGCCGGGCATGCCGCCTTTTCCACCCTGCTGGGTGATCATCATGTCATCGACCCGGATGAGCATGATGGCAGTTTCGGAAGCGCTCTGGATAGACTGGCGCTTGGACCGCAGGGGCTCGATAACTCCCTCTGCGAGCATGTCCACAACTTTTCCCTCGTATACGTTCAGACCGGCATTCTTCTTGCCCTTGGAGTGGACGTTCTTGAGCTCCACCAGCTTGTCAATCGGGTTGTACCCTGAGTTCTCGGCAAGGGTGCGGGGGATGGATTCGAAGGCAGCTGCATAGGCTTCGAGAGCCATCTGCACCCGTCCCCCAACGGTCTGGGCGTAGTCCCGGATCTTCATGAGGAGTTCGGTCTCCACTGCGCCGCCGCCGACAACATAGGTCCCGTCTTCCATGGCATCCATGACTACGCGGGTTCCGTCGACAACAGCCCGCTCGAGCTCGTCGAGGAGATAGTCGCTCGTACCGCGGAGCAGGATGGTTGTGGTCTTGGGGTTCTTGCAGCCGGAGATCCTCGTGACTTTCCCTTCGTCGTCTTCCTCAACAAGTTCGGCGACACCGAGGTCTTTTGCGGTCAGGGTCTCGGGCTTGTTGACGATGTTGGCATGAAGGGCGCGTGATGCGTATTTCATGTCCTTCTCGGGAACATCCTCGATTGCAAGGATACCGCTCTTTGCAAGGAAGAACTGTGCTGCATCTGAAATGCCTTTCTGGCAGAGGAGGACATTTGCCCCGCTGTCGATGATCGCATCAGCGAGTTTCTTCAGCGCCTCGCGCTCCTGTTCGCTGAACGCGTTGATCTGTTCGGCGTTGGAGATCTTGATCTTGGCTTTCACCTGGGTCTTGGTGATCTCAAGGGGCATTGCAACCATTGCGACTTTTGCCTTCGTGATCTTCTTGGGCATGCCATCGTGAACCCGAACCTTGTCGATGACCACACCGCGGATCATTTCCGCGTCGTTCATGGAAGCACCCTTCTGCTTCTTGATCATCACGTCTTCTTCATCAACGGAGTATTTCCCGTTAACTTTCTCGGCAACGGTCATGACTGCATCAACAATTATGCCGTCGAGCTTGCCTTTGACCTGCTCTATTGATTTCCCGGTGATTGCCGTGTCGGCGATCTTGAGCAGGGTCTTCCGGTCGGTCGGGTCAACCTTGAGGGAGAGGCCATTCACGATCTCGAGTGCCTTCTCCATGCCTAAGCGGTAACCCTGCGCGATAACGGTCGGGTGGATACCCTGTTCGAGCATGGTCTCTGCCTGTTCCATCAGGGCGCCTACGAGGATGACTGCGGTTGTGGTCCCATCGCCGACTTCGTCGTCCTGGGTTCGTGCAACTTCGATGACCATCTTTGCGCCGGGGTGCTGAACGGCTATCTCACTCAAGATGGTGGCACCATCGTTCGTTATGACGATATCGCCTGAGCCGCTGACAAGCATCTTGTCCATGCCCCGGGGGCCGAGAGTTGATCTGACGGCGCCGGCGATAGCCTTTGCTGCCGCAATATTCGAGCGCTGGGCTTCCTTCCCGTAATTACGCTCTACATTTTCTTTTAAGATGATAATTGGCTGTCCAGATAGCATAACGGATCCTCCGATGTTGTAAAAGGTGGAATTGAACTTCTATATAAATATGTGCAAGGTTGTCCCGGAAAAAAGAAGAGATCAGTCAATGCGGGATATTTTGAAGAGCGAATAGACCGGTACGCCATCCACATCCTTGATACCGCGCTTATCGAATATCACCCAGATGGCAACCGGCACCGCATTGTGCTTCTTGAGGTACTTCACCACTTCCCGCATGGTGTTCCCCGAGGTTATGGTGTCATCGACAATAATGCACCGCTCACCGCTCACACTGGCAAAATTCCCGCTGATCGATCCGGTGGGGCGTTCGTTCTGGCTCTGTTTTGCCGGATGGTAGATAGCAAGCTGGGCCGTCTCCTGGACTGCGATGAGCGTTGCAAGGGGGATTCCCGAGATCGCAATACCTACGATAACCCCGGCAGCGGGTGTTCCGGTGTTCTCAATGGTCTGGGCGAGGTAATACCGGCTCAGGAGCATCTGTGCAGTCTCTTCAAGAAGGGGGGCCTGGCTTGAGACGGCAGTCCAGTCGATGTGGACATCTTTTGGGGCTGCGGTCCCTTTTGCCTGGGTTAAGAGCCACGTTACGGTCTCCATGGAAAGGGAGAGTTCATCTGCAATCTGACCCGGGCTGTGCCCATCGGCAAGAAGCACCTTGGCCCTGCTGATCAGATCGTCAAGGGAAGACATGGAAAAAGATTCGCCGGTATCTATTTAAGTTTTCTTTTAATTACTGCGCCGCAGATCATGCACTCCCCGTCATGCCCGTAGTACCTGCCGCAGCCGCTGCACCGGTATTTCCAGCGGACCTGCCGGGCCTTTCTCTGGAGAATGGGATGCGTCTCCAGTCTCAGCACGCCGGCAACGTTCTGGATGGCGAAATCATCCGTATACAAGACTGCACCCAGTTCGAGGGTAAGGGCCAGCAGTTCTTCATCGGTCGCCGAGATAATCCCTTTATCCCGGGATGTCTTTGCTGCCTGCCTCACCGCGTCGGTGCTCTCGCGCCCGGGAGACCGGACCTGGAGCCCGCTGGCGCACAGTTTCTCGAAATTTCCCTTTGCCCGGATATCGAGAAGTTCGTCGCAGACGGAGGGTGTTGTATAGAGTTCTCCCTCAATGGGAATATCAGAAAAGAAGACGCTTGCATCGAGAACTGCTTTCATATCCGGCTCCCCGTTCCCGGAAAAAAAGGGGTTCCTGAACCTGCTCTCACGTTTTCAGTGAGTTGTAAGGGCATGGGCAATCCGGTCCGCTGCTGAAATTTTACTGCATGCCCGTTCGATGGTGTCACTACTGATGACATCCCGGATCCCGGATGCCATGAGCCGGGCATAGGCTCCTCCGGTGAGTACCCCATGAACACAGGCTGCATATACCTCGTCTGCCCCCTGGTTGTAGAGCATTCCCGTTGCAGTCGCGATCGTGCCTCCCGTTGAGATGATGTCGTCAACGATAATGACGGATCTTCCCCTGGCACAGAGCTGTTTTGGTGCCATCTTCACCTCAACCCCGCTCAGTCGCGTTTTTTCCAGGTGGTCGACATCCCATCCCCCGACTGACGCCACCTGTTCGGCAAAGGCAAGTGCGCCATCATCCGGGGAGAGGATGAGCGGTTTGTCGAGATCCATGGTTTTTATGTAGGCCCCGAGGTCACGGGCAACCGAGATATCCTTTGCGGGGACAGAGAAGTATTTCAGAACCTCTTTGTCATGGATGTTGATGGTGGTGATATCCGAAACGCCATGGCTGAAGACGTGGGCGACTGCACGGATGCTTATCGGTTCGCCCGGGTGGAACCGCTTGTCCTGGCGGGCATATGCCATATAGGGAACAACCAGCCGGTTCTTCGAACTGTCGCAGGCATCGATCAGGAGCAGCAGCTGGACCAGTGCATCGTTGTCAACGACACTCCCGACAATGATCATCTCATCGTCAAGCTCTCCTGCCCGCAGGTAATGTTCCCCATCGGGAAAGCGGGAGTAATTTACATCTACTATTGTAGTCTTGAGGGCATGTGCAACCCGGGTGGCAAGAACCTGGGATTTCTCAGTACTGATTACCTTCATAGTATCGTTCCTTGGCCCGGTGCGGCAGAGGGCCCGGGATGTACGGTTGGGCATGAATATATACGGTATCTGGTATTGTAGTTTTTGCGCAAAACTGAATAAATGGCATGGTATTATTTTAAAAAGGTCAACTTGGATCAACGGACTTGACATCAGCTGAAAGTACTTAAACTATCATGAGACAAATTATATGAAACTCCAAGGGGAAAAAGAGGGCAAAACCGCAATGGAAAATTCTGAAATTTCATCTCCGCAGCCAGAACCGGCGGCACCGGAGAGTGCTGTCCCACAAGCCGCAAGCGCTGACGGCGTTATTGCGACATCGTCACAGATAGAAGTACCGCCAAAGCTCATCGATCAGGTGATCGGGCAGGAACGTGCGGTTGAAGTGATCAAGAAGGCCTCGATCCAGCGCCGTCATGTCATGATGATTGGCAGCCCCGGTACTGGCAAGTCGATGCTGGCAAAGGCCATGGCCGAGCTCCTGCCAAAGGAAGAACTTCAGGACATTCTCGTATACCCCAACTCTGACGATTCCAACAACCCGGTGATCCGCACGGTTGCGAGCGGCAGGGGAAAGCAGATCGTTGCGGCCCACAAGGCCGAAGCAAAGAAGAAGGCGCAGTTCCGTCAGACCCTCCTGATGCTGCTCCTTCTCGGTATTGCCGGGTATGCAATCATTACCATGCAGCTCCTCATGGGACTGATCGCGGGTGCCTTTGTGTTCATGGCCCTGCGCTACACAACACCCCGTGAGGAAGCAATGGTTCCCAAGCTCCTCGTCTCCAGCGACACGAAGAGTGTAGCCCCGTTTATTGATGGTACAGGTTCCCATGCGGGGGCCCTTCTGGGCGATGTCCGGCACGACCCGTTCCAGAGCGGCGGCCTAGAGACCCCTGCACATGACCGTGTCGAGGCAGGAGCCATCCACCGGTCAAATGGCGGGGTTCTCTTTATTGACGAGATCAATACCCTTGACCCCCACTCCCAGCAGAACCTCCTGACTGCTCTTCAGGAAGGCGAGTTCCCCATCACCGGCCAGAGCGAGCGATCGAGCGGGGCGATGGTCCGGACTGAACCTGTGCCCTGCAAGTTCATCATGGTTGCAGCCGGGAACCTCGATGCCATCCAGGGAATGCATCCCGCACTCCGCTCGCGTATCCGCGGGTACGGGTATGAAGTGTATATGGCGGAGAGTATGGATGATACCGAAGAGAACCGCAAAAAATATGTCCGGTTCATAGCACAGGAAGTGAAAAACGACGGGAAGATCCCGCACTTCGACCAGAGTGCTATCGATGAAGTCATAAGGGAAGCCCGCAGGCGCTCGAACCGCAAGGGTCACCTTACCCTCAAGCTGCGTGATATGGGTGGCCTTATCCGCGTTGCAGGAGATATCGCCCGCCAGGAGAGTGCACCGATCACCACCGGGGCCCATGTAATAACCGCAAAGAAGACTGCACGATCGATCGAAGACCAGGTTTCTGACGAGATCACGCGACACCTGCGGGAATACGAGATGACCGTTGTCGAAGGTACCCGCGTTGGCCGCGTGAACGGTCTTGCTGTCACCGGCAGCGATGCCGGTTCGGTCCTCCCCATTATGGCGGAGGTTACCCCGGCACAGGGTGCAAGCGGGACTGTGATTGCCACGGGGATGCTTAAGGAGATCGCGCAGGAATCCATCAAGAACGTCAGCGCAATCCTCAAGAAGTTCACGGGCAGGGATGTCAAGAATATCGATATCCATATCCAGTTCATCGGGACGTACATGGGTGTTGAGGGAGACTCGGCATCCGTCAGTGTTGCGACCGCTGTTGTCAGTGCTATCGAGGGCATCCCTGTCAGGCAGGATATTGCCATGACCGGTTCCCTCTCCGTCCGGGGGGATGTCCTCCCGGTCGGTGGAGTTACCTACAAGATAGAGGCTGCCGCCAAGGCTGGTATCAAGACGGTCCTGATTCCCCGGATGAATATGGGGGATGTCCTTATCGAAGAGCGGTTCAAACCCCTTGTCACCATCATCCCCATCGACACGATCGATGATGTCCTCAAGCTGGCGCTTGTGCCCGAGAACTCCGATGGTTTCCTCACCAAACTCCGGAAGATGGCGATGAGACCTTCGGCCCTGATCCCGGAAGTTACGGCGATCAACCAGACCCTGGCCTGAGTGCAATGTCGTGTATTTCCTATTACGACCTGCGCCACGTTACCGGCGAGACCACCCACATCGATATCGACAACAGTGTGGTGGAATCCGCCGGAAGCTCTTTTGTCAATGTTGCGGTACTCCGCGTCCTCTCCGGGCATGGGTGGGGTGTTCTCCAGATCGATAATTATACGCCCTGTACCGGCAGAAAGTTCGAGGAACTTCTTGAACAGGCCTGCCGGCTTGCCAACATCACTGAAGAGAAGGTAATACTCGGCGATGTACCTCATGGCATACTCCCGGTTCCTCCGGTGAAAGAGGATCCGTATGAGGTTCCCCTTGAAGAAAAATCCGCGCTTCTTGCGGCGATTGAGAAGGGAGCCCGCAGCCCCGGCATCGTGAACACCCGGGCCAACTACATAGAGCGGGTCGAGCACGTGAACTTCTCCGACAGTTCCGGCAACGAATACACGTACCGGATGACACGGTCCGGGTTCAACGTCCTTGCCGTTGCCTCCAGGAACGGGGATCTCCAGATGGGGTACGAGCGCGAGCACTCCATCCACGGGTTCAACCTCCGCCACCAAGAGGATATCGGGAAGAACGCCGCGGAGACAGCGATTGCACTTCTCGATGCGGGAGCACCCAAGGGTGGAAAACTGCGGGCAGTTCTTGACCCGGAACTTGCCGGTGTCTTTGCCCACGAAGCCGTGGGGCATGCCAGTGAAGGAGACCTGATTCACGAGGGCAGCTCGGTCCTGAAAGGGAGGACCGGGGAGAAGATAGGGAATGAGATCCTCTCCATCGTGGATGACCCCGGTCTCTGTGAGTTCGGGTTTGACCCCGTGGATGCAGAAGGCGTGGCCGTAACCCGGACCGAGATTATCCGGAAGGGCGTAATCCATGCTTTCCTGCACAACCGCGAATCGCTTGCGGCGGTCGGGAATGGCATTGCAGGCCACGCCCGGGCCATGCCCGGGGAACCCCCGCTCGTCCGGATGAGCAACACCTTCATTGAGGCCGGTGATGCCACGGAGGAGGAGATATTCGCGGAATGTAAAAACGGCATCTTCCTCAAAGGTTCACGGGGTGGCCAGGTAGACCCGGGCCGGGGAATTTTCCAGTTCAACGCGGAATACGGGTATCTCATAGAAAACGGGGAATGCACAAGGATGGTTCGGGACGTTTCCTTGTCCGGTGAGATCTTAACGACCCTGCACGGGATTGTCCTGTGCGGCAACAGGCGGGTGATGAGCCCGGGCTATTGCGGCAAAGGCGGGCAGAGCGTCCCCGTCAGCGACGGGGCTCCTCATGTTCTCCTGAATGATGCGGTGGTGGGTGGCAGTGGACTGGATTGATGAGCTGATACGGGAAGGGACAAAGAATGTCGATGAGGTCGAGGTCTATTACGGTGAGGGAACCAGCGTCTCGGCAGACTTAAAGAAACGTACCGTACATCTTGCCACGAATTCTGTTGAATGCGGTTTTGGCATCCGCGTCATCCACAAGGGGAGGATCGGATCGTCGAGCTCCAGCAATCCCGGCCAGTGGCGGGAATGCCTTGCCGCGGCCATAGCAAGTGCAAAACTTGCAACTCCCCAGCCATGGGAAGGATTGCCGGTACCGGCAACGCTCCCCGAGGTCCCGGGATCGTATGATTCCTCGATGAAGATCGAACCGGAATGCGCCCGCGATCTCCTCTCCCGGATGCTGGAGGGAGCAGAAGCACACCCGGCCGAAGTTACCTCGGGATCTGCGGGGCTCTCCCGCGTTGAAGTGACCCTTGCCAACAGCAACGGGGTCCGCTATACCGACCGGCACACCGGTGTCTCCCTATCGCTCGAAGCCATCCAAAAGCAATCGACCGGGTACGAGTTTGACCATGCATGGTCGCTCGCGATGGTTGATCCGGTTACGGTCGGGGAACGGGCAACGTTCTTTGCGAAGAGTTCGTCGGAAGGAGTGGATATCGAAACCGGTGACTACGATCTGCTCTTATCACCCCTTGCATATGCAGAACTCCTGGGTGGGGTGTTTGTCCCTGCCCTGAGCGGGCGCAGTGTTCATGCAAAACGCTCCCGCCTCGGGGAGTTCCTTGGCAAGTCCGTTGCCTGTGAACAGGTTTCAATGTATGATGCCCCCCACATGCCGGGGCCGGGTGGCTGTACTGCATGGGATGCAGAGGGGACGCCGACCCGCCGGACCGATTTTGTACGTGACGGGGTCCTCCAGTGCTTTGCCTATGATCTCAAGACCGCGTATCGCTACGGCAAAGCGAGTACGGCAAGTGCGGTACGGGGCGGGTCCAACGGTCTCCCTTCGATCGGTCATCACAATTTTGTTGTTGACGGCGTTCGCGATACCGTTGATGACGCCCGTGTGCTCTATGTCCATAATCTTGTTGGCGCCCATACCGCAAACCCCCTGAGCGGGGATTTCTCGGTCGAACTTTCCAATGCATTCTGGATGGAGGGCGGGGAATTCACGTCACCGGTCCGGAGCGCCATGTTCTCGGGAAATGTATTCGATCTCCACCACGGGATCGCCGGTATGAGCAGGAAGAGCCGGACCATAGGTTCGCTGGTTCTGCCCTCAATAAAAATCAACCAACAGCATATCATTGGAAAATAATACCGGGCACCCCCGGATATCCTGTTTTTACATGTTGTGGATTGGTCCTCCTTTTCTCTGGATAATATCGCTCCCAATGGACAATGCCATCATCTGGCTTGTGACATGCAGGCATCCCGTGTGTTTTCCTGTCACTGGTGAAAAAAAGACATAAATAACAGTCAGCCTACTGTTCTGTATTCATTTATTCCGGGGATCTAGCGATGAAATGCGTGAGGAAACAACGGGTTTTTACGGGAGTGCTGTTATCCGTTGTCTGCATCATCGTTTTTTTTATCCTGCCGGCTTCCGCGGCATCGGTACCCGTTGCGGGGTTTGTATCGAATGTGACCTCCGGTACCATGCCCCTGAGTGTCCAGTTCCTGGACTTATCTACGAGATCCCCGACTGAATGGATCTGGTCGTTCGGGGATGGTGAGACCTCCACGGCACAGAATCCCGCTCATACTTACATACGAGCCGGTACCTATACCGTCACCCTTGCTGCAACGAATAGCGGGGGCAGCAACATGGTGACGATGACGGAATATATCACTGCGACCAGGCCGGTCACCGCCCCGGCTGCGTTCTTTATATCGAATGTGACCACGGGCACCGAACCGGTTGCGGTCCAGTTCCTGGATTCCTCAACGAATTCACCAACGTCATGGTACTGGTCCTTTGGTGATGGCAGTATTTCCACAGGGGCGAGCCCGTTACATACCTATACCCGTGCCGGTGTCTACACCGTAGCCCTCACGGCAACAAATGCAGCCGGTAGCGATACGGTTACCCGGACCGGGTTCATTACGGTAGGGGCTCCGGCCACGGATACACCGGTTGCACGGTTCGTCTCAACCGTGAACTCCGGGACCGTGCCTCAAACCGTCCAGTTCATCGATGCGTCTACGAACTTTCCGGTATCCTGGTACTGGTCCTTTGGTGATGGCGGGACCTCGACCCTGCAGAACCCGCTGCACACGTATTCCCGGATCGGCAACTATACGGTTTCGCTGACCGCGACAAATGCCTGGGGCAATCACACCGTGACGAGGGACAATTATATGAACGTCGGGTCCTCTATCCCGGTAGCATCGTTTATCGCTACTCCTGCATATGGGCCGGTTCCCCTGTCCGTCCAGTTTACCGATACCTCCCAGAATTCACCCACCACCTGGGACTGGGAATTTGGGGACGGGAATACCTCGGCAATGCAGAATCCGGCGTACGAGTACACCGTTCCCGGTGTCTACACCGTTACATTCTCTGCCATGAATGCCGCTGGCAGGGGAACCACAATCCGAAATGATTACATCTCTGTCGTTGCACCCTCCCCTCCGGTGGCTTCATTTACTTCTGACGTGCGCGAAGGAACTGCACCCCTCACAATCCAGTTCTCGGATAGTTCTACCAACTCCCCGACTTTTTGGGCCTGGTCGTTTGGGGACGGATCCGTATCGGTAGTGAAGAACCCCTCGCATAGCTATACGGGCAGGGGCTCCTATACTGTCACACTGATCGCGACAAACGCCGGTGGCTCCTCTACCTCAACGATGAATGATTACATTACGGTTTCTGGACAGTCCGGCTCTTCTGCGGTGACAGCCGTACGGGAAACGGCTGAGCCAGCCGGTCCATCTCCTGCACCTGCGGCAGTCACGGTGACTCCTGCTCCTGTGACTCCCCCTGTAGTGACAACGGCACCGAATCCAATCATTTCGGCCCTGGCAGATACCTCATCCGGTATCTCCCCTCTGATGCTGATCCTCGCCGTTCTGCTGGTGGCGGGTGTTGTTATTGCCTGGTGGCTGATGCGATCTCCGAAAAGATCCCGCCGGCAACGAGGGAGGGATCTCTAAAACGGCTGTGAATGTGGCAGTTGCGCTCCTGCAGGTATCTCTCTTTCACGTATCGTGGGGAGTTCAGATTCAGAGGGGATAGGACCGGTTTTAAGGCACAGGAAATCGTATGGATGAGTAGCATTTTATGGATAACTGTGGAAGTACGATCATGGATACAGGCTCTCCCTTACGTGGAATCCGGGCACACAACAGACAATTTGAACAGATAATGCGATATCAACCATATTTCATTGGTGAATAGGAAAATATCATGGCAGACCTGCTCATTGCCGTTATTCTCATCGTCGTCATCATTGCGATCGTCTGGTTCCTGGTCAAAAAAGCCGCGATACTGGCCGTGAATGCTATCCTGGGCATCATATGCCTGTTTCTCCTCAACTTCCTTGGTGTAATGCAGTGGATCGGCAAACCCGATCTGGGGTACAACCTGGCAACAATCCTCATCTGTGCGGTCGGGGGCCTCCCCGGCGTTCTGATTCTCGTGCTTTTGAATATCTTCGGAATTACGATATAATCAAAAATGTGCAGGATCAGAAGACATTTGCCTCGGAATAGACGAGCACCTGGTCCTGCATCAGTTCGTAGGGTTTGATCTCCCGGGAATGGGAGGACATCCTCATTTTTACCACTTCAAGTGCCAGATGGACATCGGTTAGGTCTGACGGGCGGACATAGCGGAGCAGGATAACCGTATCGGACAGGTATTCGATGAGGGCGTGCCGGCTTGAGAAGACATTGTCCCGGTCGGTCTCCGATGTCATCATGATGGTGCACTGCTTGTCGCGAAGCCCTTCGATAAACCTGAACATCTCCTGCCGTCGTTCGGAATCCGAGGTGAAGAGATCCTCGAAAAGGGAGATAGGATCGATAACAACCCTGCTCGCCTTCACTTTCTGGATGAGCTTGGGAAGCTCGTTCTTGATGCGGTTGTTCGCCAGGTTGAAATCCGTGGGGTCGAGTTTGATGACAAAGAGCGTCTTGTTCAGGAACGGTTCCACGTCCCAGCCCTTCTGTCGCATGTAGAGCAGGATACGCTCTTCGCGCTCTTCGAGGCTGATGTAGATGATGCTCTCGCCCTTTTTAAGCCCCTCCCAGACAAATTCCAGGGAGAAGGTTGTCTTTCCTGTACCGTAGGTGCCAATCAGGGAACAGATGCTCCCGGCGATCAGCCCGCCGCCCATCATGTCGTCGAGCCCGACGATACCGACTTTGACCCGCTCCATGTTCATATGACCACCCGTATGTTCCGCACTTCAAACCCGCCCTGGGTTGTGATCTTGACGGCGAATTTCACCAGGTCCCGCTCTTCAAGATGAGGCATAACGCCCCGGAACTTCTCAAAGTACATCACCCGCTGGCGCCGTGCACCGGTCGTCTCTTCCCACTGGAAGAGCATGACGGCGTCAGCGATATCCGCTAGCTCCTTTTGCCGGGAGGGATCGAGGATCCCTTCGCTGAGCAGGAGATAGGTGGTGATCCCGCGCTGCTTGGATATCCTTTGTAAACCCCGTAGAAAACCGGTCAGGTTCTGCCAGATATTTGGGATCGACGACTGGGTTGCGATGTCGGTGACAGAGTCCAACACCAGAATGCTGTTGGGCTTGATATCATTGATGACATTTGCGAGCTGGAAGAGGAGCCCCTCTTTCCCGGACCGGTTCTGGAGCCGGGTGATGATGTCGCTGCGACTGTACCATTCATCGGGTACTACACTGTTATCGAAGTACAGCTCGGAGAGGTCATCGAATTTAATCTCGTTCACGATCTGGTCGAGACCCTCGATATTGAAGGAACTGGTGATCTCCTGCTGGACATCCTCCTTGAGCCGGGTGAAGGTGATATACCTCACCTCCCCGGGGAGCTCGGCGTCCGGGGTTGGTTTCTTGTCCTTAATGAGGCCTAACACGTTGACAATGGAGCTGTAAGCAAATTCGTAATTCCCTGCCCCGATATCCCCAAGAAGGAGGACAACCGAACCCCGGGGAATTCCGCCACTGAGGATCGGATCGAGGGATGTGATCCCGGTAGGTGTTTTTTGTTTTGCATTTTCCTGCATCAGGTAACCTCATCAAAGACGGACGTTGTTCTCCCGTACAAGGAACTCTAATGGATTTATGGTAAATATATCTGTCCTTGATGGGTTAAACCAGGGACCATATTCCGGTGATAACTGCGACCGGGTTTTTTCAGGTTATATTATTATATAGGTGGTACCCCGATTTATTATCCGGGAGAAGAAAAATTTTCGGGGAAGGGTAGATCTTTACCATGCAGATACCAAAAATCTTCGGGTCGTTGTTCCATAAAACCCATAATGATAAGGGGGGGTCTGGGGAAGCGGATCCCAAAACAGAATCAATAAACGAGGTGACCGGTATCCCGCCTGTCTCCACTCCAAAGCCCGCAACCCCCTCATTTGGACGGTATTTCCATTTTCTGAAAGGAAAAGAGACGGCTGTTGTTGAAGAATACGATTTTGACCGGCACGGTACACTTGTTGAGGCAGATCTCCCCGACACCTATGAGCACATCGATGAGTACTGGGTGGATAAGGGCCGTTCGCTTGTGGTTATTGCTCTCAACAAGAAGAACAACCTGAACGAATATCTTCTCTTTGAACCCTCCCTTTCTGAATTTGAATATGAGCTTCTCGAACGGCTCCATGAGGACCTGCGCGATGTACTCATTCTGACTTCAGAAGAGATCCGGAAGGATCACCGGGTCATCATCCTTGAAAAAATCCATCATCTTCTTGATGACTACGGTCTCGATCTGGAGCGGTCCACGCTCTTCAAACTCCAGTATTACCTTATCCGGAACTTCATCGGGTGGTCCCGTATCGATCCCCTGATGAAGGATCCCCTTCTCGAGGATATCTCCTGCGATGGCAACAAGATTCCCGTCTTCCTGTACCACCGGAAATACCGGAACATCAAGACCAATATCGCATTCGAGGCCGAGGTCTTAAATTCCCTTGCAATCACCCTTGCCCAGCGTTCCGGTAAGCACATCTCAACGGGGGCGCCGATGATCGATGCTACCCTCCCGGAAGGTTCACGGCTGCAACTGACGTTCGGCACAGAAGTGACGACACGGGGTACATCCTTCACGATCCGTAAGTTCCGGGAAGAGCCGTTCTCTCCCATCGAACTCATGGAGAACGGGACGTTCAATGCCGAAGCACTTGTTTATTTCTGGCTCTCAATCGAGAACAACAAGAGTCTCATCTTTATTGGAGGGACCGCATCCGGGAAGACAACTTCCCTCAATGCCGTGTCTCTCTTTATCCCCCCGGTTGCAAAAGTGGTAAGCATTGAGGATACCCGTGAAATCACGCTCTACCATGACAACTGGATCGCCAGTGTCACCCGTGAAGCCCTCACGGAGGGTGGTAATGGTATCAGCATGTTCGATCTCCTTCGGGCTGCCATGCGACAGCGCCCCGAGTTCATCCTTGTAGGTGAGGTACGGGGTGTGGAAGCCCAGACGCTCTTCCAGGCCATGAATACCGGCCACACTACCTTCTCGACCATGCACGCAGGAAGTGTGGACGCTGCCATTCATCGTCTGGAGAGCGAACCCTTAAACGTGCCGCGGAACATGATGCAGGCCTTGAACATCCTCAGCGTCCAGGCGCTGATCTACCGGGGTGTTGAACGCGTCCGCCGGGTCCAGGAGATTGTCGAGATCTCCGGTATCGATCCCTCCACCGGCAACCTGCAGGTCAACAATGTCTTCCTGTATGATCCGGTCCGGGATGTCTTTTCCTACACGGGACGATCACAGATCTACGCCGACATCGCTGAGAAACGGGGATGGACGCGGGATGATCTCGAATCTGAGATCCAGCTCCGGAAATCCATCCTGGAAGCAATGAAAAAACAGGAGATCACGGATTACATCTCGGCAGCGTCGCTCTTCCACGCATATCACATCAGTCCAAAAGGCGTACTTGCCAATATAGAAGACCTTCGTAAGGTACTCCAATGATCATAAGGGAATACGTCCAGAAATGGATTGACAGCGATCCGGTCAGGTACAACTCCCTGCATGCAGACATGATATCTGCCCGGGCGGGTATGACGCTCGAGCAGTATGTCTGGAGGACGGTACGTGTCTCTATTCTGGTGGGGATCCTCTTTGGTATTCTCGGGTTCTTCTTTGGAGCAATCCTGTCTTTTCAGGTCTCCCTTGGAAAAGGTGGCATCTACAATGTCCTGAATGTCCAGTTCCCGGTTCTGTTCGATATTATCGCCCCCACCGTATACATCCAGACATTCATGATTATCATCTCCTTCTGTATCGGGAGTTACATCGGCTACCTCGTGATGCTGAAACTGCCTGCCATGGAGAAGGGCAACCGGGCAGTCAAGATCAACCTCACCCTGCACAATGCTGTTGCGTACATTTATGCAATGCGGAAAGGGGGTGCACAGCTGATGACGATCTTCCGCTCCGTCTCGGACCGGGCGAACATCTACGGAGAAATTGCCCTTGAATTCCGCCAGATCGTTCGCGATGTCGACTTTTTCGGGTACGATGTGGTGACTGCAATAAAGCACCTGACGGAAACAACACCTTCGGAAAAACTGAAGAACTTTCTCGAAGATCTCCTGTCTGTCATCGAGAGTGGCGGGGACATGTCGGATTTCCTCTCGATGCGTGTCCGGCTCTACCAGGAAGAGGCACGGTTCGAGCAGAAACAGTTCCTGAACATCCTTTCCCTTGTTGCCGAATCCTATGTCACCCTTTTTGTTGCCGGGCCGCTCTTCCTGATTATCATCATGGTCGTCATGGGCATGGTGGGCGGAAGTGCGGTGCTCCAGCTGGCGCTCGTCACGTACGCCGTAATGCCGATCGGATCCTTTATCTTTATCCTGCTCATCGATGTCATATCGATCAAGGGTGAGAAGACGGAACGGTATGTCAAGCAGAAATGGCTGCACACCTACGAAGAAGTTCCGGTTGTCAAGAAGATTAACGAAGAGGAGCTTTTTGCCCAGCTGAAAAAATATGACCAGGTGCGAAACCTGATCCATTTTCTCAAACACCCCCTTGAGAGTTTCGTCTCCAACGTGAACCATACGCTCTATGTGACGGTGCCTGTAGCGATCATCTATGTAGTTTTCATTCTGATGAATGTCCCGCGTTACACGAACCTCGAGACCTACATCAACGTGGTCGACGACCACATTATTATTGCCCTTCTTATCGTGATGATTCCCTACGCTATCTTCTACGAGATCTGGTCCCGGAAAGTTCTGGGTATGCAGGAGCTGATGCCGGATTTCCTGGAACGGATGGCGGGCATCAACCAGGTTGGACTGACCGTTGCCCAGGCCATCGGCATCCTGGTGAATACGAGTCTCGGATTGCTCAGTTATGAGGTCCGGCGAATCAAGCGGGATATGGACTGGGGGGCGAATTTTACCGAAGCCCTTGTGCGGTTTGAACAACGGGTAAGCACCCCCTCCATTGCCCGTACGGTTACACTGATAACCAAAGCCAGCGAGATGAGCGGGCAGATCGGCGAAGTACTCTCGATTGCTTCAAGCGATGCAAAGATGTCCGAGGTACTGAAAAGAGAGCGGCTCTCCGAGATGTTTATCTATACGGCTATCGTGTACCTGTCCTTCCTGGTCTTCATATTTGTCGTGGGAGTGCTCGTCTCCCAGTTCCTCCCGGTACTTGCGAATATATCGACGGAAGGGATACCGACAAGCGGAGTGATGGCGGGGATCGGGTCGGTTCCTACCATTACGTTCGGGCGGATCCTCTACCATGCCTGCCTGGTCCAGGCCCTCTTCTCGGGCCTCATAGCCGGGCAGATGGGAGAGTCATCTATTGCGGCCGGCGTGAAACATGCCTGCGTTCTCCTGATAATTGCGCTGGTTGCCTTCAACTTCGTCATTGTCTGAAAAAAACTGCATACGGGCTACACAGCAAAAACGGTGCAGTCAGATATCCTTATATCTTTCCGTGGATATCTCGTACTGAGGCGAACGAAGTTGTGCACTGTCGGCGGGGGTCCCACGGGGGATCTTAATTTTGATGATGACCGGGTGAAAGGGAAAAGTTACCGCTGTAATGAATGCGAGGAGAAGTTCCTGAACATCAACCCGAACAAGAAACCGATCTGCCCCAACTGCGGATCGAATGATGTCACCGAACTATGATCTATCCTCTGGCTGAGGAGTTCCTTCTCGTCAGCGGGGTAGATTCTTTTTTACTGGTAGCGCGGGCGGGTGCCCATTTCGGTCTGCGGATCGAAACACCCGGTGGCGAGTTCAGCCAGACTGTCGAGCCTGACGATCTCGTTGCAGTTTCAGCACCGGAAGGCGGTCCCCTGGAGCCGGCTTTCATGCTTGCCGAATTTGTCAGGACATACCGGATGCCCTTAATCGTTCTGCCAAAGGATCACCCCGGATCGAAACGGTTTTCCTATCTTGTTTCCGTGGGACCGGTAATCAATACCAGCTGTACCATCATTCGGGGGACACATCCCGAACAGCACCTGATCTGCTCAAGCGATGAGCTCTCGGGAATCGTTATGATGGGGCATCCCGGCAGCGTGGAGATCACCGGCCTGCCTGCGCCTTTTGTTCCCCGGTACGTAAAAAACCGTATTATAACCGAATTTTCCTGATACGGGATGTATTCCCACTCTCTCTCCTTATTAAATGCACCCTTTTGATCGAAAATGACAATACATATATGGTTTTTTTCACCTATTATTGTACTGCCGTGAGAGGAGGGTTGGATGAAGACTGAGGTCCTAAGAGACATCAAGAAAGCTGAAGAAGAGTACCAAACGATGATCAGCAAGGCCCAGGAAGAGAAGAAGCAGAAGCATTCTCAGGCTGAGCTTGAAGCTGATAACCTGGTAACAAAAGCGCAGAGCAATGCAGAACAATATAAAAAGCTGAAACTGGAAGAAGCACGGCACCAGGCGGCACTTAAGCACGCTGAAATCATAAAGAGCGGCAATCAGCGCGCAGCAGCACTCAAGGTGAAAGGGGAACAGAACCTTTCAAAAGCAGTGCAGCTGCTGGTTTTGCGGTTTAAGGAGCAGCTGCATGTTAAAGCCTAAGCAGATGAGCCGGCTTCTCATTGCAGCCTCACGGGACCAGATGGCCCCGGTTATTACGGAACTCTACCGTCATAACCTGTTCCACATCGAAGAATTCGTTGATCAGGGACAGGAAGGCTATGAGGGCTTTAAGATAGGTACGCCTCTTCCGGGAGCAAGCGAGAAGTCCACGGATCTCATCAAGGTCCGGGCCATCACGAATGCAATCGCTGTTCGCGGTGATGATATTGATTCGGTCAAGACCTGCCAGAGGGCAGAGTTGAAATCGAAGATTGAACGGGAACTCCCGGCTCTTGAACGGGATGTTGAGGATCTGACGGTCCGACGCTCGAAACTTGACACCAAGCTCAAGGAGTACGAGCAGAAGATTGTTGAGATCACCCCGTTTGCGAGCGTCCCGGTGGACCTGGATCTGTATCACGGTTACACGAGATTCACCGCATTTGCCGGGTATGTTCCTCACGAAATCACGTTGTCTGTGCCCAATGAAATGTTCTTTTCAAAGGGTAAAGAGAAAAACTTCCTTGTTGTAATCGTACAGACCGAGCAGCGGGGAGAGGTCGAACGCACGCTTCAGGAAGCCGGGTTCCAGTCGGTTACCATACCCGACGAGACCGGGTCGCCCCAGTCGCGTATCGACTATTATTCCGGGCAGATCGCAAGCCTCACCAAAGAGATTGCGGAGATCAACGGGAAACTCGCGGGTGTCAGGCAGAAACACGCCGAGTTCCTTGCTGCCTGTGAGGAATTCTTAAAATCCGAAGTTGAACAGACCGAGGCACCGCTCCGGTTTGCAACAACGAAACAGACCTTTGTTGCAGAGGGATGGGTCCCTTCAGACAAGGTCGAGGAAGTTAGCAATTCACTTGTACAGGCAACCGGTGGCAAAATCTATGTCACGGTATTGCCAACCGACTATGAGCACGATGCAGTGCCGGTGGAATATAACAACCCGGACTTTGCAAAACCTGCACAGATGCTCATGGACGTTTACTCCCGGCCCAAGTACACCGAAGTTGACCCGACACTGATGCTTGCCATCGTGTTCCCGATCTTCTTTGGTCTTATCCTCGGGGATGTTGGTTACGGCCTGCTCCTCCTGATAATGTGTTTTGGCCTGCGGAAGATGATGAAAGGCGAAGACGGGCAGATGTTCTTGAAAGTACTCCGGAACGCGAGTATTATGAGCATCATCTTTGGCCTGCTCTTCAGCGAGTTCCTTGGGTTTTCGCTTCCATGGGCCCCGATTATCTTCTCCCGCCACCTGTTGATTGGCGGGGGCGGAGGGCACGGGCCGGCAATTCCCGCACTGATGATCATGTCCATCTGGATTGGTATCCTGCATATCACGCTCGGCCGGGTTCTCGGCATGTACAACCATGCCAAACAGGACCATGGCATCCATCGCACCAAAGCGGTCGTGGCCAACTTCGGCTGGCTTGCGGTCATGTGGGGTATCCTCATCGCTATCTGGTCGAACGTGGCAATGCCGTATATGTTCAATCTCACCCATCTGCCGGTTGTGGCACTCGGGTTCAATGTCGGCACGTTCGTTGGAGGGGCGCTCATTCTTATCGGTGTCATCTGCATCGCATGGGATTCCGTTCTTGAAGTCATCGAACTGCCCACCATCATCTCCCACGTGCTCTCCTATGCACGTCTCGTCGCGGTCGGGCTCTCATCCGTTGCCATCGCGATGGTCGTCAACTACATGGCCATCGGGATGTTCATCAAGCCCCAGCTCGCAAATCTCACCATTGTCGGTGTGTTCATCATCCTTGTCGGTGTCATCATTTTCCTGCTCGGGCATACCCTGAATCTGGCACTCGGCATCCTGGGCGGTGGACTTCACTCGATTCGTTTGCACTATGTTGAATTCTTCACCAAGTTCTACAAGGGTGGAGGCAAGAAGTACATTCCATTCGGAATGAAAAGGAAATTTACGGAGGATTAAATTATGGCAGCAGAAGTAGTAGCAATTGCAGCAACAGATCTCGCAACAATTCAGGCATCGCAGATGGGAATGAAGGCAATCGGCGCAGGACTTGCCGTCGGCCTTACCGGTATCGGTACCGGTGTGGCTGAGATGGGTATCGGCGCAGCAGCAGTCGGTGCCATCGCCGAGAACAAGGACTTCTTCGGTCTTGGTCTCCTCTTCACCGTTATCCCGGAAACCATCGTTATCTTCGGTCTTGTCGTCGGTCTCCTGCTGTTGTTCTAATCGGAGCAGACAATGGGACTGGAAGCAGTAGTCGAAGAAATCAGGGCAAAAGGCAGATCCGAAGCGGAGAAGGTACGGGCCGAGTCCAAGGCCGAGTCAGACCAGTTCCTCGCCGCCGCCACCAGGAAGTCTGAAGCTATCAAGCTTGCAGCAGATGAGGATGTTGCAAAACAGGCAGCCCACCTCATCAGCCAGGACGTTTCGGCGGCAAACCTGCTTGTCAAGCGTGAGCTCCTCAACACCCAGAAGGCGCTCCTTGACCAGGTGTACGAAGCCACCCGCAAGGAAATAGCCGCACTCCCTGAAAGCTTCCATCGTGAAGCCATCAAGAAACTCCTCACCGAGGCAAAGAAGGAGATCCCTTCCGGCACCATATTCTGCAATGCCCGGGATGTGCCGGCCGCAAAGGCCGTCATAGCCGAGCATGCAGAGTTTGCCGGGTTCAAGGTCGGCGAACCGGTCGATATTGACGGCGGGCTTCTTATCGAAGGTGAGGGGGGCGCATTGCAGATTGATTACAGCTATCGCACATTCCTTGCACGTGTCTGGGAATCCGGGTTGAAGGATGCATCTGATATCCTGTTTGGTTGAGGAGGTCCGCGTATGGGTGTGAATATATCAGCACCGTACATTTACGTGTGTACCAGGATGCGGATGAGGAAGTCAAAGCTCCTCCCCAAGGAGGAGTACCAGCGGATGCTCAACATGAGCGTCTCCGAAATCACCCGTATCATCGGAGAAACCGAATACAAACAGGAGATCGACGAGCTCGGAACCACGTTCAAGGGAATCGACTTAATCGAAGTCGCACTCAGCTGGAACCTTGCCAAAGAATACCAGAAGATCCAGGAGATCACCCCCGGAACCTTAAAACAGTTCACGCAGGTGTACCTCCGCCGCTGGGATATCCAGAACGTGCTCACGATCCTGCGGGGCAAGATGCAGGGTGAGAAACCCGGCAAGATCAAGGAGATCCTTATTCCTGCCGGCAGCCTCGACAAAACAATCCTCGACCGGATGCTCTCAGAAGAGAGTCCCGACCGGGTCATCGAGATGCTGAAAGACCACCGGATGTATCCGGTCTTTGTACGGGAATACCCCGCTGCAAAGGAGGCCGGCTCCTTCTCCCACATGGAGAATGAACTCTACAAGCACCTCTATGCCAACATCATCAACGATGCCAAGACCGGCGTCAAAGGCGGTGCCTCGTTCCTTGCGTATATCCAGCTTGAGATAGACATCAAGAACGTCAAGACCCTCTTCCGCCTCCGGGCGGATACCATCGAAGAGGATGCGCGGGATATGTTCATTCCCGGCGGCAGTCTGTCGATTACGGATTTCGCCAGCCTGAACGCTATCAAGGACACGAACGAGTTCATTGACATGCTCAAGGCCAACATCCGGAATGACGACCTGCATGCACTCCTTGACGAACTGAAAGGGAAGGCACAGGTCCACGATGTCGAGGCCCGGCTCACCCGCGTGCAGCTGGCCCAGATGGAGAAGATGAGTAAGCGCAATCCGTTCTCTATCCACCCGATTCTCGTGTATCTGGAGAAGAAGAAGTACGAGGTCTTCAACCTGCGGGCGCTCGCACGGGGCAAGGAGTCACATCTCCCCTCTGAGAAGATCGTGGATTACCTGGTGATGTAAGATGGAGATCGCAGTTATCGGCAACAGTGAGTTTATCCTCGGGTTCCGGCTTGCAGGCATCCGCAAAACCTATGCTGCGGAAAACGACGAAAAACTGACCGAACATGTCACCAGTGTGCTGCAGGATGGCGATGTCGGCATCCTTGTCCTCAACAGCAGCGATATGGAACGTATCCCCCGGAAGCTTCGCGTCACGCTTGAAAACTCCGTGAAGCCAACGGTCATTGCCATTGGCGGCGAGGAAGGGGGACTCTCCATGCGGGAGAGAATCAAGAGATCGGTGGGTGTTGATCTGTGGAAGTAAAAGCAAAAGATGCAAAGGAACAGAAACAAGGGGTCCTGAAAAGGATCGCCGGCCCTGTCGTTACGGCAGTCAACCTTGACGCCCACATGTACGATGTGGTGAAGGTCGGCAAAGAAGCGCTGATGGGAGAAGTCATCAAGATCCAGGG
>NZ_JBAZQA010000017.1:0-78739 GCF_041645475.1 Methanoregula sp. | reverse complement strand
TCTGCTCGGATCTCATTCTTTATTCGGCGGGCAATTTGCCGGTGTTTGACCATATTCGGCGCCCGCCGACTATTTAGATCTTACCGTTATCCATAGCCCAAGCTAAAAAAATTAGTGAAGTACTGGGGTTGGCAAAGACGACCCGGCCGGTTCATTGGCGAGATGAAAACAGAGGTGCGGGTGCTCCCGCACATTTCCCGCGATAAGGGTGACGGTATCAGGAGCGATTCAAACCGCAAAAATACGGTCAACAGCAATTTTGACAACCGGTATGGTCATATAGAGCGCCGAACTCCAGGTGTTACCGGTCGCGGCAACGAGGATACAGACAACCGAGACGAACGGGATGATGAGGATATGGTAGCGCAACTGCCGGATATAACTCTCCTTTACCGTCGGTTCAACAAGCCGGTGACCACGGCTTGCATACAGCCATTGCAGGAACATTCCCATCCCGATAGCAAACAGGTTGAGATCGAAGACGATCGCACCGAGAGGGACATTCGGGAAGTCCCCGGCATAGGATGTTGAGAAGGGCAGGAGGGCCACAAACAGCATGGTGACGAGATTGATCCAGACAAATATCTTGTCAATATGTCTGATGGAGTGATACTGGACATGGTGTACCAGCCAGAATGCCCCGAGAATCAGGAACGCGAGCACGTAATGGAGGAAATCCGAGTGGAGTGAGAGGAGAATACTGGCGGCAAACTCCGGTGTCTGGACAATGGAGGTCTTGTCGGGCAGGGAAAGGCCGATGACAAGCAGGGTCATCGCAAAGGCAAATATCCCGTCTGAAAGCCCTTCCAGCCGCCCTTTGGTGAGGTGCATCTCCTCACCGGTCTCGGTCTCATCTGTCATGATATGCTGATCACAATTTGGTTTTTGGGGAATTTGAACCCAACGTACCGGCGGGCTCCGGGCCAACCGCGAGATTACACCCAAGTAATCTGCACTTCATCAGATGCCCATACCCGATTCCGTCGCCCACCAGCCGTGTTCAACAAGGTTCTGGAACCGGCAGATCACGTCCATCTCCGCACATCCGGCTGAAACAGGGCCGGAAGACAAATTGGAGGGGATCGTCCCTGCAGGGGATCCCCCCACAGGAGGTAGTTCAAAGACCGTCTTTTCCGCCCCAGAGAACACCTGAGGATAGATATGGATAACCTGCGCCGTAATCTTCGAAACCTGCCCGTCGGCAGAGGTCACAGCATAGAGCGTGCCTGCCGAATAATTCTTATCGCCGTTCCCGCCAGGCAACCCATTCTGGTAGTTGGTCATATCCTCAATTACCGGAAAACCGCTGATATTTTTCTTCTGCACGAAATCCGCGTGCTTGTGCCCTGTCAGAATAAGCGTGGGTTTGACGATCAGGTCCTTTGCTATATCTTTCCCGAGCGGGGAGAGCGCCCGGTTCTTTTCCATATACCAGTGCGTGGCAATGATTGCCTGTGAACGGGAGCTGTTCGCAAGAGCAGTCCGGATACGGGAAAATTCTTTAGGAGAGAGGGACGTTTTCACATAATTGATCCCCACGAGATCAAAATCCCCGACCGTTGTTACGTAGTTGGTTTCCGGCTCCCCGGAATACCTTGTATAATACCCGTACTGTTTTCCATAGTCCACATCGTGGTTGCCGGCAATCGTGTAAACGGGGATCGTGGTATGGTTCCGGGCCCTGATGTAGGCATCCCATTCCGACTTCTTATTCCAGGTATTTACCAGGTCGCCGGTGATGATGATAGCCGAGATGTTATACCGGATTTTTTGGGACTCCAGGTACGAGAAGGTCAGGTTGTACGTGCCCGGGTAGTACGTGGCAAGGTTCTGGGTATCTGACAGGTGGACGATCGAGTACGTGACGGGAGTCCCCGCAGCCTGTACGGACGCAGGCAGGAATATGCAGGAGAGGAGCGTTGCCAGAAGGAGCAGGCGGAGAACAGGACCGGACGACCTCGTAAGAGGGTTCGAAAAAGACGGGTGGTGAGGGGCAGGGGCCGGAACTGCGGACGGGATCATCGGTCGTTTACCGCTTCAGGCGAGCTGCTCTCCTCTTCTGCGGCCGCTTTGTCCCGGGAGAAGATCGACCAGATTGCACTGAAGGGAGAACGGGCACTCATCGGTTCTTTCGGGCGTACGCCCTTGAAGAGGATCTCGGCTTCTGCTGCACCTTCCTCGACATACATCTTCTCGGTAACATCTTCGAGGGATCCGGCAATCGCCACCGTCTTTCCGTTTTTGACCACCGGGATCTCGTTCACCTCGATCCAGACCCGCTTCCCGCTGCCGGTGGTCATCTCCAGCCGGTAGGGGGGTTCCCGCCGTCCGGACGAGACCGCACGGAGGGTGCGCTCAAGACCTGCGGCATTCGCCGGGTTGTCGGTCAGGAAATCAGTCCACGATCGTTTTCCTTCCCCCCGCCGGCACCCGAGCAGGGTGCGGATCCGGGGGCTGACGTAGACCATGGTATGATCCGTTGTATGGGAGTAGTACATCGGGCTCCCGCTCTCCAGCACGAGCATGAGCTCCTCGTCGCGTTTGCGTATGGCTTTCTGCTCGTTCTTGACCGGCGTGACATCCCGCCCGGCAGCAACGATCTCGCGGACATTCCGGTCCGCATCAAGGAGGGATCGGGCCGACCAGCTGATGCACCGCATCCCATGCCGGGTCTGGATCCACTGCTCCACTATGCAGGAGAACGGGGGACGGAAAAGTTTGGTCATCTGGGTGGCAACAACGTCGGCGTACCGCTCGTCATTCACCGGCATGAAGACGCTCCCGACCAGCTCCTCCCGGGGCCTGCCAAGAGCTTCACTGTACGCGGAGTTCACGAAAAGAAGACGACCTTCCAGGCTGAACTTTACCAGAAAATCCTGCTGGCACTCGACAAGATCCCTGTACTGATTCTCCGTGGCATCCATGGTCATGACCCCACATCCCTGTGCCGGTTCACGTCTGATATACCGGGTAAAAGAGAGTGTTTTCTCTCCACTCATGATCATCTGTTGCAGAACTATTAATGTTGCACGATGCCGAACGCTGTCGGGATGGGATATACTCCATTTCCAGCCGCTGATACCTATAAGGCGTTGTACCACAACGTATGGTTACATGAGCGGGGTGAACGCGATGAGGGGCAGATATGACGGGGGATTTACCGGGCTTGAAGCAGCAATTGTACTTATCGCGTTCGTCACCGTTGCTGCGGTCTTTGCGTACGTAGTTATCGGCGCAGGATTCTTCACTACCCAGAAAAGCCAGGAAGTAATCCAATCCGGTATCCAGCAGGCCAGTTCTGCCATGATGATGACCGGGAACGTGTACGGTATCGGCACACCCGGGAGCACCATCGACATGGTCAACTTCACCATTTCCGTAGCAGCCGGAGGAACACCCATCGATATGGAGAAAACGGTAATCACCTATAGCGATAAGAACCACCTGGAGACCCTCGCACCCGTGACAGGATATTTCAGTTCTTCCACAACGCCGGGCACATGGGCAATCACGGACCGGCAGAACGAGCGGGGAATTTCCGACAACGTGCTTGACAAGGGAGAGCAGTTCTCCATCAGTGTCCACCCGTCTGCCGGGATAGTGAAGAACCTGGAATTCTCCATTGAGGTTGCACCTGCAGGGGGAGCCCCGATGCAGATCCTGCGCACGGCGCCGGCGGTAATCTACGGGGTAAACCAGTTCTATTAACCGCGGGAAAAGAGGGGACGAAAGGTTTTGTGTCCGAGGGTCAGACAACGGCACCGAGTTTCTGTTGTCCTTCGACAACACGGTGGAACTTCTGGGAAGAGGTTTCCGGGATCTTCCCGATGCGGGCAATCCTTTCCTTGCCGTACATCACGGCCCGGAGGCTGGCAAGAGAGAGGGTAAAACTGCCAGCCCCGAAGAGATCCACGTTCAGTGCCTTGCCGGAAGCCGAAACCTGGGCAAGTCCCCGGGTAGCGCCGAGGTAGTAGTTCCAGTTGCGGGTGAGTTCCTCAACCTGCACGACAACCCTGCCCGAGACTGCCCGGATCAGATCCGAGCGGCGGATGGCATACCGGGTCCCGAGGATATGAAGTTCAATGACCTCGTTCATATCCCCGTTGCTGTCGATAGCGCTGCATCCTGTCCGCTGGAGGTATCCTGCTTTTTCCATCATACACGACCACCTTCTGTCGTATCATGGCGTTGATCAGGGAGGTATATAACCCGTCAGCGTGTGCAGGGTGAAAGTGAATTTTTTCAAAAAAAGGAGGCCAGCCCGGCAAGGTTACCGGAATCAGGGGGGTTTTAGTCAGGCCGGGTATCGAGCAGGGCATTGAGGACCTGCTCGACAAAGGAGAGGGTGCCATTGATACCGGCAAGGGGGCGGGGAGCGATCCGGACCTCGCCCCGCAGGGGGGGTGTCATGCCTGTGAACACCCGGCCCGGACTCACGCTCCGTTCAAAGGAGGAACCGATCACGAGATCAGGGTCACGGGATGCAATGAGTTCCCGGACCTGGCCCATACCGGTGACATGTTCAGCAGGATAACGGGTTTCTTCCGGGGGGTTGCGGGAGCAGATACCGCGGATATCCGCATCAAGGTACTGCTCAAGCGTCTCTGCCGCAAAGCGGGCATAGGAAAAGCCGGCCGCAATGACCACGGACGGGGGATCGTATCGCTGCAGGTATTTGTCGCACACCCGTATGATCCGCTCTTCCTGGAGATCGGCCTCGGCAAGCACCGGGGAGATATCCGCACCGGGAAACAGGTTCCCAAGGCGGCAAAAAGTTGCCCTTACGGCCGCAAGGCCTAGGGTCTCCCCGCAGCACTCCCCGACACCACTGGCAAAATCCCGGTTGGTTCCGACCGTGCAGGCAGCCGATGCAGAGATCCGGGAAAACCGGTCCTGGCAGAACACGGTAGCCACCGGGATCGACGCAGCCGTAAGGAGGCGCCGTACCTCCTGGACATTGCCGGAACTGTACGGGTCAAAAAGGGAGACCCCGTCGATATTCACGCCGGGGGTATCCGGATTGACCTGAACGGGAAGCGCCGCGAGGGCCTTCCGGTAGCCGGTCTCAACGTCACCGGCAAAACCAGGGCTGTCTACGAGGATCACATCGTAGTTCTCCAGCATTGACCGGATATCCTCGCCAAGAAGGGCAGGAACGCAGGTGGTGATGACCGCGATCTTCTTTCCTTTGCCGGAAAGGCCGCTGACCACTTCCAGGAGGCGCTCTTCCGAGCCGAAGATCACCTCGTGTTCGAGAATAAAGGTCCCGTGGAGCGGGGCATGGAGGAGGGTTGCCGGGTAGTAATAGCAGCCGCTCGACCCGTGGATGACCACGCTCATGCCCTCAAATCCGGCAAGACATGCGGCGGCCCCCGTCATTGCACAGGGCCAGAGCGGGTTCGTGCATTCAGGCATGGATCGCCCGCCTCCAGCGGTGGAGCATCCGCTTGACCCCGTACGTGCCAACGGAAGGAGCTGCAGGAAGGGGAGTGCTGTCCTGGAAGTTCCCGATCTTCAGCCTCAGCATCCCGGCAGCCTCCTCGGCAGCCCGGACGCTCTCCGGATCGGTCGGGGTCTGGTCGAATACGACCGGGGCGTCCCGTAGGTCGGAAAAGCCATCCAGGATCTCATCCTGGAGGGACCGTTCCTCTTCCGCCACGCGTCTGCCATCAACCCCGCAGGCCCGGGCAACTGAATCGATGAACGAGAGGGTCCCGGAGAGCCCGAGGGGAAACGAGGCAATATAGGGCGTGCCAAAGCGCTGCCGCAGGTATTCACCCACGGGAGCCAGCCCGGGTTCGCGGAGGATATTGAGCCGGCCTGCGCCCAGGAGGGAGATCTGGTCAACAGATGTGGTATGCACAAAGCGGGTGTTGATCTCAAGGCCGAGAAGGGTGAGAATGCGGTGGATCTCCCGGTAGTTCTCCTCAACTTCGTATTCGAGGTTCCGCTCCCCGATGATATTCACACCGTAAGTTTTCCCGCTTTCAGGGGCCGTGGCGGCAATGGCGATGAGGGCATTGTTCACCCCGTCCTGAAACGTACCTCCAAGAAAACCGGCAGTAGGGATGGGTATCACCGGGACCCGGAAATCCCCGGCACAGATTCCTCCGACATCGTCTCCTATGGTATCGATAATACAGGTTGAGAGGACATAGATCGCCCGCACATTGCGGCAGGCAGCAGATTCAAGGGTCCGCCGGAGGGATTCCTCCCCGCCGAAGATGATATCGGTTTCAGCAAGCCCGGTCGAGACCAGTTCGGGGATGGAAATACGGTCGTTCTCCAGCCCGGTTGCGTGCAGCAGCGAGATGTTGTGGTGGCTGCATCCCTTTGGCCCGTGGATCACGCTCACCGTATCGCGGACGTGCGTAGTCACCGAGAGCGCTCCTGTAAGGGTGCAGCCCCGGAACCTAGATGAATCGGTAGGCGAGTTGTTCGAGGTCATCGATCTCAAGAGGGGTGGGGATCGTGAGGTTGGTATTTTCCATGACACGGGTGGCAAGCGAGCGGTAGCAGGCGGCCTGGGTAGAAGCCGGGTCGTATTCGAGCACGGTCTTCTTGTTGAGCTCGGCGAGCTGGACAATCCGGTCGCGGGGGATGTACTCAACCAGCGAACTGTTCACCCGCTCTGCAAACTCGCGGACCAGTTCCTCCTCGCGGGGCTCACCCTTGGCATTGCAGATCACCCCGGCAAGCCGGCACTTGCTCTTGGCCCGGGATGCGAGCCGTTTTATCGCCTTGCAGATGTTGTTTGCGGCATACAGCGACATCAGCTCGCCGGAGGTTACCAGGTAGATCTCCTGGGCATACCCTTCCCGCATGGGCATGGCAAACCCGCCGCAGACCACGTCGCCGAGCACATCGTAGACGATAACATCACCTTTGAGATCCCCGAACTTCTCCAGGATCTGGAACGTTGCGATGATGCCACGGCCTGCACACCCGACACCGGGCTCAGGCCCGCCAGCCTCAACGCACCGGACCCCGTTGAACCCGGTGTAAACGATATCCGAAAGGGAGATTGCAGCATCGCCCCGGGTCCGGACCAGGTCCATGACCGTTGGTATGAAACTCCCGTGCATCAGCATACGGGTACTGTCCCGCTTGGGATCGCACCCGATCTGGAGAATGTCGAGGTCCATTAAGGAAAGGGCCGCCGACAGGTTGGCCGATGTGGTGGATTTCCCGATTCCTCCCTTGCCGTACAGGGCGATCTGCTTCATCAGCCTAGTATGGGGCGGCAATTTATATTAGATCTTCTGATGTTAAGAAAAGTAAAGTTGTTTTAACCGGTCCGGTCCGGCAGCCCCTTAGGACTCCGAACCCCGGAACAGGGCGAGGAAGAGCATCACGACCGGGATAACTTCGAGCCTCCCCACCCACATCATAAGGATAAAGATCCATTTCGATATGACCGGCATATCAGGAGAGACATACCCGGTGTTTGCGCCACTGGTTGAGAAGGCAGAGACCATATCGAACATTATCTCGGTCGGGGTGTACGTGGTAAGGTGAAACTGGATGACGACCAGCGTTGCTATGAAGATCAGCACAACGGAGAGGATGATGATGAGCATGTTCTTGGAGGCGAGCTGTTCTGCAGTTGCCTTCGGGATGACACGGCCTTCTATCCGGAAGGGAAGGAGTACCTTGCCGCTGACGTAGAAGCGGTGGAACCACCAGGTCAGGGCCCGGTAGGCAAACGCTACCCGGTCGAGCTTGATACCCCCGGCGGTGCTGCCGGCAGCCCCGCCGATGAACGTGAGCATGGCAAGGAAGATCAGGGTGACGCTTGCCCAGGTATGGAGGTTTGCCACCTGGAACCCGGTGGTGGTGACCGCTGCAACGGTCGTGAACAGTCCCTGCTGGAGTGCGGGGATCAGTTCCAGATTCCCGAAAAAGACGAGATCATAGGTGAGCACGGCAACGCCTGCGGCAAGGAAGAGGAAGAAGAGTTTGACCTGTTCATCCCCGAAGAGACTCAGGCGCCGGTTCTCGGAGATCAGGTAATAGAGCTTGAACGGCAAAGCACCGGCTATCATGATCGGAATGAGGATGAGTTCGAGGAGCGTGCTGTGATAGTAGAGGATACCTTCGGCATGGGGCGTGAAACCGCCCGTGGAGATCGCAGAAAGCGCAAGATTGACCGATTCCCAGAGGGAGAGCCCGGTGAACAGGATAAGACCTATTGCAAAGAAGGTCAGGATACCATAGATCTTCCAGATCGCCCGCCCGGTATGGATGATACTGGGCATGAGGGGTTCGTCGCGGCTCTCGCTCCGCAAGATCTTCGAGCGGAAGAGACCGGTACTGCTTGCAAGGGCAATGGAGAAGGCGATGATCCCAATCCCGCCAATCCACTGCATGTAGGTACGCCAGAAGATGAGGGTGTGGGGGGCGGTATCCGGGGATGCAAGCATTGTGTATGCGGTGCCGGTCCAGCCGGCCATCCCTTCGAAGAGCGCGTCCAGGAATCCCATGTGAAGGCCCAGGACGAACGGGAGGCCGCTTATCAGGGCACAGAAGAACCAGAAGAGGGCAACGGAACAGAACGCGGTGGAGAGCCGTATGCCGCGTTCTTTCCGGGGCACGTGCCGGAGCAGCATCCCCACGCCAAAGAAAACGACCGGGACCGAGGCCATGGGAAGGAGCATATCCCATTCTGCAAAGAGCAGCGCAACTACCAGGGGGACAAGGGTCATCGGGGCAGTGAACAGAAAAACATCCCCGAGATCCGCGATGATCGTTGTCAGGTGCGAAAACCGCTGCATCACTTATGGGTTACACTTCGGTTCTATTAGTGTTTGCCAAGACTGCAGGAGAAAAAGGGAAAGGATTGCGGCCCTTGCCGGAAAAAGGGTTACGCCTTGTTGGTCCAGAGTCCGTGGACGCTGCAGTATTCCCGGGCCTTGACATTCACGTCGGCAATGCAGAACTCGGCCTCGGGCTTTTCGCCGGGTTTGAACCCGCGGATAAAGACATTCTCTCCCTGACGGACCTCGACCCATTCAATGTAATGCTTCTCTTCCATAGGGTGGGGGATGGAGCCGATCTTCACGATGATGCCCTTTGCGGATTTCTCGACAACCGGGACATGTTTCTCTTTTCCCGCATCAGCGGTCTTCTCAATCTGGAGGGTCATGGGCTGGCCGCAGCATACCATGGTTCCGGTCGATGCATGGACAACTTTTGTCATGTTTCCGCACAGGTCACACTTGTAGACTTCAAACAGTTTCGTCATGACTCGAATCTCTCCGTTCTAAAGGAGATTGATCTCCTTATGCTTCTTTAATATTTCGTCTGCCAGCCGGTTGAGGGCCTGCAGGGTGGCTTCGTCCGGCTGTCCTTTGACAATGACCGGTTCCAGCACCTCGACCTGGACATGGTCGAGCATTTTTACGATCGTATCGGCAGCCTTGCCGCCCCAGCCAAACGACCCGATAACCGAGGCGAACCGCACCTTGGGCTTGAGCATGTTGGCCAGGTACGTGGCATACACGACCTGCGGGTGGGGGCCGAACAGGACCGTGGGGGTAGCAACAACAATGGTTGCTGTATCAACGAGTGCCAGCGCCAGGTCCCCGATATCGGTGTGCGTGAGGTTGAAGGGGCGGACATTGATGCCCCGGGCAATGAGCGCCTCGGTCAAGTGTTCCACCATCTTCTGGGTGCTCCCGTGCATGGAGATGTATGGGATCACCACTTCGTTTTTGACTGAGTCGGAAACCCAGTCAGCATAGGCGTCGAGGATAAACCCGGGGGACCGGTGGATGGACCCGTGGCTGGGCGCGATCATGGCAAGGGGGAGAGCCTTAACCCGCTCAACGTAGCCCTTGATACTGCCGCGGAACGGCATCATGATCTCGGCGTAATACCGTTTTGCCAACCGGTAAGCCTGCGCAGTGTCCGCAACGAAGAGTTCACTGCCGGCGTAATGATAACCGAAGAGATCGCAGGAGAAGAGGATCTTGTCCTCGCGGAGGTAGGTCAGCTGGGTCTCGGGCCAGTGGGTCCACGGCGTTATGAGGAACTCGAGCGTCCGGTTACCGAGAGAGAGGGTCTCTCCATCCCGGATTACCCGGAACCTGTCTTCGGGGACATGGAGAAGGGCAACAAGCAGGTCACGGCACTTCTCATTCGTGACCACAACGGCATCCGGGAAGAACTCGAGGATCATCGGCAGGGAACCGGAATGGTCCTGCTCGGCATGGTTGATGACAATGTAATCGATCCGTTCAACACCGAGCTTGACGATATTCGAGATGAGCTCAAACTCCTTTGCAGGGTCAACCGTGTCGATAAGTGCAGTCTTCTCGCTGCCCCGGACCAGGTACGCGTTGTAGCTCGTGCCTTCGGGGAGTGGGATCAGCTCGTCAAAGATCCGTCGGTCAAAATCCAGTGCGCCCACCCAGTAGATACCTGGGGAGATGAGACGTGAAACCATACGGGATCCGTCCTCACTCCTTTTTGAAGAGAGACTTCTCTGCCTCGCAAACCGGACACAGCCAGTTGGCAGGAAGTGCAGTAAAGTCGATACCCGGGGCAATATTCTGGAGGGGTTCTCCCTTTTCAGGATCGTATTTGTGGCCGCAGATCTGGCAGACGTATCTATCCATAACAATCAAACCTCCCGCTCGTGCAGGGTAGTAGAGAAATAGTGCAGGGGAGTCAATTAATCATTTCTATTGTACCTGCAGGACAGGGAAGATCCAAAAAAGGAGCAGTCACTCATCTTCCAGGAGGGAGTACCGGTCAACAAAAAACTTAAACGACGTGTTTTTCCGGACTGCGGTTTCCAGGGAGAAGGACTTGAGGATCTCGAACATGAAATCGATCCGGGAATCATACTTCCGCGGCATGATGCGGTTGAAATCCTCTTTTGTGAGGGTTTCCGTTGAGTCAAGGCTGACAACTTCGGACGCCATGGGAGATTCCGGAGGGATACCGGCATAATACCAGCTCTCGATCTCCGCAATGACGATGACGATACTTTTGCCATTGAGATCATTGAACCGGTAATAGAGGATCTGTTTCTTGTCCCGTACCGATCGTTCGGTGTCGATATCGGCAACAAAGATGTAATCATTGCCCATCTGGGTAACGCTTTTCAAGAACCTGCTCACTTTTTCCCGCTTGATACAGGCATACGGGATGATCTCGACCGAATCGTAGCGGTGCACGAAACGCGGTTTTATGATCCGGCCAAAGAAGCGGACATCGTCCTCCCCCTCGACCAGGATGAACAGCCTTTTCTTCATCAGAGTCCCAGCAGGTTCTGGACATACAGCTCTTCGATCCCGATCTCGTTTTCGAGAAAGGTCCGGACTTCCTCCTTGTCCCCCGGGCGGGAGAGGATCGAGAAGCCCAGATTATCCCGCGAGATGAGCAGGATATCGTTAAGATCGGCATGCTTGACAACCTCCGTGCTGTGGGTCGTGATCATCACCTGTTTCTTCTCTGAAGCCTCCTTCATCATCGAGATAAGCCGGCCAACGAGGAACGGGTGGATATGGCTGATCGGCTCCTCGATGATGATGAACGGCTTCTCCTCGAAATAGAGGGCAATAATCATGGCAAAGATGGCAATGGTCCCATCCGAAAGGGACGAGGCGGGGAGGTCCCGCGAGGTTGCATACCGCTCGCGCAGGGTGAGGATCAGGGAGACATCCATGAACTTTTTGACCGAGAAGTCCTCGACAAATGGCAGCACGTCGCGGAGCAGGTTGGACAACTTTCTCTTCTTTTCGGGGTCCTCGATGATATTCCGGATAACGAGCGCAAGGTTGCCGGCATCTTCATCAAGCTCGCGCTTCCCGGTGATCGCAACCCCCCGTTTCGGGAGTTTCGGGTCGATATCGTAGACAGCAATCTTGTCGAAAAACTTCTCCACGTGGGGAAGGGGGTAGCCGTAGATGGTCTCGAGGAGCAGGGTCTTTTTTAAGAGGCGCTTGCCCCGGAACATAGCGGGCACAATGTCATTTTCCGTAAGGCCGCAACCCTCCGGGATACGGGAAGAATACCGCACTTCGCCGTCTTCACTGGAGACGACAAGCTCCCCGGTGCCGATCGATGATTTTTCACGGACCGTGTCCCCGGCACGCTCGCATGCGGACACTTCGCAGCCGATCGCGAGCCGGTCCCGGGTGATGGTGAAGTCATCCCCCGATTCCATAAACCGCAGGCTGAACTCGTAGGACGAGGCACAGGACCGGAGGCCGAGGAGGGATGGTTCATGGTCGGGGCGGTCCAGCACCTCCAGCGACTTGTCGGGAATATAATCCACTTTGATGACCAGATCCTTTGCATGCCCGATCTTCGTGTTCCTGAGGTATTCAGATCCTCCCTGCAGGGCAATGGCATTGGCAATCCCGTGCCGTGCAATATCCCGCAAAAACTTGAAAACCGAGATGAAATTGGATTTTCCCGCAGCATTGGAGCCTATTACTACGTTGAACCCTGACAGGTCAATGTCAATCTCGGAGAAACTCTTGAAATTTTCAACATGAATATGGTGTATCGGCATACCGGTCCCCTTTACTCATCGTTACTTTCCAAGAAAAAGAAGATATGGGTCAGATCCTCTTCCCGATACGTCAGATGAGAAAACGGGATCACAGGGGATTTAAGAGATAGAGGGAAGCATTGAGATACCCGGCAATACAGAGCCAGAGGAGATACGGGATGAGCAGCAGGCCTGCATTCCGCGAGACCCGCAAGGTTCCGATGGTGGTGCAGAGCAGAACGATGAAGAGCAGGGCGAGGCAGACAAGCCCGAAGAAGATGGAGTGGAGGCCAAAAAAGATGACCGACCACATCACGTTCAGAACCAGCTGGGCGGCAAACAGGACCAGACAGATAGTGACATCCTCTTTTCTCCCGCCCGACCGCAGGATCAGGAAGAGCGCAATCCCCATCAGAACGTAAAGGATTGTCCAGACCGGCGCAAAGATCCAGGCGGGAGGCGTGAGGGCCGGTTTGATGAGACCGGCATACCAGACAGGAATCCCCGCGGTTGTGAAGAACGAACCGATTACTCCTGCAAGCAGGCAGATCCCGATCGAGAGGATCAGAATGAGCACAAGGGAAAGGGTGCTCTTATCCAGGGGTTTCATGATGTATCCAGTACCATACCGGGTATATAGGGTTTAGGAAGAGGAAAACAAGGTTTTTTAAAGAGCCTATTTTCCCTTGGCATTGAAACTGAGTGAATCGAGCCACCGGTGCAGGAAATGGGAGTTCCGCTCGGGAAAGACACCTTCTGCAACCGATTTGACTTCCTCAATGGAATAAAACGCATTCGGATGGAACTGCTTGATGATACCTACAACATGGGCCAGGTCCTGGCGCTTGATGATGGTAAAGACCATCTTGACCTTCCCGGTGCCGCCCTCGCCATCAATGCTCGTAACCCCGTAATTGTGCTGCCGGAGGAACTGCATAAGCTCGGCCGGGTCCTCCTTGGTGATGATGCGTACGCTCGTTAAGCCAAGCGAGAGCTTCTCCTCGATTGCCATGCCAACGAACGTGCCGGTGGCAAAACCTGCACCATATGCAAGGTAACAGACGACATTGGTCAAGTTGTTCATGACCTGGCCGATGGCAACCAGCCAGATGATGACCTCAACAAACCCGATGATGGGGGGGAGATACTTGATACCCTTGGAGACGAAGATGACCCGGATCGTGTCAAGGCTCATGTCGCAGACACGGGCGCAGAAGATCATCAGCGGGACTATGACAAAGGCAAAGATCTCCGGAGTAATCACGGATTCCAGCATACCTGAGGTACCATCTGGTCACCGGGGATTATAATGGTACGGGGAGGATAAAAATCAGGTGGCATTGGTGATGGTTATGGGCCGGAGATACCGCCCCTCCTTCTGATCAACCACATTTATGACTACCAGATCCCAGGAGCCGGTCTTTACCGCAGCAGGAACCGTGAGATCACAGTAGATCTTCGTTTTATCCATCAACTTCGGGTTGAGACAATCGAGCAGGGCGGAATTCTGCGAGAGGGTTACCTTGGAAAGGTCCTGGAAATTCTGCCCGTAGATGATGAGCTGGCGGGTCTCACCCGCTTTCAGGGTCCCGGGGTAGACACTGCCAATTATCGGTCCTGCGGTACTAATCGTGAACGCATTTACCAGCGTTGCGGACCGGCCGTCAGGGTTTGTCACGATAAGGTTCAGCGTGCCGGTCTCAAGCCCCTCAAGATTGAAGGTGCAGTCAATATCTGTTCCGGAAATGACGGAAACTGCGGTTGCATTCAGGGAAGAACGTCCCGACTGGAGGAGCTTTGCCGTTGCGCCGTTCCGGAAGTTGTCACCGGATATGGTAACACTTAACGTGGAATCCTTTGATGCGGTACCGGGGGTGATCTTCAGGAGTACCGGTGAACTTCCCGTGACGGTTGTCACTGCTGACACAACCGTGGGGGTGACGATGGGAACGGACGATGCGGTTACGTGAGACACTTTGACCGGGTATACTTTTTCTACCGATACGCGCGGGCTTTTGTCGGTCCGGCTGTCAGCGCGGTACCCGAACGTCCCGTCAGCATTTTTGTAGATCCAGGCACGCTCGTACTGGTCGGCAGTCCTGTCATAGCTAAGGACGAGATAATACTCGTCAGAGGCTGCCTGCACAGACCGTGCTATGATATCCCCGGGGGAATACTTTGCAGAGGGGGCCGTAGTCGGGACGGGAGTTGCAACCGCGGGGGTTTCTTCGGTGGCACACCCGGCAAAAAGGATACCGGCAAGGAGGAGGCTTACCAGGGCAACACCGCACCAGAACGTATCTGCCATACACTATCGTTCGATGCAGACCCCTATAAGCATTTTTTTGACGGCTGCAGAAACCTGAGGATAAAAGAGAGGATTCGGATAACGGGGGTTTACAGGTTTTTTTGAGGAGTTATGCTGCCTCGACAACGATGGTCGCATACTTCCGGGAGAGATACAGGTGAATTCCAAATAGGACTGCCAGTGAAAGACAGGCAGCACCAGCTATCGCAGGGGTGGCACGTTCCAGCGCTGGCAGGTCCATCTGGCCTGCCATGCCAAAGACCAGGCACACGGTAGCAACGAGAACGGTTGCATAGATGTCCCGTATCGTGAAGAAAACTACAGCGATGATAATACCGGTACACAGGGTGAAGAGAAGGCTGTCCTGCTGGAGGGATCCCGGTATGCGGACAAGCGAGGCGAACAAAAAAAGGATTGCTGTTACAATCACCCCCGAGCTGATGGCAGCAAGAACCCTGCCGCCCCGCATGAGCGCCTGGACATGGGTTCCAAGAAGGACAAAGCAGACCATCACCGTGGCTGTTGCGGTGGGAAGGAGGAAGAGAGAAGCCAAGAAAAATGCCATCCCATAAGTGCCAAACGGGTTGAAGAGGAGAGAGACCGCAAGCAATATGATGAGCGTCACCAGCACAATAGGCCCGGTCCGCCAGGCAGGCCGGAAGCCGGTCTGGTACATGTTCACATCACCCAGGCCAAATGACCTGCGGAGATACAGAACCGGGACAATGAGCCCTATCAGGATGCAGGTGACAAGGGTATAGACAAGGATCCCGGCGGGTGCAGGGCTCTGGAAGAGCCGAAGCTGCCCCCCGAGAAGAAACGTCTCGATGAGCCAGGCCGTGTAAACAATGAGCGGGATGATGAAGAGCCGGAGCCAGAGGGAGCGGTTCTGGACGGGATCCTTCGTATCAGGGACGTATTCATCGTTATCTTCATCATCATGTGTCATGGCTTCACCCGGCAGTTGTTCTTTTCCAGCGTAAACGTAATTCCCCTGCCTATTTTAATGTATATTGCCGGTCTCCCGCCACGAAAAAAAGAGGATTCCTATCAGGTTCTCGATTTCAGCAGCGCGGTTATGGCTTCCTGTTTCTCCCGTGCAGAGACAGGGCTGGGCTGCATAGCTTCTTCGAAGGTTGGGGCATCTTTCTTATAGAAAAGGCCAAGAGCAATCCGTGAATCCGTATTGTAATTCCACTCCCGTGCAACGTGACAGGCTGCCTCGAAGTCCGTGGTGTTGTGACCCGCGAGTTCATAGACCCGTGACCCGTAATAGTCGGCCGCCGGGAAGAATGTGGCGCAGATCTGAAGTACATCGATGAACGAGAAACCGTGATGGGCGATTCCCTGCCGGATAAGATCCTTAAGCGGGTCCATCTTTCTCGTGTACCCCCGTGCAATATACGTTGCCCCGCTGGCAAGCATCAGTTCGAGCGGGTTGAACGGGTACTCGGCAGTGCCAGCCGGGGTTGACCTGCCCCTGAACCCCAGCGGGGACGTGGGGGTGTACTGGCCGGTGGTAAGACCATACACCCGGTTGTTGTGGACGATGACGGTGATGTCGATATTGCGTTTCGCGGCAAAGATCAGGTGGTCCAGCCCTTCGGCGTAACAGTCGCCATCGCCAACACAGCAGATGACAGTCAGGTGCGGGTTTGCAAGCTTGATGCCGGTAGCAACCGGGATGGTGCGGCCGTGGAGGGTGTAGACGCTGTTGATGTTGAGGTAGTCTGCAATCTTGGCATGGCAGCCGATGCCCGAAACAAGCACAACGTTGTCAAGGGACTCTCCCACGTTTTCCCGGTCGGTAAGGAGGTTCTTGAGCGTATGCTGGATTGCGAAGTTGCCGCACCCGGGGCACCAGGTATTCTGTGCTTCCGTGATGAGCGCCCTCCGGGTCATGCGAGGACCTCCCGGACTTTTCCTTCCAGTTCTTCAAGGGTGAACGGGCGCCCGTCGTATTTCAGGATCTTCGTGCCCGTGGTGATGCCGTGCTGGGCTGCAAGTTCTGCCAGCTGGCCGGTCACGTTCTCTTCAACGCAGATGACCTGCTTTGCCCCGTCCAGCGCTTTTCGCAGCTGGGCTGACGGAAACGGGGAGAGAACAACGGGCCGGACAACCTTGAGGCCAAGCGCACCGGCAACTTCCGTGCAGACGCCCATAGTCGAGCCCCAGCAGAGAAGAACACCGGGTGCACCGGCCGTTCCGCTGACATGCACCGGCGAATACCGGTCCATATCAGCAGCAAGACTTCGCCATTTCCGGAGCCGTTTCTCCGTCACCCGGTCAACCACCGGTCCCTCCTCGGTGGTGATACCAGCATCATCATGGAAATAACTGTTAACCTTGACCACCGCATCCTTTGCACCGGGAAATGCCAGCGGGGAGATGCCTGAGGGTAAGTCGGCATACCTGCGGTAAGGGGGAGTACCATCCCACATGGGGAAGTCATCGGGCAGCGGGGGTGTAAACACAGCCGGATCGAGGCTGTAGGTCCCCTCGGAGAGCGTCTTGTCTGAAAGAATGAACGCGGGAACCTGGAACTTCCAGGCAAGGTTCATCGCAATCTCTGACCAGTGGACGGCTTCCTGCGCATTGCCGGGGGCGACAATGAGCCGGGGAAACTCTCCCTGGCCGGCATGGAGGACCAGCCGCAGGTCCGACTGGCAGGTATATGTCGGGAGCCCCGTGGATGGGCCGGTCCGCTGGGATACGACAACAACAAGGGGCACTTCTGCTATCCCGGCAAAGGAGATCCCTTCCGTCATCAGGCAGAACCCCCCGCCGGAGGTCCCCACCGCAACGTGTTTGCCGGCACAGGCAAACCCGATTCCCATGAGCGCGACTGCAATCTCGTTCTCCGGGTGAACGACCTGGATACCGAACGGATCTTTCTGTTCGGCAAGGAAGTGGAGGAGGCTTGAGGACGGGGTCATGGGGTACGAGACATAAGCCTCAAGCCCGCCCCGGATCATACCGATACCGATTGCCTCGTTTCCGCTGATGAGGGGCAGGGTAGGAGAGGCACACCGGCTGACCGGGTGAACAGGTTTTACCAGATCGTACGCCCGCCGGGCCACCTTCAGGTTCAGCTCCACCCCTTTGGGGATATGGGACGAAAAAACCGCATTTACCGTTGCCCAGTCAATACCTGCAGCACGGGCAAACCCGCCGATGATAGCGGAGTTCCCCATGATCTCCGGGGCATTCTCATCCGCAAGAATCGCCTTGACCGGAATACCCTGGCCCGGGCCCTTTACCAGGTCGGAATTATACAGGATCGCAGTATCCGCCTTTTCCCGGTGGCGGTGCCTGTCAGCAGTCTCCTGGTTGAGGGCCAGGATGAAATCCACCTTCTCCCGACAGGTCCCTATCCCCTGTTCTGCACCCCGGGTGATAGCAAAATTATGGCCTCCCCGGATCAATGAGGGGTAATCAAAGTACAGGTAAATTCGATACCCGAGGTGGTTGAGCAGCTGGGCAACCATTGCGCCGGCACTGTTGATCCCATCCCCCGCCCTGCCCCCTATGAGAACTGACACTTCTTTCATAACGGATCCCTCTATCTTCTGATGTTGTGGTCCGGGGTATATAGGTTGGTGTCCGGACCACTCCCTGCACGATGGGAACAGGGAACCATACCCAGGAAAACATACCCGGGAAAAACCCATGTTCCCGACGGCATTTTCTGACAGGTATATTCAAATAGGCCCAAATCAATCATCATGATTGAAATAACCAGAATTCATCGCCGGACACAATCGTGATTGCAGTTCCGGATTATCGGCGGTAACATAACCCATCTGTGCTGGACAGGAAAAGGGAGGTGACCCTGTGGACACGAATGGTCTGATAACTGACAAGAAGGCGTACTATATCCACACCACGAGCGGTATGGACATGGACGGCCTCATCAAGGCGATCCGCCACAAGAACCTGGGGATCCGCTGGCGGGCAGCTCTTGCCCTCGGGGATATCGGGGAGCCGGCAGTCAAGCCCCTGATCCGGGCGCTCAAGGATACCGATCACGACGTGCGCTGGCTTGCCGGTCTCGCTCTCGGGAGGATCGGTACCGCGGCAATCCCCCATCTCATCCGGGCACTCTCCGAACAGGATCACGATGTGCGCTGGCATGCAGCCCGGGTTCTTGCGGAGATAGGGGAACCGGCAATCCAGCCGCTCATTGCCTCGCTCCGGGAAGAGGACAGCGATGTCCAGTGGCGGAGCGCCTTTGCCCTGTCCCTTATAGGGAAGCCGGCCGTTGAACCGCTGATACTCGCCCTCAAGGACAACCTCTGGTGGGTGCGGGTACGGGCGGTCTGGACCCTGGGCGAGATAGGTGATCCGCAGGCAGTCGAGCCCCTCATCCAGTCGGTCAACGATGTGGACTGGTACGTCCGGTGGGGAGCTGCGGATGCCCTCGGCAAGATTGGCGACAAGCGGGCGGTCGTGTGCCTGGGTAAAGCGTTAAAAGAGCCCGACTCATTCGTGCAGGTCCCGGCAACCTGGGCCCTGGGGAAACTGGGAAGCGGGGCACCGGTTGAGATCCTGATCCCGTTTCTGAAAAGTTCCGACTGGTACGTCCGGTGGGGAGCTGCGGATGCCCTCGGGAACATCGGGGATGTACGGGCACTGGAACCCCTGCAGCCACTCCTCGAAGACATGGATGAATATGTCAGGCGGGCTTCTGAAGAAGCGATCCTGAAGATCCGGAAAAAAGCGGTAATCACACCAGCAGAATAAAACAAAAATTCTTTTTTACTGGGCCATCAGCTGTTCGAGGATCAGTTTCAGGTCATTGATCTTGTAGGGTTTCGAGAGCTTGCCGGAAAAGCCGTACCCGGTGTAATCCTGCACAACGGGATCGTTGCCATACCCGCTTGATACTATGGCTTTCACGTGGGGGTCAAATTCCCGGAGTCTGGCAATCGTCTCTTTCCCGCCCATCCCCTCCGGCACCGACAGGTCGAGGATGACAATATCAAAGGGAGCGCCGGCATTCTTTTCCTGAACGTACAGGGCGCAGGCTGCTTCGCCGTTTTGTGCAAACATCACATCGTAGCCGAGAAATTTGAGCACTTCGAGAGTAACGTCGAGAATTATCTGCTCGTCGTCCATCAGGAGAATTTTTCCTTTGCCCGCCATACACACCCTTATCCGGTAATTACTATTTCATGATTCATATACTGCACGGTGGACTGGCGGTTCCGGCAGTCCTGCCAATATACAATCCCTGTCCATATGCTTCATTTTTTTTGCAAGCGCAACCGGGCCGCTTCCTCCCCATCCTCGACCCGGAGAAGGAAGGTCCCGTGACAGGGCTTGGTGTAGGGGAAGATAACGAAGTCGCCGTCAAGCCCGATGGCAATCGGGGGCAGACCGATGACATGGACATCGAATACCTTGAACCCGGGCTGGACTTCGATAAATTCCTTGAAATTTGACTTGATATAATCCCGGGATTCCTTGAACGTGGCATCCCTAAGGACGATCTCGTAATTCATCGACTCTACACAGCCCATGGTTTCACCTCGTCAATCGCTTTCTTTAAGGGCAGGGGGTTGTGCACGGCTTTTGCCGCAATGGTTGTACAGGGAAACTCGATCTTCTTTACCTGTTCTTCGTAATGTTCGCCATAAATGATGACGTAGAGTCTGGCCTTCGAGATAGCACTCATTGTTGCCGCATAGCTGACTCCGGCATCATTGTGGATAAAGACAAAGCAGCGGTCGAAGTCGCGTTTCTTGTCGGAGATCTGCGCCACGGCCCGGTCCAGGTCCATGACTTCCTTAAGGTAGTGCCGGTCCGGGTCCGCCACCACGAGCAGCGTATTTGCGGCCTTGTTCCCCGCTACAACCGGGACAAGCCCTGCCTGGCTTAAGCGGTTTATCAGGTAGAGCGCGATACTGGTCTGCACCGGCACCTGCGGGCACCCGAGCACGAGGAGTGCTGTTTCCGGTTTCGTTGTTGGTTCCTCTGCCATTGTTCACCAGTCCCTGCCATATATCTGGTACACGTTCTTTATGCGGGGTGATGGAAATACCCTTCGCGTAGTGCACAGCGCCACATTATGCCGGATTCGTGATGCCCGTGATCCTTTCAGGGTGTGTATAGACCGTGAACCGGTCCCCGCGGGAGAACCCGACAAGCGTTATCCCCGCAGCCTCCGCAGCAGCTATTCCCTTGTCAGTCGATGCCGCCCGTGAGACGATGACGGGGATCCCGGCCCGGGCAGATTTCCGGACCATGCCGGCCGGCTGGCGCCCGGTGCAGCCGAGAACACAGCAGGAGAGGTCAATTTTGTTCAGGACCGCATACCCTACCAGTTTGTCGACCGTATTGTGCCGGCCCACATCGCTGCTCTTTGCCAGGAGTTTTCTGTCCCGGAACAGGACCGAGCAGTGCACGCCTCCGGTCTTTCTCCAGAGTTCCGTCTCGATCTCGCCGGTCACCGCACTCACCTCGTCCGGAGTGAGGGTGATATCCGAAGAGATACGGGGCAGGTCCGAGAGGAAACTGAGCCCTCCCGACGACCCCACTTCCCGTTTCGCCCACTTCAGGTCGCAGCCGGTATCGGAGTAGGCAAGGATACGGTCCCCGTCAACAATCACCTTGTCCACGCAGCGGACTATTCCCTCGCTGACGAGATAGCCTGCCCCCAGTTCCCGGAGCTGATCCCGGCTTGCCACCATCTCGGTAACGGGTCGGTCATTGAGCAGGAGTTCGAACCGGTCCTCGATGACGACGGCATCATCGGTCTCCTGGGCCACTCCCGCGGTGACCCGGATACTGCGGTGCGTGGAGATCATGATCCCTGCGTCTCCTCATGCACCCAGTCAAGATACGGGGCATGGCCGGCAATGACCGGCAGGATAATGATTTCCGGCACTTCGTAGGGATGCAGCTCTTTTATTGCCCGTATCACGGCTTCGGCACGTTCTGTCCTTGTCTTTATGATGAGCAGGTGCTCTTCATCATCACAGAGTTCTCCCTTCCACCGGTAAAGGGAACGCACGGGCGAGATATTTACGCATGCAACAAGATTTCTTCCGATAAGACTGCGGGCCAGTTCAGCAGAATTATGCGGGGGAACCGTAGAGTAAATGACGCATATATCGCGGGCCGGTTCAGCGGCATTCTTCTTCTCCATACGAGAGGTGTTGCCGTTCCCGGCTAATAAGGTTATGATATTCCACCGGTTCGTCCGCACTACCCAATAGTTAATTTCTATAGACGCCAGCGCCAATGGTAAGTACTTATGTACGCATCACGCATGAGCAATCTCCCGCCATACCTTTTTGCACGGATTGACGAGATGAAAGCCGAACAACGGAAATTAGGCGTTGACCTCATCGATCTCGCCGTAGGAGATCCTGACCTTGCAACACCGGACCATATCGTTGACGCCCTCTGCACGGCCGCAAGGGACTCCAAAAACCACCACTATCCGGACTATGCCGGCATGCCGGCCTACCGGAGTGCCGTTGCCGGATGGTACAGGAAGCGGTTCGGTGTCACGCTCGATGCCAGCAAGGAAGTTGTTGCCCTCATGGGCTCCAAGGATGGTATTGCCCATATTGCCGAGGCATTCGTAAACCCGGGTGACTATGTCCTTTCCCCAAGCCCGGGCTACCCGGTTTACCGGACAGGAACGCTCTTTGCCGAGGGGCGTGTCCATGACATGCCGCTCCTGCGGGAAAATAATTTTATCCCCGTACTTGCGGACATCCCGAAGAACGTAGCAAAGGCAGCAAAGATCCTCTACATCAACTACCCGAACAACCCCACCGGTGCCGTTGCCCCGGACGGGTTCTACAAGGAAGTCGTGGACTTTGCCGCCGAGAACGATATCGTTGTTGTCTCCGACAATGCCTACTCCGAGGTCTCGTTCGACGGTTACCGCGCCCCCTCGTTCCTTGAGACCAAAGGCGCAATGGAAGTCGGTATCGAGATGCACTCGCTCAGTAAAACCTACAACATGACCGGCTGGCGTATCGGTATGGCTGTCGGGAATGCCGAGGTCATTGCCGGTCTCGGACGGGTCAAGACCAATGTTGATTCCGGTGTCTTTGACGCGGTGCAGTATGCAGCCATCACGGCCCTCTCCGGCCCGCAGGACTGCGTAAAGGAAGCCTGTAATATCTACCAGGAGCGCCGCAACGTGCTCGTCAAAGGCCTGCAGGGACTCGGGTTCGATGTCCCGCTCCCCAAGGCAACGTTCTATGTCTGGGTGCCGGTAAAAGACTGCATGGCCTTTGCAGGCCGGCTCCTGACCGAGGTCGGTATCGTGGCAACACCGGGAATAGGCTTTGGCGCAAGCGGCGATGGCTATGTCCGGTTTGCGATCACCCGCCCGGTTGCCCGGATCAACGAGGCGATTGAACGGATGCGGAAGATGAATCTGTGAAACTCACAAAAAACCTCCCTATCAAAGGTGGGCACCACCATATCGCGGGCCCTGACTGTATTGTCCTTGCCGCAATCGAACGCCCGGCCTGGCAGCAGTAGGCGGAGACCCATCAAATGCACTTCCACTACGCGCTTGTCGACGATCTCATCTCGAAGGAAGAGTTCGAACGGCGCGTAGATGCCAAGATAGAGGATTGCGGCGATCTCGTGGACGAGCCGACTGCCGCCATGATGGTGGTCGGCGAACTGGGCCGCGAACACGTGAAGATCAAGGGGCTCTCGGCCAAATCCAGTTTATTCTCTTTTTTCGGAAAAGTTGTCGACAAGACCGATCCCAAGGAGTTCGACCGGGCTGACGGGGAGAAAGGCTGGGTTGCCACGATCCTGCTCGGCGACGAGACCGGGACAACCCGGGTCGTGCTCTGGGACCAGAAAGCGGGAGCCGTACTGGATACCGCAATAGGCGAGGTGCTTGAAGTCATCGGCCGCCACCCGGGAAAGAGCACGAAAGAGATCTACGCCCTTGCCCTCAGGAAAGCGAGCTGCGAGATCTCCTGCGCAGTGCCCACGGGATCCGCAAATCTCACCAACGAACCGGTGGAACTGGAGGTCCTGCTGCTGGCAGCAGAGCCGCCCCGGACATTTACGAAACGGGACGGGAGCACCGGCGAGATGGTGGAGGCAATCGTGGGCGATGCCGGGGGGACTGCCCGGCTCGTGGCGTGGTCCCCGGAACTGCTCGCTGAAATCTCTCCGGGCACCACCGTCCATATCACGAATGCAAAACCCAACAACCGGGCGGAGGGGAGGAACTACAGCCTGGACGAGAAGAGCACGGTGACCATTGCCGACCATCCCGTCGCGGTTCCCTTTGCCCCGCTCTCGTCCGTGAGCGATCAGGGCATCTATTCCGTGCAAGGCGAAGTGAAGCAGCTGCAGCAGCCGCGATCGTTTACCACGAAAGCCGGGACGGCTTCCTGGGTCAGGAACGTGCTCATCGGCAACGGCAGCGATGAACTGAAGATCGTGCTCTGGGGAGATAATGCCCTCATCCCGCTGAAGTGCGGGGACCTGGTCGAGGTGTACCATGCAACCGGCAAGCCGGGGAGGTTTGGCGGTATAGAACTCGGGGTTGGCAGGGGGAGTGCCTTCCGGGTACCGGACCGGGTGGCCAGGCCCGTCACGTTCACCGGAACCATCCTTGCCGGCCCGGGCTGCCTGTTCATCGATAATGGCAGGGACCGCTACCTCATTGAAGGATCGTTTGTCCACGGGACGGATGTCACCGTAAAAGGGATCCTCTCCGGCAGCAGGATTGTACCGGAATCCAGCGAACCCGTTGTTATCACGGCCGCAGATCTTCTCGCAAAGATCCAGATATTCCGCCAGAACCTTAACCCGTAACCCTCACTTTCACCCTGCGCAGTCCGGGGGTTTATATCCGAGTCATTAACATCTTGTTGTGCCATAGGAGTGTGTAAGAAATGGCTGAAGGTCCACTAGAGATTGAAGATTTACCGGGTGTAGGCCCGAGCACCGCAGACAAGCTTCGTGAAGCCGGGTACCTCTCGGTTGAGAGTATCGCGACCGCATCGCCTGCTGAACTTTCCGAGGTCTCAGAGATCTCCGAATCGACCGCCAAGAAGATCATCAAGGCTGCCCGCGAGATCGCGGATGTCGGCGGGTTCAAGACCGGCAAGGATATCTTTGAAGCAAGAAAGGATATCCGGAAACTGTCATTCCGGGTTCCCGAACTGGACACCCTCCTCGGAGGGGGGATGGAAACGCAGGCCATCACGGAAATGTACGGTGAATTTGGTTCCGGTAAGAGTCAGATCGTCCACCAGATGGCAGTCAATGTCCAGCTTCCCGTTGAGCTCGGCGGACTCAACGGCAGTGCCATCTACATCGATACCGAGAATACATTCCGCCCCGAGCGTATCGAGCAGATGGTGAACGGTCTGGGGCTCGATGACATGCCGGATGCCCAGGAGTTTTTAAACAATATCCATATCGCCCGGGCACATACTTCGGATCACCAGATGCTCCTCATCGACAATTCCCGCGAGCTGGCAAACGAGCTCAAGACCAGCGACAAGCCGGTCAAGCTCTTCATCATCGACTCCTTAACCGCCCATTTCCGGGCGGAATACGCCGGCAGGGGAACCCTGGCAGCCCGCCAGCAGAAACTCAACCGGCACATGCACGAGCTCTTCAAGCTCATCGATGAGCACAACGCGGTCGGGCTCGTGACCAACCAGGTCATGTCCAACCCGGCGGTCTTCTTCGGCGACCCCACCAAGCCTATCGGGGGCAACATCGTCGGGCATACTGCCACATTCCGGCTCTACCTCAGGAAGAGCAAGGGAGGAAAACGCATTGCACGTCTCGTGGACAGTCCCAACCTTCCCGAAGGCGAAGCACCGTTCATTGTCGAAGAGGCAGGTCTCAAGTCGTGTTGAAAGCGCTCCTGACCGACATTGACGGGACAATCACCAACAGTTCCCGCAGGCTGGATACAGAAGCAGTTGAGCTGATCCGCTCGCTTGCAGACCAGGGGATCATAGTCGTGCTTGCAAGCGGGAATGCGCCCTGTTTCATGGAAGCGCTCTGCAAGATGATAGGAACACAGGGGAGCTTCATCGCCGAGAACGGCGGAGTGTTCCGGGTAGGATACGCGGGAAAGCTCCACGTTCAGGGTGACCAGGCGGAAGTTCTCCGGGCACTTGAGCTCCTCCAGGACCATTACCGGAAAGAGGGAATGGAACTGGAACTCTTCAGTCCCACGTACCGCTTTGCCGACCTTGCCTTTGCCCGGACGGTCCCGGTGGAGGAAGTCAGATCCATCCTCCGGGATCAACCGGTCCAGGTGCTGGACACCGGCTATGCAATCCATCTCCAGTCAAAGGGCATCAACAAGGGAACTGCACTTGTGGCACTTGCACCGGAACTGGGACTTGTGCCCGCGGATTTCTTTGCCATCGGGGATTCGCTCAACGATATCGAGATGCTCAGGACCGCCGGTATCGGGGCAGCTGTGGCAAATGCACACCCGGCAATAAAAGCCGGTGCACAGTATACGGCAGAGAAAGAGTATGGTAAAGGCTTCGTTGAAGCGATAAAAAAATATTATCCTTATTTTCTCGCAAGGTAGCGATCAACAACGATATAGTCCTTGATATCCTTGACAGCCTCGAAGGGGATGAGAAGGAGCTTGTCATCTTCCAGGTTATAACCATCCGTGGCAAACGCCTGGTCCGGGTGGATGATCATCTCGATGACCTGACCTGAATCGAAATCAACCCTGATGTTCTTGAGGGTGCCGATGAGCTTGCCATCATTGCTCATGATCTTTTTTCTGGAAAGGCTGCGGGCAAATACACGAGTCATAAAAAATGGACGATGTACAAATATTTAAACTGTTCCATTGACATTTTACAACGGAATTTGTCCATGTCTCCGACGGGCGCCGGGCAATTCATCCAGACTTAAGGGGAAATATCAGCGATCTGACACGGAATTGAACGGATCTGAACGGGGAGGAAAAAGAGATTTTTACGTTTGCTCAGCAGATCATCATTATTTGAACATCTCGGCGGCCATCCGGATATCGGAGCCCCGCAGGGTCTTCCTTCCGGCATGGTCGGACATCTTTTTTGCTTCCTTTGCAAGGAAAGCCCCGTATTCCTCCATCATCTCTGACAGGGTCAGCGTTGCATCGGCACTGACACGGTCGGCACCGGCCTTCTTGATGATACGTTCAACAGCAGCCTGGGAAAGTTCGGTCATATTACGTGATTCCTCCCATAGAGTATGACTTGGAATATCTAAAGGTATCCGCTTTGGTGCCGGGGGAATTTGTTCACGGTACAGGACTTTAAATACACCCCGGATTAACCCCCAGGTAACCGGTGATACCCCATTCGAACAGCCGGGTGTATCGTATAAAAAACAGTAAAAACCCCGGGGTATGGAGTTTAGGCAAAAAAACGCGTTCAGAGGGAGGGAAATACCCTTATGACATCCGACTGGGTCAGGATACCCACCGGTTTTCCGTTTTCAACAACGATCAGCCGCCCGATCTCCCGCTCCTTGAATCTCCGGATAACCTCGAAGAGCTTAACCTCGGATGATATCTCTTCTACCTTGGAGGTCATGATCTCGGACACCGGTGTCGAGAGGGGAATCCCGTTCTCCACGGCAAAGGCAATATCGCTCATGGTAACGATACCCTCGAGTACCGTATTTTCTATTACCGGAGCGCCGTGGATGTGTTCACGGTTGAAAAGGACAATGGCGTCCCTGATGGAGTCAAGGCACCGGAGGGATTTCAGGGGGCTGGACATATAATTCTTGATCGGCTGCTTGGGAAGCGAGATCATCTCGGACGTTGCAATCAGGAGCGACTGCTTGACCTCGTCCTTGCCATACACTTCCCCGCGGATCAGGAGTTTGTTCACCGGTGTAGGCCCGATGGTTATCTGGTCCCCGATCTCGAAGAGTTTTGCACTGCCGAACAACCGGATTACCGCATGGCAGATATCCGGATGGCAGAGGGTGGTGAAATCGATCTCCTGGACATTGACCCCCTCGACCAGGTCCCCGTTCCTGCTGATGGGGACATCGTAATCCCCTTCGGACAGGTTCAGGTTGAGCTCCTTGTAGGCAAGGGCAGACGGGGTATACCCGCCCTTTGGCCCCGGCACCCCGTCCACGAGGCCTATCGCCTTGAGCGCCTGCATCTGGTTGCGCACCGTCCCCGGGTTACGCTGGATCCTGTCAGCAATCTCCTCGCCTTTGATGGAGTGCGAGTGCTGGTGATAGAGGGTAATCAGGGTAATGAGGATATCGCGTTGGATCAGGGACAGGTCCATAACGATAAACCGTATGACATTCAATAAATATATAGGTAGGCGATTATGGAATTCGAAAAAATGCCGACGGTGCCAACAGCGGACGAGATCCTTGACCGGAGTTTCCGCCGTGCGGCAAAGAAAATGAAAGAGAAGACAAAGAAGGGGCGCGCCAACGAGGAGTTTGTCCGGGCAGTCGGCGCAGCCGTCCATGACCGGCTGGTCTATATCATACGCGGATTCCCTGAGTTTGAAGAGATTTCCCCGTTCTACCGTGAGCTGGCCGATATCCTCTTCGGTGTTGATAATATAAAGCAGTCCCTCGGGGCGGTTGGCTGGGCTGCCAAGCACACGAAGATGATAGGGAACCAGCTTGCCACGCAGTCGCGGTGGGCCGAGGACACCGTTGTCGTGCGCAAGCGGGCCGTTGCCCGGCTTGCGTCCATGGTCCACCAGATCAACAAGGACCTGCTGTTCTTAAACGAAGTCAGGAACGGCCTGCGCCAGCTCCCCAATGTCGAGGAGGCGTTCACTATCGTCATTGCCGGCTACCCGAACGTGGGAAAATCCTCGTTCATTCGCCGGGTCTCATCCGCTGATCCCCAGGTAGCTTCGTACCCCTTCACCACGAAGGGCATTATTGTCGGCCACCGCGATATGGGCAGGGAGCGGATCCAGTTCGTGGACACACCGGGCATCCTTGACCGGCCCGCAGAGGAGCGCAACCAGATCGAGCGCCAGGCACTCTCCGCCATGATGAATGTTGCAAGAGTCGTGCTCTTCATCATCGATCCCTCGGAGCACTGCGGGTACCCGATGGAAGTGCAGCTCCGTCTTTTAGATGAGGTGAAAGGGATGGTGAGTGTCCCGGTCATTGTTGTTGCCAACAAATCAGATCTTCGGGTGGCAGACGGCTACACCACCATGTCCACGCAGACGGGCGAAGGTGTCGATGAAGTCCTCGCTGCCCTGCTCACTCACAAACCTGAATATGTGGAGAAGAAACGAGAGAAGGCCGTGGATATCCGGTCGCCGGTCCCCCTTGAAGACGACGAGGCGGAATCGGATGAAGACGCATTTGACCCCCAGGGTCCCAAGCGCCCGCGGAGAAAGAGAGCCAGGAAACCCCGGACGCGGACAGAACCTCAGTGAAGAGTCCCAAATCCGGACCCCCACCGGTTCCCCGGGCGATCTCCACACCGGAATTACACCTCCGTGTGCATCCAAAAGGGTCTGTATTGACCGGTTTTAAAGCCAGATTTTCCCCCGGATAAGCAAACGGGGGGCCATGCAGCCCCATCTTAAAAATCGTGTCGTATAATTCGCCAGAAAGTGCGACTCTCAAAAAACCGTATTTTCAAATCGGGCTCCGATTGGCAAACGGGGCGTTTTAAGAGGAATTTATTTTCGGGGACTTTTCAGGTCCGGATGACTCAGGAAAAAGGGGATGGAATAGGTATCAGACCCACATCATCAGGGCATAACCTGCAAGGAACCCGAGGATGGTCCCGCCGTTCAGCGGGGGCAGGCCGGCCTGCGGTTTTCCGGACATAACAAAGTGCAGGAGCACGAGGATGCCGGCAATCGAGCCGATGATAGCCCCGAGCGCTGCCAGGTTGATGATCCCGCCGAGCTTTGCCCCCTGGATGAACACGTTTGCTGACACAACGAGGATGGAGGGCATGATCATGTCGCCCATGCCGATGATGAACGCGGCCCGCTCTCCCCCGTCCTGCAGCTTGCCGATCCCTTCCTTCCTGAAGGAATAATCGCGGCGCTTGGGGATGACAAAGAGGATCGGGGTCTTGAGATCGATGACCCCCTCGGCAAGGGTGATCATGTGCTTGGTCTTGTACACCGAGATCGCGTCATAGACCGCAAGCAGGATGAGGAGGATCACGACCGGCAGGACATCCAAGGAGACGCCGAATATAGAGGCAACACCGGCGCCTATCAGGATGCCAAGGGCATCGATCACGTACCATTCCGGGTACTTGTAGAGGAGGAGCGTGGAGAGGACGGCAAGCACAACGATAATGGCGGTTGCCATGAGGGTTTCGGCAGTCATTGAATAGATGACAACACCGGGGATCACGGCATCCCACCAGCCCTGCGCTCCCGCAGCCGTTGCACCTATCGCCGCATAGACAATCGCGGCATAGATGTAGGCAAACGTACAGAGAATGGAGAGCCCGATGATAGCCGCGATCACTTTTTTCATATCATACTTTATCAGGATCAGGAGGAAAGCGGTGAAGACGAGCAGGATGGCAATAAAGATGAGCGGGTTTGCCATCGACGTCGGGTCATCAAAGGCGGTGATCCCCGAAGCCTGTACGGGAAGCGAGATTAAGAGTGACCCGAGCTCCACGGCGATGAGGAGGAGGGGCATTGCAAGAAGGGGGATGATATTTTTTAATTCCACGCTTTTCTCTCCGGTGAATTCGTTAGATTAATTAGTGTGCTCTCATCATCTAAAAGCATGGACCTACGTGAGTATGCATTCGATATCCTGCTCACCATCATCATGGTGGTCTCAACGCTCGTTCTCATCCTCCGTTTCTGGCAGGACCTCACGATCGCGGTTGCGGCATGCTTAATGATGCTCTCGATAGGCGGGCTCTTCCTCTCGCTCCAGGTCAAGATGCGCCGGCTGGAGCAGAGCGTTGTCACCCGTGAGCGGATGCTGAGAACCAATCTTGAAGAGATCTCCACCCGGATGGTGGACAAGTACGACCTTGCGATCTCCCACCTGGACGAGCTCGTGGCAGAGATGGCGAAGCGTGCCTACAAATAAAAAAAGATCCAACCGGTGAGAGCATGGGCGTTGCACTACGGGACATCATTGCGGATTACAAGACACCGGTCACCTGGGAGTCCCTGCCGGGCATTGCGGTCATCGATGCCAACAACGCACTCTACCAGTTCTTGACGATCATCCGGCAGCCGGACGGGACACCGCTGATGGACCGCCAGGGCCGGGTCACCTCCCATCTCTCGGGCATCCTCTTCCGGATGGCGAGCTTCATGGAGAAGGGGATAAAGCCGGTCTTTGTTTTTGACGGAAAGCCGACAGCGCTGAAGCAGGCAACCATTGACGAGCGGCGCAAACTCCGCGACACTGCCGGCGAGAAGTGGAAGGAGGCGGTGGAGCGGGGCGACGAGGAGGAGGCGTACAAGCAGGCCCGCTCCGCCACCCGGGTCGATACCACGATTGTCGAGACCTCCAAAGAGCTCCTCCGGCTGATGGGTATCCCGGTAGTACAGGCGCCCGGGGAGGGGGAAGCGCAGGCATCCTACATGGCAGCGAAAGGCGATGCCCGGTACGTTGTCTCGCAGGACTACGATACCCTGCTCTTCGGTGCCCCGACCCTTGTCCGGAACCTGACGGTCTCGGGCAAGCGGAAGATCCGGGGCCGGCAGATCACGGTGAGCCCGGAGCGGATTGTGCTCGCCGAGACCCTTGCCGGTCTCAAACTCACAAGGGAGCAGCTGATCGAGATTGCAATCCTTGTCGGCAACGACTTCAACCCGGGGATCAGCGGCGTTGGTGCAAAGACCGCCCTTAAGATTGTACTGAAAGGCGAATTTGCTGCAAAACTCAAAGAAAAGGCGCCGGACTTTGATCCTGCCCCGGTTGCAGATATGTTCCTCCATCCCCCGGTAACGGATGAGTATTCGCTTGCTGCCGGCCACCCGGATCCAGAAGGGATCCGCAAACTGCTCTGCGATGGCTACGACTTTTCAGAAGACCGGGTGAACAAGGCCATGGTAGGATTCACGGTCAAGGCCGGGCAGAAGACGCTTGAGAGCTGGTTTTAACCGGATTCCTGGCGGACCGGCCGGATCCTTTCTGGTTTGGATCACCTGCTGTTTGTTGCCGGCGGAATCCCCTCTGTTTTCCCTGAACACCCGATATCTCCACGTGGGATTCCCGTACAGCCCCGTACCGATCATGGGGGGTTACCCCCGGTTACAAAAACCAACAGTGGGGGGGTCTGATCGTTTTAAAAAACAACGAGGGGGGTGGTCCCCGGAAGACCCCCCGCTTCAAATGTGCGTGATACTCCTTTTGTGCACCCGCCTGTGCGGCATTTCGCGTGGAATTGCCGGCGTGAGGCCAGGTTCTTCCCAGTTACCCGAAAATGAGATGGGGGTCCACCGGGCCTGACCGGGCGGGGGGGTCGTTCGCATACCACCCCCCTGCAGGGGGAGGGGGGTCCAATCGGTTTTGAAAAAACGGGGAGGGGGGGTAGGCCGGAGACCCCCCCCTTCCGGACCGGATCCGGATCGGGGAGAGAGACCATCACAGGATGGCCGACATTCCCGGATACCGGGAGTCGGGACAGACGATACTTGTCAGCACGCGGCTTCGCACTCAAAGGCCGACACCGCATTGCTGCCGGATTTTGCAGCGCACTGCTCCACGCAGGACTTGCAGGTTGAGAACTGAGGGTCGGTGATAAGCGTACAGCTTCCCCCGCTCGAATCGCACCGGGCATACTGCCGGCACTTGTCACCGAGCCGGTACTCCATGGTGCAGACCTGCGGGGCATTTGCCCCGCACGCGAGATCGAGGCCATGACAGGTGGTAAACCCGCAGGAAGACGCGTCAGGAGTCACTGCGGGGAGGGACATAGTCGGGACCGGTGGGGTCTTCACGTTACCGGGCGACGGGGTGGTGCAGCCGGCAACGAGAAGGGCCGCAATAAGAAGACCGATTACTGATACAGCAAAGAGGGTTGTTCTTTTCATGAGGGATCACATCTCATGAGATTTCGGGCCCGGCGCTATTTATGGGTTTATCTGACTGCGAAATTTTTCGGCGTTATCGCTGCTATTCGACCCAGCCGTTCAGCACGATCCTGCCCACAAACGGGTTATCGGAGAGATTGCTCATGATCCCTTTGATGATGCAGGATGAGCGGTCATTCCTCTCAAAGGTCAGGCGGATGGGCTTGGACATCCCCGGGTGGACAAGGGTTTCGGAGAAGACCTGCTGTGCCTGCTGGTAGTCGCTGATGCTGACATGATCGAAGAACGATCGTTTCAGGTCCTCGAACTCGGAAAGACCGAGGGCGCGTTTGAAGGACGGGCTCGGATGCGAGAACGTCCCGTCGGGGTTCAGCATCACCACCACTTCCGAGGCATCCTCGATCAGCAGCCGGAAATATTCCGCATTGTTCCTCACCTGCTCGTCTGCCTGTTTCCGTGCAGTAATGTTCCTTATGTTGACGGCGAACTTTTCCGGGCTGCCATTTGCGTGATACACCGGGTAGATCGTGACCTCATACCAGTCGCGGTTCAGCTCCTCCTCGGCCCGGATCTGTTTTTCCCTCTGGGTGTTCAGCTGCCAGCAGGCCATCTTCGGGGTGAGGATCTTCTTTCCCACAAGATTATACGCGCTTGTGCCAAGCAGGTCCTCCGGGGTCATGCCGGCCCGCTCGGCAAACGCCTCATTGACAACAAGGAACTTTCCGTCAGCGCTGAGGAGGTACATGAAATCCCGGGTAGCGTTCACCATAGTCCGGGTTGTTGCCTCGCTCTCTCTCAGGCGCTGCTCCATCCGGTGTTTGAAGAGGGCCATCTCAATGGCTGAATGAAGACCCCGTTCATCGAACGGTTTGAGGATATACCCGTACGGTTCTGCGGTCTTTGCCCGCTCGAGCAGGTCTTTATCGGCAAAGGCGGTCAGGAAGATGACCGGAATACCCCAGGTCTCGTGGATCCGACTGGCGGTCTCGATACCATCCATGGCGCCAAAGATATGGATGTCCATGAGGACAAGATCGGGGAGTGTCTTTGCAATCTGCTCAAGGGCGGATTCACCCGATTTTGCCGTCCCAGAAACCTCATATCCCAGGCTCATGAGGGTTGCCCTGATATCCTCTGCAACGATCGCTTCATCCTCGACAACAAACAGGACGGGGGTTCTGGTCACGGGCAATCACCACAGGGAATGAACGATGGAATGGCAGGATCGTGCGACACTTACCGGTACCCCAGTGCCGCTCCCAGCAGGTTGGCGGTAATGCGCAGCGCTTCGATCTCATCCGGGGAACGGGACCGCTCAGCAATCTCGAAGAACCCGATGAATCCCCAGAGATTGTCACGGATGAAGATGGGGAGCACGACCCCCGAGGCAGCACCGAGGAGGACGAACAGCGGTTTCTCCTCTTCAGTCATCGTGGACCGGGCCACCTGGATCACCTCGCCTTTCATCAGGATCTGGTTCCAGTGGGAGAGGCCCATTGCGGATAACGTGAACTGTTTCAGCTCCGGTTTATACAGGCAGGAGCGGTAGTTCTCGCACCCCCATTCATAGATCAGGCTGACCGTTTCGGGACCGGCGGGTTCCGGGTTGATCCGGAAGATCCCAATGGCTCCGGCATCGAGGGCAAGCCCGATAGGTTCAAGGATATCCCGTATATCGGACGCATTGAATTCGCGGGGGACAACACAATCTCCACGGGAGATCCGGAGCAGCCATTCAACCGCGGAACTGACCGCAAAGAGGATGGTATCGCGTTTCTTCACCTCGCGCTCGATCCGGTGCTTGTAGAGCGCCATCTCGACAACCGAATGGAGTTCCCGCTCATCGTAGGGCTTGATGACATACCCGTACGGTTCGGTCACCTTGGCCCGGTCAAGGAGCGCCTTGTCGGCATAGGCCGTCAGGTAAATGACCGGAATATCATAGAGGGCATGGATCTTTCCTGCGGTCTCAACCCCGTCCATCTGGGTGGCGAGATGGATGTCCATCAGGACGAGATCGGGCCTCAGCTCCTTAACTTTTTCAAGGGCGATCTCACCGGATTTTGCAATGCCGGGCACTTCGTATCCCAGGCTTTTCAAGGTCTCCTTGATATCGTTTGCAACTATCGCCTCGTCTTCCACAATAAAAATCGCAGGCTTCTCCATTATGCACCTAGTATACTACCGTTCTTCTGAATATCCTGATTAATCTTCCCTGTTCGTTCCCTCGCGGTCATCCGAGCCGTTCCCGGAACACAAAGACCCGGCACACGTTCTGACGCTCGAACGCAACGGGGGTACTTTTCAGGAGGGCCTTTATCCGGATCCCGAATTTGTTCACTACCGTAACACTTCCCGACCAGACCTGTTTCTTGTCATTGAGGAACGAGTTGGTATCGAGGGCAAACGGGTCAGCGGGATCTTTTATGGCGCTGATGTGTTTTCCGGAGATGTCCTCATTGGTGAACCGGAACCGTACCTGGAACGCCTTGTTGATGTAGATGATATTGCCGACCATGTCCGTTGCCACGACAAAGTCATCCATGCTGTCAAGCATTGCGGCAAAGAGGGCAAGGGAATGCTTTTCACTCTCGAGCTGGCGGGTCAGGCTGGTGAGATCGAGTTCGCGCTTCTTGATATCCGTGATATCAAAACTCTCAACAGCACACCGGGACACCTGGTTGTTCTGGTCAACAAGCGGTGAGATGGTGTGGGAGAGCCAGGTTCCCTGGAACTCTTCTTCGAATTTGAAGGGGCCATTATCGAAGAAATGCACCTGGACTGCATCGAAGAGGGCCGGGGAGATCTTGCCGGATGCTACGAGATCGGACAGTGGCCTTGCTGAAGGGAAGGGAGAGGGGGGGATGGCCGGGAACGTCTTTTGCAGGGAGAAGGCAGTGTTGATGTAGAGGACGTTTGTGTCCTTGTCGAGGATGAAGACCGGTGCGGGGTTGAGGTCGAGCAGCGAACGGATCAGCGCCTCATTTTCCTTGACACGCTCATCCGCCCGGAACTTGTAGAGGGCCATCTCGATGGTGGACTGGAGCGCCCGCTCATCGTAGGGTTTGAGGATATACCCGTAGGGCTCGGTGAGTTTGGCCCGTTCAAGGAGGGCTTTGTCGGCATAGGCCGTCAGGAATATTACGGGAATCGTATAGTGGGTATGGACCTTGCCGGCAGTGTCGATACCGTCCATGCCGCCGGCAAGGTGGATGTCCATGAGAACAAGATCCGGCCGGGCTTCCTGGATCTTTTCAAGAGCCGTCTCCCCGCTCTTTGCCATGCCGGCAACAACGTAGCCAAGTGCCTGAAGGGTTTCCTTGAGATCACTTGCCACGATAGATTCATCTTCAACAATGAAGAGCGATGCCGGTTGCATTCTCCCTCCCCGTATTGACCAGACAACCAGTTATCGGGAATTCATATAAACATTTGCTCATGGGGGCAAGACGTGCAGGCCCTCCTGAAAAATTGCAGTTTTTTCCTGTGGATTTCATCTTTCATTCCTTCTTACCTTTGTTGTCGGATATCTCCTCATTCATGGCCCGGCCCGTACCGCTTTTCTGGATCTCCAGGAGGAAGGTTGTTCCCTCCCCATTCACGAGCTCAACGGTGCCGTCCAGCTGGTCCACGAGACTGTTCACCAGCCGGAGACCAAGGGACTCGGCTGCCCGCCAGTCAAGACCATGGGGCATACCTACCCCGGTGTCGTGGTAAACGAAGCGGAGCCGGCCGGCTTCCAGCGGAGTACAGGTAAGCGATACCGTCCCGCTCCTCCCTTCAGGGAACGCATACTTGAGCGAGTTGGAGACCAGCTCGTTGATGATGAGCCCGAGCGGTGTCACCGTATCGATGTCCACCATGATCTCGGGCATGGTCACGGACAGGCCTACCTTCTGCTGATCGATAGTATAGAACTGGAAGACCTGTTTGATCAGATAGGTCAGGTATTCTTTCAGGCTGATCTCCGCAATGTCGGGGGAGCGATAGATCCGCTCGTGGACCAGGGACATGGCCCGCACCCGGCTCTGGGTATCCTTGATAGCTTCCAGCACGTGGGGATCATCGATAAACCGGGACTGGAGTTTTAAGAGGCTTGTTATGATCTGGAGGTTGTTCTTGACGCGGTGGTGGATCTCCCGCAGGAGAAGGACCTTCTCCTCAAGGGAACGGCGGGTCTCCTGCTCTGCCAGAGCCCGTGCAGCAATCTCGGCGGTCAGCTGCTCATTGGCTTTCCGGAGGGCATCGGTCCGTTCCAGGACCCGTTTTTCGAGGTCTTCATTGGCATGCCGGATCACTGCTTCGGCCTCCTTGAGGGGTGTGATATCCGTCAGCACATTGATGCTGGCCGGCCCCCCGTCAAAATGGACCAGGCCGCCATGGACAAGAACGGTGCGATACGTGCCGTCATTGGCATTGATCCTGATCTCATAGGGAGGCACATCCTCGCCCTTCATTCTCCGGACAACAGCATCCTGGGTAATTCGGTGGGATTCCGGGGCAATCAGGCTGAAGACCGATCGCCCGATAAGGGACTCCGCATCATATTTCAGGTTCGCTGCCCCCGCAGGGTTGACAAAGAGCAGGATACCGTTGCGGTGGACGATGATATAGTCGGGGAGCTGGTCGATGAGAGTCCGGTACCGCTCCTCGCTCTCTTTGAGCGCCCGGGTGGCAAGCCGGCTGTCCGTGATATCGTGGATGATCGAGTAAAACAGGGGTTTTCCCTGCACCCGGATCGGGCCGGAGTAGATCTCGACATACCGCTTCTCCCCGTCTGAGCGGTAATGGACCGACGGGAAATGCTTGGCATTCTCGTCTTTGGCCCGGACAAGGTTCTGCACCACCTTCTCGCGGGGCAGCCGGTTCAGGTCATAGATTCCCAGGGACAGAAGCCGATCATGCGGATACCCGTAATACCGGACTGCCGCATCGTTCGCCTCAACGATCTGCCCGGTGTCCGGGTCGATTAAGAGCGAGACCGAGTAGTTGTTCGAGAAGAGAGCGCTGTAACGCTCCTCGCTCTCTCTGAGATCTTTTTGTGCCCCGATGATCCGGGTAATATCTTCTACCTTCTCCACGGCACCAACCAGGACACCGGTGTTGTCAATGACGGGAGCAGCGATGCTGTGCACCCATTTTCCTGCACTGCCCATCCGGGGGAAGAAATCGGTTGCCTCATAAACTCCCGCCGTTGTTTCCGACTTGCGGGATTTTTCGGCATACAGTTCCTTAATCTTCTCATATGCCCCGTCTACGATAATGTCAGCAAGACAGGGCCGTTTTTCGGTGTAAAATACCTTCCAGTGCTCAGTAGTCCCGAGAATCTGCCGGGCTGCGATACCGGTTAACTGTTCCAGCGCCAGGTTCCACGAGATTACCCGGTGGTGCTTGTCGATGACAAACATCGGTATGGGGGAGGCCTGGAGGATAGCGGTGAGCTGTTCTACACTCAGGGGAAGAGCGGGATTGGGATCCTGAGTTTCAGGTAATCCGGCTCCACCGGGTTCTTCCCTGGGTTCATCGGGACTCATTCCATACCACCTTCTACAAAACAGAGCAGGGGAATCCTTACGGGGATGCAGTTCATACCGGGCCCCCTTTTTCAGGAGAACGCCGGGCGGTGATCGTAAAGGTCGTGCCATTCGTACGGTCAAGGGTAATCGTTCCGTCAACCTGATCGACAAGGCTCGTTATGAGGCGCATGCCAAGCGAGGTTGTGTTGTGCCAGTCAAAGTCCGCGGGGATCCCGATACCATTGTCCCGGACAACCAGCGTTATGTGATCCAGGGCATCGTTTCCACTGATGCTGATCGTCCCTTCTCTCGCCTGAGGGAAGGCATGCTTGAGGGCATTCGTAATGAGTTCATTCATGAGAAGACCAAGAGGCACAGCAGTAACAATGTCCACCATGATCTTTCCCATGGAAAAATCGAGATGTACCCTCCCTGGATCTGTGCCAAAGGAAGAGTAGAGCTGGGTTGCAAGGAAGCGGGAGTAATCGGAAAAGTCGATGTGGGAGAGGCTTGCGGAGCGGTACAGTTTTTCGTGGACAAGGGACATGGCCCGCACCCGGTTCTGCGTCTCGGCCATGACCTGCCGGACCCGGGGATCCTCGGTCTGGCGCATCTGGAGGTTTGTTAAGCTGATGATGATCTGGAGGTTGTTCTTCACCCGGTGGTGAACTTCCCGCAGGAGCAGGACCTGTTCATCGAGAGCTGCCCGGATCATGGCCTCGTCCTCTTTCTGGCGGGTGATATCATGGGCCGCAACGATGATCCGGGCATCGGCCGCACCATCTTTCCCGCGAAAGAGCGTGGAGTTTACGGAGAGCGGGGTCATATGGCCGTCTGCCCGTTTGAGCTGGACGGTATACCCGATACTACCCTTAACCAGAAGCTGGTCGAGGATATCGCGAGGGGTTGCGTTGTCCACAAGGTAGAGGGAATACGGTGTCCCGATCATCTGTTCCCGGGAGAGACCGGTTAAGGATTCCGCGGCAGCGTTCATGTCAAGGATCCGGCCGGCCCGGTCAAGAACAACCATGAGGTCCGGGTTTGCCTCGATAACCGAACGCGTATAGCTGAGGGCATCCTGCACTTCCTGTTCGGCATACCTGCGCTGGACGATCTCATCGTTCAGCGCCTGCGTCCTCTCCTGGATGAGCTTTTCAAGATTGGCATTGAACCGCTCCAGTTCAGCCTCCGCTTCCTTGAGACGGGATATATCCCGCAGGGATTCTATCGCGCCGGTAACATTACCCTGTGCATCAAGGAGCGGGGAGGCAACCAGCGACAGGGGGATCTTCTGCCCACCCCCGGACGGGAGGAACTCGGTTTCAGCGGTTACGGTAGTTCCATCCCAGGTGATATGGAGATAGTTCTGCCGTGCAGCATCCTTGTCCGGTGTGAGGACCAGATCGATGAGAAGCGGGCGCCGTTTCCTGAAGAGCCAGAGGCTGTACTCGTAATCCCCTTTTCCAATGATCTCTCCGGCCGGAACACCGCTGAGCAGTTCGAGTGCCCGGTTCCATGCGAGAACAACGCCGTCCTTATCAATAACAAACGTTGGATCGGGAAGGAAACTGATGATATCCATGAAGAACTGCCGTGAGTTGCGGAGCGCTTCTTCTGCGGATTTGATATTGGTGACATTCCGGACAACGCCCAGTACCCGATCGGCAGCAAGCCTGACGAACCGGACCTCGAACCAGGACATACCCGCAGGCACAGCATGTTTGTATTCGAACCGCTGGAGGGCCCCGGTCTCCAGCGCTGATGAGATCGCCTCAAGAATGGCCTTTGCGGTATCTTCGTCAAAACCGGCATCCACAACATTTTTCCCAAGGATCTGATCCGGTGATATTGCCAGCAGGTTTTCATCTGCTGCCTGGAAATCGAGATAGGTGCCGTCACGGGAGAAAACAAACAGGATATCCGGGATTGCAGCAACCATGGCAGAATTGCGCTGTTCACTCTCCCGCAGGGCATCTTCCACCCGTTTCCGCAGGGTAATATCCTGCCCCTGGGCTATCGTGGCAATCACGGTTTGGCCATCTTCGGCATAGAGCGTTGCCGAGTTCCAGAGGACAGCCCGTATCCCCCCGGAAACATGGAGAATCGGGATCTCTACCGTCTCCCACCGGATACCGGCAAGGGTAACCTGTATCTGTTCCAGAGAGGATGTCCGGCTCTCTTCAGGGAAAAGGAGCGAGAGCGGCTGCCCAAGGACTTCCTGTTCGGCCCTGCCGGTCAGGTGCTCGAACGCATGGTTGAACCGGGTAATCCGAAACTCCGGATCCCAGACTATGATAGGCGCGTTTGCATAATCGATCAGGTTGCGGAGGTATGCATTGGTCTCACGGAGCGCTTCTTCTGCCTGCCTGCGCTCAGTGATATTCAGGATGATTCCCTCATAGTGAGAAATGTTTCCAGAATCATCTCTGCGGATATGGGTATAATCTGTAATCCAGAAAAGATCATGATTTTTCCCGAAGATCCGGTATTCCTGGGTAAATTCATCGATATGGTGGCGGCTGTTGTATGCCACTTCCTCTCCCACGCGAGCAAGATCTTCCGGATGGATGACCGCCGAATACAGGATGCTGCCGGAGATGAAATCATCCGGGGTATACCCGAACTGGGTAATGTTCTCGCTCACGGACTCGACCGGCCAGTTCTCTTCAGCCCGCCACAGGAAGGAGATTGCCGGGCTCGTGTTGATGATCCGGATCTGTTCGTCCTGGACCCGGAGCAGTTCCCGGATGCGATCCTCGGTGGCTTTCCGGTCAGTGATATCGATAAACGCACCAATGAGACCGCCAACGGACCCGTCCCTGTTGAAGAACGGAGCTTTATAGAATATGACATCATGACGGCTGCCATCTGCATACCGTACCTGGGTCTCATAGCGCTGGGAAACCGGGGTATCGAAAACCTGCCGGTCAGCTGCCGTGTACCGTTCCGCAAGATCCGGGGGGGATAAGTCGAATGCAGTCTTTCCGATGAGCAAATCCTTTCTGATGCCAATGTACTCTTCAAACACGGGATTGCATCCGAGGTATTTCCCGCTGGTGTCCTTGAAGAAGATCGGCATGGGCAGCGTGTCTATCATGGTTGCAAGGAAGCGCGAGCTTTCCGCGGCTTGGGATTCCGCGGTTTTCTGTGCCGAGATATCGCGTCCTATCGCGATATAACCGGTGACAACTCCCGCGTCGTCCCGCAGGCTGCGGGTATTCCAGAGGATTGTCTTTGAGCTCCCGTCAAAACACCGGATCTCCGTCTCAAAATCTTCAAGGAGTGTATCCTGTGCGAGGATCCGCCGTATTTCCACGGTTACGTTGTTCCGGTATCCAGTATCCGGGTAGAGTTGTCTCCAGATCGTTCTTTTCCCCAGAACCCCGGCTTTTTTGTAGCCGCTGATAACCTCGGCAGCATCGTTCCAGACAAGTACGGTGCCATCAGGAGCGAGCGCCGCAATCAAGACACTGGCATTTTCGATCATGCTGTTCTGGAACTGCTGCATCTTCTTTATGTCTGACTGGACCGTAACGAGACGCTCTGACAGGAAGGCAATGACTGCCGCAATACCGACAAAGACCAGGAACCGGTACCATGCCCCGAGTATCACATCCGGCTCTCCGGCATCGAAAGCGATAACCAGCCCGAGATAGATGAGGGAAAGGAGCATTGCAAGACCGCAGCCTTTCCAGCGATAACGATAGGCCAGAAGGACGATGGGGAAATAGTAGATGTGCATGAAGATGGTGGTGATGCCGTGCGTCAGGCACCAGAGGGTTACGAGAATGACTCCTGCCGAGAGCGCAAGGATTATTCCCCGCCACCAGGGTTCAGCCAGCCTGAACGAATGAACTGTGGGGTTCATTCGGGGCCCCTTGATTCCTTCTCATTGATAATGAACGTGAACTGCGTCCCGGAAGTCCGGTCGAGTTCTATGGTCCCGTTCAGCTGGTCTACGAGCGTATTGACGAGCCTCAGACCGAGCGACAAGGTATTTCTCCAGTCCAGCTCCTGCGGAATCCCGATGCCGTCATCCCGGAACAGGACCGTTAAGGCACGACCGTCCCGGGTCACGCGAATAAAGATAGACCCGCTCTTTCCTTCGGGAAACGCATACTTGAGCGAGTTTGAGATCAGTTCATTGATGATGAGCCCGAGGGGAAGCGCGGCATCGATATCCACAGAGATATCCTTAATTTCCACAGAGAGCCGGATCCCCCGGCTTGCGGCGTCATAGGATTTGAAAAGGCCGGCCCCCAGATACGCGAGATAGTCCCGGAGATCGATCCGGGAGATATCTTCTGCCCGGTAGAGTTTCTCGTGAACAAGGGCCATGGCCTTGATCCGGTTCTGGCTCTCCCGTATTGCCGCAAGGGTCTGTTCATCCGTAATGTACCGGGACTGGAGGTTGAGGAGACTTATGATGATCTGCAGATTGTTTTTCACCCGGTGGTGGATCTCTTTCAAGAGCATCACTTTCTCATCGTAGGATGCCTGGAGTTTCTTTTCTGCCGTGATGCGCTGGACATTCTCCGCCGCAAGCGCGGTATTGGCAAGGGAGAGGGCTTCAGTACGGTCTTTTACCCGCTGTTCAAGGACAGTATTGAGCGACCGGATCTCGGATTCCATAAGCCGGCGGTTGGTGATATCGATATTGACACCGGTTAAACGTACAGCATTTCCCGCAGGGTCAGTCTCGGCAATCTTTCCCCGGCCAAGAACCCAGATCCATGCGCCATCTTTTGAGCGGAGCCGGTACTCGATCTCACAGATCGGGTATTTTTCCTGGATCTGCCGTATGAGATCCGGAAGAACCCGGGCACGATCCTCGGGATGGATGAGCGCAGTCCACCCATCGTAGGTGGCAGGGAAATCGCCGGGCTGATAACCGAGCATGGTAGAGAACCGGTCACTGAAGACCGCCTTGCCGGTGATGAGGTTCCAGTCCCAGTAGGCTGCACCGGCACCTTCCAGGGCAAGCCGGAGGCGCTCTTCGCTATCAGTGAGCGCCTGCTCGGCCTCTTTCCGGATCTGGATCGGGCGGGTGGTAATAACAATCCCGTTCACCCCGGGAACCTCCTGTAAGTTGATCCCGACAGAGTCAACCCAGATATACTCCCCATCGGCTTTGCGGATCCGGAATTCGGTCGGCGTTCCGGGATTTTTCTTGTCTATCACGTCCTGTAAATCCGCTTTAACGCGCCCAAGATCCTCCGGGTGAATAAATTCCAGGGGATCCCGGTTTATCATATATTCCCGGGGGTATCCCAGGATACGCTCGGAGGACGGGGATTCGTAAGCAATCCTGCCATCCGGATCAAGGATACGGATGATGTCCGAGGAGTTCTGGATGAGCGCCCGGAACCGGGTCTCGGTTGTACGAAGCCTCTCTTCAGCCAGTTTATTGGCGGTGATGTCGATGATAATGCCGGTGACGGTTGCCGGTGTCCCGTCAGGGTGACGCTTTGTGATACCACCGACATCCCGGAACCAGCGGTAGTCCCCGGCAGCAGTCCGGATACGGTAATCGAGATGATACCGCGATTCCCGCCCCTCCAGATGATCTCTCATCGCCTGCATGGCCGGTTCTAGATCCTCCGGATGCAAAAGGGAGGTGAAATCCGTGTAATGCCGGAACTGCGCCGGGGCATACCCGAGCATAGTTGCCTTGCGGTCATCGAACCGGACCGCACCGTCCGGCAGGTCCATCTCCCACCAGGCCATGCTGCCTATCTCCATGGCAGAATCGAGGCGAAGTTCATAGGATTTCCGGATCTCTTCTGCCTGTTTGCGTTCAGAGATGTCCATGGACTGGACCTGGATTCCCTTCACGTTCCCGTCCGGGCCCGTTATCCGGTTATAGATCGACAGGTACCAGCCTTCCCCTACAGGCAGGCTGATATAATCCTCGTACTCCATCGGGTCAGCGGAGGCAGCAGCGATCCTCATGCGTTCAAGGTACTTTTCCGCATCCGCCCCAAAAAGTTCGCGGATATTTTTACCAATGAACTCCTCTGCGGTTCCTTTGAGACGGTTCAGGCTGATTTCGTTGAGGAAAAGGAGGGTACCGTCAGGGCTCCAGTACCCGACACCGATACCCCCACTGGATAACAGGGCCCGGTACCGCTCCTCACTCTCGCGGAGTTTCTCTTCGATCACCTTTCGCTCCGAAATGTCAATACAGATCCCGCTCATGCGCAGCGGCTCGCCGGCATCGTTGTAGACGGTGTTGCCCGCAGCCCCGATCCAGCGCACCTTCCCTCCCGACAGGATGATCCGGTACTCGCTCCAGAGGGGCGTATGGTCCCGAATCGACTGATCGATCTTTGCCTGTGCCGGTTCACGGTCATCGGGATGAACAGCTTCCATCCAGGTTTCAAACGAGGCCGGGGTACCGGGTATAAGCCCGAAAAGCTCGAAATACTCCGGCGACCAGATCCGCGTTCCTGCCGGAATATCCCAGTCCCAGGTCCCGGCCTTTGCTGCCCGGAGAGCGATCCCGAGCCATTTCCGTGCAGCCCGGAGCGCTATTTCTGCCTGTTTCTTCTCCGTCACATCCTCATAGAGCGCAACGATCTCACCGGAGGGAAGTTTATAGACATAGTTCTCGCGCCAGCCCGCTATCCGGTTGTCCTGATACCGGGAAACGGGATGCGATTCTGCAATCCCGGTCCTTGCAACCCACAGCAGCACATCAAACAACCCAAACTCCCGCACACCGGGAAATACCTGGAGGATGCTCTTTCCAACGATCTCCTCTTTTTTAACCTGTTCTATGGTCTCGACAGCCTTGTTGAGATCGCGGATGATGAAATCCGAGCCATCCGGCATTATTTCATAAATTATGACCCCGGCGTTCATGTTGTTGAAGAGATCCCTGAACCGGATCTCGCTCTCCTGCAGGGCCAGTTCTGCGTTTTTCCGGGCAGTGATATCCTGGCATCCGCCATACAGCCGGTGGTTTTGGGGATTGGCGGGATCAGGAATGCATTCGGCAAAGCATACGAGCCACTTTTCAGTTCCGTCTTTTGCCCGTATTCTGAGTTCACACCGGGAGGATCTGCCGGGGAGAAGACCGGCAATTTCCGCATCGAAGACGGGCTGGTACTCTTCAGCAACGATACCCCGCCAGCAGCCCATAGACAGGATCTCCGTATCGGAGAACCCGGTAATCCGGGTGACTGCACCGGATACCCAGTCTATGGAGAAAGTACCCGTCTCAGGCCGGAGGCAGGAGAAAGCAAAATCGGAGATGAGATCGGACACATGCCGGAACCGGCTCTCGCTCTTCTCAAGAGCCCGTTTGGTCTTTTTCTGATCGGTGATATCACGGGTAAAGATCGCAACCTGTTCGATGGTCACATGATCAGATCCAAAAACCGGATAGACCTCATGGTGAAGGCACATCCCGTTCCGTTCATCCTCAAAACAGGCGGGTTCACCGGTTGCAAAAACACGGTCGATAAACCCTTTTCTTGCCCGGGCAAGATCCGAAGGCAGGAGGTCATAGACCGGGCACCCGAGAACCTCCGGCACGGTTCTCCCGAGGCGGCGGGCTCCGCTCTCGTTGATATTGATGATCCGTCCCTGCCGGTCAAGGAGCGCAATGGTGTCATGGGGAGCATTGAGGAGTATCTCTAAGGTGGCTTCCCGTTTTTTGAGGGTTTCTTCAGCCAGCTTGCGTTCCGTGATATCCCGGATAACTTCGATGGCACCGATACGGTTGCGGTCAGCATCATACAGCGGGGTTGCAGTACCCCAGAGATACGCTCCCTTCCCCTCAAAAAGAACCGGGCTGAACACTTCCGTTGTCAGCCGGTCACAATCACGATGGACATAATCATATTTTTTCTCGATCTCCGGATGTTCACTTCGCAGAAGATCAATGAGGATCGGTCGCCGCTCTCCATAAAAAGGAAGACTGTATGCATAATCGCCTTTTCCCAGCATTTCCCCGGCTGAAACCCCGGTCATCCGTTCAATTGCATCATTCCACGCGATTACCCGGCCCTTATTATCAATTGCCAGCATGGCATCGGGAAGGAAATTAAGGATATCGGCAAGGCGTTTCTGGGATTCCAGGGCAGCTGTTTCAGCCTGTTTCCTCTGCCGGATATTATCCCAGTCCCGCAGCCCATGCCGTACAATATGCGGCAGGTCTTTGAACACTGTTGCGGATTTGACCACGTAATCGATGGCCCCGGATTTCATGATCTCAACAGCGAGTCGTTCATCGCCATAGCTGGTCATGATGATAAGAGGGATAGTCACCCTCCCGTCCGTGCGGGGCAATATGTCGAGACCTTTCCCGTCAGGAAGGATCCAGTCGGAGATGATCAGGTCAGGCGGGTCATGCCCGATGATCTCCCGGGCGTTCCGTATCGTTCCTGCAAGGGACAACCGGAATGGTTCGGGATCCTCCCGGAATGCCCGGAGGATGAGATCCTGGTGGGCAGTATCGTCTTCAAGAAGCAGGATGTGTAACGTGTTGGTTTTCTTCCCGTTGTCCATCGGCCATCCCCGTCCCCGGAAGGCCCGGGCTCACTCCGGCAGAGGTTTTGCATTCCAGCCCAGCCAGTAGAACCCGAGATCTTTCATCAGGTTCGTAAACGTCTTGAAGTCGAGGGGTTTTACCACGTAGCTGTTCGCATGGTAGTCGAAGGATTTGACGATATCGCTTTCGGCATCGGAACTGGTGAGCACGACCACCGGGATGCGGAGGAGCGACGGTGTAGTCTTGATTATCCGGAGAACTTCCAGGCCATCCACCCTCGGAAGCCGGAGATCGAGGAGAACAAGGTTCGGTCGCGGATTTTTCCCGGGGTCCGCAAATACCCCCCGTGAAAAAAGATAGTCAAGTGCCTGTTCGCCATCCGCCACATGGTGGATCCTGTTCGCTACCTGCTGGTCCCTCATTCCCCGCATTACCAGCTCGGCGTGATCTTCATTGTCCTCGACAAGCAGGATATGCAGGGGCTCACCTTTGAGATCAACCATAGAAGTCTTTCTTATATGTTACCATTATTATCGTTATCGGTGCATCCTTCTCCGGCAGGAGGCCGCGTGAACCGGAACGTTGTACCCTGCCCCACATATTCTGATTAAACCTGGTTTTCCCCATACATCGGCAGACGTTGTGAGCCGGGACGGGGAGTACCGGGCCGGACCCCTGCCACACCGTACCCCGGATATTCCTCTTTGAGAAAAAAATCAGCACAAGTTTTATAAATTGTTCTGCATAAGTTCACCGTATGCCACATGCGGGTGATCCAGCGGATGACATGTCCCGGGGTTTACCGGGGAGTCCCACCCACCGTTATTCCCCGTTAATCCCGCAGAAAAACCGCATGGAAACCGGGTCTTCTCTTTCAAGGAGAGAATACCGCGGGCGGCTGATACTCTCCCGCCGGAACAAGGAACAACCCGGGAGGGTGTGAGAGCATTATGGAGGCGGACAGTCCGGTGGCGATCGGTATTGGACGGGTTGCCCGGGTATGTGGAATAATTTTGATGGTAATGGGATCCCTGGGTCTTCTGGGGTGGGGCCTGGGCCTGCGTGTCCTCACCGGAATACGCATGGAGTATATCCCGATGGCTCCCAATACTGCCCTTCTCGTTGGGCTTCTCGGGATTGCCCTGCTCATAACAACTGCCCTTCCCTCACATCGCGCCACCGGTGTGGTTGTCTCTGTTCTTTTAAGTGCCTGCATCCTTGTGGCCGGGCTGACGCTTGCCGGTATTCTGTCTGGAATTGACCTTGGAATCGATTCATTTTTTGTTGTTGCCAACGGAACGTCAGGTCTGGTGCCGGTTGGGCGGATGTCCCCGGTAAGTGCAGGGTGTTTCCTCCTTGGATCCTGTGCCATCCATCTGCTCCGGGTAAAAAAGCGGGATCCCGCAGCACTCCTGGGTACGGTTCTTACGCTGATCAGCGGAATTATCCTGATCGGGTACCTGTATGGCGCCCCCCTTCTTTATGGCGGAACCGTCATTCCGGTTGCACTTACCACGGCTCTGGCATTCGGGGTGCTGGGTGTCGGGCTGGTTACCGCAGCCGGACCTGCGATCTGGCCCCTCTCAGGCATATCAGGAGATTCGACCCGCGCCCGGCTCCTGCGCGGTCTGTTGCCGGTGATGCTTCTCGTAGTATTGTTGGCGCACTGGAGCGAAGCGGTTATTACCGGGAATGTTGACAGCACGGTAGTTCTCGCATCGGCGGTTACCATTCTTGCAACCCTCTTTATCACCTATTTTGCTGTGTCCTTATTATCCCGGTCAATCGGGGATACCATTGACCGGTCAGAACAGGAGCGGAAGACTGCGGAACATGCGCTTGCCGAGAGCGAGCGGAAATACCGGAACCTGTACCATTTCGCACAGGTCGGGCTCTTTGAGACGAGCCTCAAAGATGCAGCAGTGGTTGCCTGCAACCAGCGGTATGCCGATCTCGCCGGGTTCGGCTCTGTCGAAGACACCCTGGGAAAGGATGTCCTCAAACTCTATGTCAATCCGGAAGACCGCACGGAAGTGAGCCGGATTCTCCGGGAAAAAGGATATATCGAGAATCATATCGTCCGGTTCCGGAACCAGAGTACCGGGAAAGTCTTCTGGGGCCAGTTCTCGGCCCGGTATAATTCCGGGCGGGATGTGGCCGAGGGAACCATCATCGATATCACGGCACAGAAAGAGGCAGAGGAGCTGCTGCGGGAGAATACAGCCCGTCTTTCCCTGGCCCTTGGTGTGGGGAATGCCGGTGTATGGGAATGGGATACTGATACGAACGAAGTCCGCTTCGATGCAGGATTCCATGAACTGCTTGGTTACCAGGACGGGGAACTTCCCGGCACGCTGGAGGAATGGCTGCCGTTCCACAACCAGGAGGAGGTCCCGGTCTGGATGGCCAAGGCTGAAGCATATATCCGGGGTGAGACACCGATGTACGAGAGCGAACACCGTATCCGGACCAGGGCTGGGGAATGGGCCTGGGTTTTCACGCGGGGACAATTTGTCAATTCACCGGAAATGGGGTCAAAAAAACTGTTCGTTGGCATTGCGATGAATATCACCGGGCGCAAGCATGCAGATGAGATTTTGCGGGAGAGTGAACAGCGGTTCCGCACCATTCTTGACTGGACCTATGACTGGGAGTACTGGATCAGTCCGAACAGGGATATCAACTATGTCTCCCCATCGGTTCAGCGCATCACCGGATACTCGCCCGCAGAATTTATCGCGGACAAATTCCTCATCGACCGCATCATCCATCCTGAGGACCATGCCCTGTGGCAGGAGCATATCTTACTCCATACCGAACTCCAACATCAGGAAAACCAGGGACAGATTGAGTTCCGCATTATCAGGAAGGATGGCACGATTCGCTGGATCGGTCATATCTGTCGCCCCATCTATGCGGAGAACGGCAGATGGATCGGAACACGGATCTCCAACCGGGATATAACGGATCGCAAGAACACCGAAGAGGTACTCCGCGAGAGCGGGAGACGGTTGCAGGAAGCCCAGGGTCTGGCACACCTGGGTTTCTGGTCCTGGGACATGAAGACGGGACGTGTCGAATGGTCAGATGAGGTATTCAGGATATTTGGTCTTGATCCAAACGTGTTCAATCCGGATATTGACTCAATCCTTGCATTATCACCCTGGCCCGGGGAACAGGAGCGCGACAGGGAGCTGATACAAAAAGCGATAGAATCCCGCGAGCCGGGCACGTATGAACAGCGGTTTCTCCGGCCGGATAAGTCCATTGGCTATTATCACTCAACGTTCCAGGGCAGGTATGATGCCAATGGCAATCTCATCGCCATTGTCGGGACGGTGCTGGACATCACCGGGCGCAAAGAGTCGGAAGAATATCTGAAATCCTCCGAAACCCGCTACCGGCGCCTCTTTGAATCTGCAAAGGACGGGATCCTGATCCTGAACTATGATACCGGGGAGATTATCGATGCCAACCCGTTCATCGCGACCCTGCTCGGGTATCCGACGCCAGACCTTCTCGGAAAACATCTCTGGGATATCGGACTCTTCAAGGATCAGCTCCTGTCAAAAGTTGCCTTTGAAGAGCTGCTGACCAGGGAATACCTCCGGTACGAAGATCTCCCGCTCGAAACCAGAAATGGGCGGAGGATCGACGTTGAATTTGTCAGCAACGTCTATCCGCTTGATTCCCGCACCACCGTCATCCAGTGCAATATACGGGATATCACCGATCGAAGGCTGGCCGAGAAGCAGCTCCGCGAAACCAACGATTACCTCAAAAACCTGATAGATTATGCCAATGCCCCGATTATCGTCTGGGACCCGGAGCTACGGATTACCCGGTTCAACCATGCGTTCGAGCGCCTGACCGGAAGGACCGAGCTGGAAGTCATCGACCGGCATCTCGAAATACTTTTCCCGGAAACGAGCCGGGCTGCATCCCTTGAGCAGATACGAAAAACCCTTGCCGGAGAGCGGTGGGAGATTGTTGAAATTCCAATCCTCCATGTATCGGGAGAGACCCGGGTAGTACTCTGGAATTCGGCAAATATTGTTGATCCGGCAGGAAAGATCATCTCAACGATCGCTCAGGGACAGGACATTACAGAACGAAAAATGGCAGAGGATGCGCTGCGACGGAGCGAGGAGAAATACCGTGTGCTCTTCACGAGGATGATAGAAGGGAGTGCACTCCACGAGATGGTGTATGACCCTTCCGGTAATCCCATAGATTACCGGATTATCGATGCAAACCCGGCGTTTGAGTCCATCATCGGGATCAGCCGCGAGGCCGTTGTCGGAAAAACCAGCCGCGAGGTGTACGAGGTTACCACTCCCCCGTACCTGGATATCTATGCCCGGGTTGCTGCCACCGGCGAGCCGGCATGGTTTGAAGAGTATTTTGTCCCGTTAAAAAAACACTTTGCAATATCGGCCTATTCCCCTGGACCAGGGAAATTTGCCACGATATTTGAAGATGTGACCGATCGCAAACTGGCCGAGGTACTTCGGGAACACTTAATAAAAGAACTCGAACAGAAGAATGCCGAGCTCGAACGTTTCACCTACACCGTCTCGCACGACCTCAAGAGCCCGCTCATTACGATCAAGGGATTTGCCGGGCTCATTGAGGAGGATGTCCGGCAGGGGGACCCGCTCCAGCTGAAAAAAGATCTTCACCGCATCATGGCAGCGGCCGAGACCATGCAGGAACTCCTCGCGGATGTCCTGGAACTGGCCCGGATCGGGAAGATTGTCAATCCGCCGGAAACGATCGCGTTTAACAGGATTGCAGAGGATGCTGTGGATCTCCTTGCCGGGCCGCTTGCCGGGCCGCTTGCCGAGCGGAACATCAAGGTCGAGATCGCACCCGGTCTGCCGGTGGTACGCGTTGATCATGCCCGTATGCGGGAGGTCATGGTAAATCTCCTGGAGAATGCGATCAAATTTACCGCGAGCCGGCCGGATCCGGTGATCCGGATAGGAGCTGACATGTCCGGGACAACACCGGTCTTTTTCGTGCAGGACAACGGCATCGGGATTGAGCCCCGCTATCTCGAACGAATCTTCAACCTGTTCGAACGGCTCGATGTCTCGACGCACGGTACCGGCATCGGCCTGACGATCGTGCGGCGGATCATCGAAGTACACGGAGGGAAGATCTGGGCGGAATCAGATGGGCCCGGAAAAGGCGCAACCTTCCGGTTCACCCTGCCGGATGCGAGGGATGAGAGATCGTAAGCGACTGAAACCACGTTCGACCTGGACGGGGTGCTTATCCACTCAAAAGAGTTCTGATATGCCTTAAAAATGTTGAACGGTCAAAGCCGGCCGGTCCCGCACCAAGAGGCTGGCCCGGGCGGATGCAGACCCGTACCATTCAGGTGCGTTCTCCAGTGAACCGGTACCCTCCCTTTGGTACCGTGATCTCAAACCGTGCCCCCTTGCCGGGTTCACCGGTTTCAGTAATCGTGATACCGGTAATTGCGAGAATCTCGCGGCAAAGGAAAAGACCAAGGCCGGTGTTGTGCCCGAATCCCCGCTCGAAGATTCGCATCCGGTCGTGTGCAGATATACCGGCTCCATCATCCTCAATGGAGAGGATAAGGCCCGGTCCTGATTCTTGCGAGGTAATCCGGATCATGGTCATGGCAGGTCCGCCATACCGGAGGGCATTGTCGATCAGGTTGTAAAACACTTTCTCAAAGAGCGGATCGGCATACACCTCCACCGCGTCCACATCCTCTGAGATCCTGATATCCCGCACGGGCAGCAACGCCAGCGCATTTTTGATCCCTGCTCCCACATTCTGCCAGGTCGGGACGTTCGCTCCCAGATCCTGGTACTCCTTCGTGAAGACGATCTGGCGCTCGATGGCATTTGCCGCCCGCTCTTCCTTGAGAATATACTCCGAAAGCGTTGCCGGATCGTTTAACGTCTCCTTCGAAAGTTCGAGAAATGCCTTTAAGGAGAAGAGCTGGTTGTTGATGTCGTGCCGGGTGATACTGGAGAGAAGGTTCAGCTTGGTGTTGGCCTGCCGCAGGGCATCTTCCGCCAGCTTCCGGTCATGGATATCATAGCAGGATCCGATATACCCTACAAATTCCCCGTTCTGGGAAGAGATTGGTTTCCCGCTGTCGTACAGCCAGCGATAGGTACCGTCGTGATACCGGAGCCGGTACTCCATATCGAAAGGTTTCCGGGCATTGAAATTTTCGAGATAGATCTTCAGGCATCGGTCAAGATCGTCAGGGTGGACACCTTCTGCCCACCCGTCACCGAGCTCCTGCTCAAGGTTCCTCCCGGTAAATGCAAGCCAGTCTTTGTTGAAGTAGTTGCATTTCCCATCCACCCCGGCCCTCCAGATCGGGTTCGGGAAATCGTTGAGAACGCTCAAGTAGAAGTCCCGAGCTTTCCTCACCTCATCTTCCGCGATCTTGCGTTCCGTGATATTGGTCATGATATAATTGAACCCGGCAACCGTGCCGTTTTTACTGAAGATAGGATGCTGTGAGACAATGACGTTCTGGATTCTGCCCTCTTTTGTTACAACCCTGAACTCGCTTGGGCCGTACTCTCCGTCCAGCCGCTTCCTGAAGGCCTCAAGACAGGCTGTATGGTCCCCCTGATAAACAAACTTCGAGAAATTCTTCCCGATAATCTCTTCATTAGTGTAGCCGTACTGCCGCTCGATAGCCGGACTGATATAGGTGAAATTACCCTGCAGGTCAAGTGAGAAGATCACGTCGCTGATATTCTCGACCAGCTCGCGGTACATCTCCCGGCTTTCGCGGAGCGCACCTTCCACGATTTTACGCGTTGTCATATCCTCAAATACCGCAACGAAATACCCCGTTTCCGGGCTGAAGACTGATATTTTCAGCCACATGCCCATGGGTTTGAAATCGATCTCGAATATCTCCGGTTTTCCCGTTGAGGCAACGCGTCCGTATGTGTTAAAAAGTTCAGGCGTTAATGTGCGAATATCCGGTATTACCTCAAGGACACGTTTTCCGGCAATGTTTTTTAGACCGGTCATCCGTTCAAACGCAGTATTCACATCAAGATATGTCCAGTCAACGGGACGGCCCTCCACATCGTAGATCATCCGGCAGTACGCGAACCCCTCCAGCATATTCTCAAAGAGTGTGCGGTACTTCTTCTCGCCCGCCCGCAGGGTCACCTCGTTCTGCTTGAGTTCGCGGAGGAGGAGATGATAAGGCCTTGTCAATGCCACCACAACAAATGCCCGGTAGAACAGATAGACGGAGATGAGCCGGAAGAGGTGCCCGAGCATATTCATGAACCCGAATACACTGGCATACGAAGAAAACGCAAGTTCCCCGAGAACGAGGAACACCTGGGCTGCGATGATGAGTTTCCAGACAACGGGATCAAAATGCTCCCGTTTCATGTACAGGATAACTATCGTGGCAATGAGGATGAGCGAGATGATGTATTCGCTTGTGATCTTGAACAGGGTAAGCCCGGTTCCCTCGACATAACAGGCAGGGAAGTTCTGCCAGACAAAGATACTGGAGAACAGGATTGCACAGGCTGCAGTGCAGATTGCAATGATGATACCGGCATCATATTTCCGGTCTTTCGTTATGGATCTCCCGATAAAGAGGGTTGCTGCAAGGAACGCGATGCTCTGGAAATACCGTGCCGCAATCCAGAGCTGGGTGGGAAGGTCCGAGCTGTTGCCGGGAAAAATGCCCATCCCTTTGTATGCGAGGGTATGGACGAGATCGATACTCCCGAAAAAGAGAAAGGAGATCCCGATGATCAAGAAAAACCCGTCCGTGATCACCCGGCGGGTGTTCCAGACAATGATGAAGATCGAGAAGGCAACCGCGATACCCGCGAGTTCAACAATACCATGGAAGAGGAGGTAATTTGCCGTACTGATGAGATAGAGGGCTACAAGTACTCCGGCAAGCAGGACAACCTGAAGGTAAGAGACCGGGGAGGTGAGGGGGGTCAGATCCTCCGGAACCTTTGAATTGTCATCCGCCATTGCTCCACCCGGCCTGTTCTGGATATGCTTCTCTTGGACGTCATGGGTATATGGTTTTTCCGACAGAAAAATTCCCCTTTAAAGATTCCCGCAGGGATCCACCGGGCAGACCCTTCACGAAATCCTGACCATAAGGAAATACGGCATCCGGAAATAATCACCTATAAACACCGGCAGCGTTCACGTTATACTTAAGAGAGTATCCATGCAGATCCACTCCTGCAAAAAGACCTACTATAACGAGACGCAGCGGGCAGTTCCCCTTGGCGAGACGCTTGCCCGGATCGAACCCAAGGTTCCGGCAGCCGGTATCACCAGGGTTGCTGACATCACGAGCCTCGACCGCATCGGCATTCCGGTCTTCTCCTGCATCCGCCCGACCGCAGAGTCCGGGGCCATCACGGTGTATAACGGGAAAGGGGCAACCGTTGAAGAGTCGCGGATCTCCGCTATCATGGAGGGGATCGAACGGTACTCGTCCGAACTCCACGACCGCAGGACCGTCCTTGCCCCGTTCCAGCAGATGCATGCCCACGGGCAGGTACTCGATCCAAAGGACCTGATCCTTCCCGAGGGGGCGGATACGGATCGCCTCATCGCGTGGACAGAGGGATATGATATAGCCAATGATCACGCGATCTTCGTACCTTCGTTTGCGGTCTTCCACCCCCTCCCCCACAATTACCGGGGGCTCTTCCGCACCAACACCAACGGCCTTGCCTCCGGCAACACGATCGAGGAGGCGATCTTCCATGCCCTCTCGGAAGTGATCGAGCGGGACGCCTGGTCGCTGGTCGAGGCCTGCCGGGATACCGGACCCTGCCTCACGGACATTGACGACCCGGCGCTTGCGGAGATGCTCAAAAAGTTTGCCGATGCACAGGTCGAGGTCAAAGTGCGGGATATCACAAGCGACATCGGGATCCCGACGATTGCCGCGGTATCCGACGATGTGCTCCTGAAAGATCCCTCGCTTCTCACCATAGGGATTGGAACGCACACCAATGCCCGGATCGCAGTCATGCGAGCACTCACCGAGGTTGCGCAGAGCCGGCTCACCCAGATCCACGGGGCCCGCGAGGATACCACCCTTGCCGAGCTCCGGAAGAAGATGGGCTACGAGCGGGCAAAGCGGATCAACGGCTACTGGTACAAGGACAACGGGACCGTCCCGTACCGGGACGTGCCATCGGCAGACAGCGATGATTTCGCAACGGACATCCAGCTCATCATTGAGCGCCTGGCAGATAAGGGCCTGGACCGGGTCATTGTCGTTGACCTGACCCGGGAAGAGATAGGTGTTCCGGTTGTGCGGGTGATCGTGCCGGGCCTTGAAGCATATGCCATGGATCCGGAGCGGAAAGGGGAGCGGGTGAAATATGCAAGGGATCATCGTCTTTCTCGGGCCAAGTCTTGATCTGGCAGCCGCAGAAACAATCCTGGCGGCAGACTTTCGTCCTCCCGCAAAAAGGGGCGACCTCCTCCGGGCAGCAGAGGAGGGAGCCGCAATCATCGGACTGATCGATGGCGTTTTCCACCAGGAGAGCGCCGTTGCCCACCGGGAGATCCTCGCCGCAGTAAAAAAAGGCGTCCGCGTTGTCGGTTCGTCGAGCATGGGAGCCCTCAGGGCAGCAGAGATGGATACGCTCGGGATGGTGGGCATTGGCGAGATCTACCGGATGTATAAAAGGGGGGATCTCATCTCCGATGACGAAGTGGCCCTTGTTTTCGACCCGGTCTCGGGTATGTCGCTCTCGGAACCGCTCATCAATATCCGCTTCACGCTCATCCATGCACAGGAGGAGGGGATCCTTGATGCAGCGGAACACGAAGCATTGCTTGCCGCGGCCCGGGCAATCTTCTACCCGCAGCGGACATACCGCTCGATCGTTACCCGGGCCGGCGATTCAGTGAGCGGCGGTACCGGCGAGCGGTTTCTCACGTGGGTGGAAACCCATGCTGTTGACCAGAAGCGCAGGGATGCGGTTGCTGCGCTCGAATATATCCGGGGAATTACCGGGGCAGAAGAGGCCCCATAGCCGGTTTTTTTTAATTCCTGCGTTCTGCATGTGCACAGGAAAAGGAGAGGGGAAAAGACCCGCCCGCCCCGCTACATATCCTCCAGGATTCCCTGGTAGGTATTGACCAGGTTTCCTGTTGACGAGAGGATACGGCCGGATATGGCAACGCTGGTCATAGGGTCGAGCTCGATCGCCTTGTTGTACGCTTTTACGGCATCCTGGTAGGGCTGGGTTGTCTGGAAGGCATCAACCGGAGCAGCACGCGGAATAGTACCGGGCTTCCCCGTATGAGCTGTGAGATTCCGGTACATGTCCCGCATCTCCTGCATCCCGGTCACGGCGATGAGAAGGTGTGCATCGCCCTTTTTGATCCAGATCCTGGCATTCTTTGGTTCTGCTGCGAGCGCCGACTCGTAACAGGTCAGGGCCTCGGAAAATTTTCCCTGCTGGAGCGCAAGATCCCCTTTGAAGATGACCGGTGTTGTCTCGTTGGGGTGCAGAACTATCATCTCCTCCAGGTACACCTGCGCCTCGTCCACCCGGCCCAGGCGGTCAAGCACATAGAGCTTTTTTATCTGGATCGCGGTATCCTCCGGCTGGAGTTCTATCGCGGTATCATAGACATCAAGGGAGTATTGAGGGTATTTTGAGCCGGATATGGTATCGGCGGCCGAGCTCAGGCCCTGGGCCGCGAAGAACTGCGGGGTCACGGTTTTTGCAGGAAGGGTTCCCAGGTAGGCGATGGGAGCAAGGGTGCAGGCGAGGCATATACAGATTATCAGGCCGGAAGCCCTGATCCGGTTTTTCACGGCAACGGGATTCTGGATGTTCGTTCGCTCGTAGATGTGGCTGTCCGACCGCTTCACAACAACGGTCATGGCCAGGAGATCGTGGATCCCCTGTTTCTTTTTCGTAAAACCGATCAGGAAAAACCCGAGGCCAAAGGGGAGAAGAGAGACATATTTCCCCAGTTCCCGGATCAGGGCCCGGGTGAAGGGGAGCCGTCGCCCGTTGTCGTACACAACCATGACCTTAAAGAGCAGCTTGCCGGGCGTTGCCTGGTACCGGGAACTCAACCAGAAGGGCGAGTACAGGAGCAGGTAGAACGCACCGGAAAGGAAGAGGGTCGCAAGGAGGGGATAGGGCATCCTGTACGTTTCAAGGGTATATTTTATCAGAATTGCAGCAATTCCCACAACAACCAGGTCGGGAATCGTTGCGCAGAATCTCCGCCAGAACCCGGCATACCCGATCCGGCTGCCCGAAACATCGGGAGCCGGTGAGCCGGTTCTCCCGCCCGGGCCGGTGGGGGCATATAAACACCCGGATAACTCTTTACGGCAGACCGGGCAGTGCGTCAGTTCATCAGCAACTTCAGATCTGCACCGCGGGCACCGGGACATGAGATATAAATTATCTGACCCGATGAATAAAAGGTTATGGAATTTAAGGGGATACTACGAAACGGATATCCGGGTCAGAAAGAAAGGAGGATTACTCCACTTTCCGCCACACGTACGCAAACCGCTGGAATGCGGTGATATAGCCGAATATCCCGAACAGGAGAAGCATCCAGCCAAGGAGCGAGAGCCCGAAGAAGCTTAAGGGAACCAGCATATCGATGATCCCGACCACCATGATCATGACCAGGCGATCAGCCCGCCCGAGAATCCCGCCATAATACCGCCCCACGCCAACGGCCTGTGCCTGGGTTCCAAGATAGGAGGCCATCAGGACACCGGTGAGCGCAAAGACCCCGATCTGCCACGAGACAAGCCCCCCGGCAAAGATACCGGTGATGATGAAGATGTCTGCAAAGCGGTCAACCGCATGGTCAAGGAAATCCCCGCGTTTGCTCTGGCATTTCATCTCCCGGGCAACGGCACCATCCATGGCATCACAGAAGGCATTGACGGCTACGGCAAGGACACCCCAGAGCTCCATCCGGAGGTAGAAGAAGATCCCGGCAACGGCTGAGGCCGCGAGCGCCGCGAGCGTGAAGAAGTTCGGGGTGAGCCGGCACCGGATCGCGATGGCAACAAGCGGGTCGAAATACACTTTGGCATGGGAACGGTACTGGTCGAGGGTCATGGCTGGATCTCCAGGTATTCCGACCAGTCGATATGGCCGAAATCCGCCGGTATTGCGCCGTTTACGAACTGCTCGATCCGGTCGGCGCAGTACGCTGCGTTGCGGCCGGTCGTGTCCAGTTCGAAAATGTGGGACGGGTCGTGTTCCTCCACGGTTTCAATGAGACAGGAATCGAGCGCTTCTGCCTCGGCATTCTCCCGTATCTTCTCCTTCCGGTATTTTCTCCGGGCAAGCCGGGTTTTCAGCTCGTCCGGGCGGCAGCGGAGAACCACGATGCGGTCGCAGGGAAGCAGGTGGGCGAAATGCCCCTCGACAAACCCGTCCACGGGTTTGAATTCCTCAACCCAGCGGTCCACATCAATGACCTGGGCATTGCGCTCCTCATCGTCGCCAACAACATACGGGCCTACCGTATCGGTAATGTGGACAACCCGGTGCCCCCGCTCTGCCAGCTCGTCGCTTATCATCGATTTGCCGGTGCCGGGGGTTCCGGTGATGCCGCACATCATAGGGAGTTAATCACCTTCACGAAGAGCTCGTTCTCCCAGTCTTCGCCAACGCTTACCCGGATATAATGGTCCTCAAGACCGGTGAAACTCCGGCAGGAGCGGACAACAACCCCGTGCCGGGCCAGTTCCTCTACCACTTCGTCGCTCTTCTTCGGGGCAACATCGATCATGACAAAGTTTGCATCTGACGGGAGGACCGGAAGTTTTACTTCGGCTGCGAACCGTTTTCTCCACCGGTTCACCTGAGCAAGGTACCGCTCCGCGTGGGCGGTATCGGACAGGGAGGCCGCGGCTGCGGCCATCGAGACGGAATTTACCGTAAACGGCGTGCCTGCCCGCTGGTACCACGGCGGCAGCCAGCGGGGGGTGAAGGCATATCCTATCCGGAGGCCGGCAAGGGAGTACACTTTCGAGAATGTCCGGCCGAGCACAAGGTTCTCGTGCTTTTTCATGAGCGGCAGATAATCGATTCCGGAGAATTCTGTGTAGGCGTTGTCAAGGAAAAGGAGGCCTTCGATCCCGTCAAGGATCTCAACAACCGCATCGATCGAAGTCGCGTTCCCGGTGGGATTGTTCGGCGAACAGAGTACCGTGACCTTGGCAGTCTTCGCGGCTTTGATCAGTTTCTTCGTATCAACGGAGAAATCCGGTTCGCGGGGGACCGTGATGACCTCTGCTCCCTGTCCCATTGCCGCAAGCGTGTAGAACGAGAAGGTGGGCGTGGATATGGCCACCTGCTCTCCCGGTTCCACGAGGGTCCGGATGATAGTCTCGATCACACCATCCATCCCGACACCGGTTACGAAGTGGTAATCCCCGTAATGTGCCCGCAGGGCGTTCATTAAGGTATTTACCTTCTCGTCAGGGTACCGGTTCACGGTCTTTAAGGCGGCTTCTGCTGCCCTGAGCGCCGCGGGTGAGAGGGGTTCGGGATTCTCGTTGCTCGCAAGCCGGGCTATCCGGTCAATGCCGTACTCGCGGGCAATATCCTCTGCTTTCTTCGCAAAGACATAGCCGCTCTTCTTCTTATAGCAGGATCTAACCAAGTGCTCCATTGATAACCTTCACTACAGAATCGATCTCGGCATCGCTGATCGTGAGCGGGGGGACGAGACGGAGATTGCCATCCGCTGCACAGTTGACAAGCACACCTTCCTCGGCGCACTTCTTCTGGACCTCCGGGCATCTGTCACCGAGGGTTACGCCAATCATGAGCCCCCGTACACGGGGGTTGTACGGTGCGAGACCCTGCGCAAACCGTTCACCCTTACGGGATACCTCCGGAAGAACCTTCTCGATAACACCTGCTGTTGCCAGCGCTGCTGCGCAGGCAAGCGGACCTCCGGCAAAGGTGCTGCCGTGCTCGCTCTTTTTGAACTCAAGGCCTTCGCGGGCAACAAGTGCGCCCATCGGAAACCCGCTCGCTATTCCTTTTGCCAGGGTGACGATGTCCGGCTGAACCTTCGTGTGCTGCATGGCAAGCCACTTGCCGGTCCGGCCCATCCCGGTCTGGACTTCGTCTACGATCATGAGTGCCCCCGACTTGTCACAAATCTCGCGGATTCCCTCAAAGAAACTGTCAGGAGGGATGATGACACCGGCCTCACCCTGGATGGGTTCTACGATGACCCCTGCGGTGTCGCTGTCAATGGCCTTTTTAAGCCCTTCAAGATCGCCATACTCGACAAAGGTCTTCACCATACCGAGCGGCTCAAACGGCTCCCGGATTGCAGGTTTGTGGGTTACTGCAAGGGATCCAATGGTACGCCCGTGGAACCCGTGGGTGAACGCAATAAACTTCTTCCGGCCGGTCCTGACCCGGGCCAGCTTGAGGGCTCCGTCCGTTGCCTCGGCACCCGAATTCGAGAAGAAGGCCTTGTGCATACCGGTCACTTCTACGAGTTTCTTTGCTACCTCTCCCTGGTGGGGCACGTAGTAGAGGTTCGAGCAGTGAATCAGCTGGTGTGCCTGGTCGCAGATAGCTTTCACTACGGCAGGGTGGCAGTGGCCGGTGCTGCAGACAGCAATTCCTGCAACGCAGTCTATGTACTCTTTCCCGTCCGCGTCCCAGACTTTCGATCCCTCGCCTTTCACGATCGCGATCTCCCGGGAGAACGCGGGCATGTAATAGCGCTCGTCGAGCGCTTTCATCTGGCTGGTAGTTTGCATTCCAATCACGAAATTGCGTTTTGTTGAGTTTGTATTGCTTGTCCTTCAATTATTCGTATTCAATGGTTGCCGGGGGTTTTGCGGTGATATCGTAGACAACGCGGGCAACGCTCGGTATATCGGCGGTAATTCTCGACCCGATTCTCATCAGGTGGTCGAACGGGATGTTGACCGGGTCGGCCGTCATCCCGTCTCTGGAATTAACAGCTCTCACGGCAACGATCCAGCCATGGATCCGGTTGTCGCCCTTGACACCGGTGCCAAGACCAAGGAGGGCTGCAAAACACTGCCAGGGACCGTACGTCTCAACCAGTTCGTCCTCAACGATCCAGTTCGCCTCACGGATGACTGCAACTTTCTCTCTGGTCACTTCACCGAGCACCCGCACGGCAAGCCCGGGGCCGGGGAACGGCATCCGGTGCTGGATCTCCTTCGGGAGCCCGAGCGCCCCGGCAACTTCCCGAACCTCATCCTTGTAGAGATCGCGGATAGGCTCAATAACCTTCGTGAACTCCATGTGGAGCGGCATGCCCCCGACATTGTGATGGCTCTTGATCCCGCCCTCGCTCTCGATCCGGTCGGGATAGATGGTCCCCTGGAGAAGGCACTTTGCCCCCTGTTTCCTTGCCTCGCGTTCAAAAACGCGGATGAACCGCTCGCCGATAGCCTTGCGCTTGGCTTCGGGATCCGTGATGCCTTTGAGGGCATCAAGGAACTCGTCTCCCGCATCAACGATCTGGAGGTGGATGTTACCAAAGATGGTCCGGATCCGGTCGGTCTCACCTTTCCGCATCAGGCCGGTATCGATGTAGATGGGGATCAGGTTGTCACCGATGGCACGGGCTGCCAGGGCAGCGCAGACGGAACTGTCAACGCCGCCGGATAAGGCCATGACAACTTTGTCCGGACCGGCAGCAGCTTTTATCTCCTCGATTGCCTTTGGAATGAACTTCTCGCATTTGACCATAGAATACTCCTTGTTATTTCGTCCGTTTGTTCGCCCTGCATGCTTCGACAAAACCCAGGTAGGGCGGGGACGGCCGGGTTGGCCGGGACCTGAATTCGGGGTGGAACTGGGTGGCAAAGAAGAACGGGTGGCCGGGGAGTTCAAGGCACTCCATCCGGTTCCGGTTCGTTGCCGAGAAGACCAGGCCTGCCTCTTCAAGGGGTTTGATGTACTTCGGGTTCACTTCATACCGGTGGCGGTGCCGTTCGGTAACCTGGTCCTCACCATAGAGCTTGTGGGCAAGCGTTCCCGGCCGCAGGTCTGCAGTGTAATTCCCAAGGCGCATTGTCCCGCCTAAGTCGCTGACCCCGTCCTGCTCGGGAAGGATGGCGATCACGTGCGAGCCCTCGCCAAACTCCTCGCTCGTGGCATCCCCGATGCCGGCCTTGTACCGGGCATATTCCACCGTAGCCAGCTGGAACCCGAGGCAGAGCCCGAGGAAAGGAACATTGTTCTCGCGGGCAAAGCGGATAGCCTCGATCTTCCCTTCAATACCCCGCTTCCCGAAGCCGCCCGGGATCAGGATACCGTCATAATCCTTAAGGGAACATTTCTCGTACCGTTCCGCGTCCAGCCATACAATCTTGACCTCGGTCGAGAGCGCCCGGCCGGCATGCTTGAGCGACTCCTTGATGCTGATATAGACGTCCTCGATACCATATTTGCTCACAATGGCAACGGTGACCCGGTTCGTGTACTCCTTGTTTACGATCCGGTACCAGGCAGTATCGACCTCGGTCCTGTCAAGCGCGAGGTGTGCGGAGAGCACGTCGGCAATTCCCTCTTTTTCCATCTCCATCGGGACCGCGTAGGTATCCGGTGCAGTTGCTGCCGAGATGACCGCACTCTGGGGAAGATCGCAGAACGCCGAGATCTTCCGCTTGGTGTTGGCCCCCATCGGGCTGTCGCTCCTGCCCACAATGATGTCCGCGTGGAGACCCAGTTCCCGCAGGGCCTTGACCGAGTGCTGGGTGGGCTTGGTCTTGAAGTCCCCCATGGTATCCTCGGGGATCAGGGTGACGTGGATCAGGATAAAGTCGTGCGGGGGGAAATCGCCATGCATCTGGCGGACCGCTTCAAGAAACGGCATGCTCTCGATATCTCCGACGGTACCGCCCACTTCCACCAGGCAGATATCGGCTTTGGTCCCGTCCGGGAACTCCTCTTCGGCAGCCTGCTGGATGCATTTCTTGATCTGGTCGGTGATATGGGGGATGATCTGGACGGTCTCACCAAGGAAATCACCGCGGCGTTCCTTTTCTATGACCGTGCGGTACACTTTTCCGGTGGTGATATTGTGGGATGCCGTGAGTTCGATGTCAAGGAAACGCTCGTAGTTCCCGAGGTCGAGGTCCACTTCGCTCCCGTCTTTTAATACGAAAACCTCGCCATGCTGGGCCGGGTTCATCGTCCCTGCATCAATGTTGAGATACGGGTCGATCTTGACCGCGGTTACCCGGTAGCCCCGGTTTTTCAGAATGCGGCCCACGGATGCAGCGGTGATGCCCTTTCCAAGCCCGCTCATCACACCCCCGGTGATAATAATATACTTCACGTACGATCTCCCCGAATGCACTATATTTTGCTCACAATCCCTAATAGTGTTATCTTACCGGCGTGAATCACCATATCCTGCAGGCGTCCTGGTTTTATGGTTCAAAGCAACCTTAATCTGGGACAACACCAGATCTGTACCGTATGAAATACAGGCGTATTGTTCTCGTCCTGGCAATTCTTGCTATGATTGCCTGTGTCGTCCAGCCGGTGCTGGCTGAAATGGATACCAATACCAGTAATGCTTCGATCTATTACAACCGGGGCTCCCTGGCCGCTTCCGGGGGAGATTTCGAACGGGCACTGGTATACTTCGATATGGCGCTCGCCTCGAATACTTCCCTTGTTGCCAAGTCTGACACGCTCACCTATATCTACAAGGACAAGGCAGCAGTGCTCACTGATCTCGGGCAATATGAGGAGGCAGTAAAAACCGCTGATCAGGGTCTTGCACTGTATAAAAAGGACCCCGGCCTCTGGAATAACAAAGGCTACGCGCTTTACAAACAGAGTAAGTACGACGATGCAATCAGCGCATATACCAATGCTATCAGTGCAGCCGAGGCCCAGAACACTACCTACCTCAAGGGGTATCTCAACAAGGGAATCGCCTTAAACGCGGCAGGACGGCCCTATGATGCGGTTGGTGCCTTCAATAAGGTTCTCGAACTCGACCCGGGCAACACGGATGCAACAGCAGGCCTTGCTGAAGCACAGGCCGCTGCAACGAAACTCACTATCGTGCTTGCGGTAATCGTCATCGTTGCCCTCGGCATTGTGATCTGGTATGTAAAGTTCCGGAAGCCTGCCGACAGCAAAGCTGCGACAGGAAAGAAAGAGAAGAGATCAAAGAAATAATTTTTTTTTACTCTGCTCATAGCAGCGGAATTGTTGTATATACACTCATTGGGGCCTGATAACTGGCGCCCCCGCAAACGTGAACCTCCCTAAATGCCTGTCACTCAGGAAGGGGGGGATACTATTCTTAAAAGATGGCAGGGTTCGGCAGATTCACCCCGGGGGGCCTCTTCATCCTTGGGAGCGAGGGGTCACACCCACGGGAGGAGAATTAAAATGAACAAAAAAAAGATTTTTGCCTATCAATTCTTTTTTGTTAATTTCTCGAGAGGGAAGTAACTGCGAATGCTGCGGTTGTGCGGGAGAGCAGGACATTTTCGCCGTTCTCCATCCGGACTTCCCCTTCGCAGAACGCCACACGGCGCCCTTTCTTGAGAACCGTTCCCTCCGCAACAATGACACCGCTCCGGGTTCCCTTGACAAAACTCGTTGACTCCGAGATGGTGGCAATACCCTCATCCGGTGCGAGCAGGGGGTAAAGAGCCAGGACCATTGCCTCATCCGCAAGCGCAACGAGGAGGCCCCCCTGGAGCCAGCCAACCCCGTTCTGCATGTCGGGCCGGACCGGCATTTTCAGCACAGATTTTCCCGGCCCGGATGTAACAATCTCAATTCCCATACAACAAAAAAAAGGATTGGCGGATCTTCCGTCTTTTCTGATATTGTCCAGATAACTCATAATTTCCTAATCTGTTTCTTAAAATGAGAGGGGATTAAGATTGTTGTTTTTCATGCCGGAACTATCCTGCATTCGTTCTCATTTCTCTAAAAAAAGTGCAGGAGGGGATGAGGCTCTGCTTACTACACGGCGGGAACCATGCTGCCCGGGAACGGGTAGTACTTGTCGATAATGGTGTACTGGCTGCCCGAGGTCATGGTAACGGAAACAATAACACGATCGCTGCCGGTTGTACCCATCAGCGTAATGCTGGTCCCCATCACCGGGTCTTCCCGCGACGCGGTCTCCACAACCCCGTCCGACCGGATGACCGTAACGTCCATCCGGGTGGTCATGCCAAGACCCTTCCCGCCGTTATAGGTGACCGTGAGTGTCGGATCCGTAGAGACAACGTTCCGGTTCACCGTCACACTCACGGATTCATAATCGGGTACCGTCTGGACCGGTCCGGGGGTAGCAGGGTGCGGCAGTGCGGTCGGCGGGGGCAGTGCAGCCGGGGTCTGCTGGGTTGCCGGCGCAGGAGAAGGTACATTTGCAGGATTGGAGGTACAGCCGCACACAAGGATACAGGCCAGGATTACAACAAGGATGAGCAGGATCTGTTTCATGCCAGTATGTCAGACTGATGCCAGAATAAACCTTCTCCACCCCAAATCAGCATTATCGCTTTTACCTCCCCACACTTAATATCCCAAAACGGGCGACAATCCTTATGCAGGATAACGAGACCAAAGAGATGCTGGCGGACCTTGTCTGGCTCAACGCGATCATAGCAACCGAGCTCATCCAGATAACCGAGAACACCTCCTCCATACTCCGGAAAACCGCCCCCCCGGCCAGCTGCCTTGCCGAGCACCACGAACTCCGGAAGACCGCTCTTGCCATGGCAGAGAAGTACCGTCCCGGAAGCGTTCTGGCCCGGCACCTGGGTGAACACCAGTAACGTTATTTTGAAACTCGGCAAACTATACTGGAGATATGTGCCACGTGCGCGTAAGGAGCCCGCACGGTTTTTTGAGCTGCCGGCATCTGAACCGCACGTGGGACAACAGAACTGCAATACACCAAAAAGAATATGCCCGCCATGACACCTTCCCCCGAGATCCCGTACAGTCTCGTTATCCCCGCGTATAATGAAGAGAAACGGATAACCCGGCTCTTCGAAGCAATACCCGGGTTTAACGGGGAGCTCATCGTTGTCTGTGACGGGACGGACCGGACCGCTGACGTTGTCGAATCCATAGCCGGCAAGCGCACTGACCTTAACATCCGCTGCCTCCGCTTCGACCACCGGCTCGGAAAGGGCGGTGGGGTGCTTGCCGGCCTTTCCGCGGCAACGGCTCCCAGGGTTGGGTACTTTGATGCCGACGGTTCAACAAGCATTAAGGAGATGCTGCGCCTCTTTGCCATGCTCGATTCTGCTGAGGCAGCCATTGGTTCGCGCTGGGTACCGGGCTCGAACCTCGTGATCCGGCAGGGACTCCTGCGGAGGCTCGAGAGCCGGGTCTTCAACCTGCTCATCCGGGTTCTCTTCGGCCTCTCGTTCCATGACACGCAGTGCGGGGCAAAAGTCTTCCGCAGGTCAGCCATCGGGCCCCTGCTGCCCCGGATGAAATCCCGGGGATTCGAGTTCGATGTCGAACTCCTCTGGAGAATCCATAATGCCGGCTGCACGATTGCCGAAGTCCCCATCGAATGGCAGAACATGGGGGATTCCCGGGTCCAGAAGCGGGACATGATCCGGATGCTCCGCGGCCTGTTTGCCATCCGGTTCAATCCTGACTGACATGAGTGAACTGCAAAACGACAGAAAGAAAGAGGCGTTCCGGCTCTTCGAGAGCGGGCAGTACCAGGAATCGCTTCTTCTCTGCACAGCACTGCTCGACGGGGAAAAGGATCCGGCCATCGAGATTTTAGCCGCGACAAATCTTTACAACGCCGGCAGGCTCGAAGACGCAGAGGTCTTTTTCCGCGACCTTGCACGGAAGATGCCCGAGTCCTCGTACGTTCACAGTTACCTGGCAAAAGTGCTGGAAGCCCGGGGGGATGAAGGGGCTATTGCCGAGTACTCAACCGCGGTCCACCTCGACCCCTCCAACCAGGATGCCCTGCGGAGTTATGCCGAATACTTGATCGCTCACCGGGATTACCGGGGAGCCTTGCCGGTCCTGCGCCGGCTTCTGCAGGCAGGAACTACCCAGGCCGACCGGAAAAACCTGATGCGGGCGCTCATCGAGACCGGTGAGCCCGGAGAAGCCCTTGCCACCCACGCAGCCCAGAACGATCCGGACCTGTCCCATGAATACCTGGATGCGTTAGTCCGGTCGGGAAACTACCGGGAAGCCTTCGAGTCCGGCCTCCGGCTGTACCGCGAGACGGGGGATTTGGAGATCCGGAGAACCTACCTGGAGGCACTATCCCGGTACGACCTGCCCGCTGCCCTCGACATGTACGCCGGTTATCTCGCAGACGCGAAAGACCCGCCTCATGCCGGGACCATCTGCGATTATATCCTCCTCCTCAAAACGGAGAGCCGGTTCAGTGAGGCGCTTGCCCTCACAAGAAACCTCCTCTCCTCCGATCGCGGGCTTGCAGCCGGCCGGCTGCTCGAATGCGAGATCCTTGCAGAACTTAACGATACACCGCGGGCGCTCGCAGCGTACGAAAACCTTGTCCGGGACGAACTGGCAGCAGGAAACGACCCCGGCGCCAGCTCCCGCATCATCTGCCGGTACCGCAGGTTTCTCAAAGAGGCCCTTTCTCCGGAAGACGCCCGGCAGCGGTTCCTCGATCTCGTCTCAAAGGATGTCAGCGTTGCAGGTCTTCTTGAAACCGCACGCTTCTTTGAAGACCTGAAAAACGAGGATGAGGCCCGCTCGTGGTACTACCGGGCGTACCGGGCGGATTTCCTTGCCGGGGGTCCTGCCTATGCCCGCTTCCTCTCGGCCCACGGGGATGACCGCGAATGCGAGAAAGTGATGCTCTATATCCTCGGAAATGTCAGGAAAGGATCCGATCTCATCCGCACAGCAGCAGTGATCGTTGACGAAGACTGCAGGATGTACCGTTACCGGCGTCTGATGGAACAGCTGATCCAGAAGTTGTCCGACCGGCGCACCACCCTCGATTCGGAAGGGCTGGAACTCTTATCCATTGCCTTTTTCATCATGGCCACCAATGCTCTGGAAGAAGCAGATTATGCGGGGTGCAAGTACTGCTGCCTCTGCGGGATGGATGTCATGCCCCACCATTCCCGCACCATCCAGCTCGAGGATTATCTCCGGCTGATCCGGACGTGCAAGGAACAGTCCGTTGCCGACCGCCCGATCATGCATTCCGCTCTCGCTAAGAAACGGACACAGAAGATCCCGCAGGCCCAGGTCATCACCGACCAGCTGGGGCTTTCGGAGCAGGAGCAGAAGATAGTTGCGTTCCTCCGCTCGCACCGGAAGGCAAGCGAGATGGACCTGCGCACCCTGCTTGGCACGAGGCGTGTGGTTGGCGTGGTCAACCGGATCATCCAGAGGGCAGCTGCCGAGGGCTTGTCACTGATAGAGAAGAAAGGTGTTGGGGAGGACGGGGAGATCTATGAATATACCGGAACCTGAACGGATGGACCGGCGAAGGATGGAGAGCATCAACATCATCAATGCACTCCGGCGCGGGACGGTGCCTGCCGGCGGCCTTGAACGGATAGCGGTAGGGCTTGACGTTGAGGAAGGCGTTATTGCAAAACAGCTCGATTACGTTGCCGAGGGCGGGGGCGATACCAAGTTCATCCGGGGCGAGTACGGGAGTGGCAAGACGTTCCTTGTTGCCCGGGCCCTTGAGATCGCACGGGCGCGGGGCTTTGTCACGTCCCACGTGGTTATCTCCTCATCCACCCCACTCCACCGGCTCAAGGGGATCTACCAGCAGGTCTGCGCAAACTTACGAACAAATGAAGAGGAGCATGCCCTCAAGACGATCGTGGACAACTGGCTCTTTGCCATCGAGGAGAGAATTCTTGCGGTTACGCCGGGGGATGGATCCGATGCAGCACTCGAAGCCGCTACCGAACGGGAGATCGAGGCCGCACTCTCCGCCATCTCCGAGATGAACTCCTCGCTTGCCGCGGCTCTCCGCACCTATTACCGGTCCAACAATAACGGTGATTTCCACCTTGCCCAGGCCGCGCTCGGGTGGCTCTCGGCCGAACCGAATATCGGCCGTGATTTCAAACAGAAAGCGGCGATACGGGGCGACATTGACGATACCATCGCGTTCATCTTCCTGCGGGGGTTAGTCTCGGTCATCCACGGTGCAGGATACCGGGGGCTTGCCCTTGCGGTCGACGAGATGGAGACCACGCAGGGGCTCCAGCGGGCCCAGCGCGAGAAGGGCTACCAGACACTTGTCCAGATCATCGATGCGCTGGACCGGGGCGAGATGCCGCGCTGCTACTTCCTCTTCACGGGAACACCCGCCCTGTACGACGGCTCAAGGGGGATCCGGTCCGTCCCGCCGCTCTACGACCGGATCAGCGTAGTCCAGGATGATAATTTCCGGAACCCGCGCCAGCCCCAGATCATCTTATCGAAGTTCGATACCGGGAAACTGGAGCTCGTTGCCCTCAAGGTGATGGACGTGTACGCCCAGGCCTATTCCGAGCCGGACCGGGAGCGCGTCTCCCACCGCTTCATCCGGGCAATGATCCGTAAGATCACCTCCCGCTTCGGGGGCAGGGTGGATATCATCCCGAGGATCTTCCTAAAAGAGTTCACGGATATCCTCGACAAATGCGAACTCTACGAGGACTACAATCCCGCAAATGCCTATGATTTCGATGCCGATCACCTCAAAGGAGAGCTCACAAAAGAAGAAGAGGCGGTTATGGTGGTCCGGTTCTGATCGGTCCATGATACCCTTTTAGCCCCGTAACGCACAATTTACTAAGATATGAGACGGGTGTGTCTGGCGATCCTTGCATGTGCCCTTTTAGGCATCTGTTTTCCCGTGTCGGGGGCCGTGAACCTGACCATCGCAGCCACCCCGGCCGGGCCGCATATCGGGGACGTGATAGCCCTTAACGGGACCGTGTCCGGTCTCAGCACCATTGCCGTATTTCTCTTTGTCACGGGACCCGGTCTTGACCCGCGGGGCACGACCCTGGACAACCTCAATATCCCCACCGGGAGGGGGCTTGTTACTACCGCACCGGTGCATATGAGCAACGGGACGTGGACCTATTCCTGGGACACGTCAGTTATCCTTGGAACGCTCAGGCCCGGGAATTACACGATCCACGTGGTCACTATGCCGGTCGACGGCCTGCACTTCAACCGTGGCGAACACGCTGCTACCACCATTGCATTCCAGCCGCCGAAAATCCCCGTTACCGAATCCCCGGAATCCCCGGTCCTGCCGGTCGCTGCCCTCGGAATAGCCGGGACATTGTGCTGTACGGTACGGATGATGAGGAAATAAACCGGCTCGTTTGGAATTACCGTGTTTCCGGGCGGTTTTTTTTAAGGATGCTCCATAGGAAGCTGCTGGCAAATCCCGCGTTTTGCAGGTCCGGCATATTTACCCACGGTCAAACACCACACATACAGGCACCCATCAGGTACCGGTCCTGCACCAGGCCGGATTTATGGCCGGAGTGAGTGCACTGCCTGAAGCGGGGGGTCGGATGAGGAAAAATGGTTTTCATCCCAGGAGATAATAATACAAAAATCCTGTCGTAATATCTTCATCGCGCAATCACACAAAAATCGGTAATTGTACAAAAAACAGTGCCCGACCCCCCATTCACCCACACGGTTTTTTGGTAAAAATAACCATTTTCACATCGTAATATGTTGAAGTAGCAGGTTCCGTGTTGATGGGGGGTCGGATGGGGGAAAAGTGTATTTCCCCCAACAGAACCCGGGCATACCTTCCGCACCGTTGAGCTAACCCGGGCAATCCAATGAATAGATATACGAGCGATAAAACAGGATCTATCTAAAAAGAATATCTTGTTCAACAACGAACTAAAATAACGAGCCATAGAACCATGGGAAGCCCTTACCTGAGCAGCGGTGAATCCATAACGATGACAACCCACCGGGTTGGTGTCGATTCCGTTCCGTACGACGTGATGCTCACAACGCATCGCCTCACCCTTATTGACAGCAGGTATTCCCGGTTCGAGCCGCTGATGATCGCATTTGAAGATATCCTCACGGTGAAGAGCGGGACTGCTTCCAGCAGTGAGCCGGTCATCATCCTGACCTATACGGATGCCGATGATATCGGACGGGAGATGAACCTCATCTTCTTGCAGCAGCCCGGCGAGCACCGCAAGCGGGAGCGGGATATCTGGGTAAAGAAGCTCATGGAGTCGATCATTGCCGGGCGGGACGCACCCGGTCTGCCCGCAGAAAACCCGGCTGAAACGGACGGGATGCAACCCCTCGTCCGTCGCTGGGTTGCCCCGGAAGGGATCGCACTCCACACCCCGTACACGCTGAAAGAGACGGCACCTCCTGAGATCACGATCATTCCCGATGATGAGGGCATTCTCTTTGAACGCAAAGCACCCGGAGAGCCGGAAGAGGTTCCTGAAGATGTATATTCAGACCCGGTAGAGGATTACGTGGTGGCGGAGAACATCACCCCCGTCCCTCCCGCAGAAGCGAACATGGCAACTCCACACTATGATTACGGCGAACAGGACGAGGACGATACCCGCGTAACCACTCCCGCCCCGGTGCCGGACCAGGACGCGCTCCAGAAATTCCATACAATTGTCATACCATTTGTTCCTGTAAACGCACCGGTCACGGGTCTCACCTCACCAAAAGAAGAGGCCAAAAAAGAACCGGAGAGGATACCGGCGGCAACAATCCTTGCAGCTGCGCAATCCCTCGCGCCAAAGGAAGAAACCCGGGAAACGCAGGACGAAGTGGCTGTTCCACAGGCGCCGGAAGTTTCCGACACGTCACAAGAAGCCGTCACGGATGGCGGGAACCAGCCCGGAGCCGGGCCTGTTCCGGCACATGGGGACGGGCATCCGATCCCTGAACCGGTGGGTGAGATAGTATCAGGGAAAGAAAAGACTGCTCATCCGGCAATTGAAGAGACCTCCCTTACAGGAGAGCCTGAACCCGTCACGAATCCCTCCGGAAACCTTTCCGCTCACCAGCGGAAGGATTCGGAAACTGCACTCCACGCTGAACCAGGCACCGAAGTCGATCGGGTCTCAAAAGAGAGTACCGGCAGGGAACCGGTTGCACAACAGATTTCCCGCAAACCGGAAGCTCCCGAAAGGGGCAGCGGGGAACGAAGAACGGTTTCGATCATCCTTGGTATCGTGGCATTGCTGGCGATGGCGGGAGCAATTGTCCTAGTCGTCAGTTTCAATCCCCTGAATCTTGTGGGATCACCGGTCACACCAACCACCCCCGTATTGACGGTCCAGCCAACCACTACACCGGCAATGCTGTCCATCCCGGCCCAGGGTGCCGGGTTCCGGGTGATCTACACCGGGGAGTTTGCCGGTGAAGTAGGGAACCCGGGCCGGATGAAAGTCGTATCCGGGAAGGGGGACTCGTTCTTCCCCGTCCAGTACAATGACGGGCTTGTCCAGGCATCCATCCAGAAGCAGGACAACACCGGTAATATCCTGACGGTTGAAGTCTACAACAACGGAAAAATGATCTATTCCCGGAGTGCCAATACCCCGATGGCACAACTCGATGTTCTGGTCGATGTCCGGACCGGTTCTGTTGCCGGCATGACACCCACAGCGGAAAACCCGAATCCCCAGAGTACACCGATGTATTTCTGATAGGGATACCCGAAGCCTCACCGGTTCAGGCCGTCGAGATCCGGAAGCCAGGGCTTGATGTCGATGACCGGCGTCCCGTCAAGGGCATCCAGGCCCCGGACCCGCAGGACGTTTCCTTCCCGCTCGATGAGGTCGACTACGGAGAACGCCACCGGGTTGGGGCGGTCCGGTGACCGGGTGGCAAACACCCCGTGTTCAGCAGATGTGCCGGGTGGCGTTGCACGGAGCACGGCCCGGTCTGCCCGGTCAAACCAGAGAAGGACTATCAGATGGCTTTTCTTCTCAACATCTGCAAGCCCGGGAAGGAACCGGTCCTTGATGATAATTTCTGATACCGTATCGGAGAGCCGGCCCTGCCGGGGTGCATCCTTGCGTTCCCTATAGGGAGATTTGACATAGCCGATGGGGACAAGTTCAATCGTCATGGGGTGCAGTCCTTTGGGGATATTCCCGGTCCGGTGTGATATGCTTTCCTTTCATGATCATTCCTGCATCAGCCAAGGATCCGGCGGACCATCGCTGCCGGCATGAACGATCGTTTCACGATCTCCTCTTCTGAGAGGCCGTCCTTGTTAAGCCTCCTGACCACTGCCTCCATGGGCTCGGCGATCTCGACAACGAACTGGTCCGGGTCATAGATCCGGAACACCCGCTGGCACCAGGGCTGCTCGCGGAGCTCGTGGATGATGAGGGTATCAAGACGCCTGACCGTCTCCCAGGCTTCGCTGATGTCGGAGGTCTCGAAATAAACTTCAACATCGTTTCCCTTCCGGATCTGCACCCCGGGCCCGTGGATAACGTTTATGGCATAGTCTCTCTGCCAGAGAGCAAGGCCGCCTGCAAACCCGACATTTATCCCGATATCCATCAGGATCTCCTGCTTTAAGAGGTTGCGGTAGAATTCCTTTGATTTTTCAACATCGTTCACGAGCAGGACAAATGAGGTGAGTCTGAATTCCGGTGGCATGCTTTTTCCAAAGGAAAGATTGTGAAGTTGAGAGAGATAAAGGGGGAGGGCTGGCATTTTTTTTATGTTCTCCGCGGTTTTCGGATATAACGCACCCGGTGATGATAGTTAATAAAGCACGAATTCCCATGATCGTACAGAGGATTCATCATGAGAACGATCTGCTCCTTCTGCAAAACGGTCATCAGTCCCGGGGCAGCCCCTGACGATCCGATCAGCCACGGGGTCTGCAAATCCTGTTATGAACGGATTCTTACCGAGCACAGGTTCAATACCAGAAAATACTTGGACCTGCTCGATGCCCCGGTCTTTCTTGTCGATGGCGATGCCAATGTCCTTGCAGCAAATTCCCTTGCCGTTGCATATGTGAAGGCACCGTTTGCTCAGGTCCGGGGAAGCCTTTGCGGGAAAGTCCTGGATTGTATCAATTCGTTCCTCCCCAAAGGATGCGGAAAGACGGATTCCTGCCCCGATTGTACTATCAGGAATGCGGTCACCGGGACGTACTCAACAGGTACGCCGGTCTCGGGGAGGCAGGCCGTACTCACCCGGGTAGTCCAGGGCAGGGAAGAGGATCTCCACGTGATCGTATCAACACGAAAGGACGGGGACATTGTCCTGCTCCGGCTGGAGCCGGCACCATCGGTTTAAAACCGGCCCGGTTTCACAGCGTCTCACTTTTCATCCCACAAGGGGGTGCACAGTTCGCGGAATTAAAACGCACTCCGGTTTACCACGCCGGAACTGGGTACTGATTGCAGAATTTCTGCCATATCCCATTGAACCGTACCTGACATTTCCGGAAGGAATGATAATTTGAAATAGATCATGCATGAAGTATGCTTGGTGAAAACCATGAAGATCAGTGCACGAAACCAGATCAAGGGAACGGTAAAGACCATGAAGAAGGGACCGGTCAGCACCGAGGTTGTCATCGCCATTCCCGGTGGAAACGAGATTGTCTCGTCCATCACAACCCATTCTGCAGAAAAGATGAACCTGCGGGAAGGCATGACGGTCTATGCCATCATGAAGGCTTCCGAAGTGATGGTAGGAACCGATTAATACTCCCTTTTTTAAACGCGATCCGGTTAAAACCGGGTCATGAGCAGGGCATCCAGGTATTCAGAGGGATACCCCCCTTTCGCCGGATCGGACCAGACATCGATCGTGTTGCTGCCGATGATGCCATGGATCTCAAGGATGCCATATTTGTGGATGATGTTGACCGGCCCGGCTGCCGTGTCCCGCACGAAGAGCTCCTCGTTTCCTAAAAAGGCTGCAACATCCTCTTTTGTCACCGGTCGGGAAAGCCGGTAAACATGACGTTCCCAGCCGGGGTAGGGAGAGACCGGATCAGATGAGCACGATGTCATGGGCGAACAATCCTCTGGGAAAAACAGCCGGCATCTTTGCAGAGCACCGGCCCGGATATACCATTCGTTTACGGGCAAAAATAAAAGATCTCTGGTAACATTGTTGGTAAAAACTAACGGACACCACCCCCGGAGGATCCGGATAATCCGGTTCGTGAAGGATTCGTTATGGCCCCGGCATCCCATGAGATGTGGGCACTGCAGGACACCCCGTCAAGGACAAACCCGGTGCCGCAGGGCCGGAGCTTGTGTGAAAAATATTCCTTCAGGACAGCTTCCTGCGGGCCGGTCGGGATGTCCAGGCGCTGGCAGTATTCCTGCACGGCCTCGCCAACATCCGGGTAAACGGTTTCTTTCTTTCTCTCTGTCGTCATATCGGCATAGATCCCCATCTCGTATAATGCCTGCCAGAGAATGTCGGCAAGGGGATCGCCAGGGTATTTTCTGCCGTACAAAAGGGGCCAGAGATCATAACTTACCCGGGCCCATGACGGGGGAGTGAGAAACCAGAAGAGGTGGACAAAACCCCGGCAGCAGGCCTGCATCGTTGTTATGGCGTTTCCGATATCCTCCATGGAGAGCGAATAGGAGGCCATCACGATGTCGAACGGGCCCCCCATCTTGCCGGGGATAACATCTTCCCACCGGGTGGGTATCACGGTGATCGCTCCTGCCCCGGATGAGGAAAGGTTCTTTTCCAGCTCCTCCCGCATGGCCCCTGAGGGTTCCACCACCGTGACGTCACAGCCCATTGCAGCCAGGGGAACCGCGTGGGTCCCGGTCCCTCCCCCGATATCAAGGACGCGGGCACCGGGGGGGATCTTCATGGCTTTGAACTGGGCGTCCACTTTCCCCGTCCAGGCCTGCCGGGTACGACTCTTTACATAGAGCTCGGTCACGTTCTTCCGGTTGCTCCAGTACTCACCCGCGCTCGCAACATACGGATCCGCGTCCCTCGCACGTTTCATCTGCTGCCACCGGTCCCGCCAGTACGTGGGGGACGATATATCCAGATCCCTGCAGGAATGAGATGAATCCGTCATCGTAAAAAGAACCCGTTACGGCGCAATTACCGAATAATACGAAGTCGCATGGCAGTTTTTGCACACCGCTTTCCCATCTACCAGGATGTGCCGGTTATCCATGACCTGCTCGCCGCAGATGCTGCATATTGCCTTTCCATGGGGAAATCCCGGGATGTCATCCTCGGGAACATCGATCTTCACGCGCTCGATCTTCAGGATCTCTTCTTCGGGGCACTCACCGAGAACCCTGATAACGTCTTTTTGATCGAGCTTGTCATGTTCCGCTCTCTTTTTCTCGTGGACCGAGACCCGTACTGCGTTCCGTGTCGCGAGATCGACAAAGGTTGCAGCAAATTTCCCAAAGTCCTTGTGCTTGAGGGAACGGTGTCCAAGCGAGCACCCGGTTATTGCCTGCACTGCATCAGAACCACAGCGATCGATCTCAATGTACACAATCAGGTTACGCGGTGGCACGAGCGGGTCCATACCCAGTTCCCGCATGCCGGCTATCGTCAGCCGGGTTCCAAGCACAATGCCCGGGCAGACATGCCCGTGGAACGTTTTTGCCTTGTTGAATAATATCTCGTATTCGCTCATTTTTTCACCAGATTTCAGGATTTTTTGTCACGGTTGTGGGTATCACTGATCTGTTGTCTTCCACCAGATATGCGCACTGCGTGTCCCGCACCCGAGGATAAAGCCATCCCCGTCCTGCCGCAGGACGGAATGGAAATAATTTCTGACGGTCTCTTCATGGGCAGGGGTCGTGCAGTTGAGTCGCTGCCGGAACTCTTCAACTGCCTCATCCACGGTCGCGTACCGTGAAAAGGAGACCTGCGATTCCGGCTGGATGGCTGCGTGGATTCCCATCTCGTACAGGATCTGCCAGAGCCAGTCCGCGGTAGGCTCTCCCGGGAAACACCCCCCGTGGAGGAGGGGCCAGAGATCCGCATTGACTTTTGCCCACGTGGGGGATGTCAGGAACCAGTACAGGTGTACGGTTCCTTTCGAGCAGGCATGCATCCGCCCGAGTGCCTCTTCCATGTCCATCATTGTCAAGGAGAACGAGGCAATGACCGCATCGAACGGGGCGCCGAGCTCTGCCGGCACCACATCCTCCCACCGCTTCGGGATTACGGTGATGTTCTTTATCCTCTCTTTTTTAATCCGTGCTTCCAGCATCTCCCGCATGACAGGGGAGGGTTCGACAACGGTCACATTGCAGCCCCTCTTTGAGAGCGGGATGGCATACGTTCCCGGCCCGGCGCCGATATCGAGAACACGGGAGCCATCCGGAATCTGCATCGCCGCGAGACGGGCCTCCGTGATCCCCTCATGGCCGGTATCCCTTTTTGCGTACACAGAATCAATCTTCTTTTTACTGCCCCAGAACTGGCGGGAGCTGCCGTAATTCGGGATGGCACAGTGTGCCAGTTTCAGCGCTCGCCACTTCTCGCGGAATGTGAGTGCGGGAGTGGAGTCGGGAGGTGTGTTCATATTATTAAATTTACTATTGTAAGATATCAACAATTTGTTTTTAATTGATGACATTTCTTGAAACGGGGAATGGTCAAACGATTAATATCAACATATTTCGAGGATGGCACCGTGAAGTCAGTCAAGAAGGGCCCGGTCAGTACCGAAGTCGTGATCACCATAGCCGGGGGCAGTGAGATGGTATCCTACATTTCGCAGGACTCCCTAACGAAATAATAATTTCTAAAAGCGGGACCCATGATGTTGAGGATGTCCAGAGTTTCGTCCTCCAGATTCACGATAAACCGTTTGCTTTGAGAATTCACGGAT
>NZ_JBAZQA010000016.1:0-79311 GCF_041645475.1 Methanoregula sp. | reverse complement strand
AGAAACAAGGGGTCCTGAAAAGGATCGCCGGCCCTGTCGTTACGGCAGTCAACCTTGACGCCCACATGTACGATGTGGTGAAGGTCGGCAAAGAAGCGCTGATGGGAGAAGTCATCAAGATCCAGGGTAATAACACCATCATCCAGGTGTACGAGGATACCTCCGGTATCCGCCCGGGTGAACCGGTCACCAACACCGGGCTCTCGCTCGCGGTTGAACTCGGTCCCGGTCTCCTGACCAGTATCTATGATGGTATCCAGCGTCCTCTCGAAGTCCTCGTGGACAAGATGGGCAACTTCATCCAGCGTGGTGTAACAGCACCCGGCCTCTCCCATGAAAAGAAATGGACTTTCAAGCCGGTCGTAAAGGCCGGTGACAAAGTTGAACCGGGAGCAATCCTTGGCGAAGTTCAGGAAACCAACATCGTCCAGAAGATTATGCTCCCGCCCAATGCAAAGGCAGGCGTTGTCAAGACGATCAAGAGCGGGGACTTCACCGTTGACGAGACCATCTGTATTCTCGAAGACGGCCGCGAGTACCCGATGATCCAGCGCTGGCCGGTCCGTGTCCCCCGCCCTGTGAGAGAGAAGAAGAACCCGACGATTCCGCTGATCACCGGTCAGAGAATCCTCGACGGTCTCTTCCCGATCGCAAAGGGTGGCACTGCCGCAATTCCCGGACCGTTCGGGAGCGGCAAGACCGTTACCCAGCAGCAGCTGGCCAAGTGGTCGGATGCCGAGATCGTGGTTTACATCGGCTGCGGTGAACGCGGCAACGAGATGACGGAAGTTCTGACCGAATTCCCGCACCTCGAAGACCCGAAGTCCGGAAAGCCCCTCATGGAGCGGACGGTGCTCATTGCAAACACGTCCAACATGCCGGTGGCCGCCCGTGAAGCCTCGGTTTACACCGGTATCACCATCGCGGAATACTTCCGTGACATGGGGTACGACGTCTCTTTAATGGCAGACTCGACCTCCCGCTGGGCAGAAGCCATGCGTGAGATCTCCAGCCGTCTTGAAGAGATGCCCGGTGAAGAAGGTTACCCGGCATACCTTGCAGCCCGCCTCTCGGAATTCTACGAGCGGGCCGGCCTTGTCGAGACCCTGAACGGGGCCTCCGGATCGGTCTCGGTTATTGGTGCAGTTTCACCGCCCGGTGGAGACTTCTCGGAGCCGGTCACCCAGAACACCCTGCGTATCGTCAAGGTCTTCTGGGCACTGGATGCAAAACTCTCCCAGCGCCGGCACTTCCCGGCTATCAACTGGCTCAACTCCTACTCGCTTTACCTCGAAGCACTCCACGACTACTATGACCGTGAAGTATCCCCCGACTGGAACAAGATCCGGTCCTGGGCCATGGAAGTCCTCCAGAAGGAAGCCGAACTCCAGGAGATCGTGCAGCTCGTCGGTTCCGATGCCCTGCCCGAGTCAGAACAGGTGACGATCGAAGTTGCCCGTATGATTCGTGAGATCTTCCTCCAGCAGAACGCCTACGACGCCGTAGACACGTTCTGTGACATGAAGAAACAGTACGACATGATGAAGGCGATCAAGACCTTCGCCGATCTTGCCTATGCGGCCCAGCTCGCCGGGGTCAGCCCGGCGCAGATCAACACGGTCCAGTCCAAGAACGAGCTGCCCCAGATCAAGTTCATCAAGGACTACAAGCCTGAACTGGCGAAGATTGAGAAGCAGATGGACGCTGAGTTCAACACACTGAGGTCGGCAGCATGAAGGAATACAGGACGATAAGCAAGATTGCAGGTCCCCTCGTCTTTGTCGAAAAGACCGAGCCGATTGCCTACGGAGAACTCGTAAACATCATCCTCTCCGATGGTACAACCAAGCGCGGCCAGGTGCTCGACACGAGCGATGAGCTGGTCGTTGTCCAGATCTTCGAGAACACGACCGGTATCGGCAGGGACAGCGGCGTCCGGTTCACGGGCGAAACCATCAAGATGCCCGTAGGCCGTGAGATGCTCGGCCGTATCCTGTCCGGTGGCGGTAAGCCTATCGACGGCGGCCCGGAGATTGTTCCGGAGAAGCGCCTCGACATCAACGGTGCAGCTATCAACCCGTATGCCCGGGGCATGCCGGCGGATTTCATCCAGACCGGTATCTCGACCATTGACGGTACCAACACCCTTGTCCGTGGCCAGAAACTTCCGATCTTCTCGGCAGCAGGTCTCCCGCACAACAACGTTGCGCTCCAGATCGCACGGCAGGCAAAAGTGCCCGGCTCAACCGAGAGTTTTGCAGTAGTCTTTGCTGCAATGGGTATCACGAAGGAAGAAGCCAACTACTTCATGCAGGATTTCGAGCGCACGGGTGCACTCGAGCGTGCCGTGGTTTTCCTCAACCTTGCGGATGACCCGGCCGTCGAGCGTATCATCACTCCGCGTCTCGCCCTGACCACCGCCGAATACCTTGCCTTCGAGCTCGGTATGCACGTGCTGGTTATCCTCACGGATATGACCAACTACTGCGAAGCGCTCCGTCAGATCGGTGCAGCCCGTGAAGAAGTGCCCGGTCGCCGTGGCTATCCGGGGTACATGTACACGGATCTCGCCAACATCTACGAGCGTGCCGGTATGATCAAAGGTCTCAAGGGTTCCGTTACCCAGATCCCGATCCTGACCATGCCCGGTGACGATATCACCCACCCGATCCCCGACCTGACCGGCTATATCACGGAAGGCCAGATCGTGGTCAACCGTGACCTTCACCGCAAGGGTATCTACCCGCCCATCAACGTGCTGCCCTCGCTGTCACGGCTGATGAACCTCGGTATCGGCAAAGGAAAAACCCGTGAGGACCACAAGAAGGTCTCCGACCAGATGTACGCCGGGTACGCAGAAGGCAACGACCTCCGCGGCCTCGTGGCCATCGTAGGTAAGGACGCTCTCTCCGAGCGTGACCGCCTCCTCCTCGAGTTTGCGGATCTCTTCGAGAACCGGATTGTCCGCCAGGGCTATGACGAAGACCGCACCATCGAGGACACCCTGAACATCGGCTGGGATATCCTCTCGACACTGCCGGTTGAACAGCTCACCCGTATCGACCGCGAGCTGATCCACAAGTACCACCCGAAATTCAAGGCCGGTGCAAAGAAGGAGTAGATAGTCCATGGCGCTGCGCGATATCAAGCCAACCCGTTCGGAGCTGATCAACCTCAAGCGGAAGATCCAGCTCTCCGAGCGCGGCTACAAGATCCTCAAGATGAAGCGCGATGGACTGATCTTAGAATTTTTCAAGATCCTTGCAAACGCGAAGGACAGCAGGGGCGAACTTCTCAAGAAGTACGACCGCGCTGTCGAGATGATGGCCCTTGCCAACACCGTTGAGGGGGCCATCGGGGTGAAATCTGCTGCATTCTCCGTCAAGGAAGTGCCGGAGATCTCCTTAAAAAGCAAGAACATCATGGGGGTTGTCGTCCCCCAGATTGAATCGAGTAAAGTCAGGAAGAGTGTTGTCGACCGGGGCTATGGTATGCTCGGCACATCCACGGTCATCGATGAGACGGCTTCTGCCTTTGAAGAACTGGTTGAATCCATCATCGAGAGTGCCGAGATCGAGACAACGATGAAGCGCCTGCTCGATGAGATCGAGAAGACCAAGCGCCGGGTCAACGCACTCGAGTTCAAGGTCATCCCCGAGCTCACCGCAGCACGGGATTTCATCAAGATGCGCCTTGACGAGATGGAACGCGAAGAGCTCTTCCGGATGAAGAAGATCAAGGCGCGGAGCACTTCCTAACCAGGTTAAGGTGAGGTGTTGATGACGATTGGAACAATCAAGGAGCTGGGTACACAGGGAAAGACGGTCCTGCTCAGGCTCGATCTCAACTCCCCCATCGACCCCTCCTCCAATCTTATTCTTGATGACAAACGTTTCCGCGAGCACCTGCCAACCATAAGGGCCCTCTCGGACAGCCGTGTTGTGATTGTTACCCACCAGAGCCGGCCGGGAAAGAAGGATTTCACAACGCTCGAAGCCCATGCCGAGAAACTCGAACAGCTTCTCGGAAAGCCCGTCATGTACGTGGACAGCATATTCAGCCGCCAGGCCCGCGAGGCGGTCCACGCCATGAAAATCGGTGAGGTGCTGATGCTTGAGAACGTCCGGTTCAATGCAGAAGAGAACCTGACGCTCAAACCCGAGGAAGCCAAAAAAACACATCTCGTCAAGAAGCTCTCTTCGATGGCGGATGTCTTTGTCAACGATGCGTTCGGCACGGCTCACCGCTCGCAGCCCACGGTCGTCGGTCTCCCGATGGCCATGCGCTCCGCAGGGGGCCTCCTCATGGAAAAGGAGGTCTTCACGCTCTCGAAAGTCTTCTCCGGCGCTCCCCGCCCGGTCTGCATGGTCCTCGGCGGCACCAAGGTGGATGACTCCATCGATGTTGCCCGCCATGTCCTTGACCAGGGAATTGCAGACCAGGTGATCGTCATTGGCGTTGTTGCCAATGTCTTCCTGATAGCAGCAGGGTACAATATCGGCAAACCCTCCACGCAGCTGATTGCCCAGCTCAAATACCAGGCTGAGATCGAGAAGGCAAAGGAGATCCTCGTGCGGCACAGGGACCGGGTTCTCATGCCCCAGTCGGTTGCCGTCCGCGAGAATAACCGCCGGGTCGAATATCCTGTAGCAAAGATTCCTGAAGACGCACCGGTTCTCGATATCGGGATGGATGCGATCCAGGACTTTGTCCAGGCACTCAAAAAGGCCGGCACCGTTGTCTTCAATGGCCCCGCCGGGCTCTTTGAGGAAGCGGATTTTGCCACCGGCACCTACGAGATGCTCAAGGCGGCATCCCGGGTGGAGTTTTCGGTTGTCGGCGGTGGCCATACGGCTGTTGTCATCGAGAAGATGGGGCTTGAGCAGGACTTCACGCACATCTCCACGGGTGGCGGAGCCTGTATCGAGTTCCTGACCGGCAAGAAACTGCCGGCTGTAGATGCCCTGGAACAGTCAAAAAAGATATTTGGTTAATTTCTCCTTTTCATTCCTTTTTCAAGAGCGCGTTGAGCATAAAGTCGGAAACAGGGTTGTTGTACCGTTTCCGGATAACCATCTGTGCCGGTTGTACCTGCTCCGTATGGGCGGTTGCGGCGGCGGGTGCTCCCACAGGAACCATCTGGAGGACCGGCATTTTGATACCCTGCCCGCGTCCCCGCAGGGTACTGAGTACGGCAAAGGAGAAGGCCAGTGCCGTGAACATGAAGAGGCAGATGGCAAAGAGGGTGGTAATCCCGAGGATGAGCATGAAGCGGGTACCCTGCGTGAGTGCAAAGACTCCGACGAAGAAGAGGGCCCAGAAAAGGACAACGGAGATCTTCGTGGTCTCGATTGGGCTGGAAATGCTGCGGGTGCGTTTCGATTCATCCCCTGCGGGGAACTGATCGATCATCTTGCCAAGCACCAGGAGCGCGATGCTGCAGCCGACAGCAAAGACAGCCACAATTCCAAGGAGTAATATAAGGAATTCGTTCATCTCGTTCACCTCACAATAAACTCCTATTTCTCGCCGCGCTATAAAAAGTATTCCATAAGTAATGTTTATGGAATACAATGACTGAAAATAGATTACTTAAAGATTACCCCGGGCATTTAACAGCCTATTTATAGTATTTTGCCCCAGTTTATGGGAATGGCTGAGAAGGTACCGGCAACTCGTGGAGAACGGGTTGCAATCTCGTATAAAATGCCCCCCAATATCTATGAAAAGGTCAATAAACTCGTGTATGAGGAAAAGAAGTTCTCCACGGTCTCTGACTGCATTACGCAAGCTTTATTAGCCTTCGTCGATAATCACCACGATATGGGACAGTTCAAAGAGCTGTTCAGAGACTACATGTCATCCGATGAGGGTCGGGAACTCATGAAGAATATGATGAAAGAAGTGCTTCTGGATACATTATCCCACCAGAAAATTGATCCCAAGGAAGCCAAAAGAAATCCATAGGTAACATACTTCCACCCCCTCCTTTTCCTCTCCGTGCAGCCTGCGTTATGGATAAATAGTTGATTTTTTAAGGCAAACCATGCAGATCCGTGTTGTTGCAGTGGGAAAGATCAAGGAGATGTTCCTGCAGGATGGGATCGCAGAGTTTGAGAAACGCCTGCGCCCGTACGTGAAACTGCAGGTTATCGAGATTGCGGATGAAAAGCGCCCGCTCTCTGCCCCGCCCGCCCTTGAATCTGCCGCAATAGAAAAGGAAGGGGAGCGGATTCTCCTGGCACTTCCGGAGAACTCGTTTGTCATTGCCCTTGACGTTAAGGGGCAGGCCTGGTCAAGCGTTGAGCTCGCGGGGGCTTTCCGCGAGTGGGAACTTGCCGGAAACAATCAGCTGGCTTTTGTTATCGGTGGAGATCTTGGCCTGTCCCCTGCCGTCCTCTCCCGGAGCAACCTGCGCCTCTCCCTCTCGAAGATGACTTTCACTCATCCGATGGCCCGGCTTCTCCTGCTGGAACAGGTGTACCGGGCGTTCCGGATCCTCCGGGGCGAACCGTATCACAAGTAACGGTCCCGGTTCGGTTGTTCCTTTCTTCCAAAATCCGGCTATCCGACCCGCACATATATGTCCTGAAACACCGGACAGAGAGCGTGATGACAAAAAAGGAACATGCCACAAAACTGGTTGATGAGAAGTCCGGACTCATGGAGTGCCTTGTCTGCGGGGAAAAGTACCATACAACGGTCAAGGCCGGTGCTGACGGGAAGTTCCTGCCCGAGAACTGGGAATGCGTCAACAAGTGCCGGCTCATCCATGACGACAAGAAGCCGGCACAGAAAAAGTAACTTCAGCCTCTCCTACCCTTTCTTATTTTTTGGGCTCGCACATGTTTCCATGATTTTATTGTCAGTGTGGCAGGTTCGGCCATGAGTGAGATACGGAGTCCGTCGTTCCTCTCCCGGACAAAGGATTCGATCCGTAATTGTTCGGGTGAGATCGTCTTCGGTATGTCGGACGGTGTTGTCTCGATCTTCGGGCTGGTGGCAGGTATGGTTGCCGGTGCCCAGTCCGGCAACGTAATCCTCCTTGCCGGCGCAACGGCCGCGATCGCCGCCACGGTATCGATGATGGCCGGCGTCTTTCTTGACCTGGAATCCGAGCGGGATGCTGCACGGGTGGAGGCAAGGGCGCGGGCGGCTGAGATCCGCCAGGATCCCGAAGGTGCCGTGAACAAGCTCATAGGCGACCTTCAGGGAACCGGCCTCTCTGAAAAGAGTCTTGAAGCGCTCCGCGCGGACATGAAGGCAAATCCTCTTGCGATCCAGAAGTTCGAGGATGCTGTGGCGGGCGAGGAGGAGACCGCGGCGCAGAAAACCTCGCCAATTATCCATGCCTGCTGGATGGGAATTGCGGATTTCATTGCGGCAATGACCCCGGTGATCCCGTTCATTTTCCTCCCTCTGGAACAGGCAAAGATCGTCTTTATCTTCGGAACGGCCCTCCTCCTCATCCTGCTCGGTATCGGGCGGGCAAAGCTTGGCGAACGCCCGATGCTTCGGACCGTGCTTGAGACCTGTGTCATTGCGGCTGCCGCGGCCATAGCGGGCGCACTGATCGGTCTACTGATCAGCTGAACCGCGTGCGGGACATCCGGGTCGTTCACTCCCGGGCAGATTCCCCCTCCCTTTTTTGGAATCACGTGGGGGAAGGATTATGGGTATCAATACATTTTTTATATCTTGATGGCATTATATTGAACTAATGTACCAGTCCGGTCCTTCCAGGGAAATCATTGTGACACGGGTACGACCCGCTTTTGGTAAGCGGAAGCTTTTCTTCACTTGTTAGGAACCGGCATTTCCGGTTTTCTGGCAGGATTGGTATTGTTATCTGAATTTGTGAGTTTTTTACGGAATCTGATATGGATCTGATGGCGGAACAACAGAATCATGAGTGGTACAGCAGCCTCCCCGGGCGGGGAGCGGTCTATGATTTGACCTCTACGGCGATGTCCGGCCCCTCTCCCGAGGGGCGGTTGCGGGCCGTAATCATGCTCGGGAAGAGCGATGACCCCCGGGCGGTCCGTCCCCTGATGGATCTGCTGGGGGATCGTGACAGGGCAATCCGGGGTGCAGCAGCAATTGCATTAGGCCAATTGAAGAGCGGCCGTTCCGTGGAAGTGCTGCTTGAACGGTTACGGGACAGGAACGAGGATGCGGAAATCCGGAATCTGGCGATAATGGCGCTTGCCGCGATAAGGAGTACCGGTGCACTCCGTGGTCTTAGGGAGTTTATTGCAGAAACGGGTGAGGATCCGGCTCTTCGTTCCTCTGCTGGGGAACACCTTTCCCGGCTGGGAACCTGGTAATACGGCATCTTCGCCCTCCCTTTTTCGGGCGGGACCTTGATAGTCTGCTTTTTCACCAGTATGCCCCCGCTGCAACTGCTTGGGTATGCAGATATACAATCACGGGAAAAACGTGATACAATGATTCCGGAGTGAGACTGCAACCTCCTCCCCCCCGGATATTGAACGGGGGCGGCGGTGCACCGTTTGACCATCCGGGCTGACGGGGGTATGTGTACCCCCGGGAAACCTCCCATGACCTCCGCGGGAAACTTATCCGGGACTCTTCCCGGTGCGCCGGTAAAAGCCCTTGCGCCGGCCCCCCTCATAACCCCGACCGGAAAAAAGATTGTGCTCCTGATTGCTGTACTGTCCGGGTTCATTACACCCTTTGACGGCTCGGCCGTGAACGTAGCCCTGCCGATCATGGGGGCAGAGTTCCAGATGGATGCGATCTCGCTTTCGTGGATAGCAACCGCGTATCTTCTTGCCGCTGCCCTTTTCCTTGTGCCGTTTGGGAAGATCGCTGATATCTACGGGAGAAAACGGATCTATTTATTCGGTATTGCGATCTTCACCCTCGCGTCCCTTGCAATGGTTCTCGTACCCTCCACCGGCCTGCTTATCGCAGTCCGGGTGGTCCAGGGATTGGGGGGGGCCATGATCTACGGAACCGGAGTAGCAATCCTCTCGTCGGTCTTTCCCCCGGGGGAGCGGGGAAAAGCGCTTGGGATCTACATCATGTCCGTGTACTTCGGGCTTACCATGGGCCCGTTCCTGGGCGGTGTCCTGACCCAGTACTTTGGCTGGCGGAGCATCTTTTTAGTGAACGTTCCCATCGGGATCATTGCCTGCCTGCTCGTCCTCTGGAAGCTTGACGGGGAATGGGCTGAATGTGCGGGAGAAAGCTTCGATCTCACCGGGTCGGTCATCTATGCCTGCTCGCTCGTGGCGGTGATGTACGGCTTCTCGCTTGTCCCGGATCCCGCGGGACTCGGCCTTATTGCGTTTGGCGGTATCCTCGGGGTAGCGTTTGCCCTCTATGAGTTGCGGATCCCGGTGCCGGTCCTGGACATGCGCCTTCTCCTGAACAACCGGGTCTTTGCGTTTTCCAACCTGGCTGCGCTCATCAATTACAGCGCGACCTTTGCGGTCACCTTCCTCCTGAGTCTCGATCTCCAGTACACCAAGGGATTCTCTCCTGAACAAGCCGGTCTCATCCTGATCATCCAGCCGGCGATCATGGCCGTCCTCTCACCGGTCGCCGGGAAGCTCTCCGACCGGATCGAGCCCCAGGTCGTTGCTTCGGCAGGCATGGCGCTGACTGCCCTCGGGCTGTTCATGCTCGTCCTGGTTGTGGAATCAACACCCCTGTGGTACATTATCCTCTGCCTGGTCGTGCTTGGCCTTGGTTTTGGGCTCTTCTCCTCACCGAACACCAACGCGATCATGAGTTCGGTGGAGAAACGGTACTACGGGGTTGCGTCCGGCATGAACGGGACCATGCGGCTTGTGGGCCAGATGTTCTCGATGGGTGTTGCAATGATGCTCTTTTCTGTCTTCATCGGCCCTGAAGTGATAACTCCTGAGTTTTACCCGCAGTTCATCATGAGCATGCATTCTGCGTTTGTGATCTTTGCAGGGCTCTGCGTTCTCGGGATTGGGGCATCCCTGATGCGGGGGAAACGGAAACCGGCAGCCGTGCCGGGCACCGGGCGGGAATAATTTTTTAATCAAACGCGATCCTAATCGCGATTGAATACCTGATCCGGATCAACCAAACCCTGATTATTATTTTTCAACCGGTCTTTGATTGAAAAATTTCAGGCAGACTTCGATTGATTTGTTTTGAGCACCCCTTGATTAAAATGCAGGGGCCGGGTGCGCCTCTCCGTCGTAAGCTGGTTTTCCGGGTTTATGTACCCTGGTTAACTTTCAGCAACCAGACCTTGAATTTTATTTTTCAACCAGCCCTTGCTTGAAAACTTTTCAGCAGGGTTTGATTTCAGATTTTTCATCGCGATCAGGATCGCGGTTGAAAATCCGATCCGGATCAATCAAACCTTGATTTTAAAATTTTAACCGGATCTTGATTGAAAAATTTTAGGCAGACTTCGATTGAAATTTTTTAAGCACACCTTGATTGAAAAGTGGTGGCCGGATGCACCTCTCCGTCGTAATCTGGTTTTTTGGATTTATGGACACCTGATTAACTTTCAGCAACCAGACCTTGAATTTTATTTTTCAACCAGACCCTGATTGAAAACTTTTCAGCAGGGTTTGATTTCAAAATTTTCATCGCGACCATGATCGCGGTTGAAAATCCGATCCGGATCAATCAAACCTTGATTTTAAAATTTTAACCGGATCTTGATTGAAAAATTTTAAGCACACTTTGATTGAAAAGTGGTGGCCGGATGCACCTCTCCGTCGTAATCTGGTTTTTTGGATTTATGGACACCTGATTAACTTTCAGCAACCAGACCTTGAATTTTATTTTTCAACCAGACCCTGATTGAAAACTTTTCAGCAGGGTTTGATCTCAAAATTTTCATCGCGACCATGATCGCGATTGAAATGCTGATCCGGATCAATCAAACCCTGATTGTTTTTTTCCGGCAGGGTTTGCTGGTAAATTTTTTCGTGATCAGGATCGCGACTAACATGCAGAACCGGACACGGGTGAGCTATAATGACCTCCCCACGTCACATCATTTCCTCATCCCTGCTGCCCGGTTCACGAAGAAGAATGACCGGTCAACCTGCAAAAACCCCGCCTCTTCAGCGAGCGCAAGTTTGTCCCTGAACTCTTTGCCGGAGACAAGGAATGGCGGCTCTGAAAAGAAGAACTGCCCGTTAGGCTTCAGCAGCAGGGCAATCTCCCGGAACAGTTTCGCCGGATCCGGCACCTCATGGACAACGAAGATGGCGAATGCAGCATCAAAGGTCCCGTTCAGGTCCGGGGGGAGGTTGATCGAATCGGGTCTGCACTGGTGTGTTGTGACCCGTGAGCGAAGACCCTCTGATTCCATCTTCTCCTGCACAATCCGGAGCATCTCATACTGCAAATCAACGGAAACGACCTGCCCGTTTTCGCCAACCCTCCGGGCAAATTCACGGGTGAAGAACCCGGGTCCGCACCCGAAATCAAGCACGCGGTCTCCCGGCCGGACGTACCGCTCCGCGAGCCGGTCGGGGCGGTAGAGGAACCGGCGCAGCGGCGTGTCCAGGTGGGCCGCATTCTTCGCAGAGAAGACCTCATGCTGGTGGTGTTCTGTTTTTCCCTCATTCTTCATGGAGAAAGATCAGGAAAGAAAGGTGATAACCGTTTTGTCAGAATCAGGTTGGATGGCGGGTATTACCTCCTCCCGGCAACCGCAAACACCCGCGTGGCGTACTTCGATGGACTGCTGCCGGGAGGACACGCAGGGTTCGTATGAGATGGTCACGTTCTACCTGGCAGAAAATACGTGATGACGGGGATTCTGGATATTCCCCTTATTTTTTGGTGTTTATCTGTTCAGCCGCCCGCAGACAATTGTCGTGTCCTTCTCGCCGGCACCGGTGCTCGCCCCGCCCTCCCAGTAGAGACCGGTCGGGCTGCCTTCCCCGTCCACCATAAACCCGAGGATACCGGAGCCGAGGCCGGTCTTATCCACGGAACCGGCCCGTGAATCCGCGGTGTGAACCGTGCCCGTTGAATCAAAGATCCGGACAAGTACCTCGTCCGTCCGCTTCGGGTTTACCTTTGGTTCCCCGGCAATGATCCACATGTGGCCGGTGTCGAACGTGCTTGGTTTCAGCCAGAGGCAGATATCCCCCGGCTGGAGATCGTGTGGATGATCCACTCTTGTTCCCAGGAGCGCAATGGGACTTTTGGTATTGAGGTTGCCAAAGGTGGCGGCATACGACTCGATGGAGGGGTTGACACCCTTCCCAATCTCCCTGTAAGCGGCGGGGGTGGCATTCATCAGCACGTGATCGACAAAGCCGAGGCAGTCGAATTTGTAAATTCCTGCCGCATCATCATCCGTGTAAGGAGGGTGGACGTACTCGGTGGATTTGATGTTCCGGAACATGCGGTACGCCTCTTTCCAGACCACGCTGTCGGATTTCACCGCCGCCAGTTCCGCTGCTATGCCTGACGCGGGTGCCGGGAGGGTATGGCCTGAGGCTGGTATTTCCGCAACAGCGGTCTTTTCGGGACTGACCGAATTCGTGCCCGCCGTTGTCGTCAGTGTTTGTTGTGCCGGGTTTGTTGTGCACCCGGAGGCTGCAACAAGCAAACCGAGAACAAGGAAAATGATAAGAACCGGGTTGCGGGAATCCATACGCAGGTACTACCGCCGTGGCACATATAGTATTCGAAAAAACCGCCCGGAAAAAATGAAAAACGAGGGATGAACCGGGAATATCAGTTCCCTGCAACCGGCTTGTCCTCGCCCTCTTCGTCTGCCTCGCCCGGCTGGAGGGTCTTCATCGAGGGGAAGAGGATGACTTCCTTGATGGAGTTGTTGTTGGTAAGGAGCATCACGAGCCGGTCGATGCCGATCCCGACTCCGCCGGTCGGGGGCATGCCGTACCCGATGGCGTTGATGAAGTCGTAGTCGATCATCTGGGCCTCGACATCACCCTGCCGGCGCTTCTCGTCCTGCGCCTCGAACCGTTCTTTCTGGTCAACCGGGTCATTGAGCTCCGAGAACCCGTTGCCCACTTCCATGCCGGCAATGAAGAGCTCGAACCGCTCGGTGAAACCCTCCTTCTCGCGGTGGCGCTTGGCGAGCGGGGAGTTCTCGACCGGGTAATCATAGATGAACGTCGGCTGGATGAGTTTCTCCTCAACAAGGCCTTCGAAGAAGGCGATGAGGTACTCCCGCTGGGACTGGGGCTTGTCCGGGTCCTCGATCCTGTGCTCGTGGGCGAGCTTGCGGAGCTCTTCGACCGAGTGGGCAAAGATGTCTATGCCACCTATCTCCTTCACCGAATCCGCCATGGAGAGTTTCTTCCAGGGTGCCGTGAAGTCAAGGGTAATCTCCCCGAAGGGGAGCTCGGTTTTCCCGTGGATCTGCCCGATGATGTACGTGACAATGTTCTCGGTGAGCGCCATCATGTCCTTGAAGTCCCGGTACACCCAGTAGATCTCCACCATCGTGAACTCGGGGTTGTGATCCGCGTCCACACCCTCGTTCCGGAAGTTCCGCGAGATCTCGAAGACCTGCTCGAATCCCCCGACAATGAGCCGCTTCAAGTAGAGTTCCGGCGCGATCCGGAGGAAGAGCTTCTGGTCGAGGAAGTTGTGGTACGTGGTAAAGGGCCTTGCATTTGCCCCGCCGTACACCGGCTGGAGGATCGGGGTCTCGAACTCGAGGAAGTTGTGGTCATCGAGATACCTGCGGAGGAGCGAGACTATCCGGCTCCGGTTCCGGAAGGTCTGCCGGTTCTCGTCGTTCACGATCAGGTCCACGTACCGCTGGCGGTAGCGCTTCTCGATGTCTTTCAAGCCGTGGAACTTCTCCGGCAGGGAGCAGACCGCTTTTGTTAAGAGGACGAATGAGTCCACCCAGATGGTGATCTCGCCCAGTTTTGTCCGGAATACGTGACCAGAAACCCCGACAATGTCGCCCCGTTCAACGTACTGGTTGAAGAGCTCGAACTGTTCCTCCCCGAGATCGTTCTTGCGGATATAGAGCTGGATCTTGCCGCTCTCGTCCCCGAGGTCGGCAAAGATCGTCTTGCCGTGGTTCCGGACAATGTAGATCCTGCCCGCGGTCGATACGCTCTCGGCGCTCTTGTCGTGGGTAATGTCGGCATGGGTTGTCTTGATCTCAAGAACCGTGTTCCTCCGGTCAAACGTGGGGGGGAACATGGAAAGGCCTTTTTCGCGGAGGGCATGGATCTTGTCGATCCGCGTCTGGTCGAAGAGCGTATTTTCGGTGGGGCTGGTCATAAGTAAAACACCCGGGGAATGGGGAGATATGTATCGTAATAATGCGATTCCGGATGTAATAATACCTACAGCGCGGATGCCGGCACGGGAGAAAAACGGAGTGGTTCCCTTATGAGTCCTTACGCTTTCTGAGTATCTCTGATGCGTATTTCGCGAGCCCGTACACGCCGTCCGTTGACGGGTGGACCTCGATAAAATCCTCGAAGTCATGCACGGAGAAGTGGTGTTTCATCAAGAATGCCATGTAACCGGCGATCAATCCCCCTCCGGGCGAGACGGAGCAGATGCCGCTGATGGACCCGTCGGCCTCTACCATGATCTTGGCAAGACCGGTGTCGGATGCGGGGACCGACCAGAATGTTCCCGGCCCGGCAGGACCGGGGATGACGAGCGGCTTTGCGGTCCGGCTCCCGTCCGAGCAGAACGCGAGCTCGTACCCGAGGTTGATTGCCTGGGGGACGGCGGAATAATCCCTCCTCCGGTCTTTCCCGAGGATGTTGTCGGCAGCCACGATCCCCTGGTACCGGGCAACCGGTGTCAGGAACGGCGGGCCGGTCACGTCCCCGCAGGCATAGACGCCCGGCAGGTTCGTCTGCATCCGGTCGTCAACGACAACTTCGCCGTTCGGTCGTTTTTCCACACCGGCAATCATCTCTGATCGGGGAACGAGCCCGGCAGCGAGCAGGGCGGCATCACATTCGAGTATGGTATCGTTGCCCTCATCCCTGATGGTGAGGTGGAGTTTTTCCCCCTTTCGCTCAACCGATACCAACCCGGCCTGCTCCCGGATGGCAACTCCTGCAAGCTCGCGGATTGCCCGCTTCCGGATGTGCTCGTCAACGGTTTTGAGGAAACTGCTCCGGGAGAGGACCGTTACCCGGCACCCGAACCGGGAGAAGATGTAGGCAAACTCGGCTGCCATGACGCCCCCGCCGACAATGACGAGTTCCTTTGGCAGATGGTCTATATGCCAGAGGGTATGGGGAGTGAAGACGCCCGGGCTTTCGATCCCCGGGATGTCTGGAACATTCGGGCGGGAACCGGTGGCAAGGATAACGGCCTCTGCGGGGAGGGCCTCGTTCCCTACAACCACCTGTTTCCCGTCAAATCTGCCCTCGTTCCCGTACAGGATCCGGACCCCCGCGTCACGGGTCTCGCGATCCAGAACGGACGTGATGGTTTTCTGGACCTGCTGCATCTCGCGGAGAAGCGCGGGAAAGTTGATCTCCGAAACCGAGTCCGTGATCCCGAGCGTCCTGTAGGTACCGGCAGTCTGGAGAAAACGGGCTACATCATTGAGAGCGCAGACCGGCATGCAGCCATAATGGAGGCACTGCCCGCCAATCGTCCCGTATTCTACGAGGGTAACATCCTTTCCTGCGGATGCAAGGCGGATCGAGGCGATCCTCCCCGCCGGGCCACCTCCAAGGATGACTACCATGCAGGCCTCGCGAAGAGGGCGATGCATGTATGATGGCGTTGACATTGCGCAACGGATTTGGAAAAATGGGGTGTGGGGTTGTCTGCCTCACTGAGATACGGGATGGTATCGATCATGCGTCTTAGAAGACTTCAACGCCTTCGTCCATGGGTTGGGAGAGGATCTCGCCGGTGAATGCGTTCACTTCCACGATCTTCTTGCCCCGGATCTGCCATACGGGAATGTAGACCTGTTTGGTATCGACCGTGATGTTCTTCCGGTCGGGTTTCAAGACTTTCTCCTCGTAGAAGATTGCATCCCCCTTTTCCTGCTTGATCCGGACTTTCTGGGTCAGCCGCTCGATGAGCTCGTTTGTTATCCGCTCGGTTGCCTCATCCTTCCGGAGGTGGGGATCGCAGACCTCGGCACCGCCCGGGATCTCCTTCTCCTCAACAAGTTTCCCGTCAAGTTCGAGCCTGATCCCGTTGATGGCGTTGATGGCACCCCAGCCGTCCGCGTCGAACGGGATGCGGCGATCCTTGTACACCTGTTCACCGGAACTCTGGTAGTGGTAGAGGAAGTGTGGGATGAATCGGAGCTTTGCTGTTCCCTGGATGCCGGCAGTCCGGATTGCTGCCTGCTCGGAGAGTTTTATCGGGAAATGGAGCAGGGTGATCCCTGAGGCCTCCTCCTCAACAGGTGCTGCCGCTGCTGCAATCGCAGCCTTCTTCACTTTCGTCGGGGTGAGGTCGAGGGCAAGCTCGCGGCCTACAATATCAGCAAGGACCGCTTCACCGGTGTACTGGACGAACTCGCTGATCCCCCACTGGATGCAGTTCTCGGTTGCGACACCCTTCTCAAGAGTGAATAACAGCTTCTTGCAGGTCATCTCCTGGTCGTCGATCATGAGACTGTAATTGGTCTTGTCAAACTGGCCAATGACGCTGCCGTCATTTGAACAAAGCACCAGAAGGCATGTGTTGTCCCGTACTGCCGAGAGGTCGAGGGGTTCGTCAACCTCTTCAACCTCAAAACGCGCCGCTTCAAGAATGAGCCTCATGGCATTCTTGGCTTTTTCCCGCATCTCTTGTTCCATCATAAATACATTGCCCTACTCTTATAGAACAATTTTTCTATTGCGCTGTCCGAGATTAGTATAATGACGCTCCCCCTCAAGTTCGTCAATCATATCATTGAAGATTATGCCATCCAGGTCACGTTCGATCCCGTAGCATGGAAAGGAAATGTGGTCTACAATCTTACCCTCATAAAAAACGAGGATCTGGAATTTGCGATCTCGGTGATGAGGGATGCCTTCAAAGCCGGTGTCAGCGTCAGCGGCCTGGTGAAATTCATTCAATCCGGCGAGAGGATTGCGGATTTCACGATTCCTGCCGGGTGCACGGGGATCTGCACCATGTGCAGTATCACGCTCGACGGGCTGCTGATCCGGCGGGGGATACCCGTCAACCCGGTGGGAGGAGGCGTTGTGGAGATCGAGAACCGCACCCCGATCCGCTTCACCCACATGATCCTGTATGAGTATACGACAATCGATCCGCTCCAGGTGCTCATATCCCAGAAGACGACCTCGGTGACAAACGTTATGCGCCGGGGGAGCGGGAACATCCTTTCCAACATCCGGGAGTTCCATATGGAGGCTGAGCCTCTTGTTGAGATAGTTCTCGATGAGCTCTCGAACAGCAGTTACTCGGGAATCCTTGAGGTTGGCATGCCCAATATTCCCCTGCTCGGTGTTCCGGCCAACCCCCAGTACGTTGCGATCGCAACTATCGGAGGAACAAACCCGATGGCCGCCATCCGGGAGGGGGAGCGGTGGGTGCAGACTATGGCTATGAAAGGCCTTATGGATGTTACGACTATGGAAGAGATCCGGGATTTCTGACCGGATCCGGCTGGTAAGGCCTGTTTTTTTTGGACATCCCCTTATATTCTGCTGTTGATCCATTCACCAGCACGGACAATCTCGCGTATATCGGGGGTATCAGGCCGGGGGGGTCTGTGGTTGCACAGTACAGGGTGAGTTCCGGCAGCGATGTCGCCCCGAGCTCGTATTCCCTTAATTCCGAGGTCCGGTACCGCGACTCGCTGGACAACCGCCAGATCTCGGACCGCTTTTGGACCCCTCAAAATCGTGGCAAAACCTGCATCCAGAGGGATTGTCCAGGTGCTCCCGATCCCTGTCATTATCGTCCTGATATGGGCGGCGCCGGGTATTATTTACTTGTAATGAGAAAGAAGAAGTGATGCTTGGATGGGACGGGGAGCTGCCAGCCCCGGGAGTGCGGACGATCGGGGAGATGCGCCCTGTCCTTGCCGATCCCTCATGCGCGTGCAGCGCTCCCCTTTATTTTATGTACCGCGATCTGGCACGGTCAGATGCGGACTGGCACTGGCTCCATTCCCATAACCTGCGGTATGACCTGACAATAATTCCCCCCCGCGATCTCTGCGGCGAATGGGTCAAGACCAAGGGCCATTACCACCCGAAAAACCCGGCCGGTGTCGGGTATCCCGAGATTTACGAAGTCCTCGAAGGGGAGGCGCATTACCTTCTCCAGTCACGTCCCCTCAAAGATGTGGTCCTGCAGACCGCATTAAAAGGCGATGTCGTGATCATCCCCCCCGGCTACGGGCATATCACCATCAATCCCTCAAAAGACCTGCCCCTTTCGATGGCAAATCTCGTGTCCACGGCCTTTGAGAGCGAATACGGGGAGTACGAGAGCAACCACGGGGCAGCATACTATGAGCTCACTTCAGGCCAGCTCCGGAGGAACCCCCATTACCCGTCTGCGCCGGACGTCCGGATACTCTCCCCAAAGAATGGCCGGGGAGACCACCGGATCTGCAAAGGGCCCCTTTACAGTCTAATCGGGAACCGCAGCGCCGTGGAGTTTCTCAATTTCCCGGAGAAGTACCTGCCGGTTTTTGAGGTACTGCTAAAAGATTAGGCGCGGATATGCGCTTGTGCCCGCTCTTCTGCACGAGCGCGAAAACTTTTCTCTCGACTGGAGACTCTGCCCTCCAGTTATGGCTTTCAAGAGCCCTGAGCGATGCATCGATCTCCGCGTAGGAAAGACCGATCTCCGCCTCATCGCTCTGTCCTTTCCAGAGGCCGGCCGAAGGGGTCTTTTCAAGGATGGGTGCGGGAATACCGAGTTCCCGGGCAACAACATAGATATCCGTCTTGTACAGGTGCAGGATCGGCTGGATGTCTGCGGCATTGTCCCCGTATTTGGTGCAGTACCCAAGCATGTACTCGCTCCGGTTGGAGGTCCCGCAGACAAGCCGGCTGTCCCGGTTGGCATGGTAGTAAAGGACGGTCATGCGTATCCGGGCCATAAGGTTCCCGAGCAGGTACGGGGACTCGCGGAACTCCGGCATGCCCCGGTATGCCGCGAGCATGGGTTCGATATCAATAACCTTGTATGTCATGCCAAGGGTGCTGCATAGTTCACCGACATCACGGGTATCTGCCGGATCGCTTACCTCCGTTGGCAGGGAAAGCCCGAGCACGTTCGCGGGTCCGACTGCCTGGCAGCAGAAGGCCGCCGCAACCGCCGAGTCTATCCCCCCGGAGAGTCCGATCACGATTCCCTTGGATCCTGTATTCCAGTACGCGTACCGGATCATCTGCTCAACCTGGCCCATCCTGCACCCCAGATCGCCGTCCCTGCACATCATATCACTATAGTTGATGAAGAAACATTTTCAACTGTTCGGAACTTCCCACCGCCACAAGGGTATCTTCTTTCAAGAGTATCTCTTCGGCCGCCGGAGCAACGATCAGGCGGCTTGTGCTCTCGATGCCGATGATCCGAACCCCGCTTTTGCGGGAGAACCATCCCACGGTCCGGTCTTCGGAACCCCGGTTTGGTACGAGGATGACAATATCTCCGTTGGGCAGGTCGAGAAGGATGGTGACAAGGTCAGATAAGATGATTCGCCCGATGGTCTGGCCGCCAATCATGGGGAGGAGAGCCACATAGTCTGCACCCGCCCGGTAGAGTTTGTCGACAGAGGCCGGTTCGTTTGCCCGGGCAAGGATGCGGATACCCGGGTTGAGATTCCGCGCCATCAGGGTGGTGAACATGTTCACGTCATCGTTGTTCAGGGCAACGATGCAGTACTGGGCGCTCTCTATACCGGCCTCCCTGAGGAGTCTCTCGTCTTCAGCATTTCCTACAACCTGGTTTTCCACGTCCTCGTGTCGCTGCAAGTCGACGACAAAACACGAGACCTTCGATGGTGACAGTTCCCGGTATGCTGCGGACCCCACGTCCCCGAACCCTGCAATCACGGCCCGGGCGTCCCGTATCCCTTCGGATTCAAACTCGTCTTGTATGGCGTCAACAATGTCCGTTGTCCTGCCGAACAGGAACAGGGATGTGGTGTCGTCAACGATCACATCCTCTTTTGGCCACGGGACAAAGACCCCGGCTTTCCAGAGTGAGAAGACGATGATGCCATACCGGGAGAATAAATCCAGCTCCTTAAGATTCCTGCCATTTGCCCGGCAGCCGGCCACTACGGGGATGTTGATCAGCCGCAGTTCGCGATCCGGTTTGTGTTCGAGGTTGATGCTGATCCGGTCAAGACCCGGAATTTCCGGGGCTGAATCTCCCATCGGGTTGAGAATCGCATGGCGGGCCAGGATCCGTCCCGTGGAGTGCTTTGGCGAGAGCACATAATCCGCTCCGGCGTATCGCAGGTACCGGTCGAAGGAGAGTTTGTCAACCACCGAGATGATCTTGCCTTTGGCCATTTTCCGGATGCCAAGGATGATGCTTGCCGTGAGTCGTTCGTTCTTGCAAATGACCACGAAACTGGCATTGTCGAGATGGGCGGATTCCCAGGTCGCCGGATCGGTATACTCCCCCCAGACAACGTAGGCACGCCTTCGGTACTGTGTTGCGATATTGAGTGCCGCGGCCTTGTCCTCCTCGATGATGACGATATCGTGGTCGGATATGGTCAGGCTGTCTACAATGGACTTCGTGATCTCGTCATACCCGAAAATAACGGTGTGTCCTGTGAGGGCGTGGGGCGTCCTCCTTGGGGGTGCAGGAGCAAGGAGGGTGGTCAGGAACGGGGCAAGGAGCAGTGGCACGACGATGAAGATCATGATGACTCCGGAGATCATGAGCTGGATCGCAAGCAGCATGGTGAGATCGTTGGTAAATCTCCCAAGCCCGCCGTACCCCACCGTTGTCATCGATTCGACAACGAACAGGAGCGACTCTGTCCACGAGATGGGTTTTCCTTCAAGGGCCGGATAGAACCCGTGGAAGATGTACGTATAGAGCCCGATAACGGTGGCAAACGCAAGGAAATAGATCGAGATCTGGATCCCCGGTGAATTCCTGACTACCCGCCAGACCCGTCCCCGCTTAGGTGGTGTGCTCATGCTCCTCCTGCATTCGCCCTTTGAACCGGCAATCTCCATGAAGTGCCTTTCCGATCACTGCTATGGAGTAAGGCGTTGCCGGGTGGCGCCGTGTATATGATTCGAGCAGTTCCCCGACTTCATCAGAAAACCCGGTCCCGCGGTACGGGCAACAGGCTCTATCCGCGCCAGGGCACCGGAGATCTGCATAGAGATCAACTTCATATCGGGGAATTGAACCCAGCGGGTCAGCCCACGGGACTGAACCCGTACCGGTAGTATCATGGATCAGGGTTTCCACCCGTCCGAGAAGGAGATTTTCAAGGATTTCACCTGACCGGTCTTCGATCGTCCTTCCGGAAAGTATCCTCGTAATACCTTCCCTGCTGGCAATCGTACTGATTAGCGCAGTACGAAGCTGATGACAGCGGCTGCAAGACGAGCCGGCGTCATTACCCCTGGCAACGGTATCGATTGTCAACTGGAACGCGTCCTCAAACGACCCGTAGTGGCAGGGAATGCCCAGCGTGTCGGCCAGCTCCCGTATCTGTTGCGGGTTGCGGTACCCGGCAATGCCCTCGTCAATGATAATCGCCGAGAGCCGGATGTCCCTCCGCTGTGCGATAAGGGCATGGAAAAAAAAGAGGAGTGCCCTACTGCTTTTGTTTCCTGACAGTGCAACGGCAAGGTGATCGCCCGGCCTCATCCAGTGGCCGGCCCGGATGTCCCGCTTGATCCGGGCCCCGATATCGGCAACCAGGTGCTCCCGGCAGAGGTGCCTCCCTGAGTACTGCTGGAAGATGACCGCTTCGTTTCCGCACTTGTCACACTGCATTCGTCTGATCTATTCTGTTCCGGAAGATAAATATGCTCAAGGGTATGCCCCCGGGCCCGTGGTTCCGGGAAGATGTGATTTTATAGTCTGCCACATAACCACTCTATCGAATATGGCAGTCTCTGCGGAACATATCCGCACCCTCAACAAATATGAAAAAACCATCCTGCTTGCCCTTGAGCGGGGGATGAAGAATTACTCGTGGGTGCCGCTTGAACAACTCAAGACCACGACAAAACTTGCGGAATCGGAGATCACTTACCGGCTCTCGCGCCTCATCGAATGGGGGATGGTCCGTTTCAATCCCGTTCCCTACGACGGCTATGCGCTGGTCTTTTCCGGCTACGACACGCTTGCGCTTGGCACCCTTGCACGGAAAGGGACGATCTCGGCACTTGGCACCCAGATCGGGGAAGGTAAGGAATCGGTGGTCTACGACGCACTCGGTCTTGGACCGGTTGCGATCAAGTTCCACCGGGTGGGGGGGCGCTCGTTCTCTTCGGCCCGGCTCAACCGCGAATACATGCCTGAAGAGGGCCACTGCCCCTGGCTGATTGCCTCACGGAAATCGGCGGAGCGGGAATACCTTGCTCTTACCACGCTGCATCCGAAGGTGAGCGTACCTCTTCCGATCGACAACAACCGCCATGCCGTTGTGATGTCCCTCATCAATGGCGCCAACCTCAACCGCTGCCAGCTCGAATGCCCGGCCGAGGTGCTCGATGACATCCTGGCGAATGTCCGGGCTGCATACCGTGAGGGAGTTATCCACGCCGACCTGTCCGAGTATAACATCCTCATCGAGGATGGCAGATGCGTCCTCATCGACTGGCCGCAATGGACCGGGACGGACCACCCGAACGCGGATACCCTCTTATCAAGGGATATCGACAATATTCTCGCATTTTTCAAACGGAAGTACCAGCTGGACTATGATCGCGGGGATGCGATGCAATGGGTGATCGGCTGAAGGTTTTCGGTATCGATATCATCAAAGGCTCCGTCCGGTCGCGATCACGGCGGCCGGTGTATGCCCTGATTCGCATGGAAGGTCAGGCGATCGCGAGTGAATCTGAAGTCTCGCTCTTCCGGCTCTTCCGCCTTCTTGCTGAAGAAAAACCCGACATCCTTGCTGTCGACAGCCTTCAGGAAATCGCCGCCGATCAGCGCGAACTCTTCTTCTTTTTACAGGGACTTCCCCCGCAGACCCGGCTCGTACAGGTTACCGGGGGTGAGCGTAAGGAAACGCTGGGAAAAGTCGCTTCCCGCTACAATATCAGTTTCAACCGGTTCGATCCCTTTGCCGAGGCGAGGACAACCGCGCAGGTAGCGTCACTCGGCGCTGGGGCTGAAGTCCTGGCATTCGAGAACGAGACCGAGATCGTAGCAAGTCGCCATCGCTCCCCCGGGAAGGGGGGCTGGAGCCAGAACCGGTATGTCCGGAAGATGCACGGGGCTGTGCAGCTGAAAGGCCGGGAGATCGAGATGGCCCTTGTTGCTGCCGGGCACCGGTATGAAAAAAAGGAGACCAGGGCGTTCGGCGGGTGCAGCCGGGTTGCGTTCCGGGTCTTTGCAACACGGGACCAGATGCCCGTTTCAACCTACCGGGGGGCAGATGTGCAGGTACGGATCAGCGGAAAACGCCTTGAACGGATCCGGTTCCGTCCCCTTTCGGGCAAACCGAGGTACATGATTGTCGGCATCGACCCGGGGACAACGACTGCGATTGCAGCACTCGATCTCGACGGCAACCTCCTCCACCTGGTAAGCTCGCGCCAGATGACGATGTCCGACGTTATCGAGTCCCTCTACAAGGTGGGAAAACCGCTCATCATCGCGTCCGATGTCCAGGAGATGCCCTTTACGGTGGAGAAGATCCGCCGGTCGTTCTCGGCTGTCGCCTTTACGCCGAAACAGAACACGAGTGTGGAGACAAAAGTCGAGCTCACCGCCCCGTTCCCGTACGCCAATGATCACGAGCGGGACGCACTCTCTGCGGCACTTGACGCCTACCGGCAATACCGCCACAAGTTCCAGAACCTGCTCAAACGGATCCCCCCGGGGCACGATCTCGATGAGGTCAGGGCCCGGGTTATCCGGGGCCAGTCGCTTGAGCAGGTGATAAGCGACATGAAGCTGCCCGTTACGGTTGCAGAAGCTGCAGCCCCTCCGGTCCTTCCTGATGCCAAACACGATGAACGGGTGCGGGTTCTGGACGGGATGGTGAAACGCCTCCGGACCTATGTGGCCGAACTGCAGGAAGACCTCAAGAACAGGGATTATGAGATCCGGATGCTCCAGGGACGGATCCGGAAGATCACCACATCCCGCGATGCCGAGCTCGCAAAGGATGCCGAGGTGATAAAGAAGGACGCCATCATCAAAAGTCTCAAAAAGCGGCTGCACAAGGAGGAGCGGCACAACTACAATCTTGTGAAACGCCTTGGGAGGATCAAGAAATTTGCCGAGCTCTCAATGGATGGGGAGGTCCTGCCGGTCAAGGTGATGGAAGCCCTGACAAAAGAAGGGCTCCGGAAACTCACGGAAGATGTGGGGATTGATGAGGGGGACATCCTTTTTGTCTCGAAGACTGACGGCTGGGGAAGGAGCAGCGTCAAAGACCTCGCGGAGATGCGGGTCCGGGCGGTAATAACCTCTGAAAAAGTGCTTCAGGAGAGCGATCCCCAGTTGCTTCCCGCGTTCCGGGAAGCCGGGCTCCCGCTCATTGCCGACAAGTCAACGGGAGCGCAAGTGCGGGGGAAACAGGGTCTCTGCGGCAAGGAGATGTTTGAATCCGCCCTTGCAGCCTGGCAGTCCCAGCAGGCTGTGCGGGAGCGGGAGAAGCAAGCGGAGATGATCGAGCACATCTTCAAAGAGTATAAGAGCGAACGGGGTAAGGAGGTGCGTAAAGGTGGATGACCGGGATCTCCTGAACGTTGTGATGGGAATAGTTGGCAGGGACAACTGCCTGGATGACTGTGCAGTCTTTCCCTGCGGGGAACAGGTCATGGTGGCGACAACCGACATGCTGCACCGCACAACGGATTTCGTTCCCGGCATGAGCGACTGGCAGGCCGGGTGGATGAGCGCAGCAGTCACCCTCTCTGATATCGCGAGCATGGGAGCGGCCCCGAAGTTTCTCCTTATTGCAGTCGGCCTCGACGACTGGAAGTGCCTTGCCGGGGTCATGCAGGGTGCAAAGGACTGCTGCACGATGTTCGGGGCAGAGATCATCGGCGGGGATATCGATCGTCACGGTGAACTGACGGTTGTCACCACCGGCCTCGGGCTCGTGGATAAGGAGCACCTTGTGCGGAGAGCCGGGGCAAAGCCGGGAGATCTGGTCTGCATCACCGGTACGCCAGGGCAGGCGCAGGCATGGCTGGACGGGTATCACCAGTTCGAGAAAGCGCTCTTCGAGCCGCAGCCAAGGGTCCGGGAAGGGCAGATTCTCGGCCGCGCGGGAATCAGCGCCATGATGGATGACAGCGATGGTATCGCGCTATCCCTGTACGATTTGATGAGCGTGAACGGGTGCGGTTTTGCTCTCGATTCATCCAGGCTGCCACTCGCGGCCGGGATTCCTCCGGCACAGGCAAGGGAGCTGGCGCTGTATGGCGGCGGGGACTACGAACTTATCTTTACTATCCCTCCCGGTTGCTACCCGGTTGAGGGCGTTCCTGCAACGGTTATCGGGAAAGTGGTTGCCACACAATCGGTTACGGTGGATGGAAATCCCCTTGAGAAACGGGGCTACCAGCACCGGTGGGAATGATCCAGCCTTCCCTCCATCAGGTCTTTTTAATACCGACAAACGAGAGATTTTATTATTCAGGTGTTTCCTTTGGAGTCCTTAGAGAGCAAGCTCGGGCGTCTTTCATCCGATCAGCGGAGAGAAATTGAGGATTTTGTGGACTTTTTGCTCTCCCGTTCGGCAGTCATTCCGGTATCGCTTCCTGGTACTCAGCCAGCGCCTCCGGTTATGTCATCTGCACCCCCGGTTTTCACTGCGCAGGAATTGTCCCCCGTCCGGGTAATGGAAGAATCCCCTGTTCCCGTGGAGACGAACAACCCCCCCCCCATCCAGGAGATTACCGTCGGTGGCGATGACTGGGTCACCCGCGATTATATGGATTACGGGAAATTTGAAGAGCAGCCCTCACCGGCAACGGAAGCAGTAAAGAAAGTCAAACAGATAATTATCAAAAAGGAAGAGCAGGAAAAGCCCCGTCATATCCTGGAATGGATTGACTGAAAGCCCCTTTTTTTATTGATCAATCACACCGGGAAGCAGAAGCCCTGCCCATTTGACCGGCATAACCTTCGGTCCTGGAAAGGAACGGTAAAATGAGAATGTACGAGGGAGTGATTCGAATCCGTCAAATCGCGAGGGCTCTGCCCTTCGAACCCGTCATAACCTTCGGTCCTGAAAAGGAATGATAAAATGAGAATGGATGAGGGAGTGATTTGCCTCCGTCAAATCGCGAGGGCTCCGCCCTTCGAACCCGTCATAACCTTCGGTCATGGAAAGGAACGATAAAATAAGAATGGACTCGACGGGATTTGAACCCGTGGCCTTCACGTTGCAAACGTGACGATCTACCCCTGATCTACGAGCCCTTGTCGCTTGGTCTTGCGGCATACTATTTTTCAGCGGATTGCATATAGTTGTTACTGTTCGCAGGGAGTCCGGTGGCCCGGTTTATCCTATATGGAACAGGTTTTACCGGAATGCGCAACCCTTTTGTGAACCGGGAAAGATAAAATGGTGTACCCGGTATCTTTCCGGGATGGAGTTTTCATGGCAAAACTGATCATAGAACCCAAGAAGACCAAGGACGGGCAGATCGAATACACGGTTAACTACCACGATCCAAAAAGCGATAACTCGTTTACGGTTACAACCACAAATGATCTCAGTGAAGCCGTTGAGCGCCTGAAATCGACTCTGGAAAGTGAAGTGCAGACAATCCTGCAGAAAAAGTAATGACTAAAAATCTCTTTTTAAAACGGGTATGGACCCGGCGGGATTTGAACCCGCGGCCTCTACGTTGCGAACGTAGCGATCTACCCCTGATCTACGAGCCCGCTGCTGATGTGTTCTATAGATTTCGCACCGCTGGAATATAGTTGTTGGCGTTCCTGACAGGTCGGGAGCAAAAAAGGGTTTTTAGAGAATGATCTCGATGTCGAGCTTCTCTGCCAGTTCCTTGTACCTGTTCCGGATGGTTACTTCGGTAACCCCGGCCACTTCGGCCACTTCGCGCTGGGTGCGGCGCTCCCCGCCAAGAATGGAGGAGATATAGATTGCTGCTGCTGCAACACCGGTGGGGCCCCTGCCGCTCGTCAGTTCCCGCTCGCCGGCCTGACGGAGGATCTCGACCGCCCGGCTCTGGACCTCGCCCTTGAGGGTGAGGCCCGAGCAGAACCGGGGCACGTAATCGATCGGGGAAGTCGGAAGGAGCTTGAGTCCAAGCTCGCGGGAGATGAACCGGTAGGTTCTGCCAATCTCTTTCCTTGAGACACGGGACACTTCCGCGATCTCATCGAGGGTACGGGGCACACTGCACTGCCGGCAGGCTGCATAGAGCGCTGCGGCCGCGACACCTTCGATACTCCGGCCGCGGATCAGGTTCTTGTCAACCGCGTCACGGTATACAACGGCTGCGGTCTCACGGACATTTCTCGGGAGACCCAGTGCCGAGGCCATCCGGTCCAGTTCCGAGAGTGCGAATGCAAGGTTGCGTTCGGTCGCGTTGCTGACACGAATCCGGCGCTGCCACTTGCGGAGACGGTAGAGCTGGGCCCGGTTCTTGGACGAGATTGCCCTGCCATAGGAGTCCCGGTTGCGCCAGTCGATCATGGTGGAGAGACCCTTGTCGTGGATTGTGAAGGTCATCGGGGCGCCGACACGGGAGCGCTTCATCCGCTGGTCGTGGTCAAACGCACGCCACTCGGGACCGCGGTCAATGAAATCATCGTCAATGACAAGCCCGCACCCCTGGCAGACCAGTTCTGCCCGCTCATAATCGTGTACCAGCTGCCTGCCGCCGCACTCCGGGCAGACTGTTTCGGTATGGTTTTCTGCTTTTTTCTCCTGTTCTTTCTGTTTCGTACGGGATTTGAGTGCTTCCCGTTCGGACTGGAGAACCTTTAATTTTTCAATTTCCTGCATCCACATTCACCTGCTATCGCATTTCTGACTGGTTCCTTTTGCACGGAACGTTTGTATCCCGCGGGTGCGGTTACTTTGTAAAGAGCTTATCATTGGGCTGGACAGTGCATTTTTCCCGGCAGAGCACCGCGGCATACGGGGCTTTGACATTACCGAAGAGATCCTGAATCTTTCCAACCGGCTTCATCCGCCGGTCGTTTACCTCGCTGTACAATGCGGGAAGCTGGGCAGCATCGCACTGGATAATGAGCATCCGGTCACCAATAATGCTCATTGCTCTTCCAACAACTTTCACAACAACCTCGGGGATTTGATGGTACTAAATTGTTTTAGTAATCTATATATGTGCGACGCGTCGGTATTTAAGCGTTGCGTGAAAGTATAAATAGAAATTTCAGAAATCGAGGAATTGGTCGATATTTAAAGATAATACCTGTTTGCACTCCTTTTCGCTCAATCCGGCCCCTCTTGCGACCAGATTTTTTGCGTGTTTGTCCATAATGTCCTGAGGAGCGTGGGTGTCTGAGTCTACCACCAGCTGGCATCCGGCCTCCTTTGCTATGTGGGCCACATGGCCGTTGGTGCGGTTGTGACCCCCTCGGGAGGTTATCTCGAGAGCAATCCCGTTCTTCGCTGCCCCCTCTGCATCTTTGAGCGTGATGAGCCCCGGGTGGGCGAGCACGTTGACGTATTTACAGGTACACGCAGCCCGGTTGGTTCCTTCTGCAACCGGTTCAACGGGTGTTTCTCCATGGACGACAACAATATCTGCCCCGGCCGACTTCGCTGACCGTGCAAGCGTGGCAATCTGTACGGGGGGGACGTGGGTGATCTCTACGCCGCAGAGAAGTCTCACCCCGAATAACTGTGCCGATTCCCGGACCTTAACAAGAGCAGATAGGACTGATTCGGCATTGGATGTATCAACATGATCGGTTATTGCAACGGTCGTATACCCGGCGACGGCCATCCGCCGGATCAGTTCGATGGGAAGCATCTCCCCGTCAGAGAGGATCGTGTGGGTGTGGAGATCGTACATGCCGTTCATCTCCGCACCTCCATTTTTTCTGCAACCTTCCGGATAAGGACTTCCTTGCTCTTATCCCACTCGGCAACAACACGGCCCTCGCGCCGGGTCCAGTGAGCCGGGTGGTGGTGCTCCTCCACCCGGAAATTTACGCCTGCTTTCCTGAGTGCGCGCTCGATATCGGTGAGCACAGGCGCCTTCGAGCCGAGGCTGTGCGGAACTCTTCTTCCCTCTGCCCGGGAATACGCCGCGTTGAAGTAGCAGGGATACAGAATACACTCGCCTTCTGCCATTGAAGGAGCGTTTGTGGGTCAAGGTATAAACAGTGTCCGCTCAAACCTTGTACCATGCATCACATCGACGTCAGGATTGAGAAGGATGTATACGACGTCAACAACTCGATCGCCGACAACAATGCCCGGCACCTCAAGGCACACGGTGTGCGGGCATTCGATCTCCTGGGAGCCATCGGTTCCGGCAAGACTGCGCTTATCGAACGTCTCGTTCCCCTGCTCGAGAAAAAAGGGCTCAAAGCCGGGGCAATCGCCGGCGATGTGTACGGTGACGACGACTTCAAACGTATTGTAGGGCTCGGGATTCCCGCGTTCAATGCCAACACTGGCAAGGAATGCCATCTCGATGCCCACCTGGTGGAACATGCGATCGATCATCTCCCGCTCGATACCATTGACATCCTCTTTATCGAGAACGTGGGAAACATGGTCTGCCCCACGGATTTCCGTCTCGGCGCTGAGAAACGCGTGGTTGTCGTGAGTTCAACGGAAGGCGATGACGTAGTCAACAAACACCCGATGATGTTCCGGGACTGCACCATCGGCGTTATCAACAAGGTTGATCTTGCACCTCTCGTTGGAGCCAATCTTGACCGGATGCAGTCGGATATCAAGCGGTACAACCCGGGCATGCCGGTATTCCGGACAAATCTGAAGACCGGTGACGGTGTCCAGGCCCTTCTGGACCGCATTCTTGCCTGAACCGGAACGGTTTCGGGCAGTGCAGAATCAAGGAAGTACTATAAATAACTCTGAAGTGAATATATAGAGCACCATCCTTGGGCAGGATTTCCAAGGAATACTAAGAGAGTGACACCATGCAGTGGCAGGCAGAATCAGTTCGGAAAGTAACCGGTGGCAGGCGCCGCCCGGCACAGAACAAGCGCAGAGCAGAGATCGGTCGTGCACCGGCAGACACCCATATTGGCGAGAACAGGACGCGGATCATCCGTACCTATGGCGGCAACAACTTTGTCGTGGCGCTCCGTGCAAACTACGCCAATGTGACCGACCCGAAGAGTGGCGACACCAAAAAGGCAAAGATCGCGAACGTTGAAAAGAACACGGCAAACCCGAACTATGTCCGGCGGAACCTGCTCACCAAGGGCGCGGTCATCAAGACCGAGATCGGATCAGCCCGTATCACCAGCCGCCCCGGCCAGGACGGCGTTATCAACGCAGTGTTGCTCGAATAACCAATAAGATTCAGCAATCTTTTTTCTTTCAGACCTACAAACACTAGCTATGCGAAGGATCTATTATCGTTTCCCCCAGAGGGTGGATCTCTCGTTTGCTATGGGTATGCCCTTCAACGAGACCCTGAAATATATTGCCGGCCTCGATAATGAAGAGTCGACCAAGACAACCGGCAAGGAACTGGTCAAAGTCAAGACCCGCATTCAGATAGCTGTCGATCGTGCGACATTTGGCGATATCACGCCCGATGTGCTGCGACCCGGGGTTATTTCGGAAGCCGTTGATCTCCAGATCTCCGTACTTGCTCTTGCACTGCGGGGTGGCGGGAAGGTCCCAATAGCAAATGAAATTTTTTATATCCGGCTCACCGACCAGACCTCACGGACTGATATCGATATTGCAAAGGATGGACGTGGGGAAGGACTGGACGCGCTCGATATGAAAAATATCCTCCTGGGTGCACCGAAGTGACCCTCCAGACCGCTCTTGCCGCACCGTTCAAACATACCCGCAAGAGCGGGATGCGTAAAAACGAGCTGGTCTATTATTATGCACTCGACCGGAAATGGATGAGCACGGAACAGGCGAACCTGTTGTTGAAGCGGGCGGAAGAAGATGGTCTGATCCGTCAGGAAAACGGGGTATTTACTCCCGTGTTTGACTTGTCTGCAGTGACCATTCCTATCGGGTTCAAGCCCACATCCGCTATTTTTGAGCGAAATGACCCGACGCAGGAGCTGATCCAGCGGATTGCGCGGGCAGGGAATATGCAGGAGACGGAGGTCGTGGCAGAGATGAACCGGATCATACGGGAGGGGTTTGACGGGAACCTCCTTCCCGCTGCAGCTCTCATCCTGCTTGCCAAAAAAAACCAGGTTCCTTTTGAGGATTTCAAGGACGTGCTCGGGCAGTCTGTATCCAGGGGCTGAGGATCTCCTCCGGTGGTGGCGTTTTCGTCTCCCCCCGGCGTAATCCGATAGCGTTTCAGAAAGGTTTTGGCGATCTATCCGTTATTTATCATTTAGTATATCTGGGACCTGTCGTAGGTATTGATAGTCGTGATAGTGGATGTCATTGGAGTTATGGCTATTGAACTGCCTGTCTTCTTTGGCGGGAGCCCCCCGGTACATTCCCCGCTGTGCCTGTGACGGCACCTCCTGCAACCGCGAGTGCCGGAGCATCTCCGGTTGCGACTGCACAAAAAAACAATGTCTCCGTTGACCACTGCCTTGGTTGTAACTCTGGAAGAAACAACCCCGGTCATTGTTCCCCCGGTGGGTGTTTTTGTGAAAGTGAGTTATCTTAATGGGTTCTCGGGCACGTACGGGCTCCGGTGATCGTGTTTACGTCGTGAATGCAACCGGGGTTCGCTTCAGGCAGTCTTCCAGAAACTGGATGGATCATTCCGTCATGATCTGGTTGTAGAGATCTGTAATGATGGAACAATCCTCACCTCCAAAAAGAACTCTTCTGTATGTGGTGTCGTGAGCGTAAGCTCCACGATATAATTTTTCCCGCATCGATTGTGACTCGGGTAGGGAAATTGATACGTAAGAAAAAATGGGATATGTTATCTTTTACCGGCTCTTGCAGTCGGCACTTTCTCTTTCTTCTCTCCCTCAACTTTCGGGAAGAGTTCGCCGAGCGGCTTTTCCCCGTATGTAGTGACCTGTGCATTGATCTGCACGAAATCAGGGGTGATCTCGTTTGCCCGGATCGTCTTTCTCCTGCGCTCGCCATCCATGGACGGGTGGAACCCGACCCCGCCTGCGAGGAGAAGTTTCCTGCGTCCTGCTCCCGGGAGGCTCTGCTTTGCTGTGGTTCCTGTCCGGTCGGATGCACCGGTGATCTTGATCTTGTATCCGGCAAGCCCGAGGGAACCCGCGTCTATTTCGTCACCTATACGTTTGCCCACGATCGAACCTGCTGCCCCGCCGCTGACGTCGACATTGTAGGCTCGACCGGTCTTGGGGTCTGATACAACGAATTTAAACTCAACCATTGCTGTTTGCTCCACGAATATTTTTTTATCTGAAAGAACCTGCCAACAGGCTTTTCACGTCTCTGGCTGCCGGCTTTTTTCGCCCACACATGAGAAGTACCCATTTAATTATACTGGTACGCTATTAAATCCTCGCGTCACGTAAAGGCAGGATCCCGGCTCATTTTCCCCAGAATGGCTCAGCTTTGCGGCGCATAGCGGTATACTCCTCAAGGATCTCCTGCGTGCTCGTATTGAGCGTCTTCATCATCTCTTTCTCAAGGACTTTTACGTGACGTTCGGGAACATCCACAAACAGGTCGTCCCCCACGCTCACCTGGCGACCCACGGTGGCTCCCTCAATCGAGATTGCCACTTCAAGGCCGGCATCAGCCTCTCGGATTGTCTCCTGGCGGAGCTGCATGCTCTTGAGGTGCCCGACCTTTTTACCATCCATATGGATCAGGTTCACATCATTGCGCAGTTTCCCGCCCAGTACCCGTACACCTACTACGGCCGGGTTGCTCTGGCGGAAGACACAGTCCGGCAGGAGCCGGATCTTGGCCGGCATGACCACATGCTCGAACCGCTGCTTCTCCATGATGCGCTTCTGCTCGTCCCGCCATTCAAGGTACTGGTCAATGAGCTTGTAGATGACCTGACCGTCGAAGACCTTCACCTGCGTGTAGAGCGGGTCCTTGATCATGTCTGCGGCATCGGGAAGGATGGGGGTGTTGAAGGAGAGAAGAACCCTGAACTGGGGGTTCTTGATGGTCTCCGTTTCGATCAGGTCATGCCGGCTCACCGGGCCGACTTCTGCCCGCATAACGCCGATCTCTTTCCCGTCAAGTTCCTTGCAGAGCGCCTCAAGCGCCCCGATGGTGTCGGCCTTGATGACGATCCCCTCATCAGCAAGGTTCACGTGGATCTCCGTCATCTCTTTTCTGATCTTTGCCTCGATCTCGTCCCGGTTGCCCCGGATAACGAAAAAAGGTGATCCCGCGATCACACCTTCGAGATTCGGAGCGGTGACCTTGACCCCCGCAGCGGCGGCAACGGATTTGACCCGTTCAAATCGGTCCTCGATCAGGATCTCTTTCATCGGGCGGGGTTGCAGGAGCGAGCGGACCTTGGTCACAATGACACTGTCCTGCGTTGCTACCGCGATCTCATCGCCGATTCCGAGCGTCCCGTCATACAGGATCACATCAAGCGTTGTCCCGAGGCCGCGCTCCTCTTTGACCTCGAGTACCGTCCCCGCGCCCGGTCCCTCGACGGCTAGTTTGAGGGCATCTCCCATGTAACGCTGGGCAAGACCAATCATGACGAGGAGCAGGTCTGCGATCCCCTCGCCGGTATGAGCGCTCACCGGTACGATTGCCAGATTCCGCTGGAAATCCGAGACCCTGTCAAACCGGTCTGCGGAGAATTCGAGTTCCGAGAGTTTGCCCACGACTTCGTAGGTCTTGTTCTCGACCTCGCCTCTGACCCGCTCGTTCTGCTTGGCAAAGGATGAGAGGAATGTCTCATCCTTGTTAACCCTCCAGCCGTGAATACGGTCGATCTTGGTTGCTGCGATCACAAATGGCGTCCGGCAGTTCCGCAGGATCTGGAGCGCTTCGATGGTCTGCGGCTGGAACCCCTGGTTGATATCCACCACGAGAATAGCCATATCCGCAAGTGCCCCGCCCCGTGCCCGGAGTGTGGTGAAGGCGTGGTGTCCCGGTGTATCGATAAAAAGAAGGCCGGGTATGTTGATGGGAGCCTTGCCCAGGTTCCCGCTCATGGTCCGGATTGCCTCGATGGGGACAACCGTTGCACCTATATGCTGGGTGATCGCGCCGACCTCAGAACTCACTACTGAGGATCCGCGTATGCGATCAAGAAGTGACGTCTTACCGTGATCCACATGCCCCATAACACAGACGATCGGCGTTCTGATCTTCGGGTTCTCCGCCATAACCTCACCTTCTCTATTGTTCCTGCTCTGAAATACGGGTAAAAATCCTCGATGTTCCTGCGCTGCACAAGATACCTCACCGCGCCTTGATATCAGGAAGGAGTCTTCAGAGCCACCTGATATGTAATAGACGTCAGACCCTATTAATAATCGCCTTCAAGGCCCGTGAAAACATCTCCTGCCTTCCCGGACCTCCCCTCCCTTTTCGCGGAGTGAATACAAGCATATATTTATTTGAGTCCGGTGCTTATGTAAGAGGGACATTTGTCAGATTTCTGGCAGTGCACAGTCATTAATTGCCGGGGTGGGGTAGTTGGTCATCCTAGAGGATTGTGGATCCTCCGACCCGGGTTCGAATCTCGGCCCCGGCCTTCTCATTTTACGTTAACATCGGTTCCAGTTTTTGCCACCGTTGGCTGTACCTTCCTGAAATTATTTGTTACCCGATTTTGGGAACCGGGGCATTCCGAAAGAGACATTACGGGATCTTGACCTGTTTTCTGATAGTGAGTTCAGGAACTCTCATCATTTTCTCTCTTGTAATTCTGCTGGGAATCCGGAATAGTAACGCCAATGAAGTGAATCCCTAAAAACAACCCGGTGAATTGTCCAGACCCGGCCTTCCACAATCAAAGTAACCCCTTTTGAACGGGTTCAAAGGTCCGCCAGATCTCATGAACCGGCAATCCTGCACCAGTTACCCCTTTCCATGTCCTGTGGGATTCCGAAATTAACACTGCACATCCCAAATGTACCCGCGTTACCCCCCCTCTCACCCAAATATCTGAAGGCACGACCGATAAGGAATACTCATGAACGCAAAAAAAATGAATTCATAAGATCTTCAGGTTTTTCTGAAACACAGAAAACGCCGTTCTTCTGCTCCAAAAATCTTATGATATAATCATCTGATTGTATATTGGGGGAAAAATGCGTCCATATCATCTGCCGTCAGAGTTCATGCCCTCTGATTTTCTGGAGGATATAAAACTCCGGAAAGAACGCAAGAAGAAAGAACAGAGCCGGAAACTAAAGATCATCTTTCTTTTTTTGGGACTCCTGATGGTGGGCATTCTTGTTTGTCTGGCATATATCGGGACTCCCTATCTCCATTATTTCCTGGCCGTTGACGCTGCTCACAATACTGCAGAGCCATCAGAAACCCCGAGTATTTCAATCAATTCCTATCTGCAGCCGGTTGGGATGGATGCATCAACCGATCTGAAAATTACCGGAGATACGTTGCATCGGGACGGATCCCGTTCGTGGGTTGTGGGAAATGTAAAGAATACCGGTACTCACTCCTACAAGGGAGTAACCATTTATTTTGATCTTTTCGATTCAGAGGGGAAGTCCCTTGGAGCAACCTATCAGCTCATGGGCAACCTTGCGCCAGGAGATCTCAAAGAGTTCAGTACGAATCCATCGGCTGGCATGGCATCCTCTGCAAAATTAAAATATATAATCGGTTCTTGAAGGGGAGTGAATTTTTTTCAGGGTTATAGGGCAGGACAGCACCACCTTTTCCCCTCCCTAGTTTAGGATGAATAACAGGGTGCGGTCCCTGTTGTTGGCAGCGATAAAAATTCGCACCCGCAAGATCAGGGCCTCCGCCGGATTCCCACTACGGATCTCTCCACCCGGTGTGCCTGGTGCACCTCTCACTTGATACCCGGGTACCCTCATCCCCCAGTACATTTTTGTACAACAAGCGACAAAAATGTACAATATCGGGAAAGTCCCTGATACCCACAGCGGATCCCGCGAGGAAAAGAATGGCAGACAATGCATATGTTCATGGATATTCAGCCCGTGAGTCTGAGCGGCTTGCGGACCAGGCCCAGACGCTCACGGAGCTTCTCCATCATGACACCCGCTACCCGGCCGGCACCCGGGTGCTCGAAGCCGGCTGCGGGATCGGTGCCCAGACCGTGATCCTGGCAAAGAACAGCCCCAAAGCACAGATCACTTCAATCGATATCTCCACAGAATCCCTCCGTCTGGCGGAGGATAACGCCCGGTATGAGGGGATCACCAACGTGACGTTCCGGCAGGGGGATATTTTTCATCTCCCGTTTGAACCGGCCAGCTTTGATCACATCTTTGTCTGCTTTGTGCTGGAACACCTTACCGAACCCCAACGGGCTCTGGAACAGCTCCGGCCGCTCCTGAAAGAGGGCGGAACGCTCACGGTCATCGAAGGAGATCACGGTTCAACATTTTTCCACCCGGAGAATGCAGATGCCCGCAGGGCTGTCGACTGCCTTGTGCACCTCCAGCAGAGGATGGGTGGCAATGCCCTGATCGGGAGGCAGCTCTACCCGCTGGTGGCCGGCGCAGGATATTCGGAAGTCAGCGCCTCCCCCCGGATGGTCTATGTTGACGCCTCCCGCCCGGGGCTTGTGGAAGGGTTCACGAAACTGACGTTCACCGCTATGGTTGAGGGAGTTGAAGAGGAAGTCCTAGCCCGGGGGCTGATGAGCCGGGATGCATGGGACCGGGGGATTGCAGCACTGTATCGGACCACGGAACCGGACGGTGTCTTCTGCTACACGTTCTTCAAGGCAACTGCGAGGAACCCGGGGTCGTAATGCAGATCTTAATTATCCTCGCCCACCCGCGCAAAGGCAGTTTCAACCACGCGATTGCCGGTGTTGTGGCCGACGCGCTCCGCAGTGACGGACATGAGGTCATTCTTCACGATCTCTATGCAGAGCAGTTCGATCCCGTTCTGCTGCATGACGAGATCCCCCGCAATGCCACCCTTTCTCCCCCTGTTGCTGCCCACTGTGCCGAGATCGCGGGAGCGGACGGGATTGTTATCGTGCACCCCGACTGGTGGGGAATGCCTCCGGCCATCCTTACCGGATGGATCGACCGGGTACTCCGCCCGGGAGTTGCCTACCGGTTTTTGGAAACGGATTCCGGTGCTGGTGTCCCGGAAGGCCTCCTGAAGGCAAAGGCGGTCATCGTCTTCAACACCTCCAATACCCCGCTTGAACGGGAACAGCGGGTCTTTGGGGATCCGCTCGAGCGGATCTGGAAGGACTGCATCTTCTCCCTTTGCGGAGTTCCGGTCTTTTCCCGGAAGATGTATGGCGTTGTTGTCACCAGCACGGAAGAGCAGCGGAAGGAATGGCTTCTCGAAGTGCAGCACCGCGTCCAGGAGTTGTTTCCCCGCGACTGCTCATGATGGTGCGAGCCTTCATCCTGGCAGCCCGTATGTATTCCTGGATGCCAGCGCATGGTATTTTTTGAACGTATGACGTGCTGATCTTTTTTCCCGACCATACTTTCGCACGGCGTGCTCACCCATTTTAACTCCCCGGTTGCTATTGTGTCCTGAGAATGCATATGAACAGTCCTGAACAGGGAACAGATGTTATTGAGATGATCCGGTCGATGAACCGGTGCTGGACCGAATCATGGAACGAACCGGCATTCCGGCGCTCCATTCACCCGGATGCTGTTGCTATAGTACCGACAACCCCGGGCCGCCTGGAAGGAAGGGAGGCATATGTCGCCGGCTGGAAAGGTTTTGCCCTTGCCGCAACAATCGGCTCATGGACTGAGACCGATCACCGGGTCCAATTCTACGGGGAGGGAAAATGTGCCGTGGTCACATACCTGTTTTCCATCACGTTTTCGATGGGAGGACAGGAACAGACCCTGCGGGGCCGCGACATGTTCTTCCTGGTCCGTGAGGATGACCGCTGGCTTGTTGCTGCCGACCAGTTCTCACCGGAACCGGCTTTCGCCTAACGCTTCTGCTGCCACTGAATAAGCGGGTATCTGCAGGGCAAAAACCGTATCATAGGTACGCAACCAATACTTCAGGAGATTGTTCATGGATCCCATTGTCGTTGTCGGTTCTATTGCCGGCATCCTTACCACCATCTCGTTTGTCCCGCAGGTAGCCCGGGCCTGGAAACTCAAGGAGACACGGGATCTCTCTCTTGCCATGCTCCTCCTCTTCAGTGCCGGGGTCCTGCTCTGGACCCTCTACGGATTCTGGGTCAGCTCACTGCCGATCATTGCGGCAAATACCGTCACGTTCTTTCTCATCCTGGTGCTCATCTGGCTGAAGATCCGGTATAAGTGACCGTGATTTCCGAGTTTGCGGGATCCGTATCTCCTATTTTCTTTTGGTTATCTAGAGAACGATCCAAAGGAGGACAAGAACAATTGCTGCGAGAAGTGCAGGGAGGTGGATCGGGTTGCCTGAACGGGACTGCAGGGCCGTTCTCTCATGGACATCGACACGTAAGAAAGCCGGATCCGAGTGACCGCCCCGGTGATCCCTCACACTGGGCATTGCCGTGTACGATCCCAGTACTTCACTAATCGACCTGTCAAAAATCTGAAGTGAATAGCAACACCATTATCAGCATCGCAATATTAGCATCGCAATCGATCTCCGGCAAAAAAATTTCAACCGCCCCCTCCCCCCCTGCTCACATTTTTTCAGGCAGGGTCCGGTTGATCTGCCGGATCGCTCACGCCGGAGAAAACTGGTTTCTGTTAGATAAATATCCAACAGTTGGATAATTATCCAACTGTTAGCAAGGTTACTGACACCAAAAGATCGCGATTGAAAATTTTCAGGCAGGGCCTGCTTGAAAAAAAATGCTCTGGAGAATACCTTAATCCAAACAAATCGTACGAACCCGGTGCGTCCCTAAATTTCCTCTGCACATAATGGATAGTCAGCAGGTACAGGATCGCAACGTTTCTGGATGAGGTCTTAGTATTCAGCTGACTCTTTGCCGTATAGTGACCATATCCGGCGCCCGCTGTCTTGTTAGATCTTGCACTTTTTTTTAGTCCGGGCTAAAAATTAGTGAAGTACTGGATCCGGGATGGGAGTATGTATGCACCGCTCTCCTGCCGGAGCCCTGCTTCCCATCGCCGAAATCCCCGTTGTATGTGATGATCATGCCCTCAGGATCATACGACTGTTCGGCAGAGAATGCAACCAGCAGGGGTGCATCCCCTCCGCGCCCGGGTGCAGCAGCGATCAAAGCAACGGGTTTCTGGTTTTCCGACACGGGTATCTGCAACGGGATATCGACCCTGACGGCTTCTATGTCCGAAAAATTTCTGGACGTAGTTGCTGCACCGGCTATCGTAATTAAGGGGTTTTCCACGGCATTTGCAAACATTATCGATTCGAACCGTCCCTCATCATCTGTTTTTCCGGATTCGGGTGACAGGGTCACACCCTTAATCCTGCTCACGAGCGTGATGTCAACTCCTTTGAGGGGTACCATGTATTCGCCCATGGCAAAAACGGTAATAACACAGGCGCCCCCCGGTTCGACCGACGGGGGCTGGCTGCTGATGTTCATGCGGTACGGTGCCATGGGAGCAGCCGTGCCGATGAGGAAGATGGAGATGATGAACACGGTGTACGCTGCTCTCCGAAGTACGAATAATTGTTTTATGGTAAAAACCGGCCACCGCCGGTGCGCTGAGATCGGTTTACCCGATGGATTATCCCCTTTTTTACCGACCGGCATTCCGGCCCGGGCGGGATCCATCCTCGGAAAAAAAGTGTATTAATTCTGGAGGAGTACGAGGGAGCCCGCTATCTTGTCGTGGAGACCCTGACGCTTCTTCGTGAATGCAATCATCAAAAAGCCGATGAAGATGATCAGCGCGGAGATGTACTTGCCGAAGAACCGGAGCGTTGTCCGTGCAAATGTTGGCTTGGTTCCTGCAAGATCGGTGACGATGAGATGCATGAGCACTTTTCCCGGAGTTGCCTGGCTGCGCGAGGATTCAAAGCCCGCAAAGTAGAGCCAGGGGATAACAATGAGGATCATGCCAAACGAGGCAACGATCGGGCCAAGCGCCGCATCGAGCGATTGTGCTTCCGTGAGGGCACTGTAATGGACCCCGGTTGCCATAAAATAGGCATATTTTATCCCGTTCACGAGAGAGAAGAACGTGATCACGACCGAACCGATAAGAATGATGAGGATGATATCGACGATGAATGCGATAAACCGCCGCCCGAGACCGGCATACACGCCAACATCGGGAGCTTCGTCCTCCTCCGGGGATATTGCAGGGGCTGTCGGGAGGGATTCGATATCCGCCCCGCACCACTGACAATATTTTCCGGATGCATCAGTCTCTTTTCCGCACTTAGGACAGAACATTCCCTGTACTCCTGATATGTAAAGTTAATCCGGGTGTCCTTTTTAATTTAACTGTTCGTTCCCGCCTTTTTCGGGTGGTATCGGGCGGAATTACAGGCAACGGCAAAAAGCCTGTTTCCCCGCCTGCCACTCCTGGCGGAGCACAAATCAGTAATATGAATAAAATGAAAGGAATCTGCATGAAATACACCCTGATCCTGTGCGTCCTGTCCGGGCTGATCCTCTGTGCGCTTATTGCCGGCTGCACCAGCCCGACCGGAGCGGCGATCCCGCCGGTGGAAACTCCCGTAACCCCCCCACCCACAACGGCCTCTACCTCTGCCGCAACCGTTGTCTCGACACCCGTTGCCGTGGATACGCTCCCCGCTGAACAGTACGTGGATCTCCGTCTCACCAAGGAGCGCCCCGATGCTTCCATCCACCTGCTCTTCAACGGGGGCAAGGGGGAAATTGTCGTCCAGAGCATTCTCCTGCGGGTAACAAGGTCTGACGGTCAGGTCATCGAGTCCTCCATGAACGACGGGACGAGAAAACCAAGACGGGGGGACGAAGTCGTCATTACGGGAACCCGGGGCAATGACAGGGCCGAGGTCTTCGTGACGAGTGCCGGCAAAACCTACAAGGTTCTCGACCAGCCAATCCTCTCTTCCCCCTCCTGATAGGATCCTTTTTTAGTTATTTGTTGCCCGCCCGCTCATTCGTTGAGCGTAACGCTCCAGGAGGTACCCGAGCAGGATGACTACGGCCGCCGCTGCCCCGAGGAGCACCCACTGTTCCATCCCGGCGCTTCCCACGGCAAGCCGGGTCAGGAGGTTGAGCGGGTTTGCCGGGAGTGCGAGAACGAAGAGGATAACAACAACGAGCGCAGTCGAGAAGACGAACTGTGCCGCCGTGCGCTCCCGGTAATACAGCGCGGTCAGCGCCCCGAGCAGGATCAGGACAAACGAGGAGATTACGACGTGCAGGAGGATCAAACCAGCGTTCTGGATCGCGATACCGTTGATCATGAGAAGGATGAGCCACGCCCCGGCCTGGATGGGGACGAGCAGCTCGCAGGCCAGCACCTTGCCCCAGATTATCTCGGAGAACGTGACCGGGGTTGAGATGAGCGTCTCGAGAGTCTCGTGCTGGTACTCCTCGGTTATCAGGTCTATGACAAGGGCAGACGCGATGATGGCCGGCATGAAGACGAGGAGGGGAATGAGGAGCCCGTACACAAACTCGTAAAAGTCCCCGCCACCCCGGGTTTTGGGAACCTGAACCGGCAGTGGCATATCGTTGAGGCGTCCGCTGCGGATCTCCCGCAGGTCTTTTTCATAGATCAGGAAAATATCCTTGAGTTTGACGTCGACTATCGCGCTCTGGAGATCGTTCTGGAGTGTATAAAGCGTGATCTTGACCGGTTCATCGGCAGCAGGGTCTGTGTCCGGAACGTAGATAACTGCGGCGAGTTTTCGTTCCCTGAGCGCCTCCACGCCCTCAGAGAGATCCATGCGGTACACCCGGAAGTCCGGGCTGTCCCGGAGGTGGTCCAGCAGGGGCGAACTGTTCCCGGCATACCCGATGCTGTAACGGTAGTGGGAATATTTCGAGAGCGAGGAGGGATCGTACATGGACGTGAGCCCTACCATGAGGAAGGACGAGAAGAGTGCGATGAAGAGCTGGAGGAGAACCGCAAGGAGGATCGTCCTCTCGTTGAAGAGGCCAGTGAACTCCTTTTTTGCAATGATTTGGAGGTGACGGGACTTCATTTCAGCCACCCGAGGATAAAGTAACTGTTGTAAAGGCAGTGGGCGAGCGTTGCGAGAATGAGACCGGCTGCGAACCCTCTCTGTCCCCAGAGCTTCAGTGAGCATCCCACGATAAGGACGCAGATGAAATGGAGGAGGAACGGCATCCAGAGCACCCCGAGCGAGAGGAAAAGGATGCTGCCAAAGACCGATTCGGTGATCTGCGCGAGCGTGACAAATAGGAGCAGTTTCTCGGCAACAAGGAACCCTGCTGCCGTCACCGCGCAGGCAATGATGAGGTTTTTCCACGAGAAAAATGCAGGATTCGTTGCAAAAAGCGCGTAAAGACCCATGGCTTTTGCGAGCTCCTCAATGAATGCCGCAAAGACGAGCAGCAGTACGAGCGAGTAGGGCATGGGCAGGTTGAAGAAGAGCACCAGGCTCATCAGCTGCACCATGAAGACGAACGGAATGGACAATGCCGTCAATACGAAGAGCGAGACATACGGGTGCCTTCGGGAAAGGGTCTCAGAAAGGAACTCACGGATTCTGGGCAGGAGCCGTTTCTCCGAGAAGAGCCGTTCCTCCTTGAAATTGCATACCGCAATGTAGATGAGAACGGCCCCGGTCAGCCAGAAGAGGGAGGTGGAGTAAAGGTAATCCGTGGCGGTCCAGACCGATCCCTGGAGCGTGAGGACGATGAGTGTTAAGGGCGAGATGAGGCTTACCACGTGGACGTTTGCAAAGATGCTCGGGAAGAAAAGGTAGGATGTGGCAACCGTCGAGAAGAAGATCGAGATGAATGAGAGTTCCTTGAAACTCCGGGCTACCATCCCGATGATGAGGGCGTTTGCGAGGAAGAAGAAGATGATCGGGATGAGCGGGAGCAGGATGAGGAGCGGGGCCCCGAGGTACAGGGTGAGACCGGCACAGATGAGCAGCATGCCGGCTGCATAGGGGAGGGCCTTTCCTATCAGGAGTGCGGAGGTTCTTACCGGAGTTGAAAGGAGCACCTCTCCCTTGCGCTCGATCCGCTCGTTCATGATGCTCATCATGAAGAACTGGGAGGTGAAGTAGAGGGGAAAGATGAAGACGAAGACGAGGATGATCGAATCGAACGGGAGCGGGGGTGAGAGCTGGGATGGCGTCTTGAACGATCCCATGGTGTTGCTGGAAGATGATGAAAGGACTTCGGTATACCGCGAAATCTGGGTATTCTTTGCATTCGTCCTGACCAGTTCCTCGCGAATCTCCTCTTTGGAGAATGCCAGGGTTGGGGATGGCGTCGGGACGTGACTTACTTCCCCTTCGGGCACCGGTGTTCCCGCACCCGGGGCTGCCTGGACGTACTGCCCGCTCTGGGTGGCAAGGAAGTTCAGTTCGCTCTTGACTGCCACGACATCGATCCAGAGCGGGTAGGCGGCAAAGAGATCCTCTTCCCCGTTGTAAACCTGGTTTTTGTATTTGGCATAATCCCGCTCAAGGGTCTTTACTGCGGCTTTGCTCTTCTCGGTGGACCCCGGGTAGACCCACCCCTGTACAACGATGAAATCGAATGCATTCCGGTTCCTGAGAAGCGACGGGACATCGAGATTGTACACAGAGAACCGGACATCGCTTGCAATGAGCGCAGCTACCTGCGGGTCATCCACCCCGACCTCGTACATCCCGTCCTGGATATGCATCCCGCTCTGGGCTGCAAATCCCGTGACAATGACGAGGAGAACCAGGAGAATGATGGCGACCGGGAGGACATTCCTGCTCATCATGGTGAAGGACTTTTTTACTTCCCATCGCGCGATGGTCCGGATGTCAGAGAGCATGCTCATGGTGAAGGTCCGTTCATGATTCCATCCGCCGGACGTCCGGTACAGGCTTGTCAGGGTCAGGAGGGTTGGTTAACAAAGTAGTGTTTATGATTGGTCAAATAGTACGCGGTGCTGGCAGGGCCTGTCCCCCATCCCAACCTATATCACCCCCACACAACAAGTCTGAATGGTAAGGCGAGCTTCCATGATCACTGCCCGCAGTCTCACGAAAAAGTACGACGGTTTTACCGCGCTCGATAATGTCAGTTTCGGGTTCGATGACGGGGAGATCTTCGGCATCATCGGCCACAACGGTGCGGGCAAGACCACGCTTCTCAAGATCATCTCCGGGCTTGTCACCCCAAGTTCCGGCGAGCTCTTCATCAACGATACCGATGTGATAAAAAACCCGGCCGCCCTCAAGGAGCACCTCGGGTACCTTCCCGAGGAGTCCCGTCTCTACGAGACGATGACGGCCGAGGATTACCTCATGTTCTTCGGCGAGATTTACGGTCTCTCCCCGCAGGAGATCCGAATCCGCACGAGCCAGCTCTTTGCTGCCCTGTCGCTTGAACCCGAGGGGAAGAAGATCGGCGAGTTCAGCAAAGGCATGAAGCGGAAGACTGCGATCGCCCGGTCGCTAATCCACGACCCGTCGTTCCTGGTCTACGATGAAGCAACGAGCGGCCTCGACCCGATGACCTCGCGGTTCATTGCAGACTATCTCAGGCGGCTCAAGGGTGAAGGAAAGACGATCGTCCTTTCGGCCCACAACCTCTACCAGGTTGAAGCGATCTGCGACAAGGTGATGATCCTCAGGCGCGGCCAGGTGGTGGCGTTCGGCAACATGCACCAGCTCCGCGAGCAGTTCGGCTCTTTGACCTACACCATCTTCTTCTCGGTTGACGATCCCGCGAAACTGATCGGCCACTCCAAGACATACCGGCAGGAAGAGGGGCTCTTTGTCTGCGATGCAAAGGATATGGGAGAACTCAACGAGTGCACCGGTCTCATCGGTGAGGCGGGAGGAAAAGTCGAGAAGATAGAGTCCCGGTATCCCTCGCTTGAGGAGATGCTCTTAAAAATCGGGAAATAATTATTACGGTGTACTCGGGACAAACCGCGTTTCCCCGGGGCAGTGCAGTGTTGTTGGGGTGGCCCGGGGGGCTTTATGCTACCCTGACATCCGCCCCGCTGTTCCGGGCCGTGGTTATGATGGTTTTTCCCCCGCCGTAATCGTTCATATATGACTGCGCTGCCTGGTCGATTGCGCTCATGCCGGTATCCCCGACTGCATACACCGCCGGGCCAAACGAGCTCAGGCCACACCCGGCTGCCCCGGCTCCCCTCAGCACAGGAAGAAGGCCCGTCACCTCCGGGGGCTGGAGGGAGAGCTCCACCTTCTTGAATCCGAGACCCTGCACCGCGTTGACGGACGAGCCGAAGAGGTCGAGATCCCGGCCGGCAATCCCCGGCAGCATCCTCATCAGGATCTCGTGAGAGAGTTCCCGTACTTCGGCAAGGGGGACCGGGCAGTTGCTCCGGAAAATATCCGTCTCGATCTTCCCGCTGGCTCCCGGGGGAACATCCGGGATGGCAAGAAGGATCTTCCAGTCTGAAGGAAAGTCGTGACGTGCAATGACCGGCGGGGGTATGATACCCCGTGATGCGGAGGACGGCCGGAAGTCTGTCTTCTCCCCGCCAGCACCGAACCGGTGTCCTCCGTCGATGATGAATCCCCCATATTCGAAGGCAGCCGTCCCTATCCCTGACGTTCCGCCACGGCCAACGAGTCGGGCGAGTTCCTTTACCGGCAGGTGCCTTCCATGAAGTTCGCTGATTGCCCGGGCAACGGCAAGCGCGAGCTGGGAACCGCTTCCGAGGCCTATATGGGATGGGTAGTGACTGCGGACCGAGATCGCAACGCTTCCCCCGGCCCCGATCTTCTGGAGCACCTCCGCTGCGATCCGGCCGACCCGCTCCTGCAAGGCAAAATCCCCTCCGTTCACGGAAAGGACCGAAGAGAGCTCCGCTTCCAGCAGGATCCCGGGCTCGTCAAGAGTGATACCTACGCCACCGTCGACACGGCCGGACCCCCCGTGCATATCGATCAGGGTTACGTGGATCCGGGCAGGTGTCCTGACAATGACCCGACGCGTGTCGGGGAAACGGTTGTAGGGGAACTGCTCCTCGATAAAGATCAGGGGCTTCTCCGCATGGATGATCCGGTACTGCCGGGAGAGGACCGGCTCGTTTTTGCAGATGGAGAAGATCCTGCCGGCTTCTTCTGTTGCCGGTGTGACTTTTGCGTTCAGGATCTCCCGCCGTGCCTCGATGTGGTGTTGTTTGATGATCCTCCCGATCGGGATGTCGGCTTTCATCAGGTCGTCTTTGAATGCCGGAGAGAGCCGGTCAATGGGTGTGTGGGATATCGCATAGATCAGGACTTCGCCATCACCTTCGGTCATGATCTCCACAACCCGGTAGTTCACCGGGTCGCCTTGTGTTATGCCAAGGTTATCCGCGGTGGCGGGATCGGCGGCAACGATTGTCTGGACCAGTGTCCGGATAACCACTTTTTTGCCGGTTATGGATTCCAGCAGCTGGGTGACCGACCCGTCGGTCCCGAGCAGGAATTTCTGGACCGCGGAGATCCGCCCCACCTTTGCTTCGATCTCACGAATGGCCTCTGAAATGTCCATCCAACCAACGTTATCCCGGGAAAATGATAAGGATGCTGATGCACCAGAACGTGCAAAAAAGATTCTTCTTTGTCCCGTCAGCGAATCCGGGACCGGGCCGGCTTCTGCTGCCCCGCGTTGGAGTCCCGCTCCCTCGGTGACGGTACCTGCCGGGCAATTTCTAGAATGTACTCATCCATGAGCCGGCCTTTCTTCCCGATTACCTCGCGGCTCTGAAGCGTCACGATCCGGGAGGTCATCACGTAACTTTCTGAAAAGAGATCGAGGCCTCCCGATGTAAAATCATCGATAGTGAGTGGCAGGGATGGTGCATCGGTGGGTGGCTTGCTGCTGATCGGGCAGACCCGGAGTTCGCCGGCCGATGTGGCAGAGACCACGACGACCGGACGGGTCTTTGCCAGCTGCCGCTCATCCAGAGCAACCGAAGCGAGGAGGACATCCCCCCTGATGTACTGCCCCATGTCCAGATATGTCCGGTGTAAATGGCTATAAGGAATACGATCCCGGGATATCCTCCGGAGGGGAAGAAGTCCCAAACGGCGCAACAACTTATCTCGGATTCGCTGCAGGGCTCCTGAACCGGGACGGTTATATGCAAAAACGCCTCAACCGGAGGATCATGTCGGCTTGCGAAAACTGCGGCACCGAGTGCGCCCTGCCCTTCACCTGCGATCACTGCGGGGGCAAGTTCTGTCCGGACTGCCGGCTCCCGCCCAACCATAACTGCACCGGGCTTGGCCGCTGGAATCGAAAACCCCGGCCGTCGGTCAGCATGAATTACGGAAAAGGGGGGGTCTCTGTGACCGGTGGGGGATATATTCCTGATCAACGGAACAGGACAACGAAAAAACCGGCAGCTGGTGTCTTATACCTGAAGATTATGATCATCATCATCGCTCTCGTACTGATCGTGCTTGCTTGGCTCTCCCTCTCTGGTATGTCGGCAGTATGAGGCCGCGAACACTTCTGCACCTTTTTTTAACTGACGGCGCGAAAAAAACAATACTACTCAGGAGCCGGTTTCATGCGTCGCCTTTATGTCGTTCTTACCATCTGCCTTGTTATTCCGGTTATGGCGCTTGCCCTCAGCATGGTTTTTTCGCATGTCACTCCCCTGCAGAATCCGTCAGGGATCCGGTATGGTCTTGACACGTCCTTTCCCGAACCAGGATATTATACCGGTATCGATTTTGATACCCTGAAATCCAATGATCATCTCACCGTAATCCCGCTCAAAAGTTACCGGCAGCAGATGACCAACTACAGCTGCGGGGCGGTAGCGGCGATGACCGTCATGTCGTATTATGGAAAACCCCTGCCCAATGCCGATGCTGAAGAGGAGCGTGTTGCCCGTGAAATGAACCCTTCGGTTTCCACGGAGACCGGGATAAATCCGGAGCAGGTCACCACGTGGTTCAACCGCAACGGCTGGAATGCCACGTGGGGAACGAACGGCACCGGCGTCATGCTCCGTGAGAATCTTAAAAACGGGATTCCCACGATGGTGGAATGGATCGACTGGGGCGGTCACTGGGTAGTGGTTGTCGGGTATGACACCCGGGGAACGGAATCCGGGTGGGATGATGTTATCATCTTTGCCGATTCCGTTGACAGCCACGATGATCGGGTGGACGGGATCACGTACTTCAATTACGGGGAGTTCGATGCAATGTGGTTTGATGCCCATTATTTCCCGGAGAACATGAAGAACCGGGCATGGGTTGTTGCGGTGCCAAATACCACCTCACCGTAATACAGGCAGGAACGAATGTCCTTTTTTTATCCCCGTATCAGAAAATTCGTTGCTCCGGATTTCTCTGGCCCGGTCATGAGGCCGGATCTGACAAAGTTCGGAATATATAATATGGTATGAAGGGATCAATCAGATACGATACGTGAAGTGAGGACATGAACACTCTTGCACGGCTTTTCGGCATCTGGGACGATGATAAAAAATGGCTCGTGTTCTCCATCCTGCTCACGATTGGCGCAGCCTTCTGCACGCTCGCGGTCCCGTCCCTCTCCCAGTCCCTGATCAATGAGGGAATTATTGGCAACGATCTTGGCAGGGTCCTCCATTATGGCGGGTACATGCTCCTATTCACCCTGATTGCCGCGATCCTCCAGGTGGTGAACACCCTCATCGCGGTCAGGTTCTCGGAAGAAACCGCCCATTATCTACGGACTGAAGCCTACAACCGGATCCAGCAGCTCTCGTTTGGCAACATCGACCGGCTGCGACCGAGCGACCTCCTCGTGCGTCTCACCAACGATGTCCAGAATATCAAGATCGCTATCCAGCAGGGGATTCTCAACCTCCCGCTCGTGCCGGTCATGCTCATTATCACTGTCATTCTCTTCGCAATCCGTTCTCCCGCCCTCCTCGGGCTGATGCTGCTCCTTGTGATCATCTTCTTTTTACTTCTTGTCACGTATCTTCGGTTTGTCCTGCCGGTCTTCGCTGAACGGCAGGAGAAATACGACCAGATGGGTGGAGCTCTGCAGGAGAACATGGCGGGTATCCGTGTGGTTAAGGCATTTGTCCGCCAGCACCTTGAGAACAAACGGTTCGCCACGGTTGCCGGCTCGGTGAGGACCGCGTCTCTCCGGGCCCAGACCAGCATAGCCATCCTGATTCCTACCATGCTGCTCGTTGTCAATCTCTCCCTTGCCGCGATCTTTTGGATCGGGGGGACCCGCGTATTGGAAAGTACCGGTTTCTCGGTCGGCGAAGTCGTTGCCTCGATCCAGTATCTTTTCCTCCTGATCATGCCATTCATGATCCTCGGCACGGTGCTGCCGGCCATCTCATCAGCCCGCCCTTCGCTCGACCGGATCTTTGAGATTCTTGACACACCAGCTGATGTTCAGGATGCGGCGACTCCAACAATCCCTGACATTGTCTCTGTACAGGGGCGGGTGGTTTTCGACCATGTCTCGTTCGGGTACCGGAACCCGGACAACACCTCCGGCCCCCTTGTACTTCGCGACATCAGCTTTACTGCAGAGCCGGGAGAGACGATAGGATTTCTTGGCACAACCGGTTCAGGTAAGTCCACGCTCGTCAACCTCATTCCCCGGTTTTATGATGTCACTGACGGTAGTATCGCTATCGATGGCACTGATATCCGGTCAATCCCCCAGGATACCCTGCGGCGGATCGTGGCCATCTGCCTCCAGCAGCCGAACCTCTTCTTCGGGACCATCCGCGAGAACCTTCTCTTTGCCGCGGATGACCTGTCGGATGACAACATGATCGCCAGTGCAGAGGATGCCGATGCAGCAGGGTTCATCAGCAATATCCCCCTGAAGTACGAGGATGCGGTCGCCCGCCACGGTGCGAATTTCTCCGGTGGCCAGCGGCAGCGTCTGGCTATCGCCCGGACGCTTGCGGCCAAGCCGAGGATCCTGATCCTCGACGACAGCACGAGCGCCTGTGATGTAGCGACCGAGGCCCGCATCCAGGACAGGATCAACCAGCGGTTCAGCGGCGTCACCAAATTTCTTGTTGCGCAGCGGATCAGCACCGTGATTGCCGCCGACCGGATCCTTCTTCTCGAAGACGGGAGGATCATCGCTTCGGGAACCCACGAACAGCTCCTGAATGAAAACCCGCAGTACCAGGAGATCTATAACTCACAGCTCGGCCGGGGAATTCTTGGGGGCGGTGCAGCATGACCGTCCGAAGGAAATCTTCCGGAAACGAACCGGTTCTCCAGATGGTTCCTACCCTCCGGCGCTTCCTGATGTATCTTGCCCCCCTCCGGCTGAAACTGGTACTGGTTGTCATCTTCATGGCGGTCTTTGCGTTCATGGAAGCGATCTTCTCTATCCTGATGGGCCGGGCAACCAACATCATCTCGGCAACCGGTGGACAGGTCGGGGCGCTCATGCAGGTCATAGTCTTGCTCGTCATCACCGGTATTGTCATCTGGGTCTCCGGTCTCATCTCCCAGAAACTGCTCTCGGAGATCGCGCAGGAAGCGCTCTTACAGCTCCGCACTGATCTCTTTAAGCACATCCAAACGCTCTCCCTCGACTTCTTTGACCGGCGCCCGATTGGAGAGCTTATGAGCCGTGTCACCAATGACACGCAGGTCATCGAACAGTTCCTCTCCATCGGGGCGCTCGAGACCGGTCAGGCAATCCTGTCGATCGTGATCACGAGCATCATCATGCTCTGGATCAGCCCGGTCTTAACGGTCCTCTCCTATATCGTGGTCATCGCTCTTGTCGGGGTCTCCTGGCTGATCACGAAGGTCTCCGGCCCTGCGTTCTCCCTCCTGCAGGAAAAAACAAGCAACCTGAACGGCTTCACTGAAGAGTGGCTCTCGGGCGCAAAAACCATCATAGCGAGCCGACGGCAGGACGAGGCCTCGCGGCAGTTCGAACGACAGAGCCGGAAGGTGGCCGGGATCGGGGAGAAGGCCCAGTTCTCGGCCCTGATCAACCAGCAGGTCTCCACCGTCTTCACCACGATCCTAACGGTCCTGCTCCTCGTGGTCGGGGGCCTGATGGTGATGGAGGGCATGGCCGAGATAGGCACGCTCATTGCCTTCATCGGGTTCTCGTTCGCCCTCCTCAACGGGTTCACCACCATCTTCACGGTCTATGCCCAGATCCTCAACGCGATTGTCGGGGCCACACGGGTTTTCGAGGTCATAGACGAGCGACCTACCGTTTCCGATGCGCCGGACGCGCCTGTCATGCCAGTTGTTGAGGGCGACGTGGTCTTCGATCACGTGGACTTCTCCTACATCAAAGGTCGCCGGGTGCTCACTGACAACTCGTTCCATGCAGCTCCGGGGCAGGTCTTCGGGCTCTGCGGGCCAACCGGGGCCGGGAAGAGCACCATCATCAACATCCTCACGCGGTATTACGATATCAGCGGCGGGGCGATCACGGTGGACGGGACAGATGTCAGATCCGTGCAGCAGGACACGCTTCGGGTCCAGGTTGCCCAGGTACTCCAGGAGCCGTTCCTCTTCTCCGATACGATTATGGCAAACCTGAAATACGCAAGAGAAGGGTCAACCGACGAGGACTGCATTCAGGCTGCAAAACAGGCCAATGCCCACGATTTCATCCTCCAGCAGCCCAAAGGTTACAAGACTGTTCTTATTGATGGGGGTATCAACCTCTCACAGGGCCAGCGCCAGATGCTCACGATTGCGCGGGCCATTGTCGCAAACCCCCGCATGCTGATCCTTGACGAAGCAACGAGCAACGTGGACACCCGGACGGAGAAACGGATCCAGGAAGGTCTTCTCACCCTCCAGAAGGACCGGACCTCGTTCATCATTGCCCACCGGCTCTCCACGATCCGGCATGCTGATGTGATCCTGGTCATCGACAAGGGCAGGATCATCGAGAGCGGGAACCATACGGAACTGATGGATAAAAAAGGATTCTATTACGATCTCTACATGAGCCAGTTCCGGGGCAAACTCACGCCAATCGTCAGCGGGTAATAAGGTGGTGGGACTAAGATCTAGGTCAGGGCACTGAACGGTATGTGCCTTTCGGGATCGTGATCTCGAACCGGGCACCCCTGCCATACGTCCCGGTCTCGCTGATGGAGATGCTGGTGATGGCGAGGATCTCCCGGGTCAGGAAGAGGCCAAAACCCGTGTTCCTGCCGTACCCTTTCTGGAACAGTTTGGATTTCTCGGTAAGCGGGATACCAACTCCGTTGTCCTCAACAAAAACGATCAGATCTTCGCCCACCGTCCCGCACCGGACCGAGATGGCGGTCACATGCTCCCCATGCCTGACTGCGTTGTCAAACAGGTTGAAGAACACTTTTGAGAGCATCGGGTCTGCATAGATCTCAAACGAGGTACAGGTGCAGGTGACCCCAACGTTCCTTGGCTCTGCTGCTAGGACCAGGTCACAGAGTGCCTGCCAGGCCGGGGCCCCCTCCCCCAGCTCCTGGTAGGCCCGCGTGAACTCGATCTGGCGCCGGATAACCTGCGCGGAACTCTCTATTTTGGCAATGAAGTCGGCGATCACCGGATCGGGTTTTTTCATCATCGCAAGCTGGGTATACCCAAGGAGGGTGGTGAGCTGGTTTGCAACATCGTGCCGTGTGATGCTGTTGAGCAGGTTGAGTTTCCTGCTGGTTTCCCGGATCGCCACCTGTGACCGCTTCATGTCGGTGATATCCCGGGCAGTACCCACAACGAAGAGGATTGATCCATCGTTGTCGAATACCTGGGAAATGTTAGCTACCTGTATCCGGATTGACCCGTCTGCGTGGAAGACCCGGTATTCCACATCAGTCCTTTGAGGACCGTCATGAATGGCGTTTTTCAGGTATGTCTCGCACGTTGCAACATCATCGGGATGGACAATGGAGCGGAAGGATTTCCCGGTGAGATCCGATGGAGAGTACCCGAGCAGTGCTTTTGCGCTCGGGGAGACAAAGGAAAAGATTCCCTCCTTGTCCAGCGTGAAGATGATGTCGTGGCTGTTCTCAACGAGCATCCGGTACTGGCCCTCGGATCTGCGGAGTGCCTTTTCTGTTGCCTTTCTGCCGGAGATGTCCCGGGTGAGGGTAATTATGCGGACCTTACCTTCCTCATGCACAACGGCAGCATTGATCTCAACCGGAATAACCTGGCCCGTGCGGTCCATGTAATTAATCTCGAAGTCCCGTATGCTCCCTTCCTGAAGACACTGCCGGACAGCCGCTGCATTTTTCGTGCGTTCATTCTCGGGGGTCCACTCAAGTACGCTCCTGCCAAGGATCTCCGGTAGGCTGGCTCGTCCGGTCAGGCGGACATACTCGGGATTTGCGTCAATTACCTTCCCCTTGTCGTCAAGGATCACATAGCCGGTCCCGGTTACCTCCACCAGGAGCCGGTACTTCTCCTCGCGTTCATGGATGGCATCGGTGCTCTTTGCCAGGGAGTCGTATTGTTCCCTGAGCTCCTCTTCAGCAATTGAGATCTGTTCATACGCCGCCTGAAGGCGTGAATCTTTCAGTTTTCGCTCCGTGATATCCACAAGGACGCCGGTAAAGACCAGTTCGGTCTTATGCTCGACAGGGCATGACGACCCCGAGAACCAGATCTCATCCCCGGAGGGCTTTACGAACCGGCCTTCAAAATTCCAGGGTTTCCGTGCGATAGTAGCGGTTTCAATGGAGTCAAGGAACCGTGCACGGTCCTCCGGGTGGACATGGCTTGTAAACCATTCAAGGAAGTCCGTGATGGTTTCATCCGTACCGAAGATCTTTTGTCCCGATTTGAGGTTGACATAGTAGAAACCGATCTCTCCGTTGGATCGCAGGTAATTCTGGTAGACCACGCCGGGAATGGTGGATGCTATCTCCTCCATCTGCTGTTTGCGGATCCTGAGTTCATTCTGGGCTGTGACCAGTTCGTCGTACCGGACCCGCAACTCCTCCCGGGTCCGTTCCAGTTCCGACACGTCTGCGGTCATGGTCAGGATCGCAGGCTCGTTGTGGAGCATGACCGGGAGTGACGAGATGAGGATATGATATTTGTTCCCATTCTTTGCTATCCTGGTGACCGCTTCCCTCTCGACCCGGATGCCGGCTCTGAGAAGGTTCACAAGCCTTTCCTGGTCTTCGGGTGACAGCAGTCCCAGTTCAAGGGAATCTTTGCCGAGTACCTCATCTTTTGTATAACCGCACTCCTGCAGGAATGCCTCATTGACGTCAATATATTTGTGTGTCCTGCGGTCATTGATGACGATCGGGTACGGACTGTTCTCGAAGATGGACCGGAATCGCGCCTCGTTCTCGATGAGTCCGGCTTCGGTCTCTTTTTGCCTGAGTACCTGCCAGAGTCCCTGCATCAGGAGCAGGAGTTCCTGCACGTCGATGTCGGTGTAATCCGATGCTTTATTTGCCACTCCCCCCACCAGCACAACGCGGCCGTTCTCGATGACCGGCACACTCATATGACGGACGATCTGCGGATGACCGGCCGGGTATCCCTTTTTCAGCGGGGACGACGCAGAGTAATTATTGGTTATGACCGGCCGCCGCTGCCGCACCGGTTCTCCCCAGAGGCCGGTCTTTTCAGTTTTGTAAATGATCGGTTTTTCCCGGAGTGCGCACTCCTTCATGGCGGATCTCGACCAGGCGTACATGGTGAGTTCGCTCTCGTCTTCGTTCAGGAATGCCAGGTACCCAAGCGGGCTGTCGGTAACTACGCCCGCCCCCTCGACAGCATAACTCATGAGTTCCTGACGCCTGCCCCTGGCGCGTTCGTAGAATCCGAGCATGTACCGCAGCCTAGCCTCGCTTACCCGGATCCGGTTCTCGTTCACAGCAAGTTCGTCGAACTGGGACCTGAGCTCTTCGCCGGATGCAGCCAGCTGCTCGTTCAATGCCCTGAGTTCTTCTTCGGATTTCTTCAAGTCCGTAATGTCCCGGATGGATTCGATTGCTCCGATGACATCGCCATCCCGGTTGCAGAGCCGGCTTACCTTTGCCATGACATCGATCCGTCTGCCTTTCGGGTGGGGGAGGTTTGTCTCTGCCGAAATACTGTTACTCTCCCTCTTGATGCCGGAATAGTATTTCATCACGGTATCGTCGGGTTCGAAGATGAGATCGATCAGGATTGGCCTTCGGCTCCCGTAGAACGGGATCGCGTACTCATAATCTCCCTTCCCGAGAATATTGGAGGCTGGAATTCCGGTCATCTCCTCGATTGCCCGGTTCCAGGCAATGACCTGCCCGTTTGTATCAATGGCAAAGGTGGCGTCCGGGAGGAAGTCAATGATGTCGGATAAGCGTTTTTCCGAATCCCAGAGCGCTTTCTCCGTACGTTTCCTACTGATTGCCTGTCGGAGCTTATGGGAGAGCTCGGCGAACTGTGCCCGAGGGTCGCCGCCTTTCTGGAGGTAGAAATCAGCGCCGTTGTTGATAGCTTCGATAACCACTTCCTCTCGCCCGCGGCCGGTGAAAAGGATGAACGGGATATCCGTGTCTGCTTTCCTGACGGCTTTGAGGAGCTCGATACCGTTCATACCGGGCATCTGGTAATCGGAAACAATGGCATCAAAGTCCATTCGCTCCAGGTGGGCGAGCGCCCCATCCCCCGATTCGACCGTGCTGACCTCGAATTCACCGGAAGTTTCGAGAAACAACCGGCCGATCTCGAGCAGTTCGGGCTCGTCATCCACGTACAGGAGAGAGAACATTGTTCAATGCTTCTCCTGATAATTGATATTAGTTTCTGTTGCTGAGATCGAATGGTGGGGACCGGACTATTATACGAACCCGCATGCCCGGTGAACCCCTCGTCCGGAAAGGCTGTGATAATAAGTCTTCGTAAAATGCCCGGTTTGGCAATCGGACATTAATTTAGAGAACCGAAAAAATTCCGGGCGCTCTCCAGTGGAAACGGTGCCAACGCCCGGCAAAAATCCTCTTAAAATCGGTTCTTTTTTGAAAAAAGCCGTTTTAACCGGGATAAAACCGTGCAATTTAGCGGGCTTTAAACGTGTGGGAAGATCCGAATACCGCTCAGTCAGTTTTATAGGTTCTCCTCCAACCGGAAGCCACGCTGACCTCATTTCAAAATGGGGTTTTAAATTCATTATTTTTGAAAAATGGATGTAATTATACGATATTTACACTTGCCCTCATCCTGCCAGTGGGTGGACTTGGGAATCTCCCTCCACCCGGTTTTCCGGATATGCCGGCACTTGCGGAACTTATTAGTGGTTGGGGCGTGAAATTGCTGTGAATCCGGAGTACCTGCATGTGGCTTGAACTGCTGACGTTAATCATTGGAATCGCTTTTGGCTTTTTCCACCATGGGAAGGAAGACTACAAAGGTCTTCTCAAAAATAGCGTGATCGCCGGAATCGTCATGAGTATTATTTTCGTGCTCGTCTCGATGTTCCTCTTTCCGGGAGGTTTGAGCATCAGTCTCGGCATCCTTGGAATGTTCGGCCTCTTTATCATAATCGTCATCTTCGTGATCCTCTTTATCGTGGGTGCTTTCATCGGCGACTGGCTCGAACGTGTCCTGAAAAAATAGTCCTGCAGGTAACCGGCATACCGCCCCCAGTCCATTTTTTCATACCAGAAGAAAACCCACTTCCCATAATACCTTTCACCGCCCAATCTTCTGCAACGGGAGTTATAAAAAAATGAAAATTGTCGCTATTAACGGAAGTCCCCGGACCACCCGGAGCATCACGAGACAACTTGCCGCTCTTGTTCTTGAAGGAGCAGCAGAGGCCGGCGCTGAGACCGAGATGATCGATCTCTGCGATCTCCGCGTAACACCCTGCACGGCCTGCGAGGGCTGTTCGATCAACGGGATCTGCGTATTCGAAGACGATCTTCCCACGCTCGTTGAACGGATGAAGGACGCGGACGGGATCGTCTTTGCATCGCCGGTCTATATCGACAATGTCTCCGGCCAGATGAAGATCTTCTTCGACCGGCTCGCGGACGCGATCCATTACCAGGTTCTGAACGGAAAATACGGGTGCTCGGTTGCGACCACGCACACCTCCGGTGGGGATCAGGTTGTCGCATACCAGAATCATGTCCTCAACTACCTTGGCGTGATCACGGCGGGAGGGGTCAGCGTTGCAACCGGCGGGATTCAGGAAGCCGTGGAGGCAGCAGAACCGGATGCCCGGGTGCTCGGGACGAAACTCGCCGGGGCGATAACGGACGGTTTCTCCGCTCCGGAACAGGACGCGGAGATTACCGGCAACCGGGAATTTTTCAAAGATCTTGTTACTGAGAACCGGGATTTACGGGTTGAAGACTACGAGCGATGGGTCCGACTGGGCTGGATCAGATAACCAGCACGATAAATCCCGCCTCATCTGGATGAAACCCGGCGATGGAGCGATCCCGAAAGAATCTGGTGTATTCGGTTTCATCTCCCCCTCTCTACAGATACTATTTTATTCAACCATGTTGATGTGACACACAATGAGATCTTGTGAGGATGCATTCAGTGAAATGACCGATGAAATCCTCATTCTCGCTATCGTCATGATCCTCGGTGCTGTCATTTTTGTAGTTGTATTCGGGGTGGTTCCCCAGATCCCGAAAGGAGCCTATATCACTGCTGATGTCTCCCTCAAGCAGATGCCCGGCTATTCTGCGATTGCCATCAGGCACCGAGGAGGAGACGTCCTGAATTTTTCGGGAAGTACTGAGACGTCCTTTCCGGTATCGATCTATGTGGATACCCCGGGAGGTTCGTTCAGGGCGGTCCCAGGCCCGGCCATCGGTGAATTCCGGCCGGGCAACACGGTATACCTATATCATACCGGCACCGGCTACAACCTGGTATCGAGCCTCATCGGTGTGGCCGCGCTTCCCCAGTTATCCGAAGACCTGCGGGTCAGGATCGTTGATCCCGTTTCCGGTCTCATGATCCTTGAATGGAAGTCTCCGAAGTTCGGAACAACTGCAACAAAGACCGTTGTTCCGATATCCACCGTCTCAACAACGATCACTACTACGCTCACTAAAAATGTTACGCCAACTGCAACGGTCACGACCTTTGCCCCGGTAACAACATCAATCCCCTCAGGTCCCGTTATATCCGTCTCATGGTCACCACCCGGCCTTGGGACCATCTCGCCGCCGGGAGTTACCCCCGGGACCGTGGTCGTACCGGATGGCGCCAGTCAGACCTTCACGTTCACGCCAAAATCCATGAAATCGGTGCTCTCCATCAGTCTGGACGGGTCACCGGTATCCTTCGGGGGATCGGTGGGACAGACCACCACATACACCCTGTCCAATGTACACGGCGCCCATACCCTGACCGCGACATTTGGCTAGGCTGAACGAACGATGACAACCATCTCAACAGATCCGGTATGGCTTGTGGAATCTGTGATCCCCTCGTTTGAAACGGTGAGATATTTAACCCGGTAACCAGTATTGAATACCATGGAGACTCCGGTCCCTGAAAAAAAATCGTTTATCTCCTGGAGATTTGTCCTCCTCTTGGCCCTTTCTGCAGTTGTTCTTCTCCTGACGGTGTATTGTCTCCAGAATGGCATCCAGACGATCTTCACCCATATTTATTACGTCCCCATTATCCTCGCTGCCTACTGGTACCAGGAACGAGGTGTAATGTATTCAGCGGTTATGGGCATCATTTATCTTGCCCTTGACATTCTCATAACCGGGTTCAATCCGCAGTATATTGTTGCAGCCGATACCCGGGTTGTTGTTTTTATTATCATCGCAGCCGTGGTCATGATTCTTTCGAAGCGGGTAACCGTCCAGCAGCGTGCTATCGAACAGTCAGAGAAGAAGTTCCATACCATCTGGGAACATATCCAGGCCGGTATCATCGTTGTCGATGCGGCCTCCCATGAGATCATCTCTGTCAACCCCGAAGGAGAGCGACTGACCGGGTACATGGAAAAAGAGATGATCGGGCATACCTGTCACCAGTTCATCTGTCCGGCGGAGAAAGGGAGATGCCCGATCAGCGATCTGGGTATGACCATCGATCGATCTGAGCGCGTTTTACTCCACAGGGACGGTGGATCGGTCCCGGTGCTAAAAACCGTGACCGCGACAACGATTGACGGCCGGAATGTCCTGATCGAGAATTATGTTAGGATCCCCGCAGATCCCACCGCAGAAAAACACGAATAATGGTGGGCAGGAAAGGGTCTTTTTGCAGCTCGAATAACAGGAATTCCCTGCTTCCCGAAGTATGCATGAGGGTGTTCCCAGACATTCGCAAGTGGTTACAAATACCGGGCAGAGCGTGTCCCATTCCCTCTTCTCGCCCGCTATCGGAACCAAGAAAAAACCAAAAAAAAAAAAAAAAGACCGGTACGCACTCCATGGCAGATCATGCATTCTACTCCGGATTAATACCCTAGTTCGTGCCGGTTGCAGCCGTTTTTTTCTGCATTGTTGGTACCTACCTACTCCTAACCGCCTGGGGGCACGGGAGGCCGGATCGGATCCTCTTCTCCGTGGCCCGGGAAGCATTCCGGGATGGAGCCTCAGTATTTCTCCGGGTCCTGGTGCTTGCCGTCCTCCTTTTCCGCAGGGTCTGGAAACGGAGCCGGCGCCGCTGGGCCGTGCACATGGCGATCATCTGGAGCTTTATGATCCTTGCTCTCTTCCTCCACCTCTCGGTAATTGCCCTCTTCCTTTCGTTTATCGATCCGGACGGGACTTGGCGGGGCATTTTTCCGGTATATCGACAGTATCCGCATCCCGTACTCCCTCTTGGCGCACCCGCTCGTTCTCGCGGCAGGTTTTGCCCTTGCTCGGCGGCTTTTTGTTCCCGAAGTGAGGAAACGGACCTGGTTTGCGGATTATTTCATCGTCATTGTCGTGCTCGCCATCGGGATTTTCGGCATGACTGCCGAATGGTTTGCCGGTTTTGACTTCTTCATCGGCAAATCCCTCTTCAACATGAACCTTGCCCTCGATATTCTCGCGCTGCATCTGTATGTAACCTTCCCGCTCTTTGTCATGGTACTGCCATGGACCCGGTTCCGGCATATCCTCGTAACACCGCTCGTCCTGCTTGCCCGAAGAGGAGAAGATTGAACTGGCTTGGCCTGATCCTGAAGTGATCCGGCTGCGCCGGTTCACCCCGGTCCAGCTGTTGGAACTGGATGCCTGCCCGGTGGTCAGGGCCGGTTATCCCGATGGCGCAATGGAACGCATTGCCGGCTTACGGCGGCTTGGGACCCGGGAGGCTCAAGTACTCACACATCTCCTCCGCAATCCCTCCTTTGAAGAGAAACTGGCAGCCCTTTTCTCAAGCCTCTTCCGGTGCACCTCGTGCGGGGCCTGTGCCGTTATCTGCGAATCGGGGATTGCCACCACCCCGCTCTGGGAATCGATCATGGGTGCGGCACGGGAGCTGGAGTACAAGGATGCAATAATTGAATGGACTGTCCGGATGATCGTGGATACAAAGAGCCCATACGGCAACAGCAGTTCGGACCGGGTTGCCTGGATCCCCGCAGAGATCCCGGTTGCCGATTCCGCCCCCGTCGGGTTCTTTCCTGGTTGCACGGCAGCGTTCCGGCAACCGGAGATCGGGCAGGCCGCCATCCGGATCCTGGCAAAATCCGGAATACTGTTCTGCATGCTCAAAGAGCGGGAATCGTGCTGCGGATCGTTCTTGTTCCGGACCGGGTCATGGATAGACTATCAGGAGACCATCCTTGCCATGATCGAGGATCTTGAGAGGCGGGGGGATCAAAGCCCGGGACCCCGGTCTTGCCCTGGCCATTGTACGGGAGAAAGTATCAGAGGTGAACCGGCTCCATGCCGGCATCCTTGCCTCAAACTGCCCGTTCTGCCGGAGAAACTTTGAGGATGTCCGTGCCGAAACCGGATCCTCCTTTGAAGTCCTCGACATCATCCAGCTGGCAGACCGGATGATTGAATAATTATCGAGGGATTCTCCCGGGAACCCCGCCGAAGATACCCCCCGGATGAATCCGCTAACCCGGGCCGGGAAGAGCCATGTCGGCCGAAAGAAAATAAGGGGAAATAATCAGTAATTTCCTGCTGTAATCTCGAAGTATGCCTGCGGGTGATCGCAGACCGGGCACCTGGGTGGTGCATTTTTCCCGTCATGGACATATCCGCAGTTCCTGCAGTACCATTTTGCGGGCATCTCCGATGTAAAGACGGTCCCGCTCTCCATATTAGCCAGCAGTTTCCTGTACCTTGCTTCATGGTGCTCCTCGACTTTTCCCACCATCTTGAAGTGGTAGGCGATATCCTTGAACCCCTCTTTTGTGGCCGTAGCAGCAAACGTTGGGTAGAGCGTGCCCCACTCCATCTCCTCGCCTGCTGCTGCTGCGGCAAGGTTCTCCTTCGTGGATCCAATCATGCCAGCGGGGAACGCTGCGGTAATCTCCACCTCGCCGCCGTTCAGCAGTTTGAAGAATGATTTGGCATGCTCCTTCTCCTCTTCTGCGGTCTGTAGGAAGATCGCCGCTATCTGTTCGTACCCCTCTTTCTTTGCCGCACTCGCAAAGAAACTATACCGGTTCCGTGCCTGCGACTCACCGGCAAATGCCGCGAGCACATTCTTCTCGGTCTTGCTGCCTTTAAACTGCATAGTGATACTGCATCCCCCCCCTTAAAAAAACAGACCCCTTGTTATCATTTTTGCGAGAAAAATTTTCTTCTGCGGTCAGCTGGCGACCGGTCCTTCTCTCCCGGTTTGGGAACACTTCATCACGAAAAATCCAGCAATTTTTATAAATACATGAGACGCGTCATCAGGTATTACAGGAGATGGCTGATGCTCTCAGTATTATATGTGGATGACGAGCGCGATCTTCTCGAACTTGGCAAGCTCTATCTTGAGCAATCCCCGGAAATCAGGGTCGATGTCCAGACCTCCGCAGAGGAAGCTCTGGCTCTGCCGGAGTTCAGGGCCTATGATGTGATAGTCTCCGACTACCAGATGCCCGGCATGAACGGGATTGATTTTTTACGAGCTGTCCGGGCACAATTCGGCACAATTCCATTCATCCTTTTCACCGGCCGCGGGCGCGAAGTGGTGGTTATAGAGGCTATTAACAACGGCGCAGATTTCTACCTCCAGAAAGGCGGTGACCCCCAGGCCCAGTTTGCCGAGCTGGCGCACAAGATCAAGATTGCAGTCGAGCGTCGGCAGGCAATGGATGCAGTGAAGGACTCGGAGCAGCGCCTTTCTGATATTATCAATTTCCTCCCGGACGCTACCTTTGCCATCGACCGGTCCGGCCGGGTGATTGCCTGGAACCGGGCAATCGAGGAGATGACCGGGATTTCTGCCTCCGATATCCTCGGGAAGGGGGATTACGAGTACGCAATTGCGTTTTACGGAACCCGGCGTAAGATTCTCATCGATCTGATCTTCGAGCCCGATGATTTCATTACCAAAAATTACGGGCATATCACCCATGAAAAGGGCATCCTGATCGCTGATACCACCCTCCCGCGACCGAAAGGAAGACCGGTTATGCTCCTGGGTAAAGCAAGCCCGCTCTATAACCGACAAGGGGAGATGGTCGGCGCCATCGAGTCCATCCGGGACATCACGGAGTTAAAGACCGTGGAAGAGGAACTGCGGGCAGAGGAGGAGAAATATCGGGTTGTTGTTGAAAACAGCCATGAAACCATTTACATTTACCGGGGAGACCGGTTCCTCTTTGTCAACCGCCGGGCAATAGAACTGACCGGGTACTCCCACGACGAGATTATGGCGAATGAGGTCTGGGACATCATCCATCCCGAGGATCGTATGAGGCTGCAGGTATTCGGGCAGCAGAGGATTGCGGGCATCCAGATCCCGCCCGTCTTCACCACCCGGCTCCTCACAAAGAGCGGTGAGATCCGGATCGGGGAGTTTTTTGTTGATCGGATTCTCTACTTGGGACAGCCGGCCATCCTCGGTATTATCCGGGATATCACCGAACAGAACCTGGCGGAAGAAAAACTCCATGAAAGCGAGAGCAGGTTTGCCGCATTCATGAACTACCTCCCGGTAACGGCGTTCATCAAGGATCAGGATAGCACCAATCTCTTTGTCAACAAACGGATGGCAGAACTCTTCGGGGCCCATGAATGGATCGGACAATCGGTCCGTTCCATCTTCCCGCCGGAAGCTGCCGAGAAGATGATTGAAGACGACCTGAAGGTATTACAGGACGGGGATCTCAAAACTATTGAAAACCTTACGGTGAAAAACGGGGACCGGCGAATTTTTGAGACCTTCAAGTTCCGGATTGATCGTGAGAACAAACCACCTCTTATCGGGGGGTTTGCAGTGGATATTACTGACCGCCGGAACGCGGAAGAAGATCTCCGGGCAGCCCATGACGAGCTTGCCGCATCCTCCGAAGAATTAAAGGCACAGTTTGATGAGCTTGTCCGGAGTGAGCAGCGGATACGGGAGAGCGAGGCGAAGTACCGCGAGCTTGCCGAACTGCTCCCCCAGATCATCTTCGAAATGGACCTTTCGTTCAATATCACCTATGCGAACCGGCACGCTCTTGCCGCGTTTGGGATGACAGAAAAGGATATCGCATCCGGTATGAATGCCCTTGAGCGTATCGACCCGTCACAACATGGACGTGTCCGCGAGAATGTGGAAAAAATCCTGCAGGGAAGATCCCCCGACAACCATGAGTATACGGCAATCCGCCCGGATGGCTCCACGCTCCCCATCCTCATTTACCCTGCACCTATTTACCGTGCAGGGGAACTCGTGGGATTTCGCGGCGTGATCCTCGATATATCAGACCGGAAAAAGGCCGAAGATAATCTGCGGGAAAGCGAAGAGAAATATCGTGCGCTGGTGGAGTTGTCCCCCGATGCAGTCGTGGTATACCGCGACGGGAAGATCCTCTATGCCAACCCGGAATGCGTCCGGCTTGTCAGATCAGGGAGCGCCGGTGATCTTGTCGGCAGGACACTTCTCCCGTTCGTTCATCCGGATGACCGGGAGCGGCTGGCTGAAGAGTTCCGGCTGATGGAGGAACGGGGAGATACCATTCCACTCAGGGAGGAGCGTCTTATTACCGCAGACGGCCAGCCATTCACGGCCGAGGTGACGTCAAAACCCATCCTTTACCAGGGCCTTCCGGCCATTATGGTTGTCTTCCGCGATGTCACCGAACGCAAGCGGATGGGTGAGGAAATTGAGGCACAGCAGCAGCAGCTGAAGAACTTCATGGAGAACCTGCCTGTTGGATTATTCCGCACCACACCCGGCCCCTCCGGCAGGAGGGTCATGACAAATCCGATCCTTGCACACCTGCACGGCTATGATTCCGTGGAGGAATTCATGCAGTGTCCGGTGGCAGACCTGTACGTGGATCCAGGGGTGAGGAAGATAATATCCGATCGCCTGGTCCGGGATGGCGTACTGCTGAATTACGAGACCCAGCTCAAAAAGAAGAATGGCGGGGTGTTCTGGGCAAGCTTATCGGTAATTGCGGTTCGCGGTCCCGATGGATCCGTTGAGTTTTTTGACGGGGTGCTTGAAGATATCACGGAACGCAAGCGGGCTGCCTCAGCGCTCAGCGAGGCGAACCGGAAGCTCAGTCTCCTCAACAGCATCACCCGGCATGATATCACAAACCAGCTGACGGCCCTGCAGGGATTTGCCCAGATAGCGTCCATGAAGAAGAGCGATCCTCTTGTTGAGGATTACCTTGCAAAGATCCTGAATATTGCCGGAACGATCACCAGCCAGATCGAGTTTGCCCGGGCCTACCAGGATCTCGGGATGAAAGCCCCGGCCTGGTTCCGGCTGGAGGACGTTGTAGCGCGGACTACCACCAGCGTTCCTATAACCTTCTCCGGCACCTGTCGGGGTGTCGAGATCTTTGCCGATCCTCTGCTCGAACGGGTCTTCTTCAACCTTTTCGACAACGCGGCCCGTCACGGTGGGCGGCTGAACGTGATAACTGTCCGCTGCGAGCGGGAGCCGGATAATTTTCTCGTTATTGTCGAGGATGACGGATCCGGAATCCCCCTTGTCGAGAAAGAGCAGATCTTTGAGCGGGGGTTCGGGAAAAACTCCGGCCTGGGCCTTTTTTTGGTAAAAGAGATCCTTGCAATAAGCGGGATAACCATCCGGGAGACCGGGATTCCGGGAAATGGGGCACGGTTCGAGATGCTCGTGCCAAAGAATGCCTTCAGGTTCAGTACCTGATCCTGGTAGGCCCGTTCATTCTTTGGCAGGGGAAAGCCGGTTACCGGCACGGACTGCCTCATCTGCACTGGCTGCATAAGCATCGGCCCCGATTTTCTGCCAGAGAGCAGGAACGATGTTGAAGGGGTAGCCGCCGATAATTATCTTCACCTGGCGGGTATCCGGATCCCCCCGGAGTGACCGGATCAGGTAATCTATGCGGGGGAGGTGGGAGACCATGGTCGAGGAGAGGGCCACCACATCTGCTTCGCGTTCTTTTATGGCAGCAATCAGGTCTGGTGCCGGCGTATTTGCCCCGATATAATACGTATCCCATCCGTCCATCTCGAAAAAGTCGGCCACCATGCGAACCCCCATCTCGTGAAGTTCGTCCGAGACGCACGCGGCAACCAGGGTTTTCCCCCGACGTCTTTTATTCCTGTTTTCTGCCATGAGCTGCTGGTAGAGCTGGGCGATGATGAGCTGGGTTGCACCGGTCACGTAATGTTCCTGGGTGACACTGGTTTTCCGGATCTGCCAGAGCCTGCCCACTTCGTACAAGACCGGCTGAAAGACATTGAGGTAAATCTCCCGGACCGTTACTCCTTTTTTTACCTGGTCACTGATGATCGCAAGAGCTGTATTCCGGTCAGCGGCCAGCAGGGCTTCAAGGTACTTACGAGCTACCGCAGCTAATGGGTTGTCATCGCGGATGAAGGTCGGGACTTCAGTTGGGGCCGTGGCAAGGGATGAGATACTTTTCGCGATGTAGTCCTCAGTTTTTTTGCTCATTTCGGGTGACAGTTCTGTGCGGAGAACTTCCCGCATAACACCAAGGCCAGAGGGCAGGCAGTCCTCCGGCCGGTGCAGGGATGAGTACATGACCTTTGCCCACCCGGCGTAGTTGATGAAAATGGCAGAATCGCCGATAGCGAGAGATTCCTGCAGGTATTCGAGATGGGTTTTGAAATCTTCGAGCATCTGCGTCTTCTGGAGGGCACTGAAATTCCGGTACACTTCCGGGTACTTCTGCCAGTACCGGTCGTACAGTTTCAGGGCAATTGCATCCCGGTTCAGGTTGACCGGGTAATAGACCTGTGATGCTGCCTGCGTCATGATTTACACTCGTTACGGGGGGTTAATATATACATCGGTGTCCCTCCTGCGGGGAAAGAAGGCCGTGGAGTATCCCGGGCCGGCAGCTTGTCCAGCCTTTATTTTGGTGTGGCTTGCCGGTATCCCTCTTTTGGCACGCACATCTCGAATCGCACGCCTTCCCCAGGCACTCCATTCTCGGTGATGGCGATGCCGGTAATAGCGAGAATTTCCCGGGACAGGAAGAGGCCAAGACCGGTATGCTTGCCGAACCCTTTCCGGAAGAGTCTCTTCTTGTCCTCTTCAGTGATACCCACCCCATCATCAGAATAAATCAGGACAAGTCCTGCCTCTGATTCACTGGAAGAAAATGCCATCTTCGAGACCCGCTCCCCGTGACGGAGGGAATTTTCCATGAGATTGTAGAATACCTTCTCAATTAACGGATCGGCAAAGATCTCATATCCTGCAACCATGATCCGGACGTCGACTGCCGGAGGGTTGAGCTGCGCCAGTGCATTCCTTATGACGGTTTCTGTATCCTGCCATTTCGGGGCATCGACCCCGATGTCCTGGTAATATTTCGTGAACTCGATCTGGCGCTGGATGGCCTCGGCAGCCTGGTCCTCTTTCTCGATGAACTCGGCAAAGCGCGTGCCTTTGAGGTCTTCCCGCGAGAGATCCAGATAGGTCCGGAGTCCCATGAGCTGGTTCAGGATATCGTGGCGGGTGATGGAGGAGAGCATATTCAGTTTTTTGACGGCTCCTTTGAGCGCCTCCTCGATCTGTTTCCGTTCGGAAATATCGCGGATGATGCCCTCTGTTCCTGCATATCGCCCCTCCGGGTCCGTATTCAGGTGGGCACTGATCGACACCCAGAAGACCGTGCCGTCTTTTTTTACGAATTCACCTTCCCAATCCTGCACGGAACCCCCCCCGATTCTCATGGCATCAAGGAACGTTACCCGCATGTCTGGAGATTTCCAGAGCGAGAGTATGGGTCTTCCCTGCATCTCTTCGGTGGAAGTATATCCGAATGTTGGTGCTGCCGAAGGGCTCACCATCACAATTTTGTTCTCTTCATCGATCCGGAAGAATACATCCACGATATTTTCAAGAATGTTCCGGTATTGTTCCTCGCTCTCGCTGAGGGCAGTCTCGATCTTCTTCCGATCCGTAATATCCTCATGCACGGTAATCCAGACTTTCCCGAAGACGGGGTGGTAAAACGCTGAAACCATAGCATGGCACCAGAACACGGTTCCATCCTTTTTCAGGTTCCGTATTTCACCCATCCAGATCCCGGCTCTCTCCAGCTCGGTGACAATTTCATCTGCGATTTCTGTAGGAGACCGCGTGTCCGGGGCGTTGAGGTCGGCAACACTCCGGCCGAGCAGTTCCCCGGCAGTATAGCCGAAGAGCTGGCTGAACCGGGTATTGGCAAACGCGATGGTCCCGTTGCTGGCCCGGACCAGAGCGACACCTTCGGCCAGATTCTGGAGGATCTCGCTGTGGAGCGAGAGCTCCGTCTGGATCTTTTTCCGCTCGGCAATCTCGGTGTCTCGCTCGGCAATCGTCTCGACAAGATTCTGGTGTATCCGGGCAATCGTGATGGAGAGCCCGGCAATCTCGGTGATGAAGTGGGTGATGTTGAGATACTCATCAACTGATGCGGGGAGTGCTACCTGATCAACGGAGAGGATGCCAATCAGGTTGTTGTTATAGAGGACCCGGAAGAGGAAGCCGTCGCCGGCTTCTGTAATGTAATACTGGTGTGCTGGTTCGAAGATCCTCTGGAAGTGGACGGTTGATGAATACGCTTTTGCGGGGAGACTTATGATCTCGTTCTCCCCGTTCTCCCGGATCAGAAGAAATCCCGTCCTTTTGGGAGAGCAGAGCAGGGAGATGAGTTCTAGCATCCGGGAGATCACCGCCTTCTCATCATGGATGCCGATGAGTTTTCCCGTGAGGTCGGCTACCATCGAGTAATCGGCAACCCTCCTCTCTGCATTCATGACGGTGGCTTTGCAGGCAGTTATCTCCTGGCTGCACTGCCATTTGCGGTATTCTGCTCCCAGATGGAACCGGAAATGCTCAAGTCCTACAGGCAGAACACGGGCGGGAAGACCGGTGAAATCGGAGAACTCTGCGAGGGCCGGGCCGGTTCCGGTATGGACGCCGGTATCCAGAAGGACGATCTCGGTGAGCGATTCCCGAAACATCTCCCGTGTGGTGGTCCGGTCAAGTTGATCCTGTTCTGCGTTCTTTCTCCACCGGAAGAGCCAGCCGGGCAGGATGAGGTAGGTCCCACGCAGCCGGAAGTCGTTAACGAGCGTCTCCGGCAGGAAGAGCGTTGCTCCCGATTCGACCAGCACCAGCGAGGGTCTTTTCAGGATGTCTTCTGGGACATCAAACGAATTGGCGCATCCGCACCCGCACAGGCAGGTTGTGGCCCCGGCGGTTTCAAGTTCGCCGACTTGGTCTTTGACGGTACTCCAGACGGATTTGACATGGCCGCAATGGAACGGAAATGACCGGGCGCAAGCCAGGGGCATTGCCCCGGTTGCCAGGATGGTATCCACCTCCGGCCGGATGTTCTCGCAGCAGAGGATGACAAATTTTTCTTCCATCCCTTACGCGTCCAGGGGGTATGTCCCGTATTTCTTCACGGCCTTGCTGATCGCAAGGAGTACGCTTTCCGGGACCTGCCAGGGAATCTCGCCATGGTTGTCCGAGAGGATGAACCCCCCGCCCTTTCCCGCCCGGGCAATGGTCTCTATTACTTTTTCCTCTGCCATGGCCGGTGTCCAGCGCCGCATCTCAATTCCGTTGAGGTTGCCGAGCACCGTGAGCCGTTTGTTACAGGCCCGCTTCACGTCTCCGATGTCCTCAAGGGCGCTCGCCCCGACAATGGCGGTGCCGGTTGTCGCAATATCGTCGATGATCGCGAGTGTGCGGCCGGAGGCGAGGTGGGTGGCGGTCGGCCCCCTGATCCGGGCGATCGTCTCCTTTGCAACTACCATGCCGGTCTTCCGATACAGCTCCGGCGGGATGCAGGTAGGTGACGAGACCGGGTCAAAGTAACAGATGGCGTTTGCTCCGGCTTCCAGCTGGGTGTTGGCCCAGTCGGCGCAGAACTGCTGGTTCTTCTTCATCAGCTCCCAAAAAAGTTCCGGCTCTGAATAAATCAGGTCGAGGTACGCCTCAAAGCCCATCTGCATTACGGGGACCGAGAATGGTGACATCACGACACCGATAACCGGGATCTTTCCGGCGGACTTTTCCGCTAAACCCGTAAGGCAGCCGGTGATCTTTTTAAGGTTTTCACACGAGGCAACTTCAGGCACCCCGATGGAGGTAATGTCCTGCGCTGACCGGATGATCGGCCGCCCGGCATTGGCCGGCCCGTCTGCAATGTAGATGACCTCGCCGCCCCAGGCCTCAACTTCTGCGGAGGCATAGAAGAACCCGTAGTAACAGTCGCTCTCGTATTTCTTCTGGAGGATTGTCTGTCCTTTGACAACATTCTCTCCTTTGGAAAAATATTGCCGGATGGACATCCCCAGCTCTTTTGCCCCGTGCATGGTGGTTAAGAGGAAGAGCGGGACACGATCCGGCTCTTTCTGGCTGATGGCGGTCATCGTCCGTTCGAGCGGTGTCATCGGATCGGTCATGACTGCATCCCTCCGGCCATCTCTTTCACCCGCGCAAGCGTGTCGGATGCCGTATATCCCATGGCATCGGCGCCGACTTCTGTCCAGAGCCGTGGGTCGAAGTTGAACGGCGCCCCGCCGACAATGACTTTTGTCTCCGGCAGTTCTTTCCTGATCTGCGCTATCGCCTCTTTTGCCCGGAGTGCGGCGGGGAGCATCAGAGTTGAGATGAGGAGGATTCTGACCTTGTTGCGGATGACCTGTTCAACCAGCTGATCGACTGTGACTCCCTGGCCGTAATCGGCCACTTCAAATCCCCCGGCCCGGAGCACCGAGAGTACGATCCTCTTCCCTAGCGTGTGGTGATCCTCAAGCACCGCTATCGCCATCTTCGGCTGGTCGATACGGCGTGGATCTCCGGGCGGGAGCATGGTGTCAACAATCTCCTCGCAGATCCGGCCGCTCATGTATACCTGCGAAAGCGCGACATCGCCGGCCTCCCAGCGCCGGCCGATCTCTTCAAGTGCAGGAACAACCAGCCTCTCAAGGCAGGTGAATGGGGAACCGGGGATGCATGAGTCCCTGATGATCCTGCCAGCCCTCACCCTGTCAACTGCAAGGAGGGCATTCTGCATATCTGCAAGCGATGGTGAGATGGGCGTGCCGGGATCTGCCATACGGTTGAATCTCCTGCTCTGCTATTTAAGCATAATGGCCTGCGGTGACCGGTGCCATGAGAAAAAAAATAAAAAACGGGAATATCATGCACCCGGCGTTGTGAACCGGAACCCGCCTTCCGGGATCAGCATCTCAAACCGTGCCCCTTTCCCGGAAACACCTGTCTCGTTGATGGTGATGCCGGTAATGGAGAGGATCTCGCGGGAGAGGTAGAGACCGAGGCCGGTGTTCTTGCCATATCCCTTGTCGAAGATCACCTTCTTGTCCCCGTCAGCAATACCCCGGCCATCATCCTCGAAGACCAGCACCAGCGAGGAGCCCGCTGCATGGTAATTCACGCGGATTGTTGTCATCGTATCCCCGCCGTACCGCAGGGCATTGTCGATGAGGTTGTAGAAGACTTTCTCAACAAGCGGGTCGGCGACGATCTCAAGACCGGCTGTCTCCACGCGGACGCTGATATGCCGGACCGGGAGTCCTGCACCTGCTTTTTCGATAACGACACTGACATCCTGCCATGACGGGGCTTTCACTCCCAGGTCCTCGTATTCCTTGGTGAACGTGATCTGGCGTGCAATGTTCTCGGCTATCTTCTGGTCCTTTTTCAAGAAATCTGCAAGTTCGGCAGGATTTCCGATCGCCTCCTCGCTCAGTTCGAGGAATGCCATAAGCGCCATGAGCTGGTTGCGGATGTCGTGGCGGGTGATGCTCGAGAGGAGGTTGAGCTTCTTGTTGGCCTGGCGGAGGGCCTCCTCGGCCCGCTGCTGTTCCGATATGTCGTGGATAACACCCTCCACACCCAGGATCATCCCGTGCGAGTCACGATAGAAATGGCTGCTCGTGGTCACGTGTTTGATCGTTCCGTCACGTGTTTTGAGAATCAGGGGATACGCGTACACGGCTCCCTTCTCCTTGAGGGCAGAAAGGAGGCTGTCGCGGCCGGAGGGATCCGCGTACACTGTGGTAACATCCCGGCCTATCAGCTGGTCGAGGGAATCGTAGCCGGCAAGTACCGCTGCGGATGGACTGATCATGGTGATCTTTCCCGCAAGGTCGGTCCGGTAGAAGATGTCCTGCATTTCGTCGATGATCGCCCGGAATTTCTCCTCGCTCTCCTTTAAGGCTTCCTCGATCTCTTTCCGTTTTGTGATATCCCGGGCCGCTGCAAAGATCAGGTCGCCTTTGGGGAATGAACGCCACTCGATCCAGCGGTACGAGCCGTCCCGGTGCCGGTACCGGTTGGTGAAGTCAAGCACCTCCTTCTGGGAGTTCAGGTCGGCCACTGCAGCAAGGGTTGCAGGCAGGTCCTCCGGGTGGACGAAATCAAGGAAGCGCTTTCCCTCAAGCTCCGCAAGGGTATACCCGAGCGTTTTGCCCCACTCGGGGTTCAGCCGCCGGAAATAACCGCCCGTGTCCGCGATACAGAAGAGATCGAGGCTGGTGGTGAAGTACTGGTCCAGTTCCTCGGTTTTCAGCCGCAGGGCAGTCTCGGCATTCTTCTGATCGGTGATATCCTCCAGGATGATGATATGCCCCTCAGTCTCCCCGAACCGGGTCAGGATCGGCTCACCGGACCCGAGATAGTAACGGGTTACTCCATTAGTGACCCGGATGAGATCCTTTTTCTGGGTGGCACTCTCGCGGCACAGGGTAAGGAATTCCGGCCAGTCCTGCGTGATCTCCCCGATCGGCCGGCCAAGCGCGAAGGGTCGCTGGAAGGAGAAGAACGAACAGGCCGCCGGATTCGCATCGATGATACGCCCCTCCGTGTCCAGCACCAGCACGGGTTTACTCAGGGTATCGACCAGACGGCTCCTCGCAATCGGCACGATATCGAGGAACTGGTAGCGGAAGAGAGCAACCGTGTACAGTATGGCGGGAACCCAGAGAAGGATGGGGGCCATATTGATGCCGTGGACCGGGGTAAAGCCCTCCGCCGACAGGTAATTGATCGCCGTTGGGAGTGCAAGGGCCAGGATCAGGAGAAGGGTCTGGGCCTCCCACAGTATACCCCTCTTCCTTGCCTCGGTGACCAGCAGGACAATGGCGAGGATAAGCAGGATGAGTGAATAGAATGAATAAAGGGCAAAGAACGGGCTCTCCGTGTATTGCAGTACCGGAACCGGCCCGGTCAGGGATACCGAGAAGTTATACCGGAACAGGGAGTGGTACGGGCTTGTTATGGCAAGGATTGTCGCAATGACCGGTAGGATCAGAACTAATGCCGCCCAGTCCCTGCGGAGCCATTCGGTCTTTTTCACGTACGCGAGAACGAGCCAGAGTTCAAGAACAGAAAAGAACGGGATGAAGAGGAAGCGGAGGTTGTGGTAGAATATTTTGAGCGGGAGGGATGCGGTCAGGAGATCGAGGGCATAGAGGATTGCCCATGCCGCCCCGCAGAACAGCATCAGAACATAGGGTGTTGCTGCGGGAACCCGGCTGATGAACCGCCGGGCGTAGAGCGCTACACCCGCCATACTGATACCGGAGATGAAAAGCATCCCGATGATCAGATCAAAGATGAACTCCATCATCTTTCCCTTCCGCCCCCTCCACGAACCCGCTCTGGAATGTCAGTCACACTCTGTGTTCACGCCAAGGATATTAAAGTACGGGCTTCGCAGGGAACGGGCATGCGGGAGGTGGGTGCCCTGCACAGAAAAAAACGGTAAGGAAAACGGGCCTGAAGGGATTTGAACCCTTGACCTGCGGATTAAGAGTCCGCCGCTATGCCGAACTAAGCTACAGACCCAAGCCTGTTAGACCTAATAAAGTGGTTGATAATTGCGAATAAAGGTTTTGGCTCCCAGCGGATTGGAATCACTTAATACACTGGAGGGATACATCTTCTGTAATATGCCTGAACCAGCCCCGTTTGAACCTTCCGGCCCGGCAAAATACAGTATTTTCGGCTGCGGAACGAACGGCTACAATATCATACTCGAACTTGCAAAAGAGAATGAGCGCGTAATCATCATTGACCGGGACGAGAACCGGGTGCGGCACCTCCGCGACCAGAAATACGATGCCTACCAGCGCGACATTGCCTCTTCCGATATGCTGGTCGGGCTCCCGGTCTTCGAGATCGCGTTTGTCATGACCGGTGACCCGGACGCCAACCTTGCCGCGGTCGTTACCATCAAGAAACGCTACCCTGCCGTGCAGATCGTTGCCCTGGCCACTGACCCGGTGAACAGCCAGAAGCTCACTGCGGCCGGTGCCGAGTTCGTCCTCTACCCGCAGGAAGTGGTGGCCCGCTCTGCTATCCTCCAGATAAAAAAGCAGCATTCGAGCCGGATCTCACAGCGGCTCTTCTCGCTCCTTGCGGGCTGGGAAGGAACGCTCGGGATCATCACCCACAAGAACCCGGACCCGGATGCCATCTCGTCCGCCATGGCGCTGGCCGAGATCGCAAAACATGCCAACGGGAAATCCCTCACCCCACGGATCTTTTACGAGGGAAACATCGGCCACCAGGAAAACCGCACGTTTGTGAACCTGCTCGATATCAAGATGGAGCACCTGACCGCAGACGCTCTCCAGAAGTGCCAGTACCTCGCCCTTGTTGACTGCTCGGGCCCCGGCGCCAACAACGATGTCCCGGCCCAGACAAAGATCAATATCATCATCGACCACCACAAGGACGGGAAACATGCACAGTCCCCCGGCTCGTTTGTCGATATACGGCCCGGTGTCGGGGCAACCGCGAGCATCATGACCCAGTATCTCCAGGAACTCGACGTGCCGGTCGACACGCGGGTGGCCACCGCCCTCCTCTATGGTATCCGGACCGACACCAAGGAGTTCAAGCGCAACGTAACGCCGCAGGATCTCAATTATGCCGGTTTCCTCCTGCCCCTCACGGATGCCGACCTGCTCGACAAGATCATGTCCCCCTCCATGTCGCAGGAGACGCTGGACGTGATCGGGAAAGCCATCCACGAGCGCAAGGTCCAGAGCGGGTACCTGTTCGCAAACGTTGGCTACGTGATGAACCGCGACGCCCTCCCGCAGGCAGCCGAGATCCTGATCACGCTCGAAGGGGTCAACACGGCGCTCGTATACGGGATCACCGACAATGCCATCATCATCTCGGCCCGCAATCGCGACATCCGGCTGCATATTGGCAACGCCCTCTCGGAGGCGTTCGGGGAGATGGGCGATGCCGGCGGCCACCCGAACATGGCGGCAGCAACCCTGCCGCTCCATTACTTCGGCAAAGTGGAGAACAAGGCCCAGCTCCTAGAGTTCGTCATCGAACCGATCCTGCAGAAGTTCAAGAACCTTGTCGGCCTCGAGAATGAGGGAAAGAAGAATGGAGCCTAACTCCCTTCAAGGGTGTCTGTGGGGAGCCTGAATGGATTTTGCTGCATGGGAACCCCATTACCGGGAGATCCTCGACTACTTTGGGTTCGACCGGGCGGGCGATGAGGAAGCAGCCCGGCTCCTTGCCTCCCTGCTCGAATGCGACAACCTCCTCTCGCTTGCTTCGATCGTGAATGGGAACGAGGTTACGATCTGCGGGAATGCCCCGTGCCTGAAGGATGAACTGGAGAAGATCTCTGGGATCGTTTTTGCTGCCGATGCTGCGGCTGAAGTGCTCGATTCCCACGGGATCTTCCCGGACGCGATCTTCACGGATCTTGACGGTGCTGATGACCGCTTCATTGAACTGAATCGGGAGGGGACGATCATTGTCATCCATGCCCACGGGGACAACCTGCCGCTGCTGCGGCACTGGGTGCCACGCTTCCCGGGTAAAGTTGTCGGGACAACACAGGCAGCCCCCCTCCCGCACGTGTACAACTTTGGGGGGTTCACTGATGGCGACCGGGCGGTTTTTGCCGCCGATGAACTGGGGGCATCGCAGGTCCATCTCGTCGGCTTTGATCTCGATGACAAGGATGTGGATCCTATGAAACGGGGAAAGCTCTTCTGGGCCCGGAAACTTCTCGCCCTGATCGGTCACAACGTATGAGCAGAACAGCGTTCATCCTCGACGGGTACGTTGACGAGCCCGCCTGCCTTGGGGTCCCTCCTTACATCTCGCCCTACATCCGGACGGTTGCGGGAGCGCTCCTGTCCCATCATTACGCGGTCCGGTACCTCACGATCGATCAGCTCAGAAGCGATCCCCTCCGGTTCAGCGATCTGAACACGGCAGAAGTACTGGTTATGATTGCCGGCACAACGGTGCCCGGCAAGTATCTGGGAGGTACTCCTGCGACCCTCACCGAGATCCAGCAGATCGGTCACTCGGTGCGGGGGCCGAAGAAACTGATCGGCGGCCCGATTGGTTTTGGGTATGCCGGGGAAGGGGGTAAATCTGCAATCCGACAGGTTATCAGCGGGTTCGATGCCCTCCTGACCGGTGAGCCGGCAGTTGCGCTCGATGAGTACCTTCTAGGTAACGGGCCGGCGGGAGCGCTCGACTATGCCCGGACCGACCCGTGGAGTGTAGCGGGGAGCAGTGTCCTCAACCAGCACCCGGACTACCCGTGGGTGATGTGCGAGCTGGAGACTGCCCGGGGCTGCTCCCATGGAGTAACCGGCGGCTGCTCGTTCTGCACGGAGCCGTTCTACGGCCTCCCGAAGTACCGGAGCATCGCGGGTATTGCAGCCGAAGTTGCGGCACTCTCTGCAAACGGGGCCCGACACTTCCGGGTAGGAAGGCAGCCGGATATCCTCGCGTATGGCGCCGGTCCGGGGGAGTATCCCGCCCCGGAACCGGAGAAACTCGATGCCCTGTTATCAGCCATCCGTACGGCAGCACCTGACCTGAAAACCCTGCACATCGACAACACGAACCCGGCAACCATTGCCCGGCACGAGGACGCTGCCCGGGAGGCCCTGCGGGCCATCATCCGGCACCACACCTCCGGGGATGTGGCTGCGTTCGGGATGGAGACCGCCGACCCTGCCGTTGTTGCGGCAAACAACCTCAAGGCGCAGGCTGACGAGGTCTTCCGGGCGATTGAGATTGTTAACGAGGAGGGCGGGAAACGGCGGGATAATGTTCCTGAACTGCTGCCGGGCCTCAACTTTGTCTGCGGGCTTGCAGGCGAAACGGAGGCGACCTATGACCTCAACGAACAGTTCCTTACCCGGGTCCGGGATCGAGGGCTCTCGGTGCGGCGGGTGAACATCCGGCAGGTGATGCCGTTTGAGGGCACCCGGGCGTTCACAGAGAACACACTCGGGAAGCACGAGCGCCGTTTCCGGGCGTTCAAGGAATTTGTCCGGAACAGGATCGACCTCCCGATGCTCCAGCGGGTGTACCCGATAGGTACGGTGCTCCGTGACGTAAGGGTCGAAGTGTCGGGTGAGTTATCGTTCGGGCGCCAGCCGGGCTCCTACCCGATCCTTGCCGGTATCCCGCTCCGGGTGCCCAAAGGAACCGTGACCGATGCGGTTGTGGTGGACTGGGGAATGCGGTCGATTACGGTGTTGCCGGTACCGGTCGAGATCAACACCCTGCCGGCCGCTGCAATGAAATGGCTGCCGGGTGTGGGAAAGAAGAAAGTGGCTGCGGTTATCGCAAAGCGGCCGTTCAGTGACCTTGCAGCGTACCGGGAGGTTGCCGGGAGTTCGGCACTGGACGGGGTGCTGAAGTTCTCATAATCCCGAAGCAGAGGGAAACCCTCCTGTAAAAACCGATGACGCCGCCACTCAATTCGGTACTCTTTTGACTCATACAACCTCCGCAACTGGGGGTTTGAGTGGGCGGACACTCCTGTGAATCCTTACCGTATTTTTCTGGCTGTCATGCAATCCTGAAGAGTTCCAAACAAAATTTCCCCTTCCGACCCCCCAACGCCCGCATGCATTTTTCCTGGAAAAATGGTCATTTTTACGACGTTAATCTTTATCTCATCCATGTTTTGTTCTTGAGGGGGGTCGGATAGGGTAAAAGTGTACGGCCACTCTGATAACCTGCCAGAAACCCCGGGAAAAATGAAAAAGGATGTGGCCGGAACTGGAAGACCGGTATTTCCTGAGGTACCGAAATGCCGTCCCCCTCTGAAATGACGGGTTCAGACCTGCCGGAGTTCCGTTACCTTCAGGATGTCAGTCCGGGTAACGATCCCGAGGATCTTTCCATCCTCGACAACCGGGATCCTGCCGAAGTTGCGGGCCGACATGATCCGGAGGGCCTCGACAACCGGTGCCGTAGGGGGGAGCGTGACCGGGTCGCGGGTCATGACGTCCCGCACCTGCATGGCCTCGCGGTCAATGGGCGAAGTCCGGTTAACGTCCGCAAGCGTGATCATGCCGACCAGCGTGTCCCGCTCCACCACCGGGAAACCGAGGTGTTTGCTTGCGTACATCATCTCGATCATCTGGCTGACCGGCAGGGTCGGGGCAACCGTTGTCACCGGGGTGCTCATCATCGAACCGACCGTCACGTCCTGCAACAGGTGGCTGTACTTGACAGCCATCGATTCCATGTTTGCCCCGAGATAGATGAAGAGCGCTATCAGGACCAGGAACGGCGAGAGCAGGAAGAGGCCGATGATGCCGAAGATGACCGCAAATCCTTTGCCCACATCGGCAGCGATCTTGGTAGCCTGGTGCAGCGGCATCCTTCCCGCAAGCCATGCCCGGAGCACCCTCCCGCCATCCATCGGAAATGCGGGTATGAGGTTGAAGAAGCAGAGCAGGATGTTGAGCACGCCGAGATACCCGAAGAGAAAGATCAGCACACCGGCGTTTCCCGTGCTGAGGGCCATTGACGGAACCAGGTATACGATCCCGCAGCAGACAAGGCCGAAGAGAAGGCTTGCAACAGGGCCGACCAGCGCCATCGGGAGCTCGGCTTTGGGGTCCGGCACGCCCTCCTCCATCGTGGCAATACCGCCGAAGATCATCAGGGTGATGCTGTTGATCCCGATACCCTTTCTCTGCGCAACAAGGGAATGGGCGAGTTCGTGCACGAGAACCCCGAAGAAGAGGCCGAGAGCCGAGATCGTGCCAAGAACATAGGGCATGTATCCCGATGTGATAACCGTTGTGTCAACCGGTACCTGGAAGATCTCTTTGAGCATGTCGGTAGTTGAGATGATCTGGCTGCCGATGATCCACGCAAAAAGGGGGATGACCAGAAGGAATGTGTAGTGAATAAGGATCGGAATCCCAAATAAGCGTCCGATCCGAAAAGATCCGTCCATAAAAAGGGTTATCTTTTTAACTCTTAAGTATATACTTTCATCTGATAACGATGGAAACCCAGATTACAGAGCTGTTCGGGCTTCAGATCTATACGGACAAAGGCATGTT
>NZ_JBAZQA010000015.1:0-84306 GCF_041645475.1 Methanoregula sp. | reverse complement strand
ATGCCCTCCGGCACTCAATCTTCCGCGAAGGGATCACCTACATGATGGAGGATCCCAAGAACATCTCGCGCTGCACCCATTACATCATGGTGGCCCGGTATCTCGAACGCTGTGCCGATCACTCCTGCAAGATTGCCGAGAATGTCCATTACATGCACACCGGCGAACGAATCGAAATTCACTAGGATTTTACCGGGGAAGATATGGAAAAGAAGACCGTGCTCTTTGTCTGCTCGTTCAACTCAGTCAGGTCACAGATAGCCGAAGGTCTTCTCAATGCACGCTGCAACACCCGCTACCTGGCATACTCGGCAGGGGTTGCACCGGCAGGGCTGAATCCGTATGCCGTTTCTGTGATGAGAGAGATAGGTATCGACATATCTTCCCAGAGATCCAAGAAGCTGGAGATTTTTCACGGAGTGCATTTTGATTACGTGATCACCATGTGCGACGGGGTGAAACAGGCAGTAACAGGATCGATCCCCGAAGGCGCAACAATTCTCCACAGGACTTTTGTCAGTCCTTCTGAAACCCGGAAGGACAAGGCTGAGATCCTGGCAGATTTCCGTAAACTAAGGGACAAGATCAACGACTGGCTCGGAGAAATCTTCCCGGATTGTCCGGATGCCCTGCAGGAATAATTTCGGTACCCCCGATAATGAAGATCAACAGTCGCATCAGTATTATTTTATGTGTCGTTGCCTGCGCACTGCTCATCGCGCTTGTCCTGATCTCTCATTTTCTTATTTTCAGTACGCTCTCAGACATTGAACAGAAGCAGGCAACTGCGGACATGCAGCTGGTCTTAACCCGGCTGGATGGTGAAGTCGAGGATGTTGCGGCAACCTGCCGGAACTGGGCACAATCGGATGACACCTACCGGTTTATCAACGACCAAAATGACGGGTATGTCCTGTCAAATCTTGCAGAGCCGGCCCTCTTCCGCGATATGAAGATACAGTATGTTTTGTTTTACAATTCCTCGGGAAACCTTGTGTACTCCCGGGGCTTTAATCCTGAATCCGTGACGATACAGGATGTTCCGCAGGACCTGGACACCATCATCCATAACAGCATTATTCCAGGCGGGGTTCCGGGGGGTATTTCAGGGAGACGGGGCTACTCGATGCTGGATGGGAATGCAATTGTTCTTGCAGGATACCCGATAGCGTCCTCAACTCACCGGGACTCACCCCGGGGAACCCTTGTCATGGTCAGGCAGCTCGATGCCGGCCAGATCAGCGATCTGGCACAGCAGACGGAGCTGGATATCTCGCTCCACCCCGTTTCCCGGGTTGTCAATACTGACCCCCTCACCGGTATCGAAAAGAGAAAGGAGGGGGGGGCGATCCTTGTTGCGCCGGTTAACGACTCGGTTATGGAAGCGACAACGTATATCACCGGCATCGAGAATATCCCGACAAAGATCGTTGTAATCGTAAAGACTCCGCGAACATTATATCACCAGGTCCTGGCTGCCATGGGGTATGTCGTGGGGTCAATCATGGTTCTTGCTATCATCCTGATCTTCATGATCCGGTGGCCACTGAAAAAATATATTGTCACGCCGGTTCTCGCGCTCGACAAGAGCATGAAATCCATCGGCCAGACAAAAAATATCTCCCAGCAGGTAGCCGTAGAGGGCGATGACGAGATCCGATCGCTTGCCCGTTCGCTGAACCGTATGCTCGAAGAGATCCACTCCGCCCAGCGGCAGATCCATGAGAGCGAAGCCAAGTTCCGCACCCTCGCTGAAACCAGCGTTGCCGGCATATTTGTCTTCAGGCAGAAGAACCTGTACGCAAACCCGGCTGCCGAGTTACAGACCGGCTATTCCCAGGAAGAACTCGGGACTATGGACTTCTGGGAGTTCATCCATCCGGATTTTCAGGATATAGTAAAGGATCGCTGGCAGAAACGACTGATGGGAGAAGAGGTGCCTCTCCGCATCGAGTTCAAGATCATCCGGAAAGATGGCGAGGAGCGCTGGATCGATGCCTCCACGACCGGGTTCCAGTTCGAGGGAGAGCTGGCATCCTTCAGCGTCCGGGTGGATATCACCCGGCAAAAACGGATCGAAGAGACCTTGCGGATTAATGAAGAGAAATTCCGGGCCCTTACGGAAAACACGCCCGATATTGTTTTTTCTGTAGATCTCGGGGGCAGGTTTACGTATATCTCCCCCCAGATTGAGAGATACGGCTTTTCTGCGGATGAGATTATTGGAAAACCGGTACCTGATTTTGTTTTTCCTGAAGACCGGGAACAGATAGAGGAAAATTTCAAAAAGGCATGTGCAGATGGTCACGGGTCTTTTGCCCCGTTCAGGATTCTTGACAAAGGCCAGAATGTCCACTGGCTGGAAGTAAATGCTACCCGTATACTGGACCCCTCCGGAACATGTACCGGGCTGCAGGGGATGATACGAGATATTACAGAGCGCCGGAAAGCCCTTGACGCAATCACTCTTGCCAACAAGAAACTGAACCTGATGTACGACATAACCCGTCACGATATCTTAAACAAGATCACCATTTTGTTCGGCCTTATCGATATGACCAATGCGAGTTCATCCCCTTCTGATCGCGAGCAGTTCTTACGCGAGATTAAGGATGCCGGAACAGCTATCCACAGCCAGATTGCTCTCACCCGGGACTACCAGGAAGTGGGAGTCAAAGCGCCCCGCTGGAACCGTATGACTGAAGTTATCGGCAGGGCAACCGCCGGTTTTTCCAACACCGGCATTCACGTTGAAATGGATGTGGAAAACCTCGAAGTGTATGCAGATCCGCTCATCGAGAAAGTGATCTACAATCTCGTGGACAATGCCATCCGGTACGGGAAAAAAATTACCAGAATCTCACTCTCATACAGGTATTGTGAGAACGGGCTTGAACTGATCTGCGAAGATGACGGATGTGGAATCGAAGATGATGCAAAAGAAAAAATTTTTGAACGCGGCTTTGGGAACAACACGGGCCTTGGCCTCTTCCTGGCACGGGAGATCCTGGTTATTACCGGCATCACCCTCCGGGAAAATGGTGAACCGGGGAAGGGTGCGAGATTCATCCTGTCCCTTCCCAAAGGAACATTCCGGTTTGTTGAGCGATGAGAACACGGCGTGATTGATCGTTATTCGGAATGAGGAGATACCATGACAAGCGTGAAACTACTGATTGTTGAGGATGATGACATATTGGCCAGGATCATTTCCTGGAGGCTCAAAAATCTCGGGTACGATGTCTGCGGCAGGGCGGCCTCCGGTGCAGAAGCAATGGAGTTTCTTACACAGGAACGCCCGGATCTGGTTCTCATGGATATCAATATTAAAGGAGATATCGATGGGATCGAGACCACGGACCAGATAAAGAACAAATTCAAGCTGCCCGTTGTCTTCCTTACCTCTCACTCGGACGGGCCAACACTCGAACGGGCAAAAGCCACCAATCCCGAAGGTTTTATCTTGAAACCGTTCGGGGATAATGAACTTCGCGTGGCAATCGAACTTGCGGTAAAAAAATAATCCCTGTCATAAGTATGGTGAGAGAGATCATCACCTATTGTAAATACATAGTTTCTATATAGAAATTATTTTAAGTATATACTTTTAGAATAGAGTATGTAGAGTTGGACCGAATCCGGGGCGAGAGTCCGGGAGATGGCCGGGCTCATGGAGCAGGAGAATGGAATACCAACAACAGCGTGGTGACACGTCACTGATGTTGCATGGAACACCCATGAAACAATGGAGACCTGACGAGAGTATATTCGATGAATGCAGGAACCTTTTGAGAGTATTAACGCAAAAAACCGAGAACCTGGACCGGAAGCACCAGGTTGACCCGGATATCGCAATACATATCCAGACCATGGGATCAACGCTTGCAGCCCTGACCGATCTTATCAACAAACTCGATCGCCAGTCTCAGACTTCGCATGTACCGGAAATCATCAAAGATGCCCGGGGGTTCACCTACCAGTCAGTCCGGTCCTGCGATCTTGACCGGATCAGCGATAAATAAGGAGTGTATCATGGAGTGTATCCACGAGAGGAAAAACACCGGCTCCGCATATGGGATACGATATGGCGAAGGTCTGTCTGAACCCGGGCCTATGCACCCGGAGGATTTCAGGGCACACCTTGCATGGGTGACCGCGAAGCGATGTGAGGAGCAGGGAATGGGAAAAATCCCCTCAGAAAATCCGGCATATTACCGGAGGCTCGGATAATACCGGACCCGGTGCCTGAGGAGAGGAAATGCCAACCCGCGTCTTCATTGTAGAGGATGATGAGATCATAACTCACCTGATTTCAGAAATCCTCGCCATGAAAGGCTATGCCATAGCAGGTTCCGCGGTATCCGCAGATGAAGTGTTTTCAAAAATCCCTGCAACGCCGTGCGACGTGATCCTGATGGATATCGGCCTCAAGGGAGATGCCGATGGCATAACCGTTGCCCGCATCCTCAGTACCAGGATCCGGACCCCGATCATCTTTGTGACCGGCCAGTTCGACGATCAGATCCTGGAGCGGGCCAAGACCCCCAACACGTACGGCTACATCATCAAACCCTTTACGGCAAACGACCTCTGCTCCAATATCGAGATTGCACTCTTCAACTGCCGGCTCCGGACAGAGCCGCTTCAGGAACCGGTGGCCGCAGCTGCCGTAACTATCAAACCGGAATCTGTTACACAATGTTCAACGGTTTCGGAGATAACGGTGCAGACCTGTAAGCACACCAGAAAGGAAGGACTGAAACAGCTCTACGATCATGGGATTCATTACCAGTCCAAAGGGAATTACCCGCGTGCCCTGCAGTACTTCATCGAAATCCTGGAACAGGATCCAAAGGATGTTTCCATCTGGGCGGAAAAAGGAGATGTTCTCCAGAATATGGGAAGGGCGGCCGAGGCGCTTGCAGCCATCGATATGGCCCTCAGCCTTGATCCGGCAAACGAGTATGCCCTCTGCAAGAAGAGCCGGGTCCTCTGCAGCATTGGCCGGCACGAGGATGCCCTGGCCGTGACAGAGATAGCCCTTGGAATTACCCGGGATACCCGCGCTCTTCTTGTCGAGAAAGGGATGGTCCTGCACGAACTGGGAAGAAATGAGGATGCGATCAGGGTCCTGGACCATGCGATTGAAATGAACAAGAAAAACTGTTATGCTCTTGGGGCAAAAGGCCGGATCATGGGAAAACTTGGCATGAACAGGGAGGCGCTTGCAGCATTCGGAAAAGCGCTGAATATCGAGCCGAAGAATGTCTCGCTCTGGATGGATCTCATCCGGCTCTTTGAGCAGAAACGGAATTACCATACGGCCTTAAATATCATCCAGATGGCTATTGAGAAAAACCCGGAGAATGAGATCCTGGTCATGAAGCGGGATTGCATTCTGAACAAGACAATTCCCGTCTCGTAACGTTACTGTTTTTGTCAAAGAACCTTTTTTCCCTTGCAGATTTTTTCGCTGCATTCACGATAATGCGGGGTTGACAATTCCTTAATGGGAATGCTGACCTGACGCCGGTACCGGGCAGAATCATTACAATGTCCGGAATGGTTCCTGAACGGTGAAGTGTAAAAAGGAGATGGATTGGTTGCCTGCTCAATCTTCTGCAATGAGCACCGGCAACCGGTTCCCGTAATCCTGGGATCCGGTAACGGGCTTAACCAGCCGGTAATTGCCAGAAGGAATAGAAATTTCGAATCGTGCACCTTTCCGGAATTCCCCGGTCTCCCTGATAGTCATTCCCGTAAGAGAGAGTATCTCCCGGGTCAGGAAGAGACCGAGACCGGTATTTTTCCCGTACCCGCGCTCAAAGATCCGGTCCTTCTCCCCGCTCGCAATACCAATTCCGTTGTCTTCAATGATTATCCTGAGGTCCTCGCCAACGCGGGCACACGAAAGCCGGATCCGGGAGATCCCTTCGCCATACCGGAGGGCATTATCGAAAAGGTTGTAGAAGACCTTCTCCATCATCGGGTCTGCATAGATCTCGACATTACGGATCTCGCACTGGAACGGAACCGACTGCAGGATCTGCGAATGTGCCCGGCCTGAGATCTCGTCCACCCGGTACCACCGGGGAGAGTCTGCCCCGAGCTTATCGTACTCCTTGGTAAATTCGATCTGTTTCCAGATATCATCGATAGCTTTCTGTTGTTTTCCAAGCATCGCACGTACGGGGGGATCGACAATCTGATTCTGGAGGAGCTCATTGTAACCCGAGAGCGCGGAGAGTTTATTTAAGATATCGTGGCGGGTAATCCCAAACAGAATGTTGAGTTTTCTGTTTGAGAGGGTAAGAGCATCCTCGTTCTGTTTTGCCCGGGAAAGATCCCGGATAACCACGACAAGAACCTGGCGGCTTCCGATGCACGCCGGGGATGCGGAGATCTCACACGGGAATACCGATGTGTTCTTTTTTCGCTGGAGATGGATTCCGATCTCGTGGGGAGGCTTCATGATCTCACCTATTTCCGGCCCGGCCTCTGCTGACAGGTTGCACAAGGTCAGGGAAAGCATTTCGTCCCTCCCATACCCGTACAAGCCGGCTGCTGCCGTGTTGAGATCAAGAATCCCAAGCGACTGCGGATCAACAAGCAGAAGCGGGCTGTCTGCGGCATGAAACACCGTACGGTATTTTTCCTCACTCTCACGCATCAGACTTGCATTCGTTACCAGTTCTGCATAATTTCCCTTCAGCTCATTTTCGGCTGCAGAGATCTGCTCATAGGCTGCACGCAATTCCAGTTCAGTCCGGTTCTGGCCGGTGATGTCCCGGTAACTCCAGACCCTTCCGACAATCCGGTTACCAACCTTCTGGGCCTGTGAGAACCTGCGGAAGATCCGCCCGTCCCGGCAATGGAGGATATCGTAACTGCCGGACTCCGGGTTGTTGCGGATCTCCGCGAGTGGCTTTTCAAATGCCGCAAAATCGGCAACCTGATTGCGGATATGTTCAATGAACGCCGGTTCTGTTTTAGTGCCATCCGACCCTTCAGCCAGGTTCCACATCTGGAGGAACTTCTGGTTGAATACGGAGATGGATCCTTTAGAATCCACAACAATGATGCCATCGGCTGTTGCTTCCAGGGTGGCTTTGAGGAGCGAGTTGGAGGTTTCCAGCGCACGCTCTCCCAGCCTCCGTTCAACGGCAATCCTGACTTTATGGATAAGCTCGGCAAACTGGCTTTTGATCTCCCCGCCTTTCTGGAGATAGAAATCCGCACCGGAATTGAATGCATCGATGACGATCTCCTCGCGGCCCCGGCCGGTAAAGATGATGAAGGGGGTACGGTTACCCCGGGATCGGAGATCCTTCAAAAAATCGATGCCATTCCTGACCGGCATCTCGTAATCAGAGATGATCGCATCATAATCATTCTGTTCAATGAGCTGCAATCCGGCATCAACGGATTGTGCTGTGTCCACCGATATTTTTCCCATCTGGCCAAGAAACATCTGGCAGATATCGAGCAGACATTCCTCATCATCAACATACAGGACGTGAACCATGAACAACTCCGGGAATCTGTTTCTGATCAGACTGAGCCGGCGATATCAATATAGTTTTTCATCAGATTATATATTTATATCAATTAACTATAGAGTTATCGGAGGGGCTCAGAAAAAATTACTTCCGGTTGTAGTACACGCGATCCCGGTGTCCATCCACGTCCAGAGTATCCCGTTCTATTAACGCAAACGGCCGGGAGACCGGTTTCCCCGGACTTCAGGACAGATTCTGGCGGGTACTCGATTACCTGAGACAGGATCGAAATACGCCCGATACGGGCTCCGTTTCCCTGTTTCATACTCCGACCCCCAACGGAAAACCCCGGAAAACGCCCCGTTTCGGTTCGCGTGGAAAAGAGGCCCAGATATCGCACGGATTTTAAAAATACGGCTGGAATCGACCTCGTAGAATGGCCTTTACCTTGCATAGAATCGATACCATTTTTACCCGTATTTTCGTCCATCCGGCACCCGGAAATGCCAACAGAACGCGAATATGAGGGTCGTTTTTCCGGCATAGGCCGGTTTTCGGGCACCCTAACCATATATTTATTGCCCCACTTCTCCCACGGAAGGATTGTGACAGACCATGGCCTGGAAGATCCTCGCTACCGATCAGGACGTTCCTGTCAGTGACCGCCGGAACATCCTCACCCCCGGGCTGTATGGTCCTGCTCTTCTTCAGGATATCCCCCTGATCGAAAAACAGGAGATGATGGTATGACAGACAACAGTACATGTCCGGTAACCGGCAGATCACATAATCACGCTGCCAGCAGAGGCACATCGAACCGTGACTGGTGGCCAAATCAGCTGAACCTTAAAATCCTGCACCAGCACCCGCCGTTGTCCAGCCCCATGGGCACGGGTTTCAACTACGCTGAAGAGTTCCGGAGCCTTGACCTGGCTGCCGTAAAGAAGGATCTGCGGGTGTTAATGACCGACTCGCAGGACTGGTGGCCGGCGGACTTCGGCCACTACGGGCCATTCTTCATCCGGATGGCATGGCATTCCGCCGGCACGTACCGCACCGGGGACGGTCGCGGCGGCGCCGGTGCCGGCCAGCAGCGCTTCCCGCCCCTCAACAGCTGGCCCGACAACGCAAACCTCGACAAGGCTCGCCGGCTCCTCTGGCCGATCAAGCAGAAGTATGGCAGGAAGATCTCTTGGGCCGACCTCATGATTCTTGCAGGAAACGTAGCCCTGGAGTCGATGGGCTTTAAGACATTCGGCTTTGCCGGCGGCCGCGAGGATGTCTGGGAGCCCGAAGAAGACGTGTACTGGGGTGCAGAGAACACATGGCTGGATGACAAACGCTACTCCGGCGACCGGAATCTCGAAAAACCGCTTGCCGCCGTGCAGATGGGGCTGATCTACGTCAATCCGGAAGGCCCGAATGGCAACCCGGATCCGATCGCAGCGGCAAAAGATATCCGCGAGACCTTCGCCCGCATGGCCATGAACGACGAAGAGACGGTTGCACTCATAGCCGGTGGACATAGTTTTGGCAAAACCCACGGCGCCGGCCCAGCGTCCCATGTCGGGCCTGAACCTGAAGCAGCGGGGATCGAGGAGCAGGGCCTTGGCTGGAAGAGCAGCTTTGGCACCGGTAAAGGTGGTGACGCGATAACGAGCGGCCTCGAGGTCACCTGGACCAACACGCCAACGAAGTGGTCCAACAATTTCTTCCGGATCCTGTTTGGCTATGAGTGGGAGCTGACAACGAGCCCGGCCGGTGCGCACCAGTGGAAACCAAAGGGTGACGCAGGCGCCGGCACGATTCCGGATGCCCACGACCCAAAGAAGCATCATGCCCCCACCATGCTGACTACGGATCTTTCCCTGCGGTTTGATCCCGCCTATGAAAAGATCTCGCGGCGCTTCTTTGAGCACCCTGACCAGTTCGCGGATGCGTTCGCCCGGGCATGGTTCAAGCTGACGCACCGCGACATGGGTCCGCGCTCACGCTATCTCGGCCCGGAAGTTCCTGCCGAAGATCTCATCTGGCAGGACCCCATCCCTAAAGTCGATCACAAACTGATTGATGCCCATGACATCGCCTCCCTCAAGGGGAAGATCCTGGCATCCGGCCTGTCGGTGCCGGAACTGGTCTCGACGGCCTGGGCATCTGCGTCAACGTTCCGAGGCTCCGACAAGCGCGGCGGTGCTAACGGCGCCCGCATCCGTCTGGCGCCCCAGAAGAACTGGAAAGTCAACCAGCCGGCCCGGCTGGAAAAGGTGCTTAAGACCTTAACGAGCATACAGGATGCGTTCAACAGGGAGCAGTCAGGAGGAAAGAAGATTTCGCTCGCGGACCTGATCGTCCTGGCCGGCTGTGCAGGCATCGAACAGGCTGCGAAGAATGCCGGTCACAATGTGACGGTTCCCTTCACAGCGGGACGCATGGATGCCCTCCAGGAGCAGACTGATGCAGCCTCATTTGCCGTGCTCGAACCGATCGCGGATGGCTTCCGCAATTACCTCCGTGGCCAGTACACCATGCCGCCCGAGGCGTTGCTTGTCGACAAAGCACAGCTGTTAACGCTGACCGCACCGGAGATGACGGTGCTTGTCGGCGGCATGCGGGTGCTGGATACCAACTTCGGGCAGACCCGGCACGGCGTCTTCACCAGGAAGCCGGGAGCCCTCACCAATGACTTCTTTGTAAACCTGCTCGACATGGGCACGGAGTGGAAGCCGGTATCGGACAAAAAAGAGATCTTTGAAGGCCGCGATCGCAGGACCGGTGAAGTTTGGTGGACCGGCACATCTGTTGATCTCATCTTTGGTTCCAACTCCCAGCTCCGGGCCCTGGCGGAAGTCTATGGAAGTGCGGACTCCAAGGAAAAGTTCCTGCACGACTTTGTTGCAGCCTGGACGAAAGTAATGAATCTTGACCGATTTGATCTGGCAAAGGGACCAAAACATTGAGAGGTGCAGTGAATGCACCGCGTATCATCTCGTGGAACATCACCCTCAGGTGCCCCCTGAAGTGTTCCCACTGTTACGTGGATGCGGGCGAGAAGGAAGCAGCCGGAGTGCTCTCCACCAGGGAGGCATTCGGTGTTGTCGACCAGATCCGGGCAACGGGCACGCCCGTTGTTGTGCTGAGCGGAGGCGAACCCCTCCTCCGGGAAGACATCTATGAGATCGCACGGTACGGAACGGATCAGGGACTCCGGATGGTCATGGGAACCAGCGGGTACCTGATCGATCAGGAGACTGCGAAAAAACTGAAGGGAGCGGGAATCAGGGCGGTGGCCATCAGCCTGGATTCAAGCGACCCGATGGTCCACGACTCGTTCCGGGGTCTTCTCGGAGTATGGGAGAGAGCTGTTGCGGCCATCAGGAATTGCCGCAATGCAGGACTCGCCGTCCAGATCAATATGTCGGTGATGCGGTCTGCCATCAGCGATGTTGAAGAGGTCATCGGGCTCGGGACATCCCTTGGCGTCCGCGATTACCAACTCTTCTTCCCGATACCAACCGGTCGGGCCCGGCAGACCGGGCCCAAAAGCCCGGAGGAGTATGAGGATCTGATCCGGCAGATACTCATCCGGTACCGGGACAGCGACCTCAACATCCGCCCAACCTGCGCCCCGCAGTTCCGCAGGATCGCAGATGAGCTGGGCATACAAAACCCGGCATGGGGACGCGGCTGCCTTGCCGGTATCACCTATTGCCGGATTTTTGCAAACGGGGATGTCACCCCCTGCCCGTACCTGCCGGTCAGTGCCGGGAATGTCCGCACAACCCCGTTCTTTGAGATCTGGAACAATTCCGTACTCTTCACCGCACTCCGGGATCCGGATAGGCTTGCGGGGAAATGCAAAAAATGCGGTTTCAAAACAAGCTGCGGCGGATGCCGGGCCCGGGCGTACCGGCGGGAGGATGCAGCCTCCCCGCTCTGGTGCGACGGGCTTGCAATGCCGGAAGCGGCCAGCGGGGAATGTTGCGGCGAAGATCCGTGGTGTCCGTACCAGCCCGGGGATGTGACGCCATGAGCAGCCCTCTGCCGGACCCAACCGACCTCGCAATCCTCAATGCGCTCCAGGACGACCTCCCGCTCGTATCCCGGCCATGGAATGCAATTGCAGAGCAGCTTGGAATTACGGAGACGGAGATGATCGACCGCATGAACAGGCTCATGGGTGCAGGAATTATCCGGGGCATCTCTCCCGTGCTTGAATCCCGGCATCTCGGCCTGCATGCCGCAACCCTGGTTGCCCTCCATGTGCCGGAAGAGCGGCGGGAGGAGATTGCAGATATCATCAGCAGTTGTCCGGAGGTGTCCCACAATTTCCAGCGGGACCATTACTATTCTCTCTGGTTTACGATAGCAGCAAAGGACGATGCAGGGATCCATGCCGTGCTTGAGGAAATTTTAACGCGGGCTGGGATCCCGCCGTCCGATGCCCTCGATCTGCCGACCGTAAAAAAGATAAAAATCGATGTGAGGTTCTCGTTCGTACCCTCACAGACCAGGGAGATTACCTGATGGATCCGATTGATGTTCATTTGCTCCGGGAACTGGAGCAGGGCCTCCCGTTCGTTGTAGCCCCCTTTGAAGAGATCGGAAAGCGGCTGGGTATCAGTGAAGAGGAAGTACTGGAACGGGTCCGTCGCCTCAGGGACGCGGGCATAATCCGGAAATTCCGGGCCCGCATCGACCAGCGGAAAGTGGGTATTACCGCAAACGCCCTTGTGGCGTGGAGACCGGCAGGATCCGGCAATGCTGATATCGGAAAACTTCTTGCAGCATTTCCCTCGGTAACGCATTGTTATGAGCGCAGGCCGGTACCGGGCCGGTGGGAGTACACGCATTATACCGTGCACCACGGGTACAGCATGGACACGGTGCAGGAGGAGGTCCATGCCATTGCAGAACAGACCGGATGCCAAGAATATGCAATCCTCTTCAGCACCCGCGAGTTCAAGCGGGTGCCGAATGTGCGGATGAGGGAGAACGGAGGAGGAGTCTCATGAACCGGATCACACAATGCATGCACGGAAGGGGAACCGTAAGCGGAGTAATGCGGCACCGCCACAAACCGCAGGCAGAAGTGCCCGGTAATTTTCTTGCATTCTCCGAAAATTACCGGCCGGTGGTCTTCTGGAATCTCACGAACCGCTGCAACCTGAGCTGCACCCATTGTTACAGCAAGTCAGGACCTGGAAAGACTGCGGTGTGTGAACTCACAACCGCTGAGGCGCTGAAGGTTATCGATGACCTTGCGGATATGGGGGTTCCGCTCATCCTGTTCACCGGTGGCGAGCCCCTGATGCGCAAGGATATCTGGGAGCTTGCGCAGTATGCCGGAAACCGTGGCCTCAGGATGGCCCTCAGTACCAATGGTACGCTCATCACACCCGATATTGCCCGCAGGATCAAAGAATCCGGAATCGAATATGCCGGAATATCGCTGGACGGAGCACGGGCAGAGACGCACGACCGGTTCCGGAATTCCCCCGGGGCGTTTGGACAGACCCTCAACGCCTTCGCTGCCTGCAGAGAGGCCGATCTCCGGTGCGGGGTCCGGGTCACGCTCACGAAGGAGAACTGCCGGGAACTCGAAGCCCTCGTGGATCTATCGCTCTCGCTCGGAGCCTCCCGGTTCTGCCTGTACTGGCTGGTACCAACAGGACGGGGAAGCGATTCATATGCCCGGCTGCAGCTTGACCGGAACGAAGTGACACCGGCACTTGATCTTCTGTACCGGAAAGCAAAGGAGACCGATCCCGCAGCAATGGAGTTCCTGACGGTCGATGCCCCGCAGGATGCAATCCACCTGCTCGCGTCCATGGAAAAGGATGGATCAGAGGATCTCGCTGATGCCCGCAGGCTGCTGGAATCCTTAAAAGGCGGCTGCAGTGCCGGAACCCGGGTGGCAAATATCGATGCGCAGGGCAATGTCTATCCCTGCCAGTTCGCCCGCTCACCGGAATTTCTTGCAGGCAACATCAGGGACCGGCCATTCAGCGGGATCTGGTCGGATGGAACAAATCCCGTTCTTGCCCAGTTCCGTAACAAGGATGCCCGGTTCGGGGGCCGGTGCGGGGCGTGCAGCTACCGCGATCTCTGCGGCGGCGGGTGCCGGGTCCGGGCGCATGCGGCTGACGGGGATTTCCTGGCAGAAGATCCATTCTGTTTTCTGGGAACAGACAACTCCGGGGATCCGGGATAAAAAAACGCTTCAGTCTTTTTTTTGTGTTTCCAAACAAGGGGAACATAAGATACCGGGCGGCCCGATTCATATCTGCGATTCAGGCACGAGGTAAAAATCGTTCCTTACGGAGTCCTTCATAAACGATAATCAACTGATACCCCGCCCCTCTGAAGACAAAAAGGGAACCATGGCAGAATATCTCCCGGAAAAATCAGGCACTCCCGGCATCCTGTGCAAGCCGCTCTCCTTTCTGCGTCAGGGTATACAGGACCGGCACCGGTGCACCCTCTCCCTTGCTGCACGAGGAACAGCAATACCCGCAGCTGCAGCCCGGGCCGGGAGCCGGATCTTTTTGCCGGGCAAGGTAGCCCTGTCGTTCCATAAGGAAAAGCCGGTCTGCCAGCTGTTCGCGGGTGATCCCCATCCGGTCGGCAATACCGGAGAGAGTGACACTGCCCGACTGGATCATACGGGCTATCGATACGATCGTTCCCGCCATCCGTTACGCCCCCGCAAGGTCGGACAGGAAGGCCCGCCCCCAGACAAACAGCCCGGCAGCCGGCCCGATGCCAAGATACAGCATCGGGACCAGGAGCCGGATCGGATCCCAGGTCTCCCCTTCCCCAAAGAGGAGGATCCCGGTTCCCTGCACCCCGAGCGAGAGCAGGGCGACTGCGGCAAAAACCACGGACAGGACCATTCCTATTATGAGGAAGGCCGGGCCGTCGGCCGATGTGCGGGAGAGTTCGCGGTACGCGAACAGGAATACGGCACCGATAACACAGAGCACAAAACCGGCTGCCGGATCGGACGGGATACCGGCCTGGCCGGTCAGGCCGTCAAGTGCAGGAATCACCGAGCCGATCATCACACTGCCAAAGGCCAGGTACAGGATGCCGAAGACTGCAGCAAATATCCTTTTTCCAGAGTATGCCATTTCAGATCCCTCCAAGCAGATAGTACCCGAGACGGGTGATGACGAACGCAACGATATACGCGACCGTAAGCCCGTAGATGACCGAGAAGCCGGTCCACTTCCAGGAGCCGGTCTCCTTTCTTATCACCGCAAGGGCAGCAAGGCAGGGGAGGTAGAGCAGTACAAAGGCCATCAGGGCAAATGCCGTAACAGGCCCGAGGTGCGGATCTGCCAGCAGTGCGCTTGAAAGCGTTCCGCCGTCTTCTCCGGTCCCGTAAAGGACGCCGAGCGATCCGACAACAACTTCCTTTGCAACAAAGCCGAAGAGGAGCGCAACGGCGATCTTCCAGTCAAAGCCCAGCGGGGCTGCGAGCGGCTCCAGCACGTGCCCGATCATGCCGGCAAAACTTCCGGCACTGCCGTATTCGACCCCGAAGGGAAGCGACGCAAGGCCCCAGACAATGAGTGCCCCAAAGAGGATGACGCCTCCGGCTTTCCGGATGTACATCGAGCCCCGGTCCCACATGTGCACAACCGATGTTGCGAGGGTGGGGAGCCGGTACGGCGGCATCTCCATCAGGAACGGAGCGGGTTTACCGGGAAGAATGGTTTTGCGGAACAGCCATGCAGAGCCAATCGCGACCGCAATCCCGAGCACGTAGAGGAGAAAGACCACGGTTCCCGCATGAGCCGGGAAGAATGCGCCTGCCAGGAGGACGTACACCGGAAGGCGTGCCCCGCAGGACATGAACGGGTTGATCAGGATCGTGATCAGCCGGTCTTTTGGGTCCTCGATCGTCCGGGTGGCCATGATGGCCGGGACATTGCACCCGAACCCGATCAGCATCGGGATGAAGGATTTGCCCGGGAGGCCGATGGCGTACATCAGCCGGTCCATGACGAACGCAGCCCGGGCAAGATACCCGCTGTCTTCAAGCACCGAGAGGAGGAAGAGCAGGATAAAGATGTTGGGAATGAAGACGAGGATAGCTCCCATGCCTCCGATGATGCCGTCCCCCAACAGGGAGCCGAGCCATGCGGGTTCCATGCCGGAACCCGCGAGTCCTGCACCGTAACTCATCGCCGCTTCTATTGCGGCCGAGAACGGGGCGGCTGCGGCAAACGTCAGTTCGAACGCCCCCCACATCAGTGCAAGGAAGATCGGGATGCCAAGATACCGGTTCGTTATCACCCGGTCGATCAGGTCGGAGGAGTTCATGGTCCGGACGCACGTGGTGCAGACCCGGGGGAGGAGTGCAGAGATCACCTCGTACCGCCGGTCCGCCATCGCCGCCTCGGTTTCCGCAGTGTCGATCTTTGCAAGTACCGTGAGGGCGGCTTTTCGTGCAGGACTCAGGGCAATCTTTTCTTCGGCATTCTCGTCCCCTTCCAGGAGCCGGATCGCAAGCCAGCGGGGAGGATACCGGGCGATAAGCGCGGGATCCGTTTTTAACACGGCGACAAGTTCTGCAATACGGCGTTCAGTTGCATCGTCATATGCGATCGCCTGCTCGTGGTGCGGTGAAGCTTCAGATTCATTGATGACCGTCCGGAGAAGTTCTTCGAGCCCCTCGCTCCTGCTCCCGACGGTCCGGATGGCAGGGATCCCGAAGAATTTTTTCATCATCATCCGGTTGATGGCAGTGCCGTTCTTCTCGGCCATGTCCGACATGTTGAGGGCGATGACGAGCGGGACTTCCAGTTCCATGAGCTGGGTCGTGAGGTAGAGGTTTCGTTCGAAATTGGTGGCGTCTACAACGTGCACGACAACATCGGGTTTCTCATCGATGATGTAGTCGCGGGCTACCACTTCGTCTGCGGAGTACGCGGTCAGGCTGTAGGTGCCGGGAAGATCGATTATCTCGATCTCATACACCCCAGTGCGGGTGTATCCGCTCTTCTTCTCAACGGTGACCCCCGGCCAGTTCCCGACCTGCTGCCGGGAGCCGGTGAGGGCATTGAAGATCGTGCTCTTCCCGACATTCGGGTTGCCGGCAAGCGCGATCCGGATTTTTTTCTTCACTGCACCTTCACCCCGGTCCTGCCAACGAGGATCTTCATTGCCATTCCTTTCGAGAGAGCGTAGCGGCTTCCTGCAACCGAGACTATCAGCGAGCCCCGGTCTGCACAGACCACCGTCAGCCGGCCTGACGGGTGGATACCCATGGCAACGAGCCGCTTGAGCATTCCGTCCGCTGCCCGGATACCGGCAACGGTTGCTTCCGTCCCGGGCTCGAGGAAGGAGAGCGGTATGGTCTCCATAATTACCCGCCCCCGGGGATTACCGAGATGAGCCGGGCCTCCTCTTTCCGGAGTGAGAGAAAGTAGCCTTTCACCCGGTACTCGATCGGGTCTCCGAGCGGGGCTGACCGTACTGCTTCAACAACTGCACCCGGGACAAAACCCAGGGCAAAGAGCCGTTTGCGGACCGGGCCCGGTACCGGAACCGAAACCACGCGGCAGGTCCCGGGGGGAATGACCCGGTCGAGCGTAGTGACGATCTGGCCCGGTGCCGATTCTCCCGTTTTCTTTTCTGATAATTCCATGGAAACAGATTGTCAGTTCGGTTGGGATAACGGGAACCCGAACACCCTTCGGCACTCCTGGCTTTGGTCGAACATTGTTAGGATTCGTGCTCAAATCCGAAATTCCTGCATGGAAAATTGAATTTAGGGAACCCGAAATATTAAAATGCCGGACCGCCAAGATGTATGCATGCACTCGCTGAGCAGAAAAGCGGAGGATTACCTTGAGGCGATCCTGAACGCTTCTTCGGAAAAGGGGTATGCCCGGACCCGGGACATAGCCCGGGAGCTCTGCATCCAGCCGCCAACGGTTGTGGAGATGGTCCAGAAGCTGGACAAGCTCGGCATGATCACGTACCGGAAGTACGATGGGGTCACCCTCACTGCGGAAGGGAGGAAGGTAGCCGAAGTAATCAGGGATCGGCACGAAACGCTCCGGGCATTCCTGGAGATCGTTCAGGTTCCCCATGCCATAGCAGAAAAAGACGCCTGCATGATGGAGCACGAGCTGCACCCGGAGACTATCGAGCAGCTCCGCACATTCATCGCCTTCTGCCGGGAAAATCCGGAGGCATTGTCAGTCATGAAACATTTTGCATCCTTCACGAGCACAAGACAGATCAGATCAACCCCGTAAGTATCTTACGGAGACGTTTTTTTATTTAAAAAATTTCTTTCCTGTCATCAGCTCATCATCTGTCGGGCCGGCCGGTATCGCTGAAAGAAAAACCAACGGCAGATCTGAATATTTCTCCCGGTGCATGCCGTTACTCCTGCAACCAAAAGATCTTCTGAAGGCAGGGATGCTGAAAAAGAGTATGGGTATACATTGTCGAAAGAGGCGGGTACGGCCGGTGTTTGGCAGGCGGTCTGCCCCGCGTGAAGTTGGTGCGTGATGGATTTTTACTGGCACGGCAGGGGATTTCCCGGTTCACCTCCGCTGCGGTATGCAGATGAGGGTGAGGATTTTTGCAGTCCGTTGCAACGCTGCGCAGTGCGGGCACCGGATGCGGGAGACTGCAGGCTCCGGATGGAGCTTCTCGACCCGAAGGTATTGTTTGCGAGTATGTTCATGGCGTTTCTCCAAGTGCAGATCCGTACCGTTGGACGGTAACAGTCTGCCATACTCCTCTCTCATTTTTGGTTGTTATCAGATTTGGCCGAACTGTGTGAGGATTGGTGCGGGTAGCCGAAAATGTACTTGTTACCTTTCCCGCAAAAACCCTCATGAGCTCTGAAATGAAGGCGGGAGCTTTACGATAGTGTACCCGGCAGACCGGTCAGGATGCAGGGTCCGGGCATATGTGGTACAAGGGGATTTTCTGCCGGGAGTCCCGTTCTGCCTTGTTATACAAGATGAGGTTCATTGTCCCCGGATAAAATACGTCATATACGGGCTCCGTTTCCCCATTTCATAATCGGGCTCCTGCCGGAAAACCGCGTAAAACGTCCCGTTTCGGTTCACCCTTCTTTTTCCTGGGATATACAAGAGTTTTGCTGAATCACAATTTTTTAAAGAAATACGGTTACAGGCCGAGTAATCTGGTACGAGACGTGGTGTTATATACACCGAAAACAGGATTACAAGATATCCAGAATCATGGTGAGTGAGATGGCAGAGGAACCAAAACCCCAGCTGATCCGGGAGAAGCTCGATGTCTGCGAGCTCGACAGGGCGAGAATGTCCCTCCTGAACCCGGCATTGATCGAGCAAAAGAAACATGAACGGACCACCGATGAGAACGCAAAACCCGTTCTTGACCTGATGATGCGGGAGGGCATTGAGACGGTCTGGGACCGGTTCGAGATGCAGCAGCCACCCTGTAAACACTGCGAAGCCGGCACATCCTGTTCGCGGTGCACCATGGGGCCCTGCCGGATCATCCCGCCCCATCGCATCCGGGGCGTCTGCGGTGCCGATGCAGACTTAATCGTTTCCCGGAACCTGCTGGACATGATCGCAACCGGAGCCGCAGCCCACTCGGATCATGGCCGCGATATTGCCGAGACACTGTATCTTCTTGGTACCGGCAAAACCAAAGATTATGAAATTGCCGATAAGGAAAAACTCCTGAGGATCTGCACGGAATATGGTATAAAAACAGACGGTAAGACACCGGAACAGCTCGCAGCGGAACTGGCCGGCGCCATGCTCGACGAGTACGGCATGCGGAAGAACACGCTCCAGTTCCTCAACCGTGCCCCGAAAGGGACCCGGGAGATCTGGGATACCCTTGGCATCTCTCCCCGGGGGATTGACCGGGAAGTTGTGGACTCGATGCACCGCGTCCAGATGGGAGTTGGTGCCGATTATGTCAATATGCTGATCCAGGGGCTGCGCACTTCGCTTTCTGATGGCTGGGGCGGTTCGATGATCGGGACAGAAGTCTCCGATATACTGTTTGGTACCCCCACGATTTCCAGTTCGAAGATGAACCTCGCAGTACTCAAATCGGATCACGTGAACATCTCCGTGCACGGCCACAACCCGGTGCTCTCCGAAGTGATGGTGAGGGCTGCCGATGATCCTGAGCTCACGGCACTTGCACTGAAGTACGGTGCAAAAGGAATCAACCTTGTAGGGATGTGCTGTACCGGTAATGAACTCCTCATGAGAAAGGGAATCCCGATGACCGGCAACCATCTCAACCAGGAGCTGATCATCGCAACCGGCGCTCTTGAAGCAATGGTCGTGGACTACCAGTGCATCTTCCCCTCGCTTCCCCGGACCGCGAGTTGTTATCATACGCAGATCATCTCCACAAGCTCGAAAGCCACGATCCCGGGGTCGTTCTTCTTCGACTTCCACGCAGAGAATGCCTATCTCACGGCAAAGGCAATCATGCGCATGGCAGTCGAGAACTTCAAAAACCGGAATCCCCAGCGGGTCCTTATACCGGGAGAGCCTGTCCCGGTCATGGCGGGTTTCTCTACCGAGGCTATCAAGAATGCACTTGGCGGCTCATTCAAGCCGCTCATCGATCTTATCGTTGCCGGGAAGATCCGTGGGGCGGTTGGAATTGTCGGGTGCAACAACCCGCATGTGAAACATGACTTCGGGCACGTGGTACTGGCAAAGGAACTCATCAAAAGAAATATTCTCTGTGTCGAGACCGGCTGCGCTGCAATCGCATCGGGAAAAGCCGGTCTCCTCCGGCCCGAAGCGGCCTCGCATGCAGGTGATGACCTCAGGGGCGTCTGTGAATCGCTCAAGATACCGCCGGTGCTCCACATGGGCTCGTGTGTTGACAACTCCCGTATCCTTGTGCTCGCGGCAGAAATCGCAAACGCGCTCAATGTCCCTATCCACAAACTGCCTATTGCCGGTGCTGCGCCCGAATGGTACTCGCAGAAAGCGGTTTCCATAGGGGCGTACTTCGTTGCGTCCGGGGTCTACACGGTGCTTGGCGTAATGCCCCACATAGCGGGAAGTCCTGCAACCGTCTCGCTCCTCACTGAGGGACTCAAGGACGCAGTGAAAGCGAGTTTTGCAGTTGAGCCCGATCCGGCAAAAGCGGCGGTGCTCATCTCGGATCATATTGAACTCAAGCGGACCGGGCTTGGGATATGAGCGGGTTGGGAATGCCTCGCGGCACTCCGGTAGCGGGCAGGGAGAATTTCCCCACGGGGGAAAGAGAGGGGATGCGCATCGTAATCACCGGTAAAGGCGGGGTCGGCAAGACCACGATTGCCGCCCTCCTCGCGCACCTGTTTGCGCAGCAGGGATTACGGGTACTTGCCATAGATGGCGATCCTCAGCAGAACCTCGCGGTAACCCTGGGCATCCAACCGCAGGCAGCAGAGCAGATCATTCCCGTTTCCCAATGTGGGGAATACCTCCGCGAGAAGACCGGTGCCGGGCCGGAACTGTCACCGGGGGGAATGATCACACTCAATCCCGATGTGAGCGATGTCGTGGACCGGTTTTCGGTGCCGGTTACTGAAAACCTGCGGCTGCTCGTAATGGGCGGGATCCGGAAAGCCGGTGCCGGTTGTCTCTGCCCCGAGTACACCCTGCTTGCCGCAATCCTCCGTCACCTGCCGCGTCTCACGGATGAAGTGATTCTTCTGGATACGCCGGCCGGTCCTGAGCATTTCGGGAGAGCGGTAGCTGATGGATTTACCTGTGCGGTTGTTGTTGCGGATCCCTCGTACAATGCCCTTTCCGTTGCACGGGAATCCGCGACCCTTGCACGGCAGCTGGGAATTAACGAGATCATTCTTGTCGTGAACCGTGTCAGCTCCCCGGAAGAGTGGGACAAGGCACGTGATCGGGCAGGAGATCCCGCTGCATTTTCCCGGCTGATGATGCTCGCCTTCGATACCGGGGTGATTGCTGCTGAACCCGAAGTTTGCCCGCTCCTTTCGACCGGGTCGGATTTCATGCAGGAAATGAGGAGCCTCGCGGCAGTTATTTCCCAGACGGGTGAAGGCCGCGTACCGCAAGATCTGAAGGTGCGGGATTAAGGAAACCGGAGACAACCGGATACCCCGCTCCAGGTCCGGCACGTTATCCCTGACGGGTAAATAACGGTGATCCGAGAGCATGAATCCTGATGTGAAAAAAGCCCTGTACGGGCTCCTTTTCTCATTTTCCTCTTTTCCTCCCCCTGCGAAAACCCCGTAAAACGTCCCGTTTCGGTTCGCGTGGAAAATACGCCCAAATATCGTACGGATTGCCAAAATGCGGCTGAAATGCACCTCGCAGAATGGCCTTTACCTTGCATGGGTTCGATGCCATTTTTACCCGTAATTTCCCCCATCCGGCACCCGGAACTGCCAACAGAACGGGGATACGGGGGTCATATATTAAAGAGAGTATTTTAAGGGGCACTAACCTTTTTTTATTGCCAGCAACCAATCCGAAAGAAAGACGGGGACGGAAATATGCACGCTGAACGCGGGGCCGCAATTCATCTGGATATTCCCTTTTACCGGCAGCATTACGACTTTACCTGCGGGCCGGCTTCCCTGATCATGGCAATGAAATACCTGGACAAAAACCTGCGCCCGGGAAAGGATCTGGAGATCGAGATCTGGCGGGAGGCAACTCTCGGAGCCGTATGCGGAACGAGCCGGTACGGGCTTGCGTATTCTGCGGCGACGCGGGGCTTTTCTGCGAGAGTTACCAGCAATACCGGCGGAATAGATTTTCCGGACTGGATTGTTCCATTGTTGAACGATTCGGAGACGCAGATGCTGGAGAACCTTTTTTCCGAGAGAAGAACCCGGTGCAGGAATCTGGGCGTCCGGGAAACGCAGGAAACCCTCACCGATAAAACCATCTCCCGGTCCCTCCACCACAACCATGTCCCGCTGATCGTGACAAATTCCCTGTTTTACTGCAACGAAGACTGCCCTCACTGGATCGTAGTGAGCGGGATCGATGATGAATTCCTGTACTTCAACAACCCCTTCGATGCAAAACCGAAAAAGAGAAAGACCGATCTTTCCATGCTTTCGGAGTTCATCGGATATCACGGGGATCAATCCATGGTGGAGGTCTGGAAAGAATAATTCTCCTGCCGGCGGATTGCTATGAGAAAATGATAATCCAGGGCCGGTTATCATAATCTGTACCGGAGGACTGACACCGGGATTTTTTTATAATCCCCCCATGTTCACTACCGGAACGCTCGTGGATTCGGTGGCGCACACCCGGGAGAAAGAATCCCCCTGCGAGGACCAGTATCTTCACACGAACGGCGGAGGCGCTGATGCAATAATTGTCCGGTACTCTGTACAAAAAGATTTTTTTAGTGAACATCACGGTCGTCACACTGCTGACATGATTTTATACTATCACTTTTGAACGGTCGTACAGGCAAACCCGCAGGCTATGAAAATCAGCCTCGAGACATGCATGAGGCGATCTCATCATGACTACCGAGCCGGTTCAGGAAATGATTAGGAAACAGATCAAACCAGCGGTTGTACTCTTTTTTGTACTCACGCTTTTGCTGGGGATTGTCTACCCGCTGGTTGTAACAGGTGTCGCCCAGGTAATTTTCCCGGTCCAGTCGAATGGGAATGTACTCGAACATAACGGGAAGGTTGTTGGTTCGGCACTGGTTGGCCAGCCCTTTACCTCGAAAAACTATTTCTGGGGCCGCCCTTCTGCAACCTCACCCGTACCCAATAACGCCGGTGCCTCGTCGGGATCGAACCTCGGGCCGAACAATCCCGCTCTCACGGACGCAGTGAAAGCCCGGGTTGATGCTCTCCATGCAGCCGATCCGACAAATTCCCAACTGATTCCCGTTGATCTGGTTACCGCATCGGGAAGCGGTCTCGATCCGGATATCAGTATCGCTGCCGCCCTGTACCAGGTTCCCCGCATTGCCCGGGAACGGAACCTGAACGAGAACGACCTCCAGGCACTCGTTGCACAGCAGACCGAACCCCGCCAGTTCGGCATTTTCGGAGAACCCCGCGTCAACGTCCTCTCGCTGAATCTTGCACTCGATGATCTCAGTGCCGGTCGCATTTCAGCGCCACAACAAAGTCCTGCACAGCAGAACAACCAGCCGTTCGTTTTTGGCCTGAGATTATTTGACTGGCTCTCGCTCATTATCTTCATTGTCATTATCGCATTCCTGGTTGTTCCCCTTGGAGCCTGGATGGTCAAGGTATATACCGGCAAACCCGGTTTCCTGTCTCCCGTCATTGACCGGATCGAACAGAGGTTCCTTGCACTGGGCGGGATAAACGCAAGCGAGGAGATGGACTGGAAACAGTTTGCCGTATCCCTCCTGGTCTTTTCCATTCCATGCATCCTGTTCGTCTTTTTCCTCCAGCTCGTCCAGCAGTTCCTCCCACTCAATCCTGCCGGTCTTGGGGCCGTGCCCTGGGACCTTGCCCTCAATACCGCAGTAAGTTTTGCCACCAACACCAACTGGCAGGCTTATGTGCCGGAAGTCACGGTCAGTTACTTCACCCAGATGGCAGGCCTCGCCGTCCAGAACTTCCTGTCAGCAGCACTGGGCATGACCGTGCTGCTCGCACTCATCCTCGCATTTTCCCGCCGGTCGGTTTCTACCATCGGCAACTTCTGGGTTCTCCTCATCAGGAGTGTTATGATCCTGCTGCCCATCTGCCTCGTCATCTCGCTTGTGCTGGTGTCGCAGGGAGTTCCCCAGACCTTCAACGGGCCGCTCACGGTCCCGCTCCTCGATCCGGTAAAGGATGGCAACGGCGTGCTGGTCACCACGCAGACCATTCCCCTCGGGCCCGTTGCGTCCCAGGTCGCGATCAAGCACCTGGGTACGAACGGAGGAGGATTCTACAATACCAATTCCGCCCACCCGCTTGAGAATCCCACGCCGTTCTCAAACTTCCTTGAAAATCTCGCAATCCTCTTCATCCCGGCAGCACTCTGCTACACGTTTGGGAAAATGATTGGCTCGGGACGCAAAGGCATCGCCCTCTTAATGGCAATGACCATTATCTTCCTGCCGCTTGCCGGCATTGCCATCTGGTCCGAGCTGAACGGGAACCCGGCATTCAATGCAATGGGCATCGACCAGACCCCCGGCTTTTCCCAGCCGGGTGGGAACATGGAAGGAAAAGAAGTGCGGTTCGGAATTGTCCCCTCGGCATGGTTCTCGGTCGTTACCACCGTGACATCCACCGGGGCCGTCAACTCGATGCATGATTCGTTCATGCCGCTTGCCGGCTTTGTCCAGATGTTCGATATGCAGCTTGGGGAAGTTGTCTATGGCGGCGTGGGTTCCGGGCTTTACGGTATGCTGGTCTTTGTCATCCTCGCCATGTTCATTGCCGGCCTGATGGTAGGCCGGACCCCGGAACTCTATGGAAAGAAGATCGAACAGAACGAGATGAAGATCGCAACGATCATCATCCTGATCCCAATCTTCCTCATCTTAACCCTGACGGCCCTTGCGCTCATGACCGATGTCGGGAGGGCAGGTGTGTTCAACCCGGGACCGCACGGTTTCTCCGAGATCCTGTACGCCTTCACATCCGCATCTCAGAATAACGGCAGCGCCTTTGCAGGACTATCGGCAAACAGCCTGTTCTATAACCTTGCAACGGCATGTGCGATGTTTGTCGGGCGATATGCCGTGGCAATACTGACACTCGCGCTTGCCGGGTCGCTCGTTGTTAAGAAGATCGTGCCGGCGAGCGAAGGTACCCTGCGGGATCACCGCCCGCTGTTCATCATCTGGCTTGTAGTTGTGATAATCATCATAGGGGCGCTGAGTTTCCTGCCGGCCCTCTCACTTGGGCCCATCGCCGAATACATGAATATGGTCGCGGGAGGGATGATCCATGTCTGAACCCGGACAAACCCGAAACTCCACGGCAATTCCGGGCCTCTACCAGCGGGCGGTTTTCGATGCCTTCGTCAAACTTGATCCCCGGACCATGATCCGGAACCCGGTCATGTTTACGGTCGAGATCGGCAGCGTGGTAACCACGCTTCTCTGGCTTCAGGCGCTTACCGGGCAGGGTGAAGCACCATCCGGATTCATCGGTGCCATCTCGGCATGGCTCTGGTTCACGGTGCTCTTTGCCAACTTTGCAGAAGCCCTTGCCGAGGGCAGGGGGAAGGCGCAGGCCGATTCGCTGCGGAAGATGCGACGCGATACCGAGGCAAAAAAACTCAATCCGGATTACACCCTCGTACGGGGCAGGGAACCCGATGAGAAGTACGTCTCGGTGATATCCTCATCAACGCTGCACAAGAACGATCTCATCTATGTCAAGTCCGGGGACACGATCCCGGTTGACGGCGAAGTGATCGATGGTGTTGCCTCAGTGAATGAGAGCGCCATTACCGGGGAAAGCGCACCGGTCATCCGGGAGTCCGGAGGCGACCGGAGCGCAGTCACCGGCGGGACTACCATTCTCTCCGACTGGCTCATCATCCGGGTCAGCGCGAATCCCGGCGAAGGGTTCCTCGACCACATGATAGGTCTCATCGAAGGAGCGAAACGGCAGAAGACCCCAAACGAGATTGCGCTTAACATTCTCCTGCTTGGCCTGACCGCAGTTTTCGTAGTGGTTTCCGCTGCACTCTATGCGTTCTCGCGATACAGTGTGGAAATGGCAGGTGTCGGCACGACCGTCACCATTACCGTGCTTGTCGCCCTCTTTGTCTGTCTCGCACCAACAACCATCGGGGGACTCCTCAGTGCGATCGGCATCGCCGGCATGGACCGGCTGATCCAGCGCAATGTCATAACCACCTCGGGCCGTGCCATCGAAGCGGCGGGGGACGTTGATGTCCTCCTGTTGGATAAGACCGGCACGATTACGCTCGGCAACCGGCAGGCCGTCGAGCTGATCCCGGTTGACGGGACCGGGATCATGGAACTTGCCGAGACGGCACAGCTCGCATCCCTTGCCGATGAGACCCCGGAAGGTCGCAGCATCGTTGTGCTGGCAAAAGAAAAATACGGGCTCCGTGGCAGGACCGTAGGAGCAACCGAATCAACGGCAGAGATGCAGTTCATCCCGTTCACCAGCCAGACCCGGATGAGCGGTGTCACCGTTGGCAACAACCAGATAAGGAAAGGTGCCGCAGATGCCGTGTTTGCCCACATCCTCGCATGCGGCAAATCCGAGATCTCGGAGCAGCTCAGGCAGGCAGTTGACGACATCGCCCGGGCCGGTGGAACTCCGCTGGTTGTTACGAAAAACGGCAAAGCCCTCGGTGTCATCTACTTAAAGGATATTGTAAAAGGCGGGATCAAGGAGCGCTTTGCCCAGTTGCGGAAGATGGGTATCAGGACGGTCATGATAACCGGTGACAACCGGCTCACTGCCGCAACGATCGCTGCTGAGGCGGGAGTGGATGATTTTCTTGCAGAAGCTACACCGGAGAGCAAACTGAAACTTATCCGGGAGTACCAGACCGGGGGAAGAATGGTAGCCATGACCGGCGACGGCACCAATGACGCGCCCGCCCTCGCACAGGCGGATGTCGCCGTGGCTATGAACACCGGCACCCAGCCGGCCCGGGAAGCTGCAAACATGATCGATCTCGATTCCAACCCGACAAAACTGATCGAGATTGTCGAGATCGGCAAACAACTGCTCATGACCCGGGGAGCTCTTACCACCTTCTCGATTGCAAACGATATTGCAAAATACTTCGCGATCATCCCGATTGCATTTGCTTCAACCTATCCGGCACTTGGTGCCCTTAATGTCCTCGGGCTTCACCACGGGATCCTGTCAGCCGTGATCTTCAATGCGATTATCATCGTTCTGTTAATACCCCTCGCGCTTCGCGGGGTCGGGTACCGTGCCATGTCCGCAGAAGAGGCGCTTCGCAATAACATCCTCCTCTACGGGATCGGAGGGCTTATCGCTCCGTTCATCGGAATAAAACTGATTGATATTCTACTCGTTCTCACAGGTGTGTAAAACTCATGGCCACTCCTCCCCAGTGTCGCCCGGATCCCGATACGCTGCTTGCGCATATACAAAGCGAAGAGCGACAGAGAACGCGGGGCAAGCTCAAGATCTTTTTAGGCTATATTGCTGGCGTGGGAAAAACGTACGAGATGCTCCATGCGGCCCACCTGCGAAAGCACGACGGGATTGATGTCCGGATCGGGTACGTTGAAACCCACGAGCGGTTTGAGACCGAAGCACTGGTCGAGGGGCTTGAGATCATTCCAAGGAAAATGATCGAATACCGGAACGTTACCCTTCCGGAAATGGATCTCGACCGGATCCTCGCGGTCCGCCCGCAACTCGTGCTTGTCGACGAACTGGCGCACACGAATGCACCCGGTTCGCGCCACCTGAAGCGCTACTTGGATGTCGAGGAACTGCTCGATTCCGGTATTGATGTGTACACAACATTAAATGTCCAGCATATCGAGAGCCTCAACGACGTTGTTGCCCAGATCACGGGCATCATTATCCAGGAGACGATCCCGGATAGGGTTATCGACGAGGCAGCCGAGATCGAACTGGTGGACCTGGCCCCGCCGGAACTTCTCCAGAGGCTCCGCGACGGAAAAGTGTATGTTCCAGAGATGGCGGCCCGGGCTCTTGAGAAGTTCTTCAACGAAGGCAACCTGTATGCCCTGCGGGAACTGGCCCTCCGCCGGGCAGCTGATCGGGTCGACAACCAGATGCTTGCCTATATGCAGACCCGCTCCATTCCGGGACCCTGGGCTGCCGGAGAAAGCCTGCTGGTCTGCATTGGTCCGGGACCCTTGTCGGAACGGCTGATCCGTACTACCCGGAGGCAGGCGGATCGGATGAATGCCCCCTGGAGTGCTCTCTATGTCGAGACACCCTCCCATCACCGCCTCTCGAAGAAGGGAAAAGAACAGGTATCAAAAACGCTCCATCTTGCAGAAACCTTAGGTGCCACAACGGCTACGGTATTCGGGGTCAACGTGGCAAACACGGCGATCGAGTATGCCCGCAGGCACAATGCTACCCGGATCATCATAGGAAAGACGCTCCGGCCCCGCTGGCAGGAATTCGTCTTTGGTTCTGTTGTGGACCAGCTCATCCACAACAGCGGCACCATCGATATCTATGTCATCAGCAGCGAGGAAATTATGCCGCCGTCATCTGCGGAGATGGAACCATTGCTCCCGGCAACACCCCCGAAGGATTATGTTGCGAGCGTGGTCCTTGTTGCTATCATCACAGCTGTTGGCTGGCTGATCCATGCATTCATCTCCCCGGTAAATCTCGCCATGTTCTATATGCTTGGTGTTGTTTTCATTGCATGGAAACGAGGACTGCGCCCGGCAGTCTTTACCGCAGTCATCGGGGTTCTGGCGTTTGATTTCTTCTTTATCCCGCCCTACCTGAGTTTCCAGGTGTCTGATACGGAGTACCTCATCACGTTTGCCGGGATGATTGTTGTAGGAGCCTTAATCAGCATCCTGGTGGCACGGGCACACGAACACGCCGAAGCAGCACAGATCCGTGAACAGGAGACCGGAACCCTGTATGCCCTCTCGCAGGATCTGGCTGTTGCTGCGGATGCTGATTCCATCATTGCGGCAGTCACCCGGCATATCCGGGAGATTTTCTTATGGGAGAGTGTTGTCCTCATACCGGAAGATGATCACCTTATCGTTCGTCCACAGGGGACAGGACCTGCCCTGACAGCCGATGATATCGCAGTAGCTACCTGGGCATTCCGGCATGGTGCTGTTGCGGGTTACGATACCGACACTCTGCATGGATCCCGGCTCAGGTACATACCCCTCATGAGTTCGGCCGGGGCTATCGGGATCCTTGGCGTGAAGCCAACCGAGACCGACGGTATCATCGACCATGAACAGGAACGCATCCTCACGGCCTTTGCGAGCCAGATCGCGCTTGCGCTCGAACGGGTGAAGCTGACGAAAAGCAACCGGTAAGGACGGAAGATCTTTTTTTAGAGCTACCCGGTATCAATCTGTCAAAAAATGCATTCAGGAGTGCAAGCCTGCCGGCTGCTCCTGTAGAGGCGTGCATTACGATCGGGCAGGAAACACCGGGCCGTAACCCTGGCAATTGCCGGATGGGTCCGGGCCGGTATCGGGAAACACTACCGGAACACGAATACGAATAACCTCTTTCCGGGGGCCCGGAAAAGAGGTTTTATTCCACGTCCGCAAACCGGTATCCCCCTTTTGGCACCGCAATCTCGAACCGTGCCCCCTTCCCCGGTTCCCCGGTCTCGGCAATCGTGATTTCGGTAATTTCAAGGATCTCGCGGGCAAGAAAGAGCCCGAGGCCGGTATTTCTCCCATAGCCCTGATCGAAGATCTTCTCCTTCTCATCTGCGTAAATACCATCCCCGTCATCTTCGCACACAACAACGGATTTCCCTGCGTGCTCCTCAACAGAGAAGCAAAGGGTGGTGATCTTTCCCCCGTGCCGGATTGCATTGTCGATCAGATTGAAAAAGACCCGGGCAATCAGCGGATCGGCGAAAACCTTTGCCCCTTTGGGGATCTCGTTCTTCACGAGAATCTGCCCCGGCAAAACCTGGTGTATCGCTGAGTCTATGAGCGTGCGGCAATCGTACCATGCAGGAGAATTAACACCGATTGATTCGTATTCCCTGCCAAAGGCTATCTGGCGTTCCATGGTCTTTGCAACCTGCTCTTCCTTCTCAACAAATTCTGCCATCTTTGCCGGATCACTGAAATATTTTTTTGAGAATCCCAGGTATGCGGTTAAGGCGTGGATCTGGTTTTTCAGATCATGGCGTGTTATTCCGGACAGGATACTGAGTTTCCGGTTCGACTGCCTGAGTGCATCCTCGGCCTGTTTTCGTTCCGTGATGTCCCGCATGGACTCGATTGCTCCCGTTATCTCGCCTTTCGTATTGTACAGCGGCGTTGCAATGATCCAGAGCACGGTCCGTCTTCCCCGGAGCCGGGAGATGTCCAGTTCTGCTGCGAACATATCCCGTTCCTTATGGAGATCCGGGTAATGTTTTTTCATGATCGCATCATCGCCCTGGATGATGAGATCGATGAGGATCGGGCGGCGGCGCCCGAACATCCTGAACGCATGTTCAAAATTCCCTTTTCCCAGGATCTCAGGAGCCTCGACTTGTAAGAGACTGGCAATGGCCTTGTTCCAGGCAATCACTTTTCCTTCCGTATCAATGGCAAAGGTAGGGTCGGGCAGGAAATCAATGATCGCGCTCATCCGGCGCTCCGATTCGAGGAAGGCCTCCTCTGCCAGTTTGCGTTCCGTAATGTCCCGGGCAGATCCGAGAGCGGCAACTCCCCCCTTGTACTGGATGGTGGACACGGTGAGTTCCACATGCCGGATCATCCCGTTTTTACGGATAATGCGGCACTCATACTGGTCCGGGGCGTTTTCTCCCCGCCTCCGTTGCACGGCAATATCCTCAACCCGCTGCCGGTCCTCCGGGTGGACCAGGTCCATAAACTTCATTGTCTGGAGCTCCTCCTTTGAGTACCCCGTGATCTCGCTGACTTTGCTGTTGGAAAAGACGAAGTGGTCTCCCTGGTAGATATAGATACCATCGTTCACCTGTTCGGCAAGTGTTCGGTATTTTTCCTCACTTTGTATGAGATCCTGGTGGGCTGCAGCAATCTCTTCCACCTGCCCGCGCAGTTCCTCTTCGGTTGAGGTGATCTCTTCAAAGGCTGCGCTGAGCTCCTCGTTTCTCTGGTTCAGCGCACATTCCCGTTCTTTATGCTCTGTTATCTCCCGGATGGATTCGATGGCGCCGGTGATCGTTCCCTGCGCATCGTAGAGAGGAGATGAAGTAAACCAGAGATAACCTCCCCTGCCGTCATGAAGATGCGGGATGAACCGTTCTGCGGTAAGCCGGTTGCCATCTTTCCTGATTCCCGGGTATTGTTCCGCAGCGGTCTCGTCGTAACGGAGGACGAGATCGATGAGGATCGGCCGGCGTTCCCTGTACAGCGGAAGCGAGTACTCATAATTCCCCTTATCGAGCATGTCGGCCTGCAGAACGCCTGTCAGGACTTCCATGGCATGGTTCCAGGCTATCACCACGCCGTTTTTATTGATGGCAAACGTTGCATCCGGGAGAAACTCAATGATGTCCTCAAGTTCCCGCATCGAATCCCGCAGTGCCAGGTCCTGCTCTGTCAGGACATCCAGGTTGGCCCGGAGTTCCTCTTCAGCAGCCGACAACTGCTCGTACGAGGCAAAGAGTTCCTCGTTTTTCTTTGCCAGCTCCTCTTCGGCACGTTTCCGGTCGGTGATGTCGGTCAGCATTGCAAAGGAGCCCTTGAACGAACCGTCCGGGCCGAGGATGGGAGTTGCTGACACGCTCATGGTCCGGATACTTCCGTCCGCTCTCACGAACCGGCGGTCGTACCTGCCCGGCAGCCCTTTCGTCCGCTCTTCGAGCCGGATCTGCTGGTCGGAACGTTCCTCATCGGTAAAGAAGGACTGGATCGATCTGCCGATACATTCATCCGCTGCAATTCCCAGCATCTCCGCCATCTGTTCATTGACATAGGTGGTGACAAAATGCTCGTCCATTGCCCAGATGCCCTCAAGGGAGGTTTCTACAATGCGGCGGTAATTCTCCTGGCTCTTTTTCAGTGCGGCATCCGTTGTGCGATGCTCAACGGCGATCCGGATCTTGTGCGAGAGCTCGGCAAACTGGGCCCCGGGATCCCCGCCTTTCTGGAGATAAAAATCCGCCCCGTTGTTGATGGCCTCGATGACCACTTGCTCTCTTCCCCGTCCCGTGAAGAGAATGAAGGGAAGGGTGCTGAATCGTGACCGGACTTCTTTGAGGAAGGTGATGCCGTTCATTCCCGGCATCTGGTAATCGGAAACAACGGCATCAAAAGAATCTTCGCCGAGTAACCGGATGCCGTCAGGTGCGCTCAGTGCAGTTGATACGATAAAATCCCCGGACTCTTCCAGATAGAGTTTACCGATATCGAGCAGGGCCGGTTCGTCGTCTACATAGAGGATGCGGTACATGGATCACATCGGACTGATATTCCGTATTGATCTACGGGGATAATATACTCATGGTTCTTCCTCCTGTTATTCTCAGGACGCGGACTCCGGAAAACCCGTGCAGCATGGGGAGCGGGGACGGGATTAAATACGCCTGTTTCGGGCTCCGTTTAATTTTTTTGTATCCGGGCCCCTGACGGAAAACCCCGTAAAACGTTTCTTTTTGCTTCCTGTGGAAAATCTGCTGGAATATGGCCCCGTTTGCCAAAATACGCCTGGAAACGACCTCGTCTTTTGGCAGTTACCGGCCCTGCAACCGGGGTTGTTTTCGCCACGTGATTTACTCCAACCGGGCCTAAAAACGCCCACAGAATGTGGATACGGGGGTCATATATCCGGAGAAAAATAGTAAACATTGCGGGTCTGTCTTCGGATATGGGGGAAGAGGACCGCTCAGCAGACAGCCGGGATTATTCCGGGGATGGCGGGTTGATATACGGCGGAGGGGTGATTTTTACCTTATTTTTCCCGGTAAACCGGTATGTTCCCTCCGGCACTACCATCTCGAACCGTGCCCCCCTGCCCGGCTCCCCGTTCTCGGTGATGGTGATACCCGTAAGAGACAGGATCTCGCGGGAGAGGAAGAGGCCAAGACCGGTATGTTTGCCAAACCCTTTTGTAAAGAGCTGCGCTTTATCCTCCGTGCTGATGCCATTGCCATCATCTTCCACCGCGATGATGAGCTCCCCATTGTCTTTTCGGGTCATAACACGAATGAACGTCATCTTTTCCCCGCCATACCGGAGGGCATTATCGGTAAGATTGTAGAATACTTTTTCCAGCAGCGGATCGGCAAACAGTTCCAGATTTGGATCCTCCGCGTCAACGCGGATATTCCGCAGCGTGAGCCGGGCTTTTACTTTTTCCAATACAGCCTTCACATTCTGCCATGCAGGGGCATGCACCCCCATCTCCTCGTAATCCTTGGTGAAATGGATCTGATGAGCCATGGTATCGGCAATTCTCTGTTCTTTGGCAATGAACTCTTTTAGTTCAACCGGGTTTTCCACTGCCTCCTCACTGAGCATGATATAGGCATTGAGTGCCATGAGCTGATTATTGATATCGTGCCGGGTAATGCTTGAGAGGAGGTTGAGTTTTTTGTTTGCCTGTTTATAGGCCGCCTGTGCCTGGCTGAGTTCGGCTGTTCGTTCAATTACCCGCTTCTCGAGTTCATCGTATAACGTCCGGAGTTCTTCCTGTACCCGTTTCTGTTCAGCCATGGATCGTGCGAGTTTTAAGTTGCTGTAACTGAGCCGGGAGATGATACCGGAAAACTTTACCATGTAATTCATCAGGTGATTAATCTGCTCGTGGCTGAAACGGGGGACCGTGCGCAGGGCCGCCATATAGTTTTCCCGGTCAAACCCGAACTCTTCAGCCTGGGCAGAAAAGACAGAATCATCAATGATCTCATCCTCATAGAAGAACTGTCCCGTGTAAATATTGCCAACATGCTTGTCGCCGATAACGAGCGGTGTCACCACGTCCCACAAGTTGTTCCGGCACTTGTATGCGACATACTGGCCGGGTATCAGGTTCCGGGCGAAAAAGAGATCACTTTCCTTACAGATCCGGGCTGATCGTTCGTTGACACGGTGGAATTTTTTACAGATATCCGTCCAGCCGGACGATTCAATCACGTTCCCTTTCAGATCAACAATTGCCGTCCCCATGCCGGTCAGTTTGGAAAAATCATCCATCAGGGACTGGATTGCCGGGATATCCAGGATGTTGATGAGTTCCAGGTCACTGATATCCGTACCGGGCATTAAAATCGAGTCCAGTTTTAACTTGAGTCTCTCCTCGCTCTCGTGGAGATCTGCTGTCCGTTCCCGTACCCGTATCTCCAGCTCGTCGTGAGCCTTTTGTAACGCCGCCTCAGCCTGCCTGCGTGCCGTACTATCGGTACCGATACTGAGCAGACCCGAATACTGTCCGTTTTCATCCGTGAGGGCTTTGTTCTGCCACCGTACCCAGACCCGTTTCCCGTCACGGGTGATGTTTTCATTCTCGTTGAATGTATTGTTCAGGGGATGGCGGACAATCTCGTCAACCATGAGCTGGAGATCACGCCCGGATTCTGATTCTACGACCGGGACAATGGTCCCTATCGCGGGTTTACCGATAATTTCGTCGCTGGTATACCCGAAAAAACGCTGGGCGAATTCATTAAAAAAGGTAATATTCCCTGTTTTATCCACTTTCAGGATGATGCTGTTGGCGTTCTCGACCAGGGTCCGGTACTTCTCCTCACTCTTACGGAGGTCTTCCTCAGCGCACTTGCGCTTTGCAAGCTCGTTCTCGGCACTATTTTTCAGATCCCGGTACTCACGGGTCTGCCGGTAAATGTCGGTTACGTCTTCAATGACGATCATTGCATTGAGTTCTGCACCGGACCGGTGCGGGACGACCGTTGTGCTCTGGAACCGTTTTCCCCCGTTCGGATGGATCGCCGGGATGATGTGGGGGTGGAACTGCGGGGAGAAGATCGCAGCCGGGCCGCCGCTAAAGACGATATCAATCCGTCCCCTGATAACATTCCTGTTCAGATCAGGAAACCGCTCCAGAAGGTTTGTACCGGACATCTCATCCGCTGAGATATCGCTCCAGTCTGCGATGCAGTTATTCCAGAACAGAATAGAATAATCCCTGCGGATGATGATGATGCCGACCGGCAGCATGTCATACTCCGACCAGTCCGTAACAGGGATCTCTTGTTGGGGCATGTACCTAATCCCGGGAAGTCATTCTCTCAATTCCTTCAAGAAGCGCATCCATTGAACCGATCTCAAGGATGAGCAGGATATTTCCGCTTATGGTGGTGCCTTCAAGATGGAAGTGGGCATTGGCAAGCACAACGCGGTTATCCGCAGATTCTTTTAAGGATTGGGCAAGGGCAGATATCCTGATTTCCTGGTACCTGGGGAGAGAATAATTCAGGTGCTGGTCGAGTACGTTTGCGATCGACCCCATAACGGCATTGATGATGATATTTCCAACTTCCTTGAGAGTCTCTATGCGCATGACGTCAAGATCCTGGGCATCCTTATCCTCCTGGGTCATGAGGGTAACGAGCAGCGCAGCACTTTCCTGCGGAAAAACGAGAGCCGCAACACCACTCATCGTGCCCTTGAAGTGGAGCGAGATGGTTGAAAGGGGGGGAACGTTCTCATCAAGGATACGGGTAAGTTTCTCCATGCTTTCGATACTGATTGAGGGAACCTTGAGGGTGATGGGGCATTGCGTAATCTCGTTGAGCATCCCGGCGGCCCGGCCTACGCCAATATTGATAAGTTCGCGTATTGCATCCACCGCGTCTGCATCGAGTTCCATTACACTCGATCTCCAGCGAGAATTTTTTTCACTGCGGGCAGGAGGGTATCCTTGTTCACCGGCTTGTTTATCAGTCCCCGTGCCCCCATCTGGTAACATTTTTCCCGGGTGGGCTTCTGGATATCGGAAGTGAGGATAAGGATCGGGATGGCAACCGTATTCTCTTTCAGCTTTTCGAGAAGGTAAAAACCATCGAATTCCGGCATAAGGAGATCGCTGATGATGAGATCGGGGGCTGCCGTGCTGATACATTCTATCCCATCGTTGCCGTTTTCCGCGGTTAGTAGTTCATAGCCCTCTTCTTTGAGGATCGAACTGATGATCTTCCGCTGGAAGGATGAGTCATCAATGACAAGGATCTTTACCATATCTCCAGAACTCCACACAATCCCTGAAAGGATTACTGGTGAAAATATACGCCGTATTCTGATATAATTACTGAGGGTTTAAGAGGGAATCTCTGTTCTCCCCCTGGAGGTCCACCAGGGATTTTTTGCAGTATCTCTTCCCCATTTCCCAGTTCATTACCTTCGCACGATGGTGCGGCACGTTTTTTTAGTCCCGGGGCCCAGGTCTGGTTTCTCGCGTAGCAGCGATCAATGCGTTTTGAAAGAAGGAGCATATCAGGATCGTGTTCCGGACCGTGTTTGTGGGAATGGAGGGGCAGGTGCAGGGGGTGGACAGGGCACCCGCTCAGCAGAGTGTCGGGATGATTACCGCGATGGGGGGGGGATGTACCGGACCCGTGTGATTTCACTCCTTATTTTTATCGGTAAACCGGCATGCCCCCTTTGGCACCGTCATCTCGAACCGTGCCCCTTTTCCGGGTTCTCCGGTCTCGGCTATCGTGATTTCGGTAATGGAAAGGATCTCCCGCGAAAGAGCCAGGCCCAGCCCGGTGTTCTTCCCGAATCCCCGCTCGAAGATCAGCTCTTTTTCCTCTGCCGGAACGCCGATTCCGTCATCCTCGCACACGATGAGATGATCGTTGCCGGATTCCTGCACAGAGAACCGGATGGTTGAGATCTTCCCGCCATATCGCACCGCGTTCTCCATCAGGGCGTACATGACTCTCACAACCAGCGGGTCGGCGAACACTTCTGCACCGGAAGGGAGATCGTTTTCTATCACTACCTGCCCGAGCGGCGCCTCCTTTGCCGCCGTGTCTACCAGCGAGCGGACGTCCTGCCAGACCGGGGCATTGATCCCGATGTTTTCATATTCTCGTGTGAACTGGATCATGGATGCGATGCGCTGTGCAGCTTCTGCTGCCTTTATGAAAAACTCACTTTGAGCGGTCGCCGGCTGCTTCTTCTTAAGTATCGCGAGGTACCCCAGCAGCACGGTGAGCTGGTTTTTGATATCGTGCCGGGTGATACCGGAGAGGAGGGTGAGTTTCTTGTTTGCCAGACGGAGTGCTTCTTCCGCCCTCCTGCGTTCCGTGATATCCCGGAATGTCCAGATCCTCCCATGGTACTGCCCGGTGCGGTCAATGACCGGGGCTGAATAGCGGTCATACACTTTTCCGCTCGAAAACTCAACAATGGCCTGATCGGATTCTTCCGGATGACTATTGAGATCCCTCACGTTTCTGATAAACTGGTCCGGGGACGTTGCTCTTAAGGCCACGTATTGCAGGAGTGCTTCGTCATTGGAATCCTGTAAAATGGTGTCCGGAATTTCCCACATGCCTATAAGCCTCTGGTTGATGAGGATCCGCTCGTTCTTTTCATTGACAACAAGCATTCCGTCCGGAGAGGCTTCAGCCTGGGCTTCCAGAAATGCCGCCCGCTTAATCTGTGCCAGCCCGGCGGTTCTCCGTTCATCCTCGATTGCAATCGCTTTTGCAACGACTGCGAGAATCTCGAGATCCTGCTGGGCGGGGGAGACGGTATCCTGGTACACTACACAGAGTGACCCGAGGAACCGGTCCCCGATTTTTACCGGGATACCCACGTAGGTCCTGAGCTGGTAGCGCCTCACATTCGGGTCCGTATCAGCATAGGCGGATTCCAGAAGATTGGGAATAATGGTTGGAGAAGCGCTGCCGTTCTGGATGATATCAGTACAGATGTGTCCATCCGGCGTGTCGGAGGGAGCAAAATCCGAAGGAGTGTTCCACATCCCGAGCGAACAGAGCATGCCCCCTTCCAGCCGGTTATAGAGTGCACAGGATCCCTTGAGCATCCTGCCGGCCAGTCCGGTCAGGATCGTGATATTTTCCAGGGGATCAGGACCGAATGTCAGAAACGTGCGGTTGATCTCCGATAAGCGCTCTTTGGCCTCTTTTTGTTCGGTGATGTTTTCATGCATCAGGACAAACCGTTCCGGTCTGCCGGACTTGTCTTTTAACGGAAAAATGATCGCACGCACCCAGACGGGAACATCCGGGTAATCCGGATACGTGTCATGCGCATTGAACCTGATATCCGGCATCATCACCAGTTCGCCGTTTTTCACCCGTGCGATCAGGCTCTCAAGTCCGGGTTGTTTCTTCACAAGATCAACAAAAATGGAAAACTCCGGCGGGGGAACCGAACCAAAAAGCCGGGTGTGGGCATGATTGACTTTTAATGTGAACCCCTCCTTATCCACGATCTGGATTGACAGGGGATTTTTTTCAATGATATCGCGTAACCGTTCTTCACTCTCTTTGAGCGCCATCTCCATCTGCTTGCGCCCGGTGATATCTGTTATGAACCCTTCAAGAAACAGCAGGTGCCCGTCATCCGCAAAAATACCCTGTCCCTGTTCCCAGACCCAGCGGGTCTCCCCGTTTTTTGTTCTGAGGGGATACTCTTCTTTAAAGGGTTCTCTCCGGCTCAGGGCGTTCTGTATGTTGTCCCAGAGGGGCTTTTGGAAATCCGTATGCACGAGATCGTTATACGTGAGTGTTTTATTCTCCAGGAGTTCATCGGGGGAGTAGCCGGTTATTTCCCGGCACCCGCTGCTGATATATTTCATTGTCCAGCTGCTGTCGTTAGTACAGCGGTACACAAACCCGGGCAGGTTACTGATCATGGTTGCCTGGACCCGTTCACTCTCCCGCAGCGCAATCTCTGCTTTCTTCCGTACTACCGCGGACCGGATCTTGTGCGCAAGTTCCGTGAACAATGCAACCGGTTCCCCGCCTTTCTGGAGATAGAAATCAGCCCCCTCGTTGAGTGCCTGGATCACGATCTCTTCCCGCCCGCGACCGGTGAAGAGGATGAACGGAATGATATTTCCCAAAGACCGTACCCGTTTTAAAAGATCGATGCCGTCCATTTCGGGCATCTTGTAATCCGAGATGATGGCATCGTAGTTCCCCGAACTCAGCATCGGAAGCGCAGCAGATGCTGACGTGACGATGTCGACGCGGAACTCTCCCTGGCTCTCTAAAAAAAGCTTTCCCATATCCAGAAGGCCACGTTCGTCATCGACATACAAAACAGTGAGCATGATGATTCGGGAGGATGTGATTACTGCATTTGTACCGGTAATGACTATTATACGTTACGATGGGGTGTCCATGTATCAGGGAAAAACCTTCCGGCCCTGATTATCCGCCGGTATTCCATCCCCCTGAAGGACCGGAATTCCCGAATGTGATTCCCGGGGGAGAACAGGCCCTGTACGAACCCGGATTCCCCGTCTGGTTTTTGGCCCTCTTACGGCAAACTCCGTAACACCCTCCGTTTCAGTTCTCGTGGAAAATATGTCCAATTATCGCCCTGTTTTCCAAAATACGGCTGGAAACGACCACATCTTTTAGCCGTTAATGGCCCGCTCATCGACGTCGTTTTTGCCACATGGGTTACCCCTGCCAGCCTCCGGAAACGCTGGCAGAATGCGGATATGAGGGCAGATTTTTTTGGTGTAAAAACAGGAATTCATTGCTCTGGCCGGTCTCGTTCCCGTGCAGGTTTCCGGATCCGGTGACCGCATATACGGTTATTTGCGCGATCCTGTGGCCGGGGGCGTTACAGGGAAACCCTTCTGTCCTTCAGATTTTAACGAGCACCATGAATCGTGAAAAAATTTATTTAGTCAACCCACACACGTTGACATATGCTTCTGCCCATGGACGAAAAACAGTTCGCGTTCTGGACAATGCGGCGCAGCGGAACATCGAACATCACCATTGCCAACCGGCTTGGCATCTCCCGGCAGGCTGTGTCCAAGGCCCTGCTTGCCATGGACGGGAAGATCGAATCGGCCCTCCGCGATATGGCGAAGTCAAACCAGATCGCGATCGAGGCGGTCAATACCGGGCGGGGGATCCTGCTCGGGCGGTCGATTCCCCTCCAGATCCCGGCGCTCATCTTCATCTCGGAAAAACACGGGGTCCAGGTATGGTACGATCATGAGGGCGACTGCGGCACGTGCCAGCGCTACACCGAATGCATCGAACTGCTCTGGGACTATGCAGGCGAGCTTGGCATCAGGATTGAGAAGACTGCCGACCCGACACAAATGGCAGAAGAACTGTTTACCAACGTGAAGGCTCTGATATGACATTTCATGTTTCTGAAATAATCCGGAAATATCTTGCATGGTGTCCGAACTCTGTTGCACGACCCGTGCGTGCAGCACCCCCGGCGATAGCAACACCCCCGGTTGCAACCGGTCCGGCACAGCCTGACGGCGGGGCCGGGGGATCCGGGCGGATCGACCGGGGAATCAGGCTCACGACCGGGAGTATACTGTTCCTGTTCCGGAACAAACGTCTGCTCTGGTTCTCACTCCTGTTAGGCCTGGTGATGATCTTCAATCTTGTCTCGAGCACCTGTCTCCAGATCATATCCGGCAGCTCGCTGTTTCCGGGAGCAGGCTTTGTTACCAGCCCTGCACCCGTTATGATAGAGCAGGGCTCGGTTACCTGGATTGCCCTTGCACTGATCGTCAGTTTTGTCAATGCCCTGCTGACGTACTATCTGCTGGCAGCGCTGATAGCATCGGTATCGCTTCTCCTCTCGGGCCATGATGCAACCCTTCGCAGCGGACTGGCACGCGTTGCAGGCTGCGTGCGGCCGCTTGTCAGCTGGGCTGCAATAGCAGCAGTTGTCGGGACCGGCTTCCTGATCCTCATGGAGTCTGCAAAAACAACGAGCGGGACCATCGAAAACTCCGGCATTTTGTATGGTGCCCTGGCATTCGGGGCCTGTTTCTATGCCCTTACCCTCTTTGTTGTCCCGGCCCTTGTCCTTGCGGGTAAAAACCTGATCGGCGCAATCAGGGAATCGGTATCCCTGTTCAGGAACCTGTGGGGCGAGGTCATCGTCTGTTTCATCATCTACTTCCTGATCGTGTTTGCTGCCATGGTGATAACCATGATCCCCGTAATCGCGATCGGGTTTTCAGCAGGCAGTACTGCAGCACTGGGAGCGGTTTTTGCTCTCTACCTGCTGGTGATGTTCGTCCTTATCTTTATCGGCACAACCGTCATGGGGATCACGATCACCGGCCTCTATACCTATGGGAAGACCGGGATCTTTCCCGCACTGTCTGAAGGAAAACGAATGGATACGAAAGACGCATGATCTCCGGCGATACAAGATCCGACTGGGACGAAGATGTCCTGAAGGTTGAACACCTCACCAAGACCTTCGACCGCAGGCATATCCTTGAAGATATCAGTTTTTCCGTTGGCAAAGGCGAGGTGTTCGGCCTTCTGGGTCCGAATGGTGCGGGTAAGACCACGCTCATCCGGACCATTCTCGATATCTTCCGGCCCGATACCGGGACGATAGCGCTCTTCGGTACGACATTCTCCGACGACATTAAGGACTCCATCGGCTACCTTCCCGAGGAGGGGAGCCTTGACAAGGAGATCGCAGTCTCGGAGTGTATCCGGTATTTTGCCGAGCTCAAGCACGTGGAGGCGATCGACCGGAAGATGGACGCATGGCTGGAGAAGCTGGATCTCACCGCGTACCGGGATAAAAAGATCCAGGAACTGAGCAAGGGCATGCACCGCCGCCTCCAGGTTATTCTTGCGGTCATCCACGAGCCGGACCTCCTCATCCTCGACGAGCCGTTCTCGGGGCTCGACCCTCTCAACACAAAAACCCTCAAGGATATTCTTCTTGACTTGAGCAGTAACGGCACGACACTTATCATGAGCACGCACCAGATGGACGAGGTGGAACGGATGTGCAACCGGATCCTCATGCTCAATAACGGGAAGATGGTGCTCTACGGAAGCCTTGATGAGATACGCCAGCAGTTCGGCCTGTCGATCGAGGTCCGTTACGAAGGCACGCTCCCGCATATCGATGATATCCTTGGCATCAACGACTCCGGAAACGCGGCGGAGCTGATCGTGGAGAAGGATGCCGATACCCAGGCGATATTACAAACGCTTGCTGCAAGCGTTGTCATCCGGAAGTTCGAGGTCAAGCAGCGGTCCATGAACGAGATCTTCCTCGAGGTGTGCAGGCGATGACGGCAAAATCCCTTGTTGTTGCAAAATTTGAATTTCTCAAGACCGTAAGGCGCAAAGGGTTCATCCTTGGCACGATCGGGCTTCCCGTGTTCATGCTCGTCATCCTCGGGCTCACCATGTATGCCGGCGCCGGGATAGGCTCGGCCGCAGCGAACCAGACCTGCGGGTACGTTGATGGTACCGGTTTTGTGCAGGCAGCGCCCGGCTTTGTCCCGTACCCGGACCCTGCAACCGGCAAAGCGGCGCTGGTAAACGGCGATATCCACAGCCTGCTGATAGTCCCCGGGGGGTATATCAGTACCGGCGTGCTCAAGGTCTATACGATGGACAACTCCCTGCTCGGGTCGACAGGTTCCAGCAGGTCGGTGCAGGAATTTATGGCACAGAACCTCCTGCGGCACGAGAACGTGTCCGACCGGGCTGCGCGGAATATCCTCTCCCCGATACCCCCGAATGTGATTGTCCTCGATGAGGCGGGTAATCCCAAAGGCGACCAGGAACTTATGGGCTTTCTCCTGCCGTTTGGCTTGACGATGGTCCTTGCGCTCGGCATCCTCACCTCGTCCGGTTACCTGATGCAGGGAATCGGCGAGGAGAAAGAGAGCCGGAGGGGCGAGTTTCTGCTCTCCCACTGCTCTGCCGAGGAACTGCTCGCCGGAAAGATCCTCGGGTACGCGGGAGTGAGCCTGCTCCAGATCGGGGTCTGGGTTGCGATCGGTCTTGCCGTGATCGCCGCAAGCCCGTTTGCCGCCATGTTCTCTATGCTCCAGGTAACGTGGCTCGTCTGCCTCGCAGTCGTCTACTTTATTCTCGGGTACTTCCTCTTCTCGGTCTCGATAGCCTGCGCCGCCTCCCTTGCACCCTCCGTCAGGGAAGCCCAGCAGGTCTCGGCGATCTTCTCGATGTTTGCCGTCTTCCCGCTCATCTTTCTCCAGTTCCTCTTACAGGATCCAAATTCCCTCCTGATGCAGGTCCTGACGTATTTCCCGTACACGGCCCCGTTCATTGCAATGGTCCGGCTCACGCTCGTGACGGTACCGCCGTACCAGATTATCGTGAGTATCGCAGTCCTCGTCATCTCCATTGTTGTCCTCACAAGGCTTGCCGCACGGATCTTCCGGATGGGCATGCTGACCTACGGGAAACGGGTGACCCTCCGGGAAGTCCTGGGATTTATCAGAGAAAAATAATTATTTTTTGGTGACGGGAAGCCGGCGGGGTCATGCCCTTGCCAATCCGAAATCAGCCCATCCGGTCTTCCTGATTGTCATGAGGATCCCCGTTGTCAGAGTTCCCGGAGGAGATGGGATCAGATACCCCGAAGGAAAACAACCGTCGCCTCTCCCCGGATCGTTTGAAAGATTACTTTTATTGGGATCATCTCTCCACTTTTTTTATGATTCATGATTCATTACCGGGGTCAATACAATGTATCCCCATACAAGAGGCTGACCTTCTGAGAATTAATGAACTTTCAAATATTCCGGAGATAGCAGAACATTTTGAGACGATCCCGCCAGTACCCATGGAAACAACGAAGGCGTTGTGGTCGCACATACAGAGCGGGATAATGTCCCTCTGGGGCATACACACAAACGGCCGGATCATCGGCGGCGCCGGGTTTTATGCACAGCCCAAAGGTACCAGGCTTTCCCATGCAGCAACTTTTTTTCTCTATATCGAACCTTCCTTCTGGGGCAGGGGGATCGGCACCCGGGCAATACAATTTCTCGAAAAAGAGGCAGGTAGCCGGGGATATCTTCGTATGGAGTGCATGGTGGCAGCAACAAATCCGGGTGCAATCCGCCTGTATGAGCGGCTGGGATACGAAAAGGAGGGAGTGAAAAAGCAGGCATTCAGGCTTGACAATTCCTATGAGGATCTGGTACTGATGGGCAAGGTTTTTTCACGGTAAATGGCAGTTGATTTTGTCCGGCAATCTGCCGGATTCTGAAAGGGAGAAATGTTCCTGTCCTGCCCATAACCACCCCGGATTACCTGCCACAAAAGACCACGCCGGAGATTTCGATACATTCTTCTCTTAAAAAACCGGGAACCTTTACTTACTCACCCATGGCAGCAAAGGAAGATCGTCATGTACTGATCCGGGAGTTTCTCCAGGCGCGTTACCCTGAGGCAGTATCCATATCCTTCATTGCCCGGGAACTGGGGATGAACCGGGGGGCGGTTGCAAAATACTTGGAAGTCCTCTTATCCCGGGGCCATGTGGAGATGAAGCCGTTTGGCAAAGCCAAATTATATGCCTCGTCCCAGAACATCCCGTTTGACGATCTCTTCAACTATCTCTCCGATGCGATTCTCATTCTTGACGCCGATCTCCGTATCCTGATGGTCAACAGGAGTTTTTTCAACACGTTCAATATCCGAAAGGACAGGAACATCATCGGGACCGAATTATCCCGGCTCAGCCTGCCCCTGTTCGACAATACCACGGTCCAGGAAAATATTACGCGGATCATCCAGTCGCAGACATTCATCAACGAGATGCTGCTGATCGAACGGGGCACCGAACGGATCTTCCTTACCGAATTCGTCTCAACCGTCATTCCCTCCCTTGCATTTACCGGAAAACCCGGGATCATGGTAAGCCTGCGGGATATCACGACATGGAAGAAAACGGAGGATGCCTTAAAAAACAGCGAACGGAAGATCCGGACGCTTTTTGAAGAAGTCCCAAGCGGTATCTTCCTCTTCCACGAAGACGGCACGATCATCAATGCCAACCGGGCTTCCCTTGATATCCTCGGCCTTGCACGGTTCACGGACCTTGCGGATCTCAGGCTTTACGATATCATGTGTTCAAGGAACACGATCCAGGACCTGATCCAGAAAGGAAAGATTGCCGAACTGACCCTCTCCTGTAACTTCGACCGGCTGAAATCGGAGACCCTCACGACAACAAAAAAGAGCGGGGTCGCCTATTTCCAGATTGTCTTTGCACCGGTTGCCGGCAGCGTGGGAACTGCCCCAAAAGAGTTTTTTATCCTCTTCCTCGACATTACGGCAAAAAAACTGGCGGAAAAACAACTGAAAGAGCGGTACCGTGGGATCGTTACCAACCTTCCGGGCATTGTGTACCAGTTCTATGCCCGGGACTCCGGGGAATGGGGAGCGTATTATGTCAATGAACGTACCCAGGAGATATACGGTGTGCCCGCAGAACCGCTGGAAACCTGGTTCGACCGCTTCGGTGACTGCATTGCGCCGGAAGACCGTACGCGCTGGGGAAAATCGATCGAGGATGTGATCCGGCGTGTTGCTCCCTGGGAATTTGAAGGACGGTTCATTCGCCCGACCGGGGAGGAGATGTATGTCCGCGGGATCTCGCAGCCGGTCCGGCTGAAGAACGAGACGGTCTGGAATGGTATTTTCCTCGACATCACCGACCGGAAACGGGCTGAGGAGGCATCGCACCGGATCGAGGAGCGGCTCCGGGGAATTACCAGCAACCTGCCGGGAATCGTGTACCAGTTTTATACAAGGGATTCCGGGGAATGGGGCATGCACTACGTGGATGATCGTTCCAGCGAAGTCTACGGCCTGGACCCGGAACCGCTCAATACATGGATCCAGCGGTACGGTGACTGTATTGCGCCGGAAGACCAGGAGCGCTGGATACGATCGATCGAAGATGTTATCCGGCGTGTTGCTCCCTGGGAATTTGAGGGAAGGTTCATTCGCCCGACCGGGGAGGAGATGTACATCCGGGTCCTCTCGCAGCCGGTCCGGCTGAAGAACGAGACGGTCTGGAACGGTATTATTCTTGATATCACGGACCGGAAACGGGCTGAGGAAGCGCTCCGGAGGACCGAGCTTAAGGAAGTGCGGTACCATTCCTTTTTTGAAAATACCTGCAACGGCGTCCTGATCTACGAACCGGTCGGGAACGGTGATGAGTATATCATCAAGGATGTCAACCGGGTGACTGCTGCACTCTTAAGGATGAACAAGGAAGACCTTGTCGGAAAACGACTCTTCGAAGAGTTCCCCGAGCTGCCAAACCCGGTAATCCATGACCTCCTCCTGCGGGTTCTCTTAACCGAGCAACCGGAGTTTGCGGCACCGCTCAAGTACAGGAACCGCGAGGACTTTCCCTGGATCTCGCACTATGTCTTCAAACTCCCGTCCGGTGAAATTGCTTCGTTCATGGTCGATGTAACGGATGCGGTAAAGGCGGGAAAAGATTTTAAGAAACAGCCGGTTTTTTAATAATGCCGGTGACGTTTTTCTCCTGCAGGGCAATGCAGGGAAACCTGCGCACAGGCTTGTCTAACCGGGGGATTTACGGTTTCCCGCTCCCATGGAACTGTTTTAATGGCGAGCAATAATGGATCTTTATCGTGAACGGGATGGTGAACAATATCGTCGGAATCCTTGCCTCACGGGAATCCCGTTAATGGCGAGCAATAAAAATTACCTTTATTCTTGCATTGGCGAAATGGTGTCGTGTGGAAACGAGTTCCACAAAAAACCGGAACTAAAGCGAGTCCTCATGGGCGAGGCCGGCCGGGTTCACAAAAACCAGAATGTGGCAGCACCTTTCGACAGTATCGCCTCATAGTCAGTGAACGCGGCGGGTTACCCAGATGAGTATAGTTATTGCAGGCAAATCAGGATTTGGATCGCAGGCTATTTCCCGCCCGTGACCTCGTCTTTTCCGGCCCGAGGCAGTTATCATGGAAACAAAGATTGGATATTTCGCATCAATCGAGCAGTACAAACCGATGGATGCTCTGGAACAGTCCGTACGGGCAGAAAAAGTCGGGTTCGACTCGATCTGGGTTGACGACCATTTCCACCCGTGGTATCACGACGATGCACAGTCCGGTATGGCGTGGGCCTGGATGGGGGCTACCCTGCAGGCAACCAAGAAAGTGTTTGTCTCGACCTGTATCACCTGTCCCATCCTGCGGTACAACCCGGGGGTAGTTGCACAGACCTTTGCAACCCTCCGCCAGATGTACCCGAAGCGCGTGGGTGTCGCGGTGGGAGCTGGCGAGGCATTGAACGAAGTACCGGTGACCGGCCAGTGGCCGAGCATTGGCGAACGCCAGGATATGACGATCGAAGCTATCGAGGTCATGCGGAAACTCTGGGAGAGCAAGACGCCGGTCTCCCACAAGGGAAAATATTTCACCCTGGAAAAAGCGTTCATGTACACCAAGCCGGATGACGAAGTCCCGCTCTACTTCAGCGGCATGGGCCCCAAGGGAGCAAAGCTTGCCGGCAAGTACGGCGACCACCTCATGACGGTCTCTGCCGATACCGAAACCCTGAAAAAAGTTACTATCCCGAAGTTCGAGGAGGGCGCAAAGGAGGCGGGCAAGGATCCAAAGAAGATGGAGCGGGCCATGCTCATCTGGTACTCCATTGATCCGGATTTCGACAAGGCTGTTGAAGGCAACCGGTTCTGGGCAGCCTGTCTCGTGCCATCGATGTTCAAGTACCGCGTCAGCGACCCGCCTGAAGTCCAGCTCCATGCAGACCTTGTCCACTCGGATATGCTCAAGAAGAATTTCCTCTGCGCAACCGATGCGGAAGGACTCATCAAGGAGATAGAGCGGTTCAAGAAGGCCGGTATCACCCACTTCTGTCTCGGGAATTCAAGCCCGAACGTCAATCTCGGAATCGACGTGTTCAAGGAAGTAATTCCCCACGTCAAATAATTTTTGGGATTGATAATCTCTTCACATCCATTTAACGAGACATGCGATGGAGTCTGACAATGGAACCAAAAAAAAATGCAGAGATTTTTGAACAGGGCGTTGTTGTTTTTCCCCGTATGGAAACCGAGGCAAATGCAAAACCCTGGTATTCGCTCCCGGGATGCGAGGGAGTATTTCTCAAAGACCTCGTGACCGGAAAAGAGACCTTAGGAAAATTCAGCTACCACCTTGTCAGGATCTGGAAAGACAGCGAGGTTGCGGACCACGACCACGAGACCCAGTGGGAGTGGAACCTGATAATCAGCGGGAAAGGAACGTTTGTCCTGGGGGACAAGGAGATCACGATTGCACCCGGCCAGACGTTTGTAACTCCCCCGAAAAACCATCATACCGTGAGTGCCGGCCATGAGGATCTCTCGCTCCTGGCACTCTTTGTCCCGGCGCTCGTCTGAAATTGTAGCGGATGGACCGGTTTACAACCGGTTCTTTTTCCGGGTTTCCCCCGGGGGGTTGGGGGGATAAGCGGATTTCCTCATTCCCCATTGACGGTAATGCCCAAATCAGGGGGTCCGGGCACCTGGGGGAAAACAAGCCCTGTACGGGATTCGTTTCTGCTCTCGGTACTATCCCCCTCCCGGAAAACCCCGTAAATCGCCCGGATTCAGTTCCCATCAAAAATACGCTCAAATATCGCCCCGTTTGCCAAAATACGACTGGAATCCACCTCGTACAATAGGGCCTATCACTCGTAGAATCGATGTAATTTTTATCGGTAATTTCCTCTGTCCGGCTAAAAGAACTGCCAGCAGAACGCGGATAACGGGGTCATATATCCGGGAGAGGATAAAAAGGATCGGGAAAAATGAGGTTACCCTGGAATATTCCCGAGACTTTCCCGGAGTTTCTGGATGATAACAAGCTTGTCGCTCACTTCTTTCCTCTTCTCCTTCTCGATCGTATTCACGATTTCCCGGAACGGGACGACAAGCGAAAAAATATTCATAGGCCTTCCCTTGTTTTTAGAAACCGCGACCCTCCGCGTCACCCAGTCCCGTCCGATCAGGTATTTCAGCGCCTGGCTTACTTCCGGCTGGCGCAGGTCCGCACAACGCTCAATCTCCCGGGAGGTAGTTTCCGGTATGACGGAAAGGTACACAAGCGTTGCTGCAACGTACCGTCTCATGCCGGTCCTTACAAGGAGATCGATATGTTCCATCTCCTTTTTAGAGAATCCTACAATTATTTGTTCCTGCATGGTAACTTCCTGTTCCAATTTATCCATAGTGTTTTATCCAGTAATAAATATTTATGAAGCAGTGCGAAAATTCCGGAACCGGAAAATTATTCAATGCTGAATCCGGCAGTGAATCTACCAGATGCGGATTCCGTCCAACAGCGAAGCCGGGGGCCCTGCTTCAGAAAGGGCTATAATCCTTCAGACGGTATAAAAGATGTAACAATTATGCAGAAATTATTTAAGATTGTGATCAGCCGGATTCAATCGCTCACGCGATCCGGAGGATCCCGGATCCGGTCCCTGGTCCGCCCGGTCGGGGGCATTACTTCAGAAAAGAGCCCGGCCCGGAAGTACACCATTGCATCCGCAATGCAGTGCGCCGGGAACACGGGGCCGTGGACCACGCTTGCCAGCAATCATGCGCCCATCTTTTCGCTCTTCACCTATTTTCCCAATCGTACATAATGCCGGTCAAGGATCTGCCGGGCTTTGCGGGATATTTTTCACCCAAGTACCTGTCCTGAAGCACGGCTTGATGAACCGGCTGCAAAGTATATGGCCTGCACCACCGGGCCGGAACCTGCCAGGATACCGGGACATACGGGTGTGAAAATTCCCGGGCGAACACACGAGAATGACGCAAAGGAAATTTCAGCATATGCCAGTCACATCTGATCCCTCCGCCGGATACATGAACCGTCCGGAAACAACTTCTGAATCGCAGAACGAACCCCACAAGAATGCATGGGTAACCGGCCGGGCACTGGCCCGCACCCCATGCCAACGGAGCATTGCATGACCAGCCGCCGCTGCACGCTCATCGAGGAGGGAGCACGGGAACTGCTCCAGCTCAACGGCTACACCGTACAGGTTGTCCCGCACGGTGTCAACACGCGGTACCCGCCGGTTCATCTTATCGCAACCGGGCCTTCCGGCGAAGTCCGTCTCATCCGCATCCGGAAGATCTTTCACCGGGAAGTGACGCCGGATACGGTTTCCATGGATTATCCCAAGGACATAGCCGGGCTCCGCAACCATCTCCTGCGTCATTCCGGCATGCCCGAAAATTCGTATGAGCTCTGGATCTACTCGGTGGCCTACGGTTTCCGGTGTTTTGAGATCCTCTCCGAAAGCGTCCGCAAGATCCAGAATCTTTCGTGGAAGGGAACCGTTATCTCCCGGACGAATGGTGCGGTATGACGTCCATCCGCAGGATGCAGGTTCTGGAACTGCGGGCAGCAAAAATTCTCCAGACCCGGGGCTACCAGCCGGTGATCGTGAGCCATTTTGTGAGGAGCTCGCGGTATATCGCGTTCAACCTGACCGCGAGGAAGACCCGGGAGGACGGGACTGTTGAGACCCTTATTGTAAAACTGAAAATTTCCCTCCATCCGCTCGCATCGCCTGCCGAGGCTGCGGCGTTCTGCAGCGATGAGATGGCGCAGGTGAAGAGATTTCTTACCCGTGTGCAGAATGAAGAGCCCGATTACCGGTTCGAGGTCTGGCTCGCCATTCCCCTGGACGGGTTCCAGCAGTTTAAGATCACCCGGGATGGGATCCGGGAGATTCCGGAGCCCGGGGAGTCTGTCTCTTGTCAGGAGCAAACCTCATGACCGGGCAGGATGCGCCCGGCACACCCGGGCTGCGGTGCTGGAAGAAGGTGTCACCGCATGCCGGATGACGGGAGCGGGCCGGCCGGGAAGGTCGAGGGCATCCCGCTCTTCCTGATCCCAAAAGCGGTTGCGGAGCAGATCAAGAAGAATGGCGATGCGATCTTCCAGATCCATGTCGAACGGAAATTCCACCACCGGTATACGGTCCGGGTCGAGACTCTCGATGAGCATGCCAGGCGGCTGAAACAGGGAGATTTCCTTCAGGATGGCGACAGCAATGGCTGATCCGCTCATGCATTCATGCCACGGACGGGGTGGTGACAGATGGAGGGCCTGCTCCGGGATGCAATCTGCCTGTTAGCCGGGCCCGGGCAGGTTGTCGAAGTCCGGGCGCTCGCGGACCAGCACACGCACAGCGGGTACTTCAGCGATCCGGATACGCTCATCCGGTCCGTGGAGCCGCTCGATTGTGACGGTTCGGTCCACGGCATCTACGTCACGCTCAACGAGGTGAACCCGGCTCTCCTCTCGCGCCGGGCACACCGGATCAAGATGCGGCTTGGAAAAAAGGACAGCACAACGAGCGACGCGGATATCCTGCGCCGCCGCTGGCTCCCGGTCGATATCGACCCGGTCCGGCCGAGCGGCGTTTCGAGTACGGATGAAGAGCACCGGCTGGCGCTCGCAAAAGCGGAGGAGATCGCCCGGTGGATTGCCGGGCTCGGATTCCCGGACCCGGTCCGGGCCGACTCCGGCAACGGGGCTCACCTGCTCTACCGGATCGATCTGCCGAACGATGAAGCGGCAACGGCGCTGGTGAAGCAGTGTCTTGCAACGCTTGATCTGCTCTTCTCCGACAACCGGGTGACCGTGGATACCGCGAACTTCAACGCGGCCCGGATCTGGAAACTGTACGGTACGGTTTCGCGGAAAGGCGATGACACGCCGGACCGGCCGCACCGCAGGAGCCGGATCCTGTCCGCGCCGAAGGAACTGAAGATCGCGAGTGCTGCGAGGCTCCAGGATCTTGCATCCCGGCTCCCGACCGAGCAGCACGCACTGCCGCCGGCCTCGAAGGACACGGGCTTCGACCTGCGCCGGTGGCTGGTTGTTAACAGCGTTAACACACGATCCGAGAAACCCTATGGCGGCGGGACGCTGTTCGTTCTCGACCAGTGCCCGTTCTCATCAGCCCACAAGGACGGGGCGTTTGCGATCCAGTTCGGGAACGGCGCAGTCTTTGCCGGATGCAAGCACACGTCCTGCGGCAGCGGTTCCCAGCGATGGCAGGAACTTCGCGAACGGTTCGAGCCGGACCGGGCAGCGAAGCGGAAGGACTGGGAAGAGAAACAGAAGAGCTGGCGAAAGGACCGGGCACGGGTCAACGCTGAACATAAGGGAACGGGTGAATATTCGGATGCCCCTGCACATAACCGGCGAATGGGAAAACCCCGTCATGATCCGGAACATTCCGGTTCCAGGGCAACGGCAGGACCCGGGAGGGGGATGAACCCGGCGGGCCCGGTTACGGAGACACCCGATCAGGGCGGAGCGGCAAACCCGCCTCCCGATCCGGTCAAATACGATGCCCGGACCGCAGCGTTCGATGTGCTGGAACATGGCGACCCGGTTGCCCTGATGCTCAAAACGTTTGCACAGGAACATGTCGGGGACGAGATCCTTGCCCGGTGCATGATCCTTGCAATGGCATCGCAGGCCGTGAAGAACTCGGACGGGCTGCACGTCTCGGTGACCGGGGATTCCGGCAAGGGCAAGAGCCACGCCTTTAAGAAGATGATGCAGCAGGTGCCGGACCAGTACAAAGTGAAAGGCACGGTGAGCAACAAGGCGCTCTATTACATGAAAGACCTCCGGCCCCGGACGGTCCTGATGAGCGACGATATCGATCTCTCGGACGGCATCCAGGAGATCCTGAAGTCCGCGACCTCGAACTTCCACGAGCCGATCACGCACACGACCGTTACCAAAGACTTGACCTCGCGTGTCTGTCGGATTCCCGAGCGGTGCGTCTGGTGGATTGCAAAGAAGGAAGGGACCGGTGACGACCAGGTGATGAACCGGATGCTCACCTGCTGGATCGATGAATCGGCCGAGCAGGACGCCCGGGTTCTCGCGGCAAAACAGGCCCGGGAGATGCTGGACCCGGATTCATTTGCTGAAGAGTCCGATGAGCTCGTGACCTGCCGGGAGATCTGGGAGGTCCTGCACGGGCAGATGATCTGGGTGATCATTCCGTATTCGCTGAGGATCCGGTTCAATGCCATCGGGAACCGGCGCAATCCCGATATGCTCTACGATCTGATCAAGAGCCACGCGACGCTCTTCTTCATGCAGCGCCGGCAGAAGACCGGCAGTGACGGCACGCTCTGCGTGTATGCGGACGAGACGGATTTTGCTGCGGCTGCCGAAGTCTTCACGCTCCTGAACGGCACTGCCGGCGGGCAGGAATCCAAGATGACGAAGAAGGAGTCCGACCTGCTCGCGGTAATCGAGAAGGCGGACCTCCACGAGTTCACCATCCAGGATCTCCAGCGGTTCACGGGCGAGTCCTACATGGGAATTTACCGGATGATCAAAGGCTACGACAGCCGGGGGAAGAACTACACGGGACTTTTGGAGAAATGCCCGGCGCTCTCCTTCACGGACCGGACCGTAACGATGAGCGAGGAGAGCGGGTATTCGGTCCGGCGCCGGACCGAGGCGTTCGAGTGGGACCGGGCGCTGTACCGGCAGTGGCGGAACGGCGGGGCCTGCTGGCTCGACCACGATCCGGATGGTGGCAGTGGTGCCGGGTCATTTACAGCATTACAGCACGTTTACAGCAGTTTTACAGCACCTGCTGTAAATGAAAATGATGGCCCCGGTGCGCCCGGTTCCTGCAAAGAGAATGATTCTGATAATAATTTTGTACAACAGGAAGATGATTTACAGCAAAACCGGAATTATGGAGGTGACAATAATTCCGGAAAAAGTTCTGATCCGTGTCTCCATAATTCCCCATCTGCTGTAAATGAAAATCGATCTCTGCCCGGACCTGCACAAACCAGAAATCCGGGTCTGCAATCTGCTCCGGTCGTTTACAGCACATGCTGTAAAACTGCTGAAACAAGCCCGGATCCGGACCCCCCTGCTGTAAACAAGGAGCGGGGCCGGGCCATCAAAGCCGGGGATTACAAAAAACTGGAGATCCCGGAGCCGAAAACCCCGTGTTATGCCTGCGGGAAGAAGGGCTCCTGGTATAATGAAAAATTTACCAAGGAGCGCCGGTCCCGGCCCCGGGACCGGCAACAGGCCCGGCGGATCTGCCGGTCGTGTTACAACGCGGCGGTCCAGGCGGAGCAGGAGGCGTCGGTTCCTTTACCGGGTACGGTGGATGTTTCCCGGTGTTGTCGTGTGACTTCTGATGTCGGGAAATGTTCTGTGTGCGGGGTTGCCCGGGCGGAGTGGATGGACCGGGATGGTGTGAAGCTTTGCGAGCGGTGTTATGGGAGGGGGGTGAGAGTGGATGGATAGGAACGGTTGTAATGGATATTTTGTACTCATCAACTTCCCAAGAATCATATGCAATCCAACCATAGTAGAAAAAAGGATAAACCGGTCATGAGTCTGACACAATTTTTACAAGATCCCGAAGTAAAAGATCGATTTCGGAGTGAATTCAAAAAGCCAGCGGTAACAAGAAAAATGCTTCTTCAGGCGCCGCCTCAGACAAATAACTATAGCCTTGTCGGATCCGCTTTTGATTATTTACTCAGGTTTTATCTCGAATATCATAACCAGACAACCAGGAAAAGCAACATCTGGCTTGCAGATACAGCACTCACACTCCTTGAATCATGGATCCGACGAGGACAAATTACTAAGGAACAATTCATCTCGGTACAAAAGATTGTTGAAAATGCAAAGGCCCGACACAAAACGTTCCTCCAGAACGGAGATCTGACTGATGAGTTAATCGGGTCTGCAATTCAATTGGCCCGACTCGAAATGGTCTATCGTATCGGGATTCTCTCCGAGTACATCGAGAGTATACGCAGCGAGGATGTCCAGGATCTGAAAAAAATGATCAGCCTGATTCCTCCGGAAAAGTTTCATGCGAACAATATCTGTATATTAAACCCGACTTTCGGATTCGCGTCAAAAGTTGTCGGAGGGGCGGACGCCGATCTCATCATCGATGATACATTGATAGAGATTAAGACGACTATCAATCCCAAGTTTGAAAGGGATTATTTTAACCAGCTTATCGGATACATGGTCCTCAAACGGATTTGTGAAATGAAAATTCTCACAGAAGCACCGGATGCGGAAACGAAAAAGAGCGATCTTCCCAAAGAAGAAGTATACGATTTTTCTTCGTTACCAATTCATAAGATCACAAAAGTCGGGGTATATTTCTCTCGGTATGGAGTGCTCCAGACAATAGATGTAGGATCCATGACGAACAATGGGAAGTTCAGCGGGGAATTTATTGACTGGTTCCTGAATACCTGTGGTGTTCCGGATGCTGAAGAATGATGAAAGTGCTTGTTCAGTAAATCTGGATTAAGGTACTATCAATACACTTTGCGATCGCTGATAGCAAATAGTGGGAATTGTCAGGTCTGCGGGGTTACCCGGAGGAGTAGATTGATCGGATGACGGGGTGAGGGGAAGGGAATTAAGAGAATTTAACGTTCGTGAGTATTTTTACTTCTTGCCTTGTTGACTGGCCCGAATAATCAAATATTAAAAAATTCAGTGGTAATCAAAGACATTTTAATAATTCAGATGATGATCTATAATCAATGGAGATTGCGGATCAGACTGTTGCTTATCTCATTATTGGACTAATAGGATTATTTATTGCACAATTAATTGCCTTATTTTGGAAATTTCATGATACGGATGTAAAAATGGAAAAGCGGCATGCTGAGTTCCAAAATGAATTGAACCTCGTAAATAATGAGCTTGAACAACTTCGGCCAATAAAAATGATTTTGACTGAAATCGGAACGACTCAAGTTGAAAAGATATTTCGGGGGCAGAAATAATGCCTTTCGCACCAGAGGAATTCAATCGAATGCAATTTCTATTAGGTAAATCCAAACATTCTCCCCTTTCGAGCCCTGAAGAAAGTGAATTGAGATCCTATATTGCAAAAGAGCAACCTGACGCAAAAAATAAACCTCTCGAAGATTTGATTGCATTAGGTTTGATTATTGTGGGAATCTATGCACTTTACAAAATATTGGAAGGTGTAGACAATCAGTCTCGGTAAAATAAATAAAAACCCTGAAGGATCAGTACTAAAATGATTCGAAATTTGGATCAATTAATTGAGAATAAACAAAAATTCCATTCTTTTGTTGAGTATTACTTTAGTCATCCTAAGTTCTCTGGGCCGAGTGTTTATTTTCACGAGAAAACTATCAATATGATACGTAAGTCCAATAATTTCAATGATTTAATTTCCTCGCAGGATTTTATTGAATGTTGTTATGCAACGCTTACATCGTGGGGAATGCATAAAATGGGGAAAAAAGGTGCAAAATTAAAAGATTTTTCAAGTTTTTCCAAAGCGATCCATAACAATATTTCCAAATTTGTTTCATTAAAAACCTATCAGTTGAAAGATCTAAATACTAACGATAGATCGAGAATTTTTTCACAAATCGAATCCCTTTTCGAGAATCTAGATATTATGGAAACAGACAGTTGTTTGGTGGGAAACTCGAAATTAATGCATCACATTTTGCCAGATTTAGTCCCCCCGATAGATAGAGAGCATACTTTAATGTTTTTTTTTAACAGTAAATCTCTCTTGTCGTATGATAAAGAAAAACAGAAATTCTCCGAAATTCTTGAAAATTATTGGACTATCTGTAAAAAAATAGATTTACAATATGAGGATTATCAAAAATATCCCCAATTCACGTCATCTATACCTAAATTAATTGATAATGCAATTATTGGATATATTATGAAAAACAACGCAGATGCCTGAAATTTCCTAAATTATTTTATGTGTTACGTTTTTTATGCAAACGTTTTGATATACCCCCATATGGAGCAGTTCTCATAGATCGGTATTTTTTTACCTAAAATGTGCAGGAATGCTGGCTAGGTTCTGTTTCCTGACGTGCAATTATCCCCCCAACTGGCTAGGGGGTGATGGGTCCCGTCACTCCAACTTCTGCCTCTGTCTCCATCCCGCCAGAAGAGCTTTGCATTCCTCCTTGGGAGGATATCTCGGCTTCTTCAGGATCACATGGTACGCTGCAATCGCTTCGGCATATGTAATGACTCTCTCGTTTGCGAGATAATCGATCAGCCAGCAGGTGCCACGGCACTCCACGCCGTTATCTGCGGCAGCATCCCGAAGGGCAACATCGCCGGTGATGAGAACGGTATTTCTCGTTCGTGCGAGAATCATGACGGAAAGATCTGTGTACGAAGGTTTGGGATATTTCCCCATCATCGCCGGGATTTCGCCAACCTCTTCAGAAGTGAGATGTTCGGGAAGCAGGCCCAGCTCGGCCAGCATATCAAACGGAGGATCGAGCAGTTCTTCACGGAGTAAATCGGTTATTAAAAAGGAACAGGGCAATTGGAATATTTTTGGGAGCAACTGCCCGAAATGCAAGTCAATTATCGTATTTGTATCAAGTACATAGTATTGCCGAGCACTCAATATCCGATTCTCCGTCTATTGAACAGAAGGTACTGATGCTCTGGTTTAATAACTCAGCAGCCTTCGATGTGGAAATGATTCCTTCGGCATGGGCCTTCAGGACCATGGATTCCATAAGGGCCGGTCTCTCTCCTTTTGCAGTATCATCGCCGGGCTCTTCCCGGTTCCAGTGGTTTGCCATGAAGATCTTCCGGATCCCGAGATATTTTTCCGGTGTAATTACCCCAAGGTCCATGGCACGATACAGCCATGCACCCATGGAGAGTCCGTATTTCTGTTTGAAGATGAGCAGCTCCTTGATGGAGAACTTATGCCGGGTTTCACCCAGTTCAAAGAAGACTTTCTCTTGAGGAACGAGGAAGGCACCGGCAAACCGGTGCATTGCTTTCTCTTCGTTGAGTTCCCCTTCCACATCGAGAAGGCAGTGCCCGAGTTCATGGGCAAGGGAGAACCGCTGTCGCGCCCGGGGAATATTTTCTTTCACGACCATAACCCGGTGGCCTGCGTATTCCGTGAACAATGCGTCGAATTTGGTAATCCCGCTTATGATCCCGATCTTGATACCTTTGTCTTCCAGCAGGTATGTCAGATTTTCAATCGGGTCGGTCCCGAGATCCCATGCGGTCCGGAGATCCCGTGCTGCCTCTTCCGCCTCTTCGAATGAAGAGATGGTCCGTGGGAACCCTTCGGGCATCTCAAAAACCCGTGCGCTTCCGGTCAGGTTCTCGATCTGGAGATAGCGCTCCAGCCATTCCTTTGTCTCGGCATTGATCTGCTTCTCGTCCCGCTTCAGCATCTTCTTGGAACGAAACGCCATGTGATTCAGCTGGACCTGCTGGCTCTCCGGACGGAGCAGGGATGCTATGGGAATCTGTAATGCCTTACTTAACTTGATCAGAGATTGTGAATCCGGGACCAGTTTGTTTTTTTCATATTTGTCGACAGTGGTATGCGAAACCCCGATCTGTTCCGCAAGACCTCTCAATGTTATTTTGAGAATCTGTCTCCTTAGCTTGATGCTCTCTCCCAGGCTCATACCCTCACCAAAAAACGGTTAGTTTACAAACTAACTATCTACCTACCTATTTGTAACCTAATATTTATAATGTTAGCATTTGTGACAGAGGCGGGTTTTCAACAAAGATAAGGAACAACTTCCCGAATTAAAACAGCTCATTAATGAAGAAATAACGTGAGATTTGACGCAAGTATGAATTTGTTGGCAAGTAAAGGATGATATTGAAACGAGCAAGTAAAATTGATCCATTCTGAAGTGGAAGGGAATCGGTGCAAAAACTATGGGAATCGATTTGATTATTGCTATATTGGGAATAATTACGGGAGCTTTTCTCGGCTTGATTTGTTCTTTTGGATTGTGGTTACTTGATAAAAATTATCAAGAGAAAAATGTTGCCACCGGTTTTTATTTAGAGATCAAAGAATCTCAAGTCAGAATTGATGACATGGCAAAGACCCTGAATAACATTGCAAACGCTTCGCAGCATGAAATTTTTTTTACTCATTCGCGAACACCCGGGACCATTTCGCAAAACAACACTATGAATTCTCAAATAAATAATATTGTTTTTGCACCGATTGAATCTTTTTACCCACAATACGGAATTTTTCTCGAAAATAAAAAGGAAATTTCCCGTTTTCATCCCGAATTAGCTAATTCTTTGTATACCTATTATACCAGTCTTTTTGAAGCAGAAAATGATAGACTGTTTTTAAATGAAGCCAGATCATCGGGAGACCTTTTTTCAAACAATCCAGAAATACTTAAAGCAAAATATGAGGATATGAAATCCAGAATACTTTATTGCTCGAACGAGATCCCTAAACTTAAAAGATTGTTAGAGGCGAGAATCAATAAAAAGGTATTTTTACCGGGTAAATTTTAAATCTGGGCAAACACAACTGCCCGTACCTGTTTTTTCGTGTCGATCCCTCTTATTCCCCTCCCTCCCTTCATCAAGATTCAAGACCCCTCTCCTCCAGAGTAATATTCTAACCCACGGGCCCGGGGGAAAGGAGCCAGTGAAAACATGGCAGATTTCGTACAGAACAGTGTAACCAAGAGTGCGATTCGCCAGCTTGCGAATCCCATTGCAGACGTGGCGGCGTTCAACACGATCGTCCAGTCGGTCATCACCGACAACCCGTTTGCCTGCGTAGCATACATGACTGCCGGCGAGAACAAACCCGCCGTTGAGAAGACCAAGGAATCCTACACGGTGAAGGTCTTCTACCAGGACACCGATTCGGAGACGATCGGCTACCTGTCGGACAAGTACAACACCATTGCCGGGTTCAATGCCGGAGCCACAGCGATCCTCGCAAACACGGCCCAGAACACGGCCCACGGCGGCACGCCCATCCGGGACACCGACAAGGACGCCTACAGTGCGACCCTGAAGTGCCACGACCCGAACGGCGAGCTCTACATGGTGACGTTCAGCCGCGACAAAGTGAGCATCTCCTCGTACTCGGATGAAGCCATCCGGACAAAGGTCGAGACCTGGGCGGACTCCGTTGCGGCCCTCGCCTGATCGTTCCGGACGAAAACGACCGGAGGGGAGGCGACCTCCGGTCCCCTCTCTTTTTTCGGTCTCTTCGTCTTGTTTGGAGGAGCTTTATGGAAACTGAAATTGTGGGGATCCTGCTCGGGGCCGTACTCCCGATCTATCCCCTGTTGTATGCGATTTACCAGAAGATCGGCCGGTATGATGAGGTAGTCGAGGAGTTCAAGAAGCTCCAGGACGAGCACGAAAACCACCGGGAGCGGTTCCATGGAACCTGAAACCGCCATGCAGCCGGTCGCAACCGTGACCGGTCTGTACCGGGGAAAGTTTGCCGGGCTTGAACCGCTCACTCCGGATAAGCCGCTGACCCGGGAAGAAGTCCGGCGCAATCCGATCTTCTATGAACTGGACCTGCACCCGGGCCAGGAGGATGAAAACCTGATCATCGATTTGATCTACGACAACCTCGCACCAATCCGGTTGCAGGACCTGAAGCGGGGAACCGATATCCCCCGGGGGGTCCGGTTCTGGCCGGACTGGTTCGATATCCCGCCATATGAGAAGATGCACGATATCGATGGCCGTCGGGTGTACCCGCGTTCCCCGGGGAAGCACACGGTCCAGATCCGGACCGGTCGCCGGAAGTTTGCGCAGATGGGCCGGGTCCGGGATTTCAGTCCGGAGAACGGCGGGTACACGAGCCCGGTCTTCGAGATCCGGATCGCGGAGGATGCGGATGGCGGATAACCGGATCCGGACGGCAGAGAATCTGATCCCGTGTGAGGCGGAAGAACATGTTCGAGAATGAGATGCAGACCCGGGCCGCTATCTGCGGGACCGGGATCCTGCTCGGGCTCGTCCTGGTGGTGGCCCGGCTTCCTCTTCTTCTTCTCATCGTCCCGGTCGCGGTGCTCTTCCTCGGTTTTGTGGCGGACCCGGAGGAGACGCATGCGGTCTGGTACGGGATGCTCTCCACGCTCGGCATCTTCAATCTCCCGGCGCTTACAGATGCAGAGCGGTTGAACTACGCGGTGAAGCGTCATTACTTCTGGTTTGGCGAAGTCGGGATGGCTGCGATGATGGCCGGTCTGTTTGCGGTCCCGGTCGGGATCTTCCTTGCAGGCCGGGCCGAGATCACGCTCGCGTTCATTGGGGCTGCGGTTCTGTTCCTGCCTTTGTTTGTGTTCCTGCCGAAGCTTATCCAGAAGGCGATGAAGGCGGATACGGATGCAGCGATCGAAGCGTTCGGCAAGAACGAGCAAATCAAAAAAGTATTCTGGGCCGTGTTTGTGATGATGACCGGGCTGGTCCTGGCCCGGGTCGTGGACCCGGTGACGGCGCAACAGATTGTCGGGATTATTACGGGGCTGGGAGTTTAAGATAAAAAAAAGATACCGTTATTTTTTGAGATCTTCACTCATTGTTTTGAATTGCTCGCTCGTGATTTCTCCCTTCGCATATCGCACTTTGAGAATATCCATTGCATTCGATCCTTCCATTACGGTTTTCTGCGAATTGCTTTCCCGTACTATGATGTACATGATCAGAAAGAGGATCCCCACCATCGGGATGAGGACAAGTATCCCCCAGAGCAGACCGTTCATTCCCCTCTTATTCGCATCCTGGTATACCAGATAACCAATGGCGAGGAAGACGAGAAGCCAGATCAGCATCATGCCCCAGCCGAAGAAGGGGAAACCATAGCCGTAACCCCCACCCCACATACCATCCATCATGTATGCCATGCTGATACGATACACTCCTGATATAATAACCATTGAGATGATACCAAAAGGATCTCACACATCACGGTTCCTGTTCATGGCTGGGCTTGTGCTCGCCCGGGTCGCGGATCCGGTTACGGCGCAGCAGGTGGTGGGGATAATTACCGGAATGGGGGGATAAGCGAAATCCCTCATTTTCCCTTATATGGCTATGCCCTAATCCCGGGGTTGGGACCATGGGAGAAATAAGCCCTGTACGGGCTTCGATTACCCTTTTTGATTCTCGGCCCCCACGAAAAACCCCGCAAAATGCCCCGTTCCGGTTGCGTTACAAAAGAACGACAATACAGAGTTATTTTGTCAAAATACGCCTGAAATCCACCTCGTAGAATGACCCGTACTGCACATGGGATTGCGGCCATTTTCACCCATAATTTACCCCAACCGGCACCCGGAACCGCCAAAAGAACGGGGGATATGAGGGTCATATAGTAAGACGAAGATAAAAAGAACCATCAAAATGAGGTTACCGGCTCCTGGCCGGGTGTTTCTGGATGTCAGGAAGCCGGTCGTTCGCTTATACCGGATTTTTCCTGAACAGAATCCGGTTGCAAGCATCCGGCCGGTTTTAAAAATTTCCCTTCAGATGAATGCCCGATACGGGAAAACGCTCTTTGTCATCCTGACGGAGTGTGGATCCACAACAGTATGATCGTGAAGGGGGATGACATATCCCCAAAAAAAACCTAATCTTTCTCTTTAATGACAATCGTGAACGCTGTCCCGGAACACCGGTCCAGTTCAATGGTCCCGTCCAGCTGGTCCACCAGCGAGATCACCAGCCGGAGCCCGAGCGTTTCTGCATTCCGCCAGTCAAAATCTCCCGGCACCCCGATACCATCATCCATTACGGAGAGGGAAAGGGTCTTCTCAACCTGCCGGATGGTGATGGACAACGTTCCTGTCCTTCCCTCGGGAAACGCGTGTTTCAGCGCATTGCTGGCAAGTTCGTTGATGATCAAGCCCAGCGGGATTGCCGTGTTGATGCTGGACATGATCTTCCCGATATCCATGTTCAGAACCACCTGCCGGGAATCAACTCCATAGAACGAGAAAAGATGGGTTACTAAAAACCGGGTGTAGCTGGCGATATCGATGTGGGCGATATCCTCGGACTGGTACAGTTTTTCATGGACAAAAGCCATGGCCCGCACCCGGTTCTGGGTCTCTGCCATGACCTGTTTCAATCGTTCATCGTCGATCTGGCGCATCTGGAGGTTGACCAGACTGATGATGATCTGGAGATTGTTCTTCACCCGGTGGTGGATCTCGCGGAGGAGAAGGCTTTTCTCATCAAGGGATGCCCGGATTATTTCCTCGGCATGTTTCTGTTCAGTGATGTCCCGTACCGTTGCCTGCAGGATTTCCATTCCCTTCCATTCGAACCTTGTCAGGAGTACCGTTGCCGGGAAGGTTTCGCCGGTGATTCTCCTGTGGGTCCACTCGAAGAAATTGGACCCTTCAACGACAGCTTTTTCGATCATTTCCCGTGCCTTTTCAATGGAAGGCCGCCCGTCCGGCTGGAATTCCGGCGATAACTCCCACGGCGCCTTTGAGGTGAAACCGGCCTCGTCCTGTGTACGGAACATTGCCACGGTGGCGGGATTGCCTGATGTGAACCGCCAGTCCGGCGGTTCCAGGGTCATGATGGCATCATGCGAAGACTCAAACAATCTAAGGTGCCTGAGTTCGTTCTCACGGAGGATTGTCGTTTTTTTCTCGATCCCCTGTTGTAATTTTTTGTTGAAATCCTTGAGCGTCTCTTCTGCCATCCTGCGCTCGGTAACATCTGACAGGGTATAATTGAACCCGGTGATCACACCCTCTTTCATTACCGGCGTCTGGGAAGTACGGACATACCGTTCGCGGTTATCCTTTGTCAGGACCCTGAATTCGTTTGCATTATACACCCCGGTTAACCTGAGTCGAAACCCTTCAGTAGCATAAGGGATATCGTCAGGATGGACGAACCGGGTGAAGTGCTGGCCGATCACTTCTGTTACCGTATAGCCGAACAGCCGCTGGACAACGGGGCTGATGTAGGTAACTGTCCCGTTCAGGTCCAGCGTGAGGATCACATCGCTGATGTTCTCGACAAGCTCCCTGTACTGCGCACGGCTTTTCTGCAGGGCCTCTTCTGCCCTCATGCGTTCGGTGACATCGGAAAAGAGCCCGATAATATACATTTTCCCATGTAGTGTCACTCTCGAACTGGCAACATTCAGGATCCGGATTGTCCCGTCCCTGCAGAGGAAGGGAAGATTATCAGCCTGGGTTATCTCGCCCATGACAAGTGCCCTGAATTTCTCCAGCATGTAATCAAGGTCTTCCCGACGATGGATATCGGCAATCGTCATTGACCGGAGCTCGGCCTCGGTATATCCGAGCATGCTGCATATGGCCGGGTTTGCCCTGACAAATTTCCGGGTCTCGCTCTCGGCGATGATGATCCCTTCGCTGGCATTTTCATAGAGTAACCGGAACTGTTCCTCGCTCTCCCGCAGTGCATCCTCCGTCCGCTTCCGACCGGTGATATCGTGCGATATACCAAGAACTGCATACACCTCATCGTTCTCATCGGTTAATGGAACAAGGGAATTATCCTGCCAGTACTCGCGGTCGCCATACCGGATTTTTGCCTCTTTGCGGAGGGGTTTTCCGGTATTGAATACTGTTTGGAGGTCACGTCCTTGTTCGTCAGCGACATCCGGGGGAAACAGGCCCTTTCGCGGCTGGTTCAGAATGTGTTCGATTGAAAGATTCAAGACTTGGGCCGCACGGGTGTTGATGAACAGTACCGTATCGTCCCGCCCTATGATGAAGATCGGGTCAGGTGCTGCTTCGGCAAGGGTCCGGTAATTCCTCTCGCTCTTCTTCAGCGCCTCTTCTGCCCGTTTCTTATCCGTAATATCACGGATGATGCCCCGGTACGAGGTGATTGATCCGGTTTTATCTTTCACAGCCGTCAGGGAACAATACGTTACTATCATCTCACCGCTCTTTTTCTTAACCACGACCTCATATTCGGCAGTGCCCTGCGCATTGACCATGGCAAGGATCCGCTTCCGGTCCAGGGGATTGGCATAGACATCCCGTTCGAGATCGAGATTGAGTATCTCCTCTTTAGTATTATAGCCGAACAACAGGATACCTTTCTTGTTCATGTCCAGGATCTTTCCTGCGGGTGATGTGATAAAAAGACCGTCGAACGAGTCTTCAAAGAGCGTTCGGTATTTCTCCTCGCTCTTCCGCAACGCCTCTTCTACCTTTTTGTGCTTGGTGATATCTTCCAGTGTCTCGACAGCACCGATGATCCTGCCCTCAGCATTCCTGATCGGGGCTGCAGTTAAATACAACCATCGGCCGGACCCGCCCATGTGCGGGAAGAAGTCGGTAGCTTCGTAGCTACCTTCCACAAGGGAGGATTTCGCATATTTTCCTTCATACCATTCGGGATTTTTCTCAATTGTATCTTCTGCAATGAGATCGGCCATGCAGGGATGTTCGCAGGAGTAGAATGCACGCCACTGCTGTTTCGTCCCGATTATCTCTTCTGCCTTGATCCCGCTGTATTTCTCAAGGGCCTCGTTCCAGTGGATGACCCGGTGGTTGCTGTCGATCACGAACTGCGGAATGGGAGAAACATGGATGATGGCATTGAGCCATACGTCCTGCTCTGGTATCAGAACACCGGGCATCATCCTTTTTTCTCCTGCACAATAATCGTAAACGCAGTCCCCGCACTCCGGTCCAGTTCAATCGTCCCCTCCAGTTGTTCCACCAGCGAGACGACCAGCCGGAGCCCGAGCGATTCGGCGTTCCGCCAGTCGAAATCTTCAGGCATCCCTATACCATCGTCCCTGACCATCAGGTGAAGTGTCTTACCATCTTCCCGCACCGCAATGAATAATGAGCCTTTCCTGCTGTCGGGAAATGCGTGTTTGAGTGTATTACTGGCAAGTTCGTTGATGATTAAGCCCAGCGGGATTGCGGTGTTGATGTCCAGCATGATCTTCCCGATATCGACCTTCAGGGTCACCTGCCGGGAATCAACTCCATAGAACGTGAAAAGGTGGGTAACCAGGAACCCGGTGTAACCGGCGAGATCGATGCGGGAGATATCCACAGACTGGTACAGTTTTTCATGGACGAGCGACATTGCCCGTACCCGGTTCTGGGTCTCTGCCATGACCTGTTTCAACCGTTCATCCTCAACGCGGCGCATCTGGAGATTGACGAGGCTGATGATGATCTGGAGGTTGTTTTTTACCCGGTGGTGGATCTCGCGGAGGAGAAGGACTTTTTCATCAAGCGATGTGCTCAGTTCTTCGGTCCTGGCCTTCACTTCAAGTTCAAGTTCTTCGCTGTAATGTTTCAGCAACACTTCTGCTTTTTTCCGTTTTGTGATATCCCGGACAACTCCGAGCATCACCTTTGTTCCCTGTATGGTAACGATATGGGTGTTGACCTCCACAGGAATGATAGTGCCGTCTTTTGCCCGGTGCTCCGTCTCGAATCTCGCAGTGCCGGACATCCGCTGTTCTTCAATAACTCTTTCCAACGGTGGGTTGTGGTGGTCAGTGGTGATGTCGAATGGGGTTTTTGCAATCATCTCTTCCCGGGTATATCCCAGCATCCGGCAGGCAACATCATTGACATCGGTGAATCTTCCCGGGGTCCCGTCAGCATTGATCTCATGAATATGAATCGCGTCGGTGGTATTGTTGAAAATATCCCGGAACTTCTGTTCGCTCTCCCGGAGTGCTTCTTCAACCTGTTTGCGCTGGATCAGGGTCCATGTATTCTTTGCAAGCAGGGTGAGCACGCTGATATCCTTCTCATCATAATCCACTACTTTGTTACCTACGCCAATGATTGCGATGATCTTATCTTCATTGAAAATGGGAACAACCAGCTCACGGATAACCGGGACATGACCCTCCGGCAAGCCTTTCTTGTGGGGCAGGCTGGCGTAATCATTATGGATGACCGGTCTGCGCTGGCGAATACAGTCCACCCAGATACCGGCTTTTTCCACCGGGTAATGCCGCTCGGGTTCCTTTGGGATAAAACAGTGTTTCCGGGTTTCCGTGGACCATGCAATCAGCTGGATCGTCTTCTCATCTGGATTAATAATATGGAAAAACCCGATTTTACTTGAAGTCAGCCGTTCTGCCTCATCGAGGGTATAACTCATGCATTCACTGACCGACATCGTATCGATCAGCTGGTTTAATTTTACCGCAGCCTGTACAGCATCCTCTGCCTGTTTGTGGGCGGTTATATCCGTATGGGCAGAAATCCAGACACTCCCGAATCCGGGATGTTCGAACGTTGATACAGCGGCCAGACACCAGAATGTGGTTCCGTCTTTCCTTATGTTTTTTACTTCCCCTCTCCATCCTCCCTTTTCATGGAGTGTTTTGATGATCTCTTCTGCAGTATCCCGGGGGCTCGTTTTTTCTTCCGGAGCATTGACCACAGAGACATGCCTGCCGATTAACTCCCCTTTCTCATACCCGAACATTGTATCAAATTTGGAATTGGTAAAAACAATCACGCCATCGCTGGCACGGATCAGGTAAACACCCTCGGCGATTGTCTCGAATATTCTGTTCTGGAGACGGAGCGCTTCTTCCGCCGTTTTACGCCCGGTGACATCGTAGCATGCACCGAGATAGCCGGTAAAATTCCCGTCCGGATCATAGAACGGTTTTCCGCTGTCTAACAACCAGTGGAAAGTGCCGTCGCGATGCCGGAGCCGGTATTCCATATCGAAAGGTTCCCGCGCATTGAATGCGGCAAGATAGGTCTTTACGCACCGGTCAAGATCATCCGGATGGACTCCATCTGCCCAGCCATCCCCCCTCTCCTGCTCAAAAGTGCGGCCGGTGAATGCAAGCCACTCTTTGTTGAAGTAGTCACATTTTGCATTGGTATCCGAGCGCCAGATCGGGTTGGGAAAGTCATCAAAGAGCTTTAAGTAGTAATCCCGGGACCTCCGGACCGCGTCTTCTGCTTTTTTCCGTTCAGTGATATCTTCCAGCGTCTCAACGGCACCGATTATGCTGCCCTTAGAATCCCTGATCGGCGCAGCAGTGAAATACAACCATATGCCGGACAGCCCCATGTGCGGGAAAAAGTCAGTGGCTTCATAGGCACCTTCCACAAGGGTGGATTTCGCATATTTTCCTTCATGCCATCCGTGGAACTTCTCCTGAACCCCGTCAACAAGGAGGTCTGCCATGCAGGGGCGTTCAGAGGAGTAGAATGCACGCCACTGCCGGTTCGTCCCGATTATCTCTTCTGCCTTGATCCCGCTGTATTTCTCAAGAGCCTCGTTCCAGTGAATGACCCGGTGGTTGCTGTCGATCACGAACTGCGGAATGGGAGATCCCCGGATGATCATGTTGAGTTTATTCTCGCTTTCCCGGAGGAGATCCTCATCTGTCTTGAGTTCGCGGAGGAGGAGATCGTACGGCCGGGTCAATGCCACCACAACAAATGCCCGGTAGAAGAGGTAGACCGAGATGAGCCGGAAGAGGTGGCCGAGCATGTTCATGAACCCGAACACGGAAATGTAGGAGGTGAACGCCAGTTCTCCGAGGATGAGAAATGCCTGCGCAGCAACGAGGAACTTCCAGACCGTGGGATCGAAATGGTCCCGTTTCAGGTACAGAATAACGATCGTGGCAATGAGAATGAGCGAGATGATGTATTCGCTCACAATCTTGAACAGGGTAAGCCCGGTGCCCTCGGTGAAACAGGCAGGGAAGTTCTGCCAGACAAAGATGCTGGCAAAGAGCAGGACACAGGCAGCCGTGCAGGCTGCGATGATGACAGCCACATCGTACTTTTTGCCGTTGGTTATGGATCGTCCTATGAAAAACGTAGCAACAAGGAACGTGATGCTCTGGAAATACCGTGCTGCAATCCAGAGCTGGGTGGGAAGGTCCGGGCTGTTGCCGGGGAACACGCCCATACCCTTGAACGCGAGAGTATGAACGAGATCGATGCTCCCAAAGAAGAGGAACGAGATCCCGACAATGAGGAAAAACCCGTCAGTGATCATCCTGCGGGTATTCCAGACGATGATGAAGATCGAGATGGCAACCGCAATGCCGGCGAGTTCAACGATGCCGTGAAAGAGAAGGTAATTTACCGTGCTGATGAGGTAAAGGACAATAAGGATGACCGAGAGGAAGGCACCCTGAAGGAGATTCGCAGGAGAGATGAGGGTATTTTGATCCTCGTGGTGTGTGGGGTGAACATCCGCCATCGCAATACCAGATCCGGTTCGATTATGCTTCAGTCGGGCTTTCAGGCAATAAAGGTATTTCCCATGAAAATTGCATTTTGCTGTGTGTGGTATGGATTGTTCACTCACTCCCATGTAGTGCTATGAACGCCGCCCCCGACGGGGGACCCCCGCGGCGGATCCATGTCAGGCAGAAAAAAATCAGATCGCCGCCGTGCGCCGGAGAGGCACGCAGGGGGGATCTCCACATACCAGAAATTTTCATGGTCCGGGTGTGAACGCCCGTTCATGTGCGTTTCAACAGGAATACACGTAACGTGGGCCGATTCCCGTTCTTCGCAGAGAAAATGGAGTAACGTGTCGTGAACCTGGTGCAGAATCACGGCTCCTGAAGATCTCCGGTTTTTTTATTTTTTATGGTACCTGTTCCGCTGTTTATCGTGAGAGTCTGAAAATTGCATGGAACGATTGTGCATAACCCCTGATTACCCGGCCGGAGAGTACATGGGTTGTTCATGTTGATCATGCACTGCTGGCGCCAGGGGATTTATTCATTCACTATGATTCACGGGCAGGTGGATTGCATCCTGCGGGGAGATCGTTTGGTGCTGACGGGATATCCCCCGGATGATCGAAAATTCTCTGGTTCAAATTGCGGACATTCTGCTGGATCTGGACAAGATTCTTTTCCTGAAGACGGAGCTGGAGGAGGATATTTTTACTGTCTATCTCTCCACCTTCAATGTCTGCTATCACACCCGCGATATTTTCATGGACAACTCCGACCGGGATTTTCAGCCGCAGGGCAGTTTCCCGGATATAGGAGAAAAACCGTTCGTTACTTTCCTGTAACGCGGTTTCAATGTGTTTTTGTTCTGATATGTCGCGGATCGTTGCCTGCAGGAGGTGCCTGTTTCCCTGCGTGAATGACGATACCTGCACGTCGGCCGGAAACCGGTCCCCGCCCCTCCGGAGAAATTCCCCTTCGAAACGGGCAAACCCGTCACGGTATGCAGTCCCGATATGATCGCAAAGGGTGGAGGGCGACCCGTGAGCGCCGGGCTGGACCCGGGGAGAGAGCATGGCAGGTGTGTGAGTTATCAGATCCTCAACATCAGGTATCCCGAACATCTGCAACGCCCGCCGGTTGCAGTCGATGAGCGTATTCTCGTCAAGGAGCAGGATGGCATCATGGGAATCCTCGTAAATCGCTTTGAACTTCCCCTCGGTATCCCGCAATGCCCGCAACGGGAAGAATGCAATGAATACCGCACTGGCACTGGCAACGATGATGGTGATAAACCGGGATCCCCATGGAGTCAGTACCGGTTCGAGCGTCTGCTGCACGAGTTCGAATACTGAAATCAGGGCAAACATTCCCATAAAGATGAGCGTGAGCGTCAGTGTGGGCATATCACTTACGTTTTTTTCTGAAATTTTTTTCTTCATAGTCTGACTCCTTCCGGTCTGTTGAAAAACGGGTACTCTGGATCCCCGTGGATATCCAAAGGAGCCGGGTCCCGGGTTTACCATTGTTGCAGTTATTCCGGTATCGCTGGACAGTGCTGTTCATTACAAATATATATACCTGTTTTCCATAAAATGCCCGGATAAGGTATTCTCATACGGTGTGGAAGATCGCCGGTTCTTACCAGAACAATCCTGTCCTCCAGGACAACGAAAAATGAGATCCCCCCGTGCTTTTGAACCATTCAGGAAAACCGGGAGATTATTTCAGGAAACCTCCGGTGTATTCCGGTTGGAACGGGGTACTTCCGGCAACCGTGATCGGTTATCCCCATAATCACTCCCATAACCGGCTGAAACATATATATGGTGGCTTCCCCCATGAAGCATTGTTATAACCCGGTCCGGATCGGGCCTGATGGCAGCTGTCGGATCCGGACTGGGGAAGAGAGGGTATCCGGGATCCCCACAGCGTTCTATCATCGACAGGGAATCCCGCCGGAACAGGGGGATATGATGCCGAACATTGGAGATTTTACCCTTAAAGATATGGTTGAGTTCTCGGCCGCATTGCGATCCGTGGGATACGGGGCGGCCAGCATGGAAGAGGCAGCCGATAGAATTGTCCATTACCTCTACGAAAACCTCACGGATCTAAATACCGGGGAAAAGAACTGCGCCCTGGTCCGCCTGTTCAAGACTCATTCCTATGGGGAGCTTGACCGCGACCTGCAGGAGTTTGCCCGGGGGATCCTGAATGGATCTCCGGAATCCCCGGACATGAAATGCCTGGTCCTGCTGGCAAGTGCCGGCAGGGAACCGGAATGGGACGGTCGCAAGACCTCCCGGGGACACAGGGCGATTCCCCTTCCAAGCGAACATTTTATCGAAGCATTCCCCATGGTCCGGCAGCTCATCCAGCAGATGGGACTTACCGTCAATACAATCCTGCGACCGGACCCGGCAGTGGTCTTCGATATGGTGCAGACCACCTACAATGTCTTCTGTATTCCCGATGCGGTTGGCAGCCCGTACGTCCCGGCCCAGAAGGATTTCGTAATCCCGTACGGGATCCGGTCGGTCATTGGTTTTGGAGGGATCCTGCCTTCGGGGAACCTCTTTGCCATCATTATATTTTGCAACGTGACGGTTCCCAGGGAGACTGCGGACCTGTTCCGGTCTCTGGCACTGAGTGTGAAAATCGCGGTTTTACCGTTCGATGACAAGACCGTTTTTCGATGATATGTATGAGAAACCGAATACGTAACGGAGGGGTAAACTGATGGATAATAGTGCGATGGCAGAGAGGGTCACTCATCTTGAAGCAATGGCAGATTCGTTAAACGAGCTCCTGGCTGTGCAGGAAAAGGTTGTGGCTGAACAGTCCGAACGGCTCAAGGAGAACGACGCGCTCCTGAAATCTATCCTTATGGGTTCACCCGCATTGCAGTTTGTGATCGATAAAGATCACCGGGTCATATCCTGGAACAAAGCACTTGAGGAATACAGCGGTATAAAAGAAACTACGGCTCTGGGTACCAGGAACCAGTGGATGCCATTTTACGATGCAGAACGACCCGTCCTCGCAGATCTGCTGATTGACGAAACAATTGAACAGCTTCCCGAATGGTACCAGGGCAAAATTAATAATTCCCGGTTTGTTGCAGGAGCGTTTGAGGCTACTGATTTCTTCCCGAAAATGGGTACTTCCGGAACGTGGCTGTATTTCACTGCCGCGCCCATCCGGAACGCCAAGGGTGCAATTATCGGAGCCGTTGAAACCCTGGTAGACATCACTGAACGAAAACAATCCGAGAACGCTCTCAAAGAGAGCAATGACCGGTTCCTCGCATTCATCAAGGAAGCGGCTATGAGACTCAAGAACCCGATGGAAGTGGTAGAACAAAACATTTCCATCGTTATTGAAGATATTGAGCGCGGCCAGTTCGAAAATTGCGATGTTTTACTCCAGCTCAAAATCCAGATCAGGAACCTGGAACAGATCCGGCAGAACATCATCGAACTCAATAAGATGATTGTGAACCATTCGGGTGATCTTTCCGAATCGTCGAAAAAATTCCTCACGGAATAGTGTATTCATGTCATTCACCCTACCGGATATCAAGGATGAGGAAATTTATCTCATCATGGCATCAGCTGCGGAGATCAGGAATAAGAACATTGAACTTATCAGAATGCTCCTGGCCAAAGACTATAACGTCCTCGTCATCACCACAAACCAGCCCTACGATATCTTAAAAAAGAATTATGAGAGAAACGGGATTGCGATGGATAAGATTTCCGTCGTCGACACGGTCACGAAATATGCCATCGGACACGATCATGAGCCGGTAAAGAACTGCCGGTTCGTCACCAATCCTGCCGATATGACGGGTATCGGGATTGCCGTGACTGAATCCCTCATCGGACTCAAGGGAAAGAAAGTATCCCTGCTCTTTGATTCGGTCAATGCGATGCTGATCTATATCTCCTCCCAGAATATCACCAGGTTTGTTCATTTCGTTACCAACAAACTGCGGCTGATGGGTTTTTCCGGCATGTTCCTTGCGGTTGAAAAAGGGCTGGATCCGGATATTCTCACCCAGCTGACCACGTTTGTCGATGAAGTAATTGATGATGAGAAAGATCTTCTCAACAACAGATAAGTTTCACGGGGAAACTGGCAGAACGACCGGTTCCCGGGTATAATGAAATCCAACCGGTAAAAACGAATCTGTCTGAAGACAGAATTATCCCCGTTCAGGCATTCCACCTCTCTACAAAAAAACAGCTGGGCATGCACCCGGGTCTTGAGTCCGTTTGTTAAAAAAAAAGAAATGACATCCCTGCTCATACGTTTTTTTGTTCAGAACTCAACGGGGGTACGGTCCGTTTTTTATCAGAAACGTTTTCATAGCAAAGAACCGGATTTCACCGGAGGGCACCCGGGTTCTCATGTACCTCTTATTGTAAAAAGGGCCTGTCGAAACCAAGCCCTGTACGGCCCCCGTTTCCCCGTTTTTGATTCCGGCCCCCGGGAAAAACCCCGTAAAATGCCCCGTTCCGGTTACGTTGCAAAAGAACGAATTTTCGGGGGTATTTTGCCAGAATGCGGCTGGAATCCACCTCGTACAACAGGGTATATCACGCGTGGAATCGATGCCATTTTTATCGGTAATTTACTCCATCCGGCTAAAAGAACTGCCAGCAGAACGCGGATAACGGGGTCATATATTATTCGTCAAATATCTGTCCGGGAACCCGGTCGTACAGGAACCCGCCCCGGTTTCAATAACCGCTACCCCTCAGGGCATATCGGGCACGAACCGGTACGCCCCGCCAGGCACCACCATCTCGAACCGTGCCCCGACGCCCGCTTCCCCGGTCTCTTTGATACTGATACCGGTTATGTCAAGAATCTCCCGGGATATGGCAAGGCCAAAACCGGTGTTCTTCCCAAATCCAAGATCGAAGATCTGTTCTTTCTCGTCTTGAGAAATACCGTTGCCATCATCCGCACATACAATGATCCTCTTTCCATCCCGCTCCTCAAGAGAGAACCGGATTGTGGTGATCTTCCCCCCGTGCCGAACCGCATTGTCAACCAGGTTGAAAAAGACCCTGGCAACCAGGGGATCGGCAAATACTTCCCAGTTGGCCGGGAGATCATTTTTGAGTACAACCTGATCCGGTGCAGCATCCCTGCCTACGTTCTCTAAAAGGATCCGGATATCCTGCCATGCAGGTTCACGCACGCCGACCTTGTCGTATTCTTTGGTGAACTGGATCATTCCCGCGATCTGGCTGCTTGCCCTGTTGATGCGGGAAAAATAGTGTTCATACGCGGGATCCGGCATTTTTTTGTGGAGCAGTCCGACAAAACCGTCCAGGGCCAGGAGCTGGTTTTTGATATCATGGCGGGTGATTCCCGAGAGGAGGCTGAGCTTTTTGTTGGCCTGCCGCAATGCTTCCATATCTCTCTTGCGCTCGGAGATGTCGCGGACAATGGAGAGGTCGACATCCATTCCCCGGTAACGAAATGCACGGATACTCACTTCTATGGGGAAGATACTCCCGTCTTTTCTCCGGTTTGCCGATTCAAATGTGGCATGCCCGTCCCTGAACAGTATTTTTGCAATGCCCGGCATGATCCTTTTCGCAATATCCTCCGGCACAACATCCCGTGGGGACATCTTCAGGAGCTCTTCTTTGGAATATCCCAGCATCCGGACGGCTTTATCGTTTACCAGAAGGTATTTTCCGGGACCCTCAGGGACTCGTTCAACCAGGTATGCCGCATCGTTGGCATTGTCAAAAATCATCCGCAACAGCAGCTCGCTCTCCCGGAGTGCCTGCTCCTTCTCGGCCAGCAGTTGGTAATTATTCCGGAGCTCTTCGTTTTTCCGTACGAGTTCCTGTTCTGCATTTTTCCGGTCCGTCACATCCTTGAATATTCCACGGGTGTACTGGCAGGTCCCGTTTACGATCCTGCAGCCTGCCATCCCCTCGACATAGATCTTTCTCCCGTCGCGGGATTTGAATACGGCATCAATAATCCCGACGTTCTCCCCGGAGATCACCCGCTGGAATGTTTCCCGGCAGTGTCTGAGGCTCTCCTCATGGATGATATCGAACAGGGTACGATCCAGGAGATCCTCTTCCCTGTATCCCAGCGTATCCAGCCATTTTTTGTTGACAAACAGGAAATGACCGTCCGGTGCAATGCTCTGGATCAGATCATTTGCATTCTGGAGATCATGGCAGCGCTGCTCCTGCTCGGCAAGGGTTCTCTGGGTTCTTCTCATGAGAACCGCCTGTCGGATCTGGTGAGTCAGCTCGGCAAACTGGGTTTCGGGGTCGCCGCCCTTCTGGAGATAGAAATCGACCCCGTTGTTGATGGCCTCGATCACGATCTCTTCGCGGCCCCGGCCGGTAAACAGAATAAAGGGGATAATTTTATCAGAATCCCTCACTCTCTTTAACAATTCGATGCCATTCATTTTCGGCATCTGAAAGTCAGAGATGATGGCATCATAGTTTCTGTTTTTGAGCCTGTCAAGGGCAACAAGGGCGGACCTGGCTGTATCGACAGAGAATTCACTGTTGTCCTCAAGGTATCTCAAGCCCATCTCAAGGAGTGTGGGATCGTCATCGACATAGAGGACAGAAATCCCGTCTGCCATAAGCTGTACATATCAGTAGGGTGGCATATCCCTTTCGAAATGAATTACGCATGCCGGGTGGGAATAAATCCCGGCCTGCGGTATACCTCAGAGAACAATATGGCGTGACCGGGAAAAAAACTGCCCTGCCTGCATCGTTTTCCGGTTATCTGGGAGTAAGCCGGTACGCCCAGTTTGGCACCATCATCTCGAACCGGGCTCCCTCTCCCGGCGTTCCGGTCTCGCGGATCGTAATACCGGTAATATCCAGGATCTCCCGGGATATGGCGAGGCCAAAGCCGGTGTTCTTCCCAAAGCCAAGATCGAAGATCTTCTCTTTCTCGTCCGGAGCAACGCCCGCACCGTCATCTTCGCAGACAATCGCCCGGTCATGGGTCCGCTCCTCCCAAGAGAACCGGATTTCTGAGATAGCGCCTCCATGCCGGATTGCATTATCCACAAGGTTGAAAAAGACCTTGGCGATCAGCGGGTCGGCAAAGAGTTCTGTCCTTGCGGGAAGATCGTTTCTGATGATGACGCCATCATGGACCGCGTCATTTCCCGCAGTCTCCACAAGGGAGAAGATATTCTGCCATAAGGGAACCTGTACGCCTATCTTCTCGTATTCTCCGGTAAATTTTATCAGGCTTGTGATCTGCCAGCTGGTGGCATTGATCTGGGAGAAATACCGGGCATACGCCTTGTCAGGGATTTTTTTCTGAAGCAGCTCAAGAAATCCGTCCAGTGCCTGGAGCTGGTTGTTGATGTCGTGGCGGGTGATGCTGGATAAGAGGTTGAGCTTTTTGTTGGCCTGCCGCAAGGCTTCTTCCGATCTCTTGTGCTCCGTGACATCGTGGCAGATGCCCTGGTACGCGATGATAGTTCCCGCGGCATTCCGCACGGGGGTCGCACTTTGCGAATGCCACCGCCAGGTGCCATCCTTGTGCCGTATCCGGTATTCGAACCCGCTGACTTTCTCCCCGTCATGGATAACCTTTCGGAATTCTTCAGCGTTCCCTGGCAGATTGTCAGGGTGAATAAAACCTGATGCCGGCTGATTGATAACCTCGCTGGTATCATGCCCCAGTATCTCTGTCCACTGGGGCGAGACATAGGTAAACACACCTTTTCGGTTCAGGGAGAAGACGATCTCGTTTGCGTTCTCCACAAACGAGCGGAACTTCTCCTCGCTCTCCCGGAGGCCCTCTTCCATCTTCTTCCGGGCAGAGATATCCATGACAATCCCCCGGAACCCGTCAAGGGTCTTGTTCCGGTAAATCGGCGATGAATAGATGACAATCGGGAACCGGCTGCCATCCTTTCTCAGGCCAATGTATTCTTTGGGTTCAAAGGAGATCCCGTGAAGGATCTTCAGCATGCTGTCCCGGACGTCTGCGTGCTTGGCGGGATCAATGTGGGAGAGGACATTTGTTCCCTGCCGGATATCCTCATCGGTCAATCCCAGTACCGAGAGGGCATGCCGGTTTGCATACGTGATCTTAAGATCCAGATCAGCTTCAAAGACCATCTGGGGCAGGGAATCGGCGAGATCGCGGTACCTCTCCTCGCTCTCAAAAAGTGCCTCATGTGCCTGCCGGGAGGCAGAGATATCCTCGTAGGTTCCAAGAACCCCGATGATCTCCCCGTCCCTGTTTCTGAGCGGAACTTTGCTGGTGCGGAGCCACGACGTGCTGCCATCGGGCCGGATCTGCGGTTCTTCGAAATTGATCTTCGGCCGGCCGCTCTCCATAACTTCACGGTCATCAGCCCGGAAGTGTTCCGCGATTCCCGCCGAAGAATGGTCATAATCGGTTTTTCCGACCAGATCGGCCGGGTCCGGATATCCCACATCGTTTGCAAGTGATTTGTTGCAGCCCAGAAAAACCATGTTGCGATCTTTCCAGAAGACTCTCTGCGGGATGGTATCGAGGACGGTCTGGAGCATCTGACGGGACTCAAACGCAGCATCTTCCGCCAGTTTCCGTTTCGTGATATCCCGTGCTGTCCCGATGATAACCGCTCGGTTCCGGTTGTCGATGGCATTGATGGTTTTGTCCTCATACCACCGGCAGGTACCATCTTTCCTGCGGATCCGGAACTGATCGGAGGGGAGCGGGGAGCCGATCGTATCACGATTCTCATCGAGGTGACGCTGTATGATTCCGAGATCCTCCGGGTGGATGAATTCAGTAATATTTTTCCCCACCATCTCATCCGGCAAAAAGCCAAGCTGGTCAACCGTCCGGGGGCCCACGTAGAGGATCGTGCCATCCCGGTCAATGGAGTAGATGATATCCTGGTTTACTTCAACAAGCGTCCGGTATTTCTCCTCGCTCTCGCGCAGGGCATCTTCTGCCTGTTTCCGGTCCGAGATATCAATGACAATGCCCCGGAACCCGGAGAGTTCTCCCTGCTTGCAGACAGGATCGCCATAGACGAGCGCCGGAAATGTGCTGCCATCACTGCGGGTGATGGTATATTCGCGGTGCTCGCAGGGTTCCCTGCGGACAATCTTCTCCGCATTCCCGATCAGGCGGGCGTGCTGCGATGGATCGACGATCGAGAGGGCAACAAATCCCCGTGCCACATCCTCTGGTGTGTAGCCGAGCTGGCTGTATCCCTGCCGGTTCACGAACGTGACCCGGAAGTTCCGATCAATCTCAAAGACAATCTGTGGCAGGAGTTCAGCAAACTCGCGGAACCGGGCCTCGCTCTCCCGGATCTGCTGCTCGCTCCGGGCCAGCTCCTGGTACTGCCCGCGAAGCTCCTTTTCCGTTGCCGTGATCTTGTCGTACGCGGTCCTGAGTTCGACCTGTGCCCGCCTGCGGGCAATGGCCTGCCGGATCTTATGCGCCAGTTCGGCGAACTGGGCTTTCGGCTCGCCGCCTTTCTGGAGATAGAAATTGGCCCCGTTGTTGATAGCCTCGATCACGACCTCCTCGCGGCCCCGGCCGGTAAAGAGGATGAAGGGGATATCGCCGTACTCTTTCCGTACCGTTTTTAAAAAGGAGATCCCGTCGGTCTCCGGCATCTGGTAGTCGGAGATGATGGCATCGTACAGCGGGATGGAAGAAGAGTCCAGGGCTTCTCTTGCCGAGAGCGAGAGATCAACGGAAAATTCGCCGGACCTCTCAAGGAAGATCTTCCCGATTTCGAGGAGACCGGGTTCATCATCAACATAGAGGACCCGAATCTCATCCGCCATATAATATTCATATTTGCCTTGCGAGATATCCCTTTCGCTCTCCTTGGCTCTCCTTTACCACCGGTGACCGTCAGGATCCACGTGTCTGCCGGATCGTATCGTGGAACCCTGCGGAGGAACAGATCCCAAAGATCCCAGGAGAAATACCGGCATAAACCGGATACCGGGGACCCTGGTGTGATCTTACACAATTCAGCCGCGATACTGATGCTGTGACCGGCCCGGGGAGTGCAGGTGGCTTTTTGTTTTTCCGGGTTTATCGTCCTGTCCGACGATTGCTAAACGGGCCGTTGTAGCTGGTCCGGCCACGGTTGCAGAGAGGAGCCGGGCATTATCCGTGTTTTTGATTTTTCCCCGGAGAACATTGAAGAGGACGACTGCAAAAAAAAACAATAGTCCGGATATACAGTGGCAAAGGTAAAACAAAAATCACCACTACCAGAACCACGCCGGCTGTTGCATGTACTGCCAGGTTTTTCCCGTCCGAAAGAGAGCGATAGACCGCGTCTGATTTTTTTTTAAGAATTATTGCCATCCCCTGGTGCATTTCCGGAATGCAGTATACCGTCTGCTCCGGATTTGTCATCAAAAATGTGAAATGGTTTTTTTTTAGAAGGGAAATATCCTGAGAAGATGACCCGCGATTTTTTTTTAAGGAGCGGGAATGCATACACCCGACATGGACGAGATCTGCTATGGCCGACAGTTTTTTTTTTTTGTTGCGGTTATCAGGCGTCCCCGTCCACCAAAAAAATAATCACACCGTACATCCATCGTTCATACCGGGAGCGGGCTCTTCCTGTTCCGGATTATTACAAGGTGATTCTGAAATGGTTGACAAGAAATTAGGCGATGCAGAGAAACTTCTCGGCGGCGGAGTATCGACAATCGGCAAAGGTGCCGAAGGATTCAGCAAGGAGTTCATGGATTTTTTGCAGAAATACCAGGTCATCGGCCTCGCGGTTGCGTTTGTTATCGGAACGGCTGCAACGAAACTGGTCAATTCTACCGTGAGCGATATCATCATGCCCGTTATTGCCGTGCTTATCCCGGGCGGGAACTGGAGAGAGGCGGTTTTCCAGATAGGACCCGTAAAGTTCCTGCTCGGTGATTTTGTCGGTGCAATCATTGATTTTGTCATCATCGCGGTGGTGATCTTCGTGCTTGTCAAGTATATCATGAAAGGAGATGTCTCAAAGAAGATCTGATGACCGGTCTTCCCTTTTTTTACTGTTTTGGCAGGAATAACAGCAAGCCTCAGCGTGAACCGGGTCCTGTCGGCCGGATTTTTGCATGTCCCGGGTGACGAACAGAACGGCAAGAATGTCCGGACATGTTGTTCTGCCGTGTTCTGATCATCACCTTTATGATTAGGTAAAACCTAACTAACGAAGGATCAGAGCATGACGGAACAAGAGGAGCACCTGTTCGAAGTACTGGATCACCTGCTCAGGATCAGGAACGAATGCTCCTGCTCGATCTTCTCTGAGTGCGGGCTCTCCGACATGACGGTGAAACAGATAGCCTATCTCCGGCTCATCAACGATGAGGGAGATATCACGTTCAGCCGTCTTGCAGAGATCACGAAGAACTCCAAGCCCACGATAACCGAGATGATCAACAAATGCGTCCGGATGGAGTGCGCGTACCGTGAACAATGTCCCGATGACGGCAGGATCCTCTATATCCGCCTGACAGAAAAAGGGAGATCGATCGCACAGGCGGAACAGGCTTCCCTGCGCAGGATGATTGAACGACTGATGGATTCACTGGATGAACACGAGCAGGAACTCCTGGTGGAGATCCTGAAAAAAGTCAGGTAATTTTTTTGTCCTGCACTTTAGTTAGGTAAATTCGAACTAAATGATTGGGGCTACCATGCAACCAGAAAAAACTGAAACTAACGTTAAAGACACCGCAGATATGATCGTCATACCACTCTTTGAAATTGTCGTGTACCCGGAGAGCCGGACAAAATTCCCGGTTGACCTGGCCACCGGAGATCTCCTGCTCGCCGCTATGGAACGCGGAGATGAGGATGCCGTGCATGCGATCGGGCTCACCGTCAAGAGCGGCACCCGCCCGGCAGAACTGACCGCGGAGTCGCTGTACCGGGTCGGGAACCTGTTCCGGATCCTCCACGCTGAGCCAAGCGATGACGGGTACCTGATCTGTGCGCAGGTTGCCGGGCGGGCAAAAGCCGTCTCGATCTCTGAAAAGGACGGGCGGTTTTATGCAGCGTACGAGCCGGTTTCGGACATTCTGGATCTCGATGATGATCTGCGGGCGCGGATCCTTGCCGATATCAAACTCACGATCCACGAGATCAGCAGCCGCTTTACCGGTTCGGAACAGTTCACCGGCCCGATCGACCGGATGCAGTCGATTGATGAGATCATGGGCTTTGTCATGCCATTCCTGCCGGTTCACTTAGCCGAGAAGCAGGCCCTCCTCGAGATAATCCCGGTCCGGCAGCGGTTCATCACGTTTCTTGAACTCCTCATCCGGGTGCGGGAGAACATCAGCATCCGGATCGAGATGGCAAAGAAAGTCACCGACCGGGTGAGCAAATCGAACCGTGAGGCCATGCTCCGGGAGCAGCTCCGGGTCATCCAGGAGGAACTTGACGAGAGTGAAGGAACTCCCGGTGACCTTGGCTACCGGGAACGGATAGAACAATCCGCTTTGCCGGACGAGGTTCGCAGGAAGGCAATGGCCGAGGTAAAAAAGCTCGAGACCGGGGGCAGCCAGAACCACGAGGCCTCCGTTATCCGGAACTATCTCGATCTCATGCTCGATCTGCCGTGGACAACTGAAGAGAAGAAGAGTATCGACATAGCAGAGGCAAAACGGGTGCTCGAAAGCCATCACAACGGCCTTGAGAAAGTCAAGGAGCGGATCATCCAGCACCTTGCGGTCATGAAACTCCGGCAGGAGAAGCAGGGTTCGATCCTTCTCTTTACCGGTCCGCCCGGCACGGGAAAGACGAGCCTTGGGAAAAGTATTGCCGAGGCGCTCGGCAGGAAATATGTCCGGGTCAGCCTCGGGGGTATCCGGGATGAGGCCGAGATCCGCGGGCACCGGAGGACCTATGTCGGAGCCCTGCCCGGGCGGATCATCCAGGGCATGCAGAAAGCCGGCACGAAGAACCCGGTCTTCATCCTTGACGAGATCGACAAGCTGGCAACCTCGTACAACGGGGATCCGGCCAGTGCCCTCCTCGAGGTGCTTGACCCCGAGCAGAACAACACGTTCTCGGACCACTACCTCGAAGTTCCCTATGATCTCTCGGATGTGCTCTTTATCGCGACTGCAAACTCCCCTGCAACGATCCCGGCCCCGCTGCTCGACCGGCTGGAGGTGATCGAGATCTCGGGCTACACGAAGAACGAGAAGTTTGCAATAGCACAAGACCACCTCATTCCGGAGATCCTCAGAGAACACGGGCTCGATACAGAGAAACTCCAGTTCGAAGATGAGGCCCTCAAAGTAATAATTGAGAAATACACCCGCGAGGCCGGGGTCCGGTGGCTCAAGAAACAGCTGGCAAAAGCTGCACGCCACGTATCCGAGAAGATAGTCTCCGGAACTGCCGAACTTCCGTTTGTCGTTACAACGAAAAATCTTCCGGACGTGCTCGGAAAGGAACTTATCCGGCAGGAAGTTGCCCGGAAGGAACCGGTGCCCGGCGTTGTTACCGGCCTTGCCTGGACCCCGGTCGGGGGGGAGATCCTCTTTATCGAGGGGACGTTCATGCCCGGCACCGGCAAGCTCACCCTTACCGGCCAGCTCGGCGATGTGATGAAGGAGTCGGCAACAATCTCGCTCTCCCTCATCCGTTCCCGGCTCGGGAACACGGAGAACGGGTTCAATTTCATGACCAGCGACATCCACGTCCACGTACCCTCGGGGGCTACACCCAAGGACGGGCCTTCAGCGGGCGTGACCCTCTTTACGGCCCTTGCATCCTTGATCACCGGCAAAACGGTTGACCCGGGTCTAGCCATGACCGGCGAGATCACCCTGAGCGGTGCAGTACTGCCGGTCGGGGGGATCAAGGAGAAGATCCTTGCGGCTCACCGGGCCGGGATCAGAAAAGTGATTTTGCCCAAAGAGAACGAGCGGGACCTGGAGGACGTACCTGAGGATGTCCGGGGCGACCTCGCATTTGTGCCGGTGGAGACGGTTGAGGAAGTCCTCAAAGAAGCGCTGGGTATCGCAATGCCCCGGTCCTTAACAATGCCTGCCGGGAACAGTTTTGTTCCGGTGCAGAATCTCTGAACGAAAAATGCGGAAACGCGGAAAAGGGGGAGATGTCCCTCTTTTTTTACCCGGTTTTACCGGTGCAGCGGAAACGTGCATCACTGAAAACTAAAAAAACCGGTTAAGGGGTCTTCACTCTTGGAGTGCAATAAAAAAAATGCATTTTTCAGGAAGTTTATTTTGTTTGTTTTTTTCTTTCAGACGATAAGAAATGCTTTTTTGTTGAAAACTCCGCCATTTTTTTCTTAAAAAAAGGCTGCGGGATTTTTACCGGTCAGCGGTATTCCTTCCGGAAATACCGGCACTTTTTGCTCACCACGCACATCTCGCACAACGGTTTTCTTGCATCGCAGGTTGCCCGCCCGTGGGCAATCAGGACATCCGTGAGATCGCCCCAGAGCTCCCGGGGGAAGAGTGCCATGAGATCGCGCTCGATGATGGCTACGTTATCCGTATCCGAAAAGCCGATCCTCTGCGCAAGCCGGCGGACGTGGGTGTCAACGGCAATTCCCTCGTTCCTGCCAAGCGCGTGATACATCACGATATTTGCGGTCTTGCGGCCAACCCCCGGAATCGTTAAGAGTTCCTCCATCGTTGCCGGCACGTTCCCGCCAAAATTGTCGAGCAGGGTCTTTGATGCGGCGATGATGTTCTTTGCCTTTGCGTGGTAGTAGCCGAGGCTGTGGATGATCTTCTCAACGTCTTCGATCTTCGCTTTCGCGAGCTCATCCGGGCCCGGGTAATTCGCAAAGAGCGTGGGTTTTACCTTGAGGACGCCTTTGTCGGTTGTCTGGGCGGAGAGGATGGTGAGGATAAGAACTTCAAAGGGCGTTCCGCGTGCAACCGTCTCCGGGGCTTCGCGGGCATCAGGATAGCGCGTGAGAAGAAGCGAATAGATCTGTGCGGCATCCTGTTTTTTCATGGTCCTATGGGGTAGGGCGGATTCGAACCGCCGTCAAAGCGTCCCAAACGCTCTAGGATGGACCAGGCTACCCTACTACCCCGTGCCATCATACCTGTGCCGGCAAGATA
>NZ_JBAZQA010000014.1:0-90694 GCF_041645475.1 Methanoregula sp. | reverse complement strand
ACAAAACTGCTGCTCGTGCATTTCGGGGGATTCACGCGCTTCGTTCTCCATTCCGGGTTTGTCTAACTTTCGAATGGGTTTTACTAGTCCTTAGATCTTTCGGTCGAAACCAACTGCGTAAGTCCTAGTACCGGTTACTGTTGCCAACGCGCATCATATCAAACACGTACCCGGAAAGAAGACAGACATAACGGATTCCCATTGGATTGCCCAGTTAGAACTGAACAACCTGATTACACCGTCACGAATATTTACCGGAGACATTTATGATCTTCGAACCCTGACCCGAAGCAGAGAATTACTGGTGCAGAGCCGAACTGAACTCAAGAACAAAATTCATCATCTTTTTGATAGTGCCAACATCCGATTGTCGTCGTTGTTATCGGATTTATTCGGGAAATCCGTGTCGATAATCCTTAAAGGACTTGCACAGAAAAAAACCCTGGACGAGATTATCGAATCACTTCCGAAAAAAATGAGAGGCAACGCGGACATAATCTCTGCAACATTACCCGCTTCAATTCCCCCGGTTGTTCTCGTTCTTCTTCAATCATACCTCAAACTTGTCGATGATCTTGATGCCGAGATCAAACTTCTTGAAGGTAGAATCCGGGAATCTTTGGCAACCAAATCCCGGGATTTCCAGATTATTACGTCAATCCCCGGTATTGGATTTATCGGTGCTTCAACACTTATCGCAGAGATCGGAAATGTTCATGACTTCCAAACTGCTGATAAACTTACCAAATGGGCCGGTCTGACACCCTCGGTTTATCAATCCGCAAATGTCACCAGGACAGGTTCAATAACAAAACAAGGATCCCGACATATTCGATGGATCCTCGTTGAACTTGCCCATATTGCTATCCGATCTCCGGGCAGGATTAAATCGTTCTTCGAACGACTTATGCCGAAAAAAGGTTACAAGAAAGCTATTGTTGCGGTTGCTCGCAAAATGCTCCGCATTGTATGGCATCTCTTGGTTAACGATGAAGTATTCGTTGATGAATTCCCCCGATCCAAACAGGTCAAATTCCCTAAATTGCCAAAGAAGATTCAAGCTATCGGTATCAACAAACTCATTGAATTGCTGTCTAAAGCTTCGGAGGTTATTATCTGGGATCGCAATCAGGAAATTTTCCGGTTAGGGATGAGTGATTGATTTTATTTCTCAATTTTCATGGGAAACCTGTGTTGTTACGGACAATCTTTTTGTTGGCGATTTCGTTAGACTGAATCAGAAATCATCGAGCTTTGAGATCCCCGCTGAACTTTCTTTTCAGGATAGAGAATTTGTTTTCCACGAGTTGTCGTCTTAGATAAAACCATGTTATTGAACTGCCAAGCCATTTCCTGATGGTATTTTACCACCGATTATCTGATTATTCCAGATGCGAATTGGGATAACCGAATTGGCGTGCTGGTCTTCCCGTCTCAATCGGTGAATCGCTTCAGAGTCGTATCCTTTGTCCATAACGTAACAATCAGACTTTCAAGTTTTATGGCTTTGTCGGAGTAATTTCTCGGTATGTCGGGGATCGTGGACCCCGCTGGTCGAGGCTACGAATCCGTTAATCACCAGTTGCTCATTATCAACGGAGATCGACGTTTTCAGGAAATGTTTTCAGATCTTACCGGTTCGTTCTGAAAAATAATGGCTGCAGTACCCGCTCGTAAATCCGGACGAATCGATAGCGGTTATGGGGATATTTTCATCCGAAGAGTAGAACAGGTTCAATGTCTTTCTGAAGGTGATCCGAAGATAGTGTATTTTTATCCGACAAAGAAATTTCTGGAGCGTAGTGAAGTGCAGCACTTCGGATAGATCAAGGATTTCCAGTGCTCTGTAGAAACACACATGAACTCCCGTTCATGTGTGTTTCTACTGACCAAAAAATCGCCAAAGGCCCAAAATTTCAAACGCAGACAAATCTCTGTCAACAAAATGGACAATAATTGTGGCACCCTCCATTTAGGTTCTGTTTTTTTTGCTAACTGACACTCATTTATTTTCATTGGGAGATTGTTCCCCCATGATATCCCGGATATAATATTTCATTTTTAATTGTGATGTTGGTTGTTCGTCTTTTTTATCTTGGATGAGGGTTGCCTGATTGGTTTCCTTTTGTTCCTGATTGTTCCTTGTTGGCGTATTCGTAACCTGTTTGCTCAACCGGTTGCTATTGGATTCAATAAAGAAATCGAGGGAATCCTTTGGAATTCTCCAGGCTCGGTAGGAAATTTTCACTCCGTGCAACTTTCCGGAGCGAAGCCACAGGTGAACTGTTTTCTGGTGAACGCCAAGTATATCTGCCACTTCTTTTGGGGTCAGCATGAGAGTACTGTCAGACATATCGTGATATTACCAATGATTCCCTTTAGTAAAAAATATTCTGTGGATTCGTGCGCATTTTATTCTCTCTTTGATAGGTATTTTCCTTTTTACATCAAGTGAACTGTGACACTTTGGTGTACAGAGATTTTCGTTTCGCAATTGTGGTGGGGGGAATAATCTCAAAACCGCATTTTTTGATATAGCATCATATGGTTTATTTACGATCCTAAGTAATGTTCGTGATCTGAAATCAATAAAAAATCCACGTTTCTCACTGTCGTGTATTTGATCTTTTACCGAATCTATGAGATATCGTAATAATTTTAGGCTCTGTAGAAGCGTTTTTTTTTTTCAAATAAAGCCTTGTTTAATTGACTAGAACTTCAAAAACCGGGTGTTCCTCTACGTTATGAAACAAACTTTTGGAAGTTTTTTGTGAGTACAATGGAATCCTTGAATATCTGATTTGCTGACACGGTTTCAGTTCATTTCCAGTTCACGCAACACAGGTTGTGTATTCTGTTTCGTCTGAACGAATGGATGTGAGTAACTAAAAACTTGGGCGTTTTCACTATTGAGAAGATCGCCTTGATGGAGTTTATCACTTGATCCATATTCCGTGCCAACATTCTTATCCGGGTCAGGAATTGAATACAAATCTATGGGTGGAATCGCAGATGACCTGTACCGTTTTCCGATGAAGAGCAATATTGTCGGAGAATATCGTTAAAACCATCTCCACTGTTGTGAAAAGAAAGGCTGGAATTCCCGCAATAGTGGAAAAAACCGACTGCAATGATTGAAGATCAAAATGGAAGCGATCTCTATTTTTTCATTCGAAAAGATTCCCATTCTCATGTCTTATCATGCGGGGGGAAATTCTGCAGATGATTAATTAATCCAAATAAAATACCCTTGTTCCTCCGGACTCCCGTTCAGCTTCTCTCATCTGGTTTTTGGATCCCGACTTAGTTGTGGTTTTATCATTCCTATTGGAAAGCCTTACGCTCTACGACGGTGACGATCAAAAACCGTCATATTGCGCACCGGTTGGCAACGGATTGAGTTTGTGGGTTGGAATACCCTTGTTGGGAAAAGAACCCCCTATTTGTCCTATTTTGTGAAAAATGCTTTACCAAAAACGAGTGTTAGAAGGTACCAAAATGTTAATACCTATTTGATGCTATATTTTTACCAAAAGGCAAGACTTATGATAAAAATTGGGTATGTTCGCGTTTCCCGTGAGGATCAGAATGTCGAAAACCAGATCAACCTGCTTGTGTCTGAAGGGCTCCCCCGCGACTCGATCTTTGTGGATCATATATCCGGTATCTCTGCTGTTGAGGATCGTGTGGGCTATACAAAGATGATGCAGGTAATAAACAACCGGATTCCTGATGAAATAATTACATTATATGTCTTTGAAATCTCTCGTCTGGGGCGTTCGTTTCTTGAGACTTTGAATACTGTCAGGACGCTCGAGGCATCCAATGTTCGTGTCTGGTCTCTTTCCCCGGCAGAATCCTGGAGCCGGATTGATGACAAAAAACTTCGTGATCTGATGTTGTCCATTTTTTCATGGGTTGCCGATCGGGAACGGGAGAACCTGATCGAACGGACAAAACTGGGGCTTGCCCGGGCAAGAGCCGAGGGTAAACACCTCGGCAGACCGGAACGGGTGATTCCCTGGAAACGGGTCAAAGAACTGCAGGAAAAAGATATTTCCCTGGCGGCAATTTCCCGTATCCTTGATATTCCGTACACGACTCTGTACCGGCATAAATCACAGCTTGAAAAGGACTCCGAAAAATAATTTTTTTTGGCAGATACTTTAAAAAATGGGGTTTGAATCTTTTTCATCCGAATGGTATCCGATTGAATAAAGGCTGGATCTTGCACAAATTCCCTTTACATATCGTGTTGGGATGGATTTGTCCATGAATATCGAGAAGAAACGAACATAGCGTGCTTCTGTTGGCATTTAATCGTTCAGAAGGGTGAGATTACCCACCGATCTGAAAAAACCCCTGTTTTTCAGAGTTTATATTTTGACTATTGATAACTCCATGAAGATTATCCCTGTTTTCCGATACCTGTGCAGATGAGAAATGTTTCCGGGAAACAACCGAATTGTTTTTCGCAGCAGATCATTTTGGTGCGTTTTTTAAATCCGCGGAATCAATTTGTCTTGTTTTAAAATCGGGATTCAGATATTGCGCAGAATGTCTATTCTGCGCAAACCTTTATTTATGTGAGATAAAATAGAATAGAGCATGGAAAGCGGGTATTTCTCGGAGTGGCTCAAATCCTACCGGACCTACCTCCGGATGCGGAACTATTCTGCCCGCACTCTCGAAAGTTATGAACTGGTAATCAAACACTTTGGTTATTATGTCTGGCTCCGCCGTCATACTGAAGTTACAAAACTTGTCATTTACTGGAAAGATATCGAAAACGCCAGGCTTGATACCAGCGTCGACGTTACCCCGGTTATGGTATCCGATTTTCTCTCCTTTGTCTCTTCCATGAGATCGTACAAACCCAAAACCTCGCATCGTATCATCTCGACACTCAGCTCCTTCTACCGTTTCTTATATACTCAGGGGGCGGTTACGGCAAATCCTCTGACGGGGATTGATCGTCCCCGGATCAAACAGCAGGATATCAAATACTTGAAGCATAACCAGGTGCTCCGGCTGATCGATTCGATCGAGGATCCTCGGGACAAACTGATTGTCAGGACGATCTATGCGACCGGGGTCCGGGTATCTGAATTGTGCAATATGGATATCGAGAACATCGATTTTGATGAGCATACGATAAAAATCCGGGGAAAAGGGGATAAAACCCGGATTGTTTTTGTCGATGATGATACATTGAAGGATATTTCTGCATTTATCGGCAACAGGATCGTTGGTCCTCTTTTTATTGGCCAGCAGGGAAAACACATCTCTTCCCGGGCGATCCAGCATATCTTCAAGCATTACGCTCCGAATGGCATCACCCCTCATAAAATCCGTCACAGCTATGCCAGTGAACTCTATAAACGGTCGAAAAACCTGCGTGTTGTTCAGGAAAATCTCGGGCACACTTCAATAAAAACAACGGAAATCTATTTGCACACTGATATTGATGAACGGCGGCAGATTTACCAGCAGTTTTTCCCTCTTTCGGGGTCAAATGATAGTGAATAATTTTTTTTATTTCACAATATAAACCATATGATGCTATATCTAATACCATCCATTTTTTACCCGTTGTTTCTGGCGAAAACCGTACGATTATCTCATGACCTGATGCGTTCAATGGTTTGGGATCTATCAAATATTCTGAATTATTGTTGAGGGCAAAGATGACTCGAAAAAATGTATTCAGGATGTGGGGGCTGACTGACAGAGTCTTCCTCACCATTCCCTATGTTTTTTTTAAAGAGTGCGCCTTTTTATAATCCTGCCCTGTCATTCGTGCCGAACGATTACCTTAGTAAACGATTCTTGTCATGGATATGCCGGTGGGGGGTGTCTTTGTATGTCATTGATTGGCCGTGGGAGCAATCTGAAACCGCTGATACGGATCTTGATCCGGGATCCAGCGCAACTCCCTGGATTCATGGATTGTGGTTTTTTCCTGTGGAAAAAGGAATTCTGTAGTTATCTTGTTATACTGACTGAATGTGCTGTTTTACCGTTTGGTAAATAAAAAATCTACATAATTCTAATTATTAAAATTTTATGGTGTATTTCCTGTTATATTGGAAATATATTGATTTCAGATTTTACTCTGATATAATGCATCAAATTGAATTGATGTTCTCATTCTTCGTAAAAATTGAATATTCCATTCTTTTTGAATTTTACTTCGTAATGGCGATAATTTTTATTTTATTCGAATCTCTCTAATTTCATAAAGTAAATTCTTCAATTGGATATTTTTGTTTTTTCAATTTCTCTTAATATTATGTGGGGTAATCAGAATTTCAACTTTAATTTATGAGGATGCTTTACTTGTTTTACACTCTTACACCTTTTAAAAAAGGATCTTTCTATTTCTATCCAATGCTATTATTTTATGGCATAATCCCTGTTAATCAATTTTTTCAGAATTTCAATTCTCCCCTGTAAAAATAATCAAATTTGGATAATGATATTTTTACTGCTTTTATCTCGTACTCAGTTTTGGAATTTTATTTCTATTCGAATCTCACTTGTTCAATGAAGATATTCTGAATTATTCGTATTTTTTTAATTTATCTTCTCTATTTACTGCGTATCTGATTATTTGTATTTTCATTTTCCTGGTGTAAATGCATTATTTATTTCCAGATAACTTCAATTATTCCAAAATTTGGCCATTATTTTATTTTACTTTACTCATTATTATCAGAATCCCGATGGTTTTATAATTTCTTTTCGCCACAGGATTCAGGTACTATGATGATTTCTAAAAAAAATGGATTCATGTGTTGAATGTACAATCGCAATTCTTTTCTCTCCCGTTGTTGACATTGTTCCTGAGTATTATGCCCAAAACCCATAAACGAAAATACGAAAAAGTCGAGGATGAAGAGATTGATCTCGTGGTAAAATGTAGTGACAGCCATGAGTTTTATGAAAAATATCGCGAAACATTTCCAACGAAAAAGAAAGGCATTGACAGTATCAGCAAGATCTGGAAACGCCGCGGTGAATTCATGAAAAAACTTCCGGATGCTGCGTTGCCCGCGGACCCCTCTTTAACAAATTCCGCTGAGCTTGAAAAGCTTCTGACCGTCCAGAATAAAATCCTTGAAGAATTAGCCGGTGTGATGAAAGAGCACCTCAAGGTGAGCAGGGAGATTCTCACCCATCTGCCAAAACCGGTCCAGGGATCTGATACTCATCTTCCCCCGAAATCAGATTCCAGACTTCCTGAGCAAAAAGAGCCGGTTAAACGAGCAGGCATGGAAAAGTCCCATGATATCATGATCGGGTCTTAATGCGAAGATAATTTGTTTCAATATACTTTATTTTTTATAAAATATCCTGAAAAATCAAGTGTTTTTACTGATCGGATTTCCTGCTGCCAAAGGTATCCTTATAGTCCTGAAATACATATGAGTTATGGCCTTTTTGGCATAATGAAAACAGGCTTCGGAAATATCAAATCTCTCATAAACCCCCGTAGTGTAGCGGTCAATCATGCAGGACTTTGGATCCGGCGACACCAGTTCGAATCTGGTCGGGGGTATCGTGTTTTCATGCAAAGAATGGGTTCTAATCTGTCTGATTTAAATATCCCAACGGGAAATCAGAACGCATGGCTTTTACCCTGACATTCCGGCTGCGGGTGTATCTTACAATCCTGATTGTCATTCTCTCTGTTGGGATGATCGGGCTTATCATAACCGAGAATTTTTCTCCCCTTGATGCTTTCTATTTCCTGATTGTCACCATCGCAACTGTGGGGTACGGGGATCTTCATCCCATAACCCCTGCCGGAAAGATTCTTGTCATTGCGATCATCATCACGGGTGTCGGGTGTTTTGTCGGTTTGGCGGCAAATACCATCGAAGACATGATCAATGAGCGGGAGCGAAAGGTGCGCCTGGAAAAACTGAACATGATAATTGGCGTCTTTTTTTCCGAAGTGGGGGTAAAACTTCTTAAAAAATTCAGCACACATGACCCCGCAATAAGTGAAATCCGCTCAGCACTCCTCGTATCCAACAACTGGTCTGATGCGGATTTCGTAAAAGCATCCGCTGCACCGAATAAGTACGTCAGCCATCTTGACAGCAGAACGGTACCTTTGGAGGAACTTCATGGATTTCTTGCGCATCATAAGGGATTTTTGCTTGCCCTGCTTGAAAATCCCCAACTCATCGAACATGACCGGTTCACTCCTCTCCTGCAGGCCCTCTTCCACCTGACCGAGGAACTGCTTGCACGGGAGACCCTGACCGGGCTTCCCGAAACCGACTATACCCACTTATCCGGTGATATCAACCGGGTCTATGGTCTGCTCATAACAGAATGGCTCTCGTATATGAAATACTTAAAACTGTATTACCCCTATCTCTTTTCCCTTGCCATGCGGACCAACCCGTTCGATGCCCATGCATCCGCGATTGTCCGGTAATTTTTTTAATTCCCTTTTTTCGCAGTCCCTGAATTAAGCTGAATGCTGAAGTGAATGCACATATTCCCGGGGAGGACTGATCGAACCGGTCGGAATCCGAAAAAAGAATACCCTCCTTTTTGGGGACTATGCCATGACGGCATAGGCTACTATTGAGAGGAGGAATGCGAGCAGGAGCATGGCAAGCGAGAGAGGCGCTACAAAGACGAGCATGGCGTTCACCGTACTTGCCAGCTGGGCTATCCGGTTGGAGCCAAAGACAACGATATGCTCGCACTGGGCAGTTGTTGCCCCGGCCTCCGCCGGTGTCAGATCCCCGATGGCCTCCTGGATGCTCTCCATGATATGGGGCAGGAACTCTTTTACGTTGACATGCATTCCCACGGGATTCTTCCCGGTGATGGTGTTCACGACATGGGAATCGGTTGTCATAACTTCTGCATTATCGACTCTCGTGAGGACCTGTTCAAGAATGATCTCCCGGACACCCGCTGCCATGTTGTTCCCGTCGATCAGGATGTACGCGGTCATCTGGTTGTCAACTTCGGCAACAAGGGTCTGGATCCCGAGATCGCCAAACCCCTCTTCGCGGCCGTAAGGGACCGTATGATGCGAAACCCCGATCCTGAACGGGTGCAGCGGTACGGAAAGACAGGTGTTCATCCCTTCAAGGCATGCCCGCTGGTATTCGGTGGCGGTCAGGGTTGCAAGGAGCACCGGGGAGGAGAGATCTGTCATGCAGTTGTGCCCGTCGACTATTGCCACGTTCGGGAACCAGCGGTGCCCTTCTGCCATGATGGTCATCCCGATCGAGAAATCCAGGTCTTCGGTCCTCTTGGGGGACCGGGTGGTCACGACAAGAACAGAATCGCCAAAGCGCTGGTAGAGCGCCTGGACAGTCCCGTCGGATACCCGGCCGGATTTTCCTGCCATGGGGAAATATCCGATATTGCGCCGGGACTTCTGCAGGGCATCGATGACTTTCTTGATCTCGGTCTCTGAGACCAGGTTGAAATCGTGCGTTGCGCAGCCGTGGGCAACAAGAGTCTCATCCTCAAAACTGTCGTGGAGGATCTTGGGAAGGTTGCCGCCACCAATCTCGCCCATCGGGCCCGGGTGGAGATTTGGCACCGTGAAGATAACCGGTTTTTTATTTTCCCTCTTGAAAAAGAAACTTACCTGGGGAACAAAGATCTCTTCGCCTATCTCCCGGAAGAAATCCTCCATTCCCTTCGAACCGTCAGTCATGTGGGCGATGAACGCATTGACAAAGGCAAGCCCCCGGATTTTAAACGCCCGCTGAAGGGGACGTTCGATCATCCAGACCAGGATGGCAAATCCCAGGCCGAAGACCAGCTGGAGGACAAGGGCAAAGATCCCGAATGCAACAAAGCCAAACGTGGATGAGAACATGAACATCCCGGCAAGGATTCCCGGGCCGCTCTGGGTAAATGCCGGGAGGATCATCCGGGGGAGGCGGTAATCGGAGATTGCAACGAGAACGAACAGGCGCAGACCGAAGATGAACCCGAGGGAGATGGCATAAAAGAGGGGAAGGTACCGGACCGAGAACGCAAGGGAACTGAGGGTGATGATCACCGCAAAGACCGTGCAGGAAAGGGCAAGAAGGGCAGACCGGTTCCAGGTCATGGTCTTCCCGCCGAGCTCGATGACCGGCTTTGTCAGGGCAAGGGCTGCAATCGCCGGCAGCGTAAAGGCAAGCGTGCCGGAGAACGGGAGATATACCCATGCCCGGGCACTGGCCGCATCGATGAAAAGGCCGAGGACAACGATGATGAGAAGGGATCTCTGCCACGAGGGAGCCGTGAAGATATACTTGGTCAGCTGCCCCAGTTTGACATCACTTCCCTGTGCCATCAGCGAAATCCCCCGAGAACGAGTTCATGCCGGTCGACCGCTGAACGGATCTCCGATGTCGTGTAGGTAATGGGCCGGGAATAAAAGGGAGCATTGAGCGCGAGGCTCTCGTACTCCCCACCTTCACCGGCAATATTGATCCGGTGGGATGCCGCCACCCGTTTTAACCGGTCGATGAGAGCGGCATCAAACCGGGCTCCCAGGAAATCCGCGCCAAGACCTTCTGCGGCCGTGACAATGATCATGGCGTCCAGTCGTTCTGAAACTTCCCGGAGCAGCTCTTCCGTATCCATGTGCCAGAGGGGCGTGTACAGCTCAAGCCCGAGCCGGTCGCAGATGGTTCTGACCCGCTCTGCCTGGTAGACCGAGGCAACGGCCCCGGCAATGACCCCCTCGATGTCGAGCGCAGCAAGGCCCGCTTCCAGGTCGGCGAGCTCCTCTTCTTTTCTCCCGTGCGTTTTGATCTCAACGTATTCCATACCGGCAACGGATGCGATAACCGGCACCGCGTCAAGGTTTGCCGAGTGGAACATGTAGGAGTCGGTATTCTTCGGCCGGGCCGTCACCAGGTACTGTACATCCTTGCCACTGTCCAGTGCTTTCTGGCAGGAAAGGACCGAATCTTTTCCCCCTGAAGTGAGTGCTGCCCAGCTCATGTTGTCATCTCCTTTTATGGCTTGCCAAGATCCCCGAAGTGCTGCCGGTACCGCTCTGTCATCATGGACCATGTCGGCAGGTGGGTCTGGCATCCCACGTGTTCCACCACAAACGAGGCCGTCACGGTCCCGACCCTGCAGCTGGTGAGCGGGGAATATCCCTGAACGTATGCCGTAAGGAATCCTGCACGGTACGAGTCACCGGCACCGGTCGGGTCAGCGAGCGTCACCGGAACCACCGGGATAAAATGCTCCTTTCCCGCGGTATACAGCGTACTCCCGTCCCCGCTCATGGTAAATATTGCCATCTTTACCCGCCCGACAATAGCATCCCTCGATGTCCCGAGGGTCCGGCACATGTGCTCGATCTCGTGCTGGTTGGCAAAGAGGATGTCAATGTTGTCGAGAAGCGAGTCCAGCTGTTCTTTTGTGTAATAGAAAATGTCCTGACCCGGGTCAAACGACGCGAACTCGCTCTTCTCTGCAACCCGGCAGTTGAATTCCGGATCTGCCGTTGCCATGTGGACGAATGGCAGGGCCGGCGGCTCTGAGTGGGCGAACGCTTTTGATGCCCCCCATTCAAAGAAGGTCATCTGGTCACCGGACTCGTCCGTGAACATGAACGCGGTGGGGGTATGGGCGTCGGGCACCACAAAAAACTGCTGGCGGACACCCAGTTTCTTCATCCAGGCATCGTAATCCCCGCCGTAAAAATCCCCGCCAACGCAGGAGATGAGGGTTGTCTGCCCCCCCAGGGTTGCGATACCCGCAGCGATATTTGCCGCTCCGCCGCCATAATAGATCTGCCGGTCCGAGATGTGGGTGGAGCAGTTCTTCTCCGGCAGGTGCCCCACTTTCGAGATATGGTCGATGGCGGTATGCCCTACTACCGAGATCATTGCTCCTGCACATCCAGTATTTTCAAGGGGATGTCCCGGAACGCTTTCCCGATAACCGATTTTGCAATCCGTCCTGCATGTTCGGCAGATTCACCCCGGAAGACTTTCATCTCCAGGACGAGGCCGACAAGGGCGGTATCCGCAACAACAATTGCACTTGACAGTTCCTTGTCGCAGTAGGGGCAGGCTAACATTCCCGCTTCGACTTCAACGTATTTTGCCCCGGGGTTCAGGCGCTTGCCTGCTTCGCTGATCGCAATTCCAATGGCATCATCAAGAGTTTTGACATCTTTTATGAGCCAGGCAGATTCCAAAGTTACAGTATAATCCGGCATAGTTTGTCACCTCACCACTGTTCGCGGTGTACATGTTCACCTATTGGCATCCGTTCCGTCAGGTGTGTCGGGGTATCCCCTTTTCCTGCGGCAAGCAGTGCTATGGGGCGGACGTGCTGGGGCAGGTCGAGGATCTCCCGTATCTCTTCCTCGTCAAATGCCCCGGTCCAGCACGTGTGGATCTTTTTTGCATGGGCTGCAAGCATCATATATGTACAGGCAATTGTTGCATCCTCGACCGCGTAGAGGATTCCCCGTTCCCCGTAGCGCGACATTGAGCGGACATAGTTTGCACACACGATGAAGACCGTTGCGGCCGTCTCGAGGTGGGCCTGCCCGAATGCGGCCTCTGCAAGGGCACAGCGGATCTCTTCATCCGTGACAACAACCACGTCCCATGCCTCGCGGTTCCCTGCGCTCGGGGCCGTGCTGGCCGCGGAAAGGATATAGTCCGTCTCCTCCGGTGTCAGCGGATCGCTCCCGTACTCGCGGACCGATGTGCGGCTGGTGAGAAACCCGGAAAAATCAGAGGAGTCCATGTTCGGTGAGTACCTGCCATGCTTCCTGTGCAGGCGTGGTGGATGCACTGATTGCAACAGCGATCCTCTCTGTTGCCTGTTCGGGCTGGTTTCCTTCCACAATGGAGATGGCATCGCTGAGCGCATTTATCGCCTTTAAGAAATCCTGTTGCCCGGTGTCGCGGAGCGCGAACTGGAGTTCGCTTCTGACGGACTCCATCATCAAAAGGAGCATCCGTTTCCCTCCGGCCCGTTCCTGTTCTGAAAAACCCGTAAGGGCGATGCTCAGCTGGGAGATCATGATCAGCCCGGACTTGGCCCGCTCCCCGAACTGGTAGCTCTTTACTGCAGTTGGAAGATCCATACTCACCATGGTTGTTCCGGATAAAATATAGTTATGATACAATATCAACTGTCAAGAAAAATTGCACACGTGCGTGTGAAAAAAACCGGTGGGGGGCGGGTGAACCCCATGACCCATCACAGGCTGTACTATCGTATTACCGTGAGGACTTTGCCTTTGCACCGAGGGCTGATACTTTTGCCCGCTTCATGCGCCGGCGGATCATCGGGTTTGCCGTGGATTCGTTGAGGCCGGATCCACCTGAACGGTCGCCGCCGCGCCTGCCGCCACGTTTCCCGCCCCGCCTCTGGCCGCCCATGGCTTCTGCCATCTGGTCAACCTGCTTGACATTTGCGCCTGCCTTGAACCGCTGGTTCGGGCCGGGGGTCTTTCCCTCGCCCTCTTTCTTCGGGACGAGACGGATCTGTCCTTTTACACCTTTTACCTGTGCCCAGATGGTTGTGCCTGTTTTACCCATAGTTAAACTCCTTATCTAATTCTGCTGCCCCACTCATAAATGTTCGCGCGGTCCGATCCGTTCCGGCCGGGGACAGTATTCCAGTTCAGGATTTTTTTGCTGCGGTTGCAGCATCAATCTCTTTTCGTAAGATCTCGCTGACCACTTTCCCGTCAACCGATCCCCGTACTTCTGCCATGACGATCCCCATGAGGGGGCCAAGCGCTCCTTTTCCTTTTTCGGCAACAAAGTCAAGCCGGTCGGTAATGATCTTCCGGACGATAGTTTCAAGTTCGGTTCGGGAAACGGACGGGCCCAGTTTTGCAAGCGCAGCCCCGATCGTAATCCCTTCCGTTATACTCCGGATCAGATCCGGAATTGCCTCTTTTGCCGCTTTCCCGTCTTCAACCGCATGCCAGATGCCAAGGTAGGCATCATCGGTCATAGCCCGGATCTCAATTCCTTCCCGTCTCAGCTCCGTTGCTGTTGAGAGCAGGGTAAATGCGGCAAGCTTCGGTTTGATCCCTTCCTGCACTGCGCGGTCGAAGAGGGGGAGTTTATCGGAACCGGCCAGCTGCATGGCATAATTTTTCTCGATACCGTACTCGCGGGCGAACCGCTCTGCCTTTGCCGTGAGCAGTTCGGGGATGGTTACTGCCGACCAGCGCTCATCGCCGATGATGACCGGCAGCACATCCGTCTCCGGGTACATCCGGGCTGCACCCGGCAGCGGCCGCATGTATGCAGTGCTCCCGCTCTCGAGCATCTTGCGGGTCTCTTCCGGGACCGGCTTGTCGGAAAGTGCCACAGATGCCCGGGTGATGACCTGGGTAATGGCACAGACAGCCTGTTTCTCATTTGCCCCGGCAACAAGGATGACGCAGTCCTGCTCCGCCGCGCCCATGTGGGATCGCAGGAGCGCAACCTCTTCAGCGGTGACCCCGTATGCCGGGAGCTCGTCCGTGTGGAAGATACCGCCGACCCCGCACTTTTTCGCGTAATCGGACATCTCGCTCCCGAGCCTTCGCTCCGGCTGGATCTCGCTCCCGACAAAACCTGCGAATCCTTTCAAGGTGACTGCATGGATCTTTTTTGCTTTTTTCAGGACTGCCGATTTGGTTTCTTTGAAGAGCGCTGTAATATCCTGACCGGATGCACCGGCAGCTGTTGCACCCCGGGCCCGGAGTTCGTCACGTATCCGGAGCAGGCTCTGCTGGCGCTGGACTTCGCGCCTTACAACTTCTGCGATCAGGTCTAGTTCCTGCACGCCTTTTATCTCCACGCGTGCTCCCTCGGCAATCGATATGTTGACATCCTGGCGGATCGTCCCTATCCCGCGCTTCACGCTGCCGGTGGAGCGGAGGACCATGCCGATATGTTCGGCAACGGACTGGACCTCTTCGGGAGTATGCATGCACGGGGATGTGGTGATCTCGACAAGCGGGATTCCGAGACGGTCGAGACTGAAGACCTCGTCCTTCACCCGCTGTGCAGCCTCTTCCTCAAGGCAGATGGTCTCGATCTCGCCGCCGTTCGGGAGCCGGCCGTTGAATGCAACGAGTCCTGTTCTCTGGAACCCGCTCGTGTTCGATCCGTCGATCACGAGTTTGCGCATCACATGCAGCTGCGGGACAGGAGTCATGCCGAACATCTTTGCGATCGTGAGGCAGACCGAGAGCGCCTCATCGTTCAGCGGCGCCGGGGGCTCCTCGTCGTTTTCGACAAGGCAGGTGGTGTCGTAGGTATAATACAGAAATTTCCGGTTGTTCTTCATCTCTTCCCGTGCAGCCCGGTCGATCTCGCCCATCTCGCTGACCGTTGCCCGGAGGTACCGGAAAAATTCCCCGTCATGCTCCGGGACTTCCCGGAGCGTTGTCGGGCAGTGGCAGAAGAGTTTCTCTTTTGTATCCAGCTGCTGGTGGATCTCGATACCGGCCACGAGGCCGAGTGCCTTATAATCCATGGATGCTCCTCCGCGTGCATTCCCCTTTGAGATCCGCCTGCATGAGCGCTGCGGCTTTTTCTCTCTCCTTCTCGTTTGCAAGCACCCACATCATCTTGACGAGAGCCGCCTCCGGGAGCATGTTGCCCCCTTCGAGAACCCCGGCAGCAAGCAGGTCGCGCCCGGTGTCGTACACCCGGTCGCAGACCCGGCCGTTCATGCACTGCGAGGTCATCACGATCATGGTGCCGGCATCGGCAAGGTGTTTCAGCTGTGGGATGAGCGTTGTGCTGGTATGCCCGAGACCGGTTCCGGCAATGACCAGCCCGGCATAGCCGTTGTATGCCTTCAGGAGGTCCGGTGACATGCCCGGGTAAAACTGGACAAGGGCGCAGTGCGGCTCGAGCCTATCATGAAGCGCGAGTTTCTGCGTCCCGCGCCGGACCGCACCAGGTGCCAGCGTTACTTCGCGGGAGGGGAATGCAACCGATCCGATGGGTTCCATCCCGAGGCTCCGGAATGCATCGCGGCGGGAGGTATGCATCTTGCGCACCCTTGTTCCCCGGTGGATGGCGCAGCAGTCGTCGTTTGTGGTAGCATGCATCACAACTGCCACTTCCCCAAGATCGCTTATTGCCGCTGCTGCAGCGCAGGCTGCATTCATGGCATTGTCGCTGGAAGGCCGGTCGGCTGAACGCTGGGACCCGACAAAGACGATCGGGACGGGCGTGTCGATCATGAAACTGAGCGCGGCCGCGCTGTAGGCCATCGTGTCTGTACCGTGGGTGACGATGATCCCCTGGGCTCCTCCCTTGATCTCGTCATAAACTGCCCGGGCAAGATCCTGCCAGATGGCGGGGGTCATGTTCTCGGAGAGGATTGTCGCAAGGGGGATGGTCCGGTAATTGGCGATCTCCTTGAGTTCGGGAATTGCGGTGAGGATATCGCTCGCGTCGAACTGGCTCGTCACCGAGCCGGTCCGGTAATCGATCCTGCTGGCAATAGTGCCGCCGGTCGAGACGATGGCAAGGTTCGGGAGGCTCCTGTTCTGCGGGACTTCGGCTTTCTTTATTGGTGATGGGGGGGTACGGGTGACGAGGCTGCAGGCTGCCGGGCTCACGCCGATATTGTAGCCCGAGTCCAGCTTGACAACTGCCATGCCGTCCCTCTCGGTGATGTAGACGCCGTTTCTCTTCTTCCCGCCGTAATCGCAGTGTACGATATCTCCAGAAACAAATGACTGTGTTATGCTACCCGCCTCCGGGCTTTGGCTATGAGATTGTTCTTTGCCTTCTCCAGGTTTTTTGCCCTGCTGTTGACAAGAGCTGCATCTTCTTTTTGTTTTTTCCGGCACGCCAGTACCGCCTTCTTTGTTGCGGCAGGGGACGGTCCCCCGGTGGCGTTCCTTATGCTGACAGAATAGTTCACGTCCAGCGCGTGATCGATCTCCTTCTGGGTAAGTCCCCTGCTCTTGAGGGATATCCCGCCCCCCACTTCCTTTGCCGCGGCTTCAAGGGTTTTTAACGTGAGGCTTCCTTTCTGCACGGCCCTCCCGACAATGTTGTGGGCAGTCCGGAACGGGATGCCATAGGAGCGCACGAGCGTATCGGCCAGTTCCGTTGCTGTTGAGAAGCCTTTCCCGGCCTCGTTGTTCATCCGCTCTGTCTCGAACTTTGCGCCGGAGAGCATCCCCTCAAGGAGCCGGAGGCTGGATCCTGCATCCTGCATCCCGCGCCAGATGTTGGGTGTGAGCTCCTGGAGGTCGCGGTTGTAACTTAAGGGAAGTCCTTTGACGATCATCATGGCGCCGGCAAAGGCCCCGAAGACCGAACCGGTCTTTGCCCGCATGATCTCTGCGGTATCCGGGTTCTTCTTCTGTGGCATGATGGAGGATGTGGAGCAGAAGGCGTCATCGAGTGTCACGAACTTTGCAAACGAGGTGCTCCAGATGATCAGTTCCTCGCAGAGCCGGCTCGTGTTGGTCATGAGGATCGAGAGATCCGCAAGCGTTTCCAGGGCAAAGTCCCGGGTTGCGACCGCGTCCATGGTGTTGGTTGCAAGGCCGTCGAAGCCCAGGAGGGATGCCGTGTATTCGCGGTCAATGGGGTACCCCGTGGACGCAAATGCAGCTGCCCCCAGGGGAGAGATGTTGACGCGGGCATACGCGTCCCGCAGCCGGTCGAAGTCCCGGGAGAAGGCCTGGTCGTAGGCGAGGAGGTGATGGGCGAGCGTTGTGGGCTGGGCGTACTGGAGGTGGGTGAACCCGGGCATGATGGTTGCGGCATGCTCGTGTGCAAGAGTGACAAGAACGTTCCTGACCTGCAGGATCTCTTCCATCCGGAGCAGGATCTCTTCCCTCAGCCGGATCCGGATGCAGGTGGCAACCTCGTCGTTGCGGGAGCGGCCCATGTGCATCCGGCCGCCGGCCTCTGCGCCCGCGGCTTCAATGATGAGCGACTCGATCCCCGCGTGGACATCCTCGAACCGTTCATCGAAGACCTCCTCCGGGATACCGTTGTCAAACAGCCCGAGCAGTGCAGGAAGGAGCTGCCCGGTGATCTCGCGGTCAATGATCTTCTGCCTGTCCAGCATCAGCACGTGGGCAATATCCACGAGCAGGTCAGCATCGGCAATCCAGCGGTCGGCCTGCATTGATGAAAGGAAATGCATCATCTCATTGGTCCTTGCACCGGACAGGCGCCCCAGCCTTACAACGTCAGTTCGCATCCGTTCACCCTTATAATTCCGGGTAATTATTGGTCGCGATGTGATTAAAGCCACGCCTTGCGTGCGGCCAGTTCTATCGCCCGCTGGACCGACTCCCTCGGAATGATGGTGGCGACCGGGATATGGACAAGCTGCTCGATCACGCTGGATACGATCGGGGCGCAGACGATTGCAACGGCACCCTCCCGCTCAGCCCTGACCGCCGCCACGATCGCATCCTCCATGGTGTGGACCGGATACTCCCGGATCTTCACGCGATGCGAGTCCACATCGGCAGTCCTCTCTTCTATGGTCTCAAGAACCGGGCGGGCAACGATGAGGCCGATAAACTCGCCTTCCCCGGTCCGGTAGAACTGGCGGATCGCGTGGATGATCGCCCGGAGCGTGGAGAGGTTGGGCGAGCGCTTTCCATGGAGGATCTTGTATAATGAACTCTGGGCAATGCCGCTTTTTTCAGAGAGTTCCCGGATACTGATGCGCAGGTCATGGCGCAGCAGCTCGTCCAGCACCCGGACAAACTCCTCGTCCGAGGTTATAGCCGCGCGCATAAGGTGGTCAATGGGGTCGATCTGTACCATGTAATTAACCCAATGAGGTTAATTCACGATAAAATTTTTCGTTTTGTCCCACAATGTGTGGGTCCTTCTGGGCAATTAGTGGACAATAATACATTATTATCTCTTCTTTTGTCCCAAAATTGGGATAAATAATCTACAAAAGAACATATAACTTGCCTGAATCGTACATGTTTTTATTATTGCCAGAACAACACTCCCACCATGAAAATAATGAAGATAACGGTAATAGCCCTCATCGCTGTTGCTCTTATACTGCTCACTGCCGGCTGTACCCAGCCTGCGGGTACCTCCGGGACAACCAACGCGACTACTTCGGCAGCTCCCATCAAGGAACTCCGGATCGGGTACCAGCCCAGCACCCACCAGATGGCAGAGATCACTGCCATGGAGAAAGGATGGTGGAAGCAGGATCTTGCACCGCTTGGTGTCCAGAATGTCAGCGACAAACTCTTCCCCACCGGCGCACCCGAGATGCAGGCAATGCTCTCAGGGGATCTTGATATCGCGTATGTTGGTGCAGCACCCGTCCTGAGCGCGGTCGCAACCGGGCTTGATGCGAAGATCATCGCGGGGGTCAACACGCAGGGCTCAGATCTCGTTGTCAGGAACGATCTCGATTACAAGGGTCCGCAGAGCATGAAAGGACTGACCGTTGCAACGTTCCAGGTAGGCACCATCCAGGATACGGTCCTGCGCAACTGGCTCAAGCAGAATAACCTTACTCCCGATAAGGATGTCTTCATCAAGGGAATGAATGGTGGCGACGCAGTAACTGCCCTCAGTGCCGGCAAAGTTGATGCCGTCTTCCTGCCCACTCCGTCACCCAGCACGGTTGTCAACCAGGGCAAAGGAAAGATCGTTGTCCACTCCGGTGAGATGTATCCGAACCACACCTGCTGTGTGCTCGTTGTCAGCGGCAAGCTGATACGGGAGCACCCGGAGGTAGTTCAGCAGATTCTCGCAACAAACGACAAGGCAGTTGCTTACAACCTCCAGAACCCTGATGAGGCTGCACAGATCTATGCAACCAAGACCGGCGCAAAGCTGGAGGATGTCAAGGCCTCGCTCAAGGAATGGGATGGCAACTGGGCATCCGATCCCAACATCATTATTTCACCGGTCCTTGACTATGCAAAGATCCAAAACGATCTCGGCTACATCAAGAAGCCCTTAACCCAGGCAGATCTCTTTGACCTGTCGTTCTACAAGAAGTAGGCAGGACCCACAGGAACCAATCCTTTTTTTCTTTGACACCCTTGTATAGGTAACAACTGATGTACGGGGTCTTACCTCCTTCCGCAACACCCGATCCGTGAATCCCGACATACACCGGAGAGATCTTATCCCCATGAAACTATCCGCAGTTCGTATCGGCAAACGGTGGCTGGGTGTCCTTGCCATTGTGCTTGCAATCGTTGTATGGGAAGTGATTGCAGCCGGCATTGTCCGGAATGCGTTCATCCTTCCATCGCCGGTTGATGTTGCCTACGCGTTCCAGGAACTGGCCGAGACCGGCCGGCTCATACCGGATTTTATTGACAGTCTCATCCACTTCGGTATTGGTCTTGCAATGGCCCTCATTGTGGGTATTCCCCTCGGTATTCTTATGGGGTGGAGCCGGCGGTGCGATGCCTTCCTCGACCCGGTCGTTGAACTGCTCCGGCCGATTCCCCCGCTGGCCTGGATCCCGTTTGCCATCATCTGGTTTGGCCTCACCGCCTATTCCGCCGGTTTTGTCATCTTTGTCGGGGCAGTCTTTCCGGTTATCATCAATACCTACAGCGGGTTCCGGAGCGTGCCGCGGATTTTTGTTGAGGCGGGAATAATGCTTGGCTGTACGAGCAATGTCCGGCAGATCCGGTACATTGCGTTTCCGTCAGCCCTGCCCTCGGTTGCTTCCGGTATCCGGATAGCCTGCGGGGTTGGCTGGATGTGCCTTGTTGCCGCCGAGCTCTTTGGCGTCTCCAACAATGGTCTTGGTATGTCCCTCTGGCTGTACTACAATCTCCACCGGATGGACTGCGTTGTCGTGTACATGATCCTGCTCGGGCTTACCGGGCTTGCCTTTGATATGGCGTTCCGGCATTATGTTGAAAAGCGTTTCCTGAAGTGGCGGACCGGGGAGGTGGCGTGATATGGCAAGTCTAGAGATCAAAAACTTAAACCAGTCGTTCTCCCGCGACGACGGGAGCCGGCTTGTTGTCCTTGACAACATCAACCTCGAAGTAAAGGACAAGGAGTTTGTCTGTATTCTCGGCTCATCCGGGTGCGGGAAGACAACGCTGCTGCGCCTTATCGCCGGACTTGACGAAGCACAGGAAGGATCGATCATCATTGACGGCGAGGAGATAAAGGGCCAGAACCCGAAAGTGGGCATGGTCTTCCAGGAGTATTCCCTCTTCCCATGGCGGACGGTGATCGACAACATCGCGTTCGGTCTTGAGATGAAAGGACTGGGAAAAGAGGAGCGTTACCGGGTTGCGGAACGCTACCTGGACCTCGTCAACCTCACGCAGTTCCGGGACAGTTACCCTTCGGAACTTTCCGGCGGGATGCGCCAGCGGGTGGCCGTTGTCCGGGCGCTCACGCTCGACCCGGTCCTGCTCCTCATGGACGAACCGTTCGGGGCCCTCGATGCCCAGACCCGGAATATGCTCCAGAAAGAGCTGCTCGATATCTGGGAAGAGACAAAAAAGACGGTTGTTTTTATCACCCACAGCGTGGACGAGGCGGTCTATCTCTCCGACCGAATCATTGTCATAACGCCCCGCCCCGGCCGCATCTGCCGGGTCTTTGATGTGGGTTTGAGCCGGCCCCGTGACAGGACCAGCGTGGAATTCGCTCAGGTCCGGCGTACGGTTCTTGATGTTATAAGCCAGAACTGTTCTATCCAGTAAAGTTTAATACGCTCCATCTCCATTTTATACAAGCAGTTCGTGAAGCGTACCGGCATCAATATCTGATAAGTTCCCGATATTTTTGCCCGCTTTTAGTAATAATTCACAGGAGTAGGACGCGATGGTTAGAAAACCGGCAAAGATGTACAGGAACATTTCCAAGAAAGCCTATACGAGACGCAAATATATGGGCGGTGTTCCCGGGAGCAAGATTGTGCAGTTCGAGATGGGCAACCTCTCGCAGGAATTCCCAACCGAAGTTGACCTTATTGTCGAAGAAGCATGCCAGATCCGGCACAGTGCCCTTGAAGCAGCCCGCATCACCGCAAACCGCCGGCTGATGAAGGAAGTCGGCAGGTCCAACTTCCACTTCAAGGTACGCGTCTTCCCCCACCATGTCCTGCGCGAGAACAAGCAGGCAACCGGCGCCGGTGCGGACCGTGTCTCTGAAGGTATGCGTCTTGCATTCGGCAAGGCTGTCGGTACCGCTGCACGGGTAGACCCCGGCCAGAAGATCATGACGGTCTATTCCACCCCCCAGTACCTTGAGAAGATCAAGGACGCCCTCCGCCACAGCGGCCACAAGCTCCCGACTCCCTCGCACCTGAAAGTCAGCGAGATCAAGGTAAGCGGCAGGATCATTGCGGCACCCAAGCTTGTTGGTGAGAAGGTTGTTGCAGCACCGGTTGTTGCCGAAGAGGCAGCAGCAGCCGAGCCCGCAAAGGATGCAAAGGGCGCAGCAGCAGCACCGGCAAAGGGCGGCAAGGATGCCGGCAAGGCAGCAGCCCCCGCAGCAAAGGGCGGCAAGGATGCAGCACCGGCAAAGGGTGGCAAGGATGCCGGCAAGGCAGCAGCCCCCGCAGCAAAGGGCGGCAAAAAGTAAATTTTTTTATTATTCGCAATCTTTTTTTTGCAGTTTTTTTAATTATTCCCCTTCAGGTTTCGGGATAGTGTATTTCTGACGCGCAGTGTTCTGTCTGATTCTGATTTTTATCCGGCCGGGTCCCGGATGTGCACGCTGAAATGATCCTGTCAGCCGGTGCTCTCCGGAGGAGTGTGCGGAAGAGAAGAAAGAACCCTGATCCCCTCAGGGTGTCTTCTTTAGAGGACCGGCAATCCCGAACAGTGCCCGTACCCCCGGGACCCTCCGGAGGATCTCGTAGCAGGCAAACGTCAGCAGGAAACTGGTGACCATGATGATGAGAAACTGCAGTGCCGGGGGAATTGCGAGCATCACAACGTAATAGGCAATCGCCACAACGAATGCCAGGTGAAGGATATACACCGGGTACGAGGCCGCACCCATGTAGGCGGCAAAGGGGCTGGTGCGGTCAAAAAAGTGCCGTCCCGCACCCATGAGGGCGAGAACCCCTGTCCATCCGGTTATTACGTAGATGGCAGAAGTCCCCCAGAAAATTTCGTAATGCCCGAGGGTTATGCCGTACATCCACATCGCGCCGACAGTAAGGATGATCCATGCCGATACGAGAACGACCCGGTATTTTTCCAGCTGATCCTGGACAGACTCCGTTGAGAACAGGTAATACCCGATGAGGAAGATGGCGAAATACGAAAGGATCGAATATCCGCCCACGCGGATGCCGGCAAAGTTCAGGAGCCAGACCGGGACAAACAGAAGACAGAGGACCGGAAGATGTACGGTTACGGGACTGATATGAGATCGTGCCTGCCGCCGCCCGAACAGGATTACGCCGAGCGCCGCAACCGAGATGATGAAGAGGAAGATGATGAACCAGAGGTGGTCAACGCTGAAATCTCCCATAACTCCGCTTGGCGGACCCTGGAGGTGGGCTGAGCTGAAGAAATGGACAAACGCTTCAGGAAAACTCCCGGTGTAACCGGTGTGGAATTTCAGGGCATAGTATGCAATTATGGGGCAGACGAGAACCACTCCCGCAAGGAACGGGACAAAGAGCCGTATGACCCGTTCTTTCAGGTAAACGCGGGGCGAACGTTTCTGCAATGCAAATTTCGTGCTCATTCCTGCAATACCGAACAGGAGCGGCATGATCCAGGGCTCAACCGAGACCGCGAGGCAGCGGGCAGCCGTGGACGGGTAATCGGACAGGACATAATAGCCGTACCACCCGGCGCAGAATACAAATGCGGTGTGCACGGGGAAGAGCAGGAGGATGCACATCCACCGCAGATTGTCGATATAATGCAGCCGGACCATGAACTATTTTAGTTATGGCATTCTTTGCAAGAATACTGTTGCGATGGTCTCGCTCTTTTACCCTGTCGGTTCGCTGCATGTACGATCCGGAATGAATCATCGTGCCCTCAGGGAGCGGAGATCCACCGGCCGGGTGTTTTTGATGGATGGTCCTTAATCCGAACCGGTAATGAATCCGTTATTGATTTCCGCTGCAACAGGCACAGGTTTCCTACACCCTCCACATGGGGTGTCGAGGCAGTTATGCCTGGAGGAAAGTATACTCATTTACCCGGTGGGATTATTTCTGCATCTCGCTGGTACGTGAAGACCTGCCTTTTTCCATCCAGATATTTTTTCAGCATTCCTTTCTCTGCAAGCAGGAGGAGATCAGCTCTCGCTGTGGGTAAGGAGACTTTATATTTGCCGGCAATCTCGCTGATAGTATAGTATCGCGCCTTGTGCCTGATGAAATTCCGGAGTATCTCTGCCTGTCGGAATGAGAGGCCGGGAATCTCTTCAACGAGCCGGATGGATTCAGATTCTTCACTTTTCTTGCGGACAATATACTGTTTGAGGTCTTCGAGTGCCCGGCTGATGATCTGTATATTGAAATCGATGAAATAGGTCATGTCGTTATTATCGGTCTCGGTCAGAAGGTAGGCCCTGGCGTACTGTGCCGGTGCATGAACATAGATCCGTGAGATGGAGATGTACTCAAGCAGGTCATAGTGGTGCTTGAGTGAAAACCAGTAGAAGAGTGCCCGGGCTGTTCTGCCGTTGCCGTCACTGAACGGGTGGATATAGCCTATCAGGAAATGGAGGATGATGGCCCTGACGATCGGATGGATGAACTCGTCTTCATTATTGGCAAATGCAATGAGGTCATCCATCATTGCCGGGATTTTTTTGCATTCCGGTGGGTAGTGATAGATCTGTTTTGGATCGGTTTTGCTGCCTACCACAATATCGTCACAGGCCCGGAATTCCGTTTCATCTGCGTTGCTCGCAAGCGTCCCCTGCGTGATTTCGTGGTGGATCTCTAAGATAAGTTCCCGGGACAATGGCTGATCCCGTAGCTCCTTGAGGCGGCGGATCGTCCGGTAGTTGTTGACGATCATCCGCTCCGATATGTTCTTCGGCTTCCTTCCCTCCCGCAGGATCTTCTTGGCTTCCGGCCGGGTTGTCGCTGCACCTTCGAGCTGGCTTGAGGCAATGGCCTCCTCCATTAAGGAGTTGACGAGATATTGCTTTTTATTCGTCTCACTCGGTGCTTCGCTGAAGAGGCTGTCGAATGATGCGGGAGAGGTCTTGTCTATGTGGTGGAGCTGTTTCTGGAATAGTTCCGGAAGGTAATACCGGAATATTTCATCACCGATGTCGATTGTCCGGATTTTTTGGGTAATCCGGATCAGTGATAATGCAAACCAGATGTTTTTGGGATCATACGGGATCTTCTTATGCCGGAGATTATCCCAGTGGATGTATTCCTGTTCATTGAATGTGCGGAGCAGCTGACGGATCTTTTCGGATTCCTCCGTGCTATCATACACATGTGAAACGAACGACAGAGTATTATCTGGAAGATCACGTGATTCCGGAGGTTTTTGAGGTATCTTCATCCCGCACCTTTACGATTGATTTCCTGTTGGTTTCTGAAAATTTTTGTAATATTTACAGATATTTACAGATTGATTGGTACAGGAGACCAAAAAGGTTCTGTAAATTATTAGAAAATTTTCAGGTTTTAAAAATTGAACGTGATATGAATGAATCTCCATCCAGAGATCCTGATGGTGCCGGGCAGAACCGTCATTGTCTGCGGGAACCCAAACTGCCGGAGTACTGCTCAGCGGGACCCGGACCGGGCCTGCGGTTATTTCAGACCCGGGGAAATGTGATGGAGAAAAAAACCCGCGCTTCAATTACCGGTGTTCCGGCTTGTCTGATCCGACCGCACCCTTGGTTTTGATCTTCGCGTGAGTCAGCGGGTGGCGGCTGGATCTCAACCATCAACCGATTAGTATAAATCATATTTCTTATATAATATTTTTATAATGATGTGCGTGGCATGCCGGCACCGGCCCGGTGCGATGACTGCGAGCCCCGGTTATTTCCCGGGGCATACGGAACGTTTCACCGGGTTTTTGTTTGCGGGGAGTTGCAGGGAGGACGAGCAATGAGCCGGGGGCCGCCGCCAAAAAAGGCGATCGAGCTTGCCATACCCTACGCCCATGCCCGGGGATATGTTATCTTCAGCCGGCGGCAGCGCGGGAGTGTCTGCGATCTTGTCATCCTGGGTTCGGGCAGGACAACGATCGTCTGCATGGCCCGGAGCAAGCATATCAGGGGATCCTTAGCCGAGATGGAGACGCAGCTTGCCGGTGCAGCGGCCGGCCTGCGGTCCATTCCCCCGGACCCCGGCTGGGTCTATGAGATCTGGGCCTGCAATTATTACCGGGGCATCCGGTTCTTCCGGGTTGAGCGTGCCAGGCTTCTTGAGATTGACCGGGACGGGAAGCCGTTTTACGATTCCGGGGGAACGCCCCTTCCTTAATCATGAGGGATGATGGGGGGGATCTGACCGCCTGTTCCGACGGTGAAAAACCCCCTTTTGGGGATGGTCGAATCCGGGCCCGTATTGGACTCCGATTGCCCATTTTTTTGGTTTTGGCAGGACCGTTTTGCAAAAATGCAGGAGTGTTTCGCCGGTTTTACTGGATTTTATTCATTTTTTACGTCGTAAATGGCGTCTCTTCCAACAGGAGAATATGGGATTGTTTGTTCGGCAACCGGGGAGTAAAACGTGCATCAGTTTTTGCGGGAGGCTGGCGGGCTCCGGCCTCCGACGGAGATCGGGGAAACGAAAACGGAGTATGACGTTAAATCGTTGGGTGGGCTTGCTTTAACACCAGAGGCCCACCGCTCTTCATGTCTGTGTTTTTTCGTGTCGGAGGATCTTTCGGATCTCTTTTTTCAGGTTCGGCATTTCATTAATGGCGGTATCCCAGAGAATTGTCAGTTTGATCCCGAAATAGGCGTGGGTGAGGACATCGCGGAACCCGGCGATCTTCTTCCAGTCAGTATCCGGGTACCGTTCCCTGAGTTCTTGCGGGAGATTCTTGATAGCTTCACCGATGACCAGAAAGTTCCGGATCACGGCATCCCTGCGTCTCCGGTCATGAGAGAACTCTTCAAACGAGATCCCCCCCGTGTCCTCTTCGATGTTTCCAATTGCCTCAAGGATATCATCGAGGAACTGGAGCGAAGTCCTACGCATACACAACCTCGCTGAGGATATATGGCCTGAGCCGTTTCTTGATTGCGCCGTTCATGATAAGGTCGACCTTGCGCCCGAAGAGATCCTCAAGATAGAACTTGCATCCCATGTAATTGTTGAAGGTCTCCCCGCCTTTCCGGAACATGACGAGCACATCAACGTCACTCTCCGGCCGCTCCTCTCCGCGTACGAATGAACCGAAGATGCCGATCTTTGAAACACCGAACCGCTTTTTTATTTCCGGTTCGTGTTCACGGAGCAGGGCGAGCGCGTCCATCTGTACATCTGATATCTGAACGGTCTGACTTAAACGTGTGGGTGAATACCGGGGATCAGACAGGGAAGACCAACCGTTGTCCCGGGGAATTCCCTGATGGTTTCGGTCAAAGACCCGAGGATCTTCTCTTGCTTTTAAGTCCGCTGACTTTCGAGATTCTTTTGCCTTCGCAATCATAATTTGCCCGCGAAAACCGCCTGCGTCAACCTCTCCCATCACCGGCCCGGCGCCACCACGCCCGGTTCCGGCCGTGCGCCGGATTGGGAAGAAATATCAGCGGACGAAAACCGGCTGGGGATGGGCTTAATCGTAAAAGACGAATGAATCGTGATTTGAGTAAACCGGATGTGTGTCGGTCAGAAAAGAAATTCCCGTTGGGACAAATAAGGAACGATAATCGCCCGGCAGGATAATATCTCCTTATGGCTGCGGGACTCCGGGAAACAGCGAGAGCGATAACTGACGGGCAGGGATATTTTCTCGTCCTGCTCATCCTCTCCATCGTTTCCCATTTCATCTTCCCGGTCCGGATCCTTCTTCAGGCTCCTGTCACCTGGTCCGGGTTCCTCATCATCGGGGCTGGCATATGGATGGCATTCCGGTGCCGTGTTTTGTTCCTTCAGAACCGGACAACGTTGTCGCCGTACGAATCCCCGGCGGTCCTGATAACCACCGGTCCTTTCCGCATCAGCCGGAATCCGGTATATCTTGCCATGGCAGCAGTTCTTTTCGGCAGCGCCGTGGTGATGGGGACCCTTGTCCCCTTCGTATTCACGTTTTTGTTCATTGTAATTGTTGAGATGTTATTCATTCCTTTTGAGGAGCGAAGGCTGGAGGAAATTTTTGGCGATGAGTACCGGGATTATAAACGGCGTGTACGGCAATGGGTGTGATTGGGCAGGGCGGGGTTGGATCGTATTAACATACGCGGCTTGTGCAATAGATTAACAAAAAGAGTATCCATCCTGCGAGAAAATTCGAGGAATTGTTCGGCCCAATATTTCGCTTGTGTTTTCTGGTTTCTTTTCGATGTAATTAATTATCCCGAATGGCGCTTGAAAATCCGTTGGAATATTTTCCGTTACTATCTTTTCAGACACTAGAAGAACCTATCAAGTGTCTTCTGCGTCCCTACATCCCCATGCATGATCTTCTCGAAGGCCTTCATCAGCTTCGGATTGATCGAAGGCTTCGTCCCGAGATATCCAAGAAGTGATCCACTCTCCCTCACGAGTGTCTGGTGATGGGCGAGCTCTTCGTTGATCTCGAACGTGTTTACGAAGTTGGAGTAGAACTTAGGATTGCCTCTGATCAATCCTTCATTAATGCGGTACTTGTCAAAGAGTTCACGGCTCCGTGAGAATGCCGGATACTTCACGTACGTATAATCCTCCCGATCAAGGAGCCGGGCTTTGTGGGGTATGCTCTCCTCAAGTGGTGGCGGGACATATGATTTCCGCGTTCCGGGATCGCCGCCTCCACGTTGTGGTTCACGGTTTACGCCAATGATATCAACACCAAGCGGCGCAGTCAGGAAATCAGAAACGGGACATCGTGGATCTGGAAGATGTGGGTTATTTTCCCGCCGAATATTTGACCCATAGAGGACGACTTCTTCCCCGAGTCCCTCTATCTCGACGCTATCGTGGAATGCACGAATATGAGCAGCCCGAGAGGTTGTGGCCGAACCCTCGAAGTCTAGCCAGAAGTAACGGTAACCCTTCGCAAGGAACCCGGCAAGAATCGACTGGAATTTTCGGACACCGTACTTAAGAGGAACCGGGACAAAGATTGGTTTTGAGTTCCGGAAGCTCAGAATTTCGTGCGATAAATCAACATATTGTGTGAATTCATCTTCCTGCACCTGGAATTCTGGTTTCATCCGTTCATCATAACGTTTAACTTTCAGATTCGGGATGAGCAGGAGATCGCTCCGTCCATGATAAATATGCAGGATGCTTCGGAGATACTCTTCAGACTTTTTAATCGTAAATGGATTGAATGTCAGGGTAAGCGAATTGACAATGAGTTTATTTCCGAGAATTCCCGGCCGTTTCAGGGCATCATATGAATCGGCGAGAAATCGGGCTTCTGAATGATCAGCCTCTTTAATAAACGTCTCTTGGTGGATGAAACGGCTGCGTTCAGCGATTGCTATAGTCGCAAGATGCGCCTGGTCGAGAGACTGGAATGCAGACGCTGTCGGTGAATTGTTGAGATCGAGAAGTTTGCAGGGGGTGGAAAATGTGAGAGGGCCAAGAGATAGTCGTTTTGCGGAAAAAAGAGTTTCTTCGTCCTGTTCCTGAAGGTGGACACGAAAATTAGTCATTTCATCTTCACCGGCTTTGGATCCCGGCTATCGCCGCAGTAATCGTTGATTGATCGACCCTGAAGTTGCTCCTGCCGATGACCGTTATGAGTTGTATTGTCTCGTCCTTATCAAGAACTTTCCGAATTGCGCAGAGTCCAAGAAATCCAATCGTTCCTTTCATGTGATTTGATAGCAAAGGAAGAATCCGTCTCACTAATCTACGTGCCAACCCGTCGTCAAGAATTAACAAAAACCTAGTGTTGGCTCTCTTGAGATGTTCGTTGCCGCAGGATATTACTTCATGCTCTCCCTTACCAAGAATGGGTCGGAGCAGTTCGATTGATGGATCGTCTTTTGTTCCGGATATTTTCGTCCGCTTGATCTGATCCTTGACTGAAACCGGAAGCCGCTCCAGTCGCGACTCCATCTCAACTGCAGGGACAATCAGTACGGTAAAGGCTCCAGAAAGCATCGTTAAAATGCGAGTCCTATCCTTATCTGGCAAGTGATCTGCGAGGTCGTCAAGGAAGCATATAAAGAATGAGGAATCAGGGATGACGTTCACGTTATCCCTTCAGAAGTTCTTCGTATCTCTGGTGAGTAATGATCTTTTTCCGCAGAAGACTTTCGGCAAGTTGTTTTTTTCGTTTCAACAGATCCTCGAACCGGTCAGATTTTTCCGTATATCCGTAAGTCATGTAAACGAGAAACATAAACTCGTCATCGGTCAGATTGTCATAGATCGACCGGATAAACTGGATCGACTGGATGAGGCGTTCGAAATTTTCCGAGCGCATCTCTTTGCTAACGGATGAACTGAATTGTTTCCCCTCGTTCGAAAGATAGATCCCTTTTCTATCGGCAACAAAAAGATCAGGATTATTCTCTATAACATGTTCTGCACTATTCGAGTACGGACCGAGCCGGTGAGGCATGAAATCAAAAAGAGATTCAAAATTAGGCATCGCTCTGATAAGCAGAAACAGCTCTTTCTGGAAGTTGACTTTTGAGGCGATCGGTTTATCCGCTCCACTCAACAGAAGTGCGATTAGCTTCTTACGGAATATCTCCTCCTCCTCAAAACTTAGTTTGCTCTGTTTCATTACTACAATGTATTGGGAATATATATCTAAGAATGTTGTGCCGAGCGGGGTGTGAAACTGTTCATATAAAAATCGAGAACCCACTAACTTCGCTGAAGCTCATATCAGGCCATATCTCTATATCCCCCTCCACCCCTCAATATAATTAAATGAAACCTCCGGACCCTGCCCGTATCCACACAGCCCTTGCCGACGCCACGTTCCGGGCCTACCGCGAAGCAGTCATCCGCCTCCCGCTGGACGTGCTGAAGGTGATCGGGGATGCAGCCCGCACCGAGACCAACCCGGTTGCCCGCGGAGAGTTTGCCAATATCTTAAAAAATATCAAGACCGCCGGGGAGCTTGGCGTGCCGATGTGCCAGGATACCGGTGTCCCGGTCATCTATCTCACGATTCCCCCGGCGATCCCGTTCACGGACGATTTGTATGACGCGGTGGCCGAGGGTGTCCGCAGGGCAACAAAGGAAGTACCCCTCCGGCCCAACGTGGTCGACCCGCTGACCCGACACAATACCAATGACAACACCGGCATGGGGATGCCGGCGATTCATGTAAAGCCCGGCCCAAAATTTACGGTCACCGTGCTCCCCAAGGGCGCCGGGGCCGAGAACATGTCGCGGGTAGCGATGCTGCTTCCCTCCCAGAATGACCAGATCGAGAAGTTCGTAGTCGAGACCGTGTACCTGGCCGGCTCCCGGCCCTGCCCCCCGCTCATCATCGGTGTCGGGATTGGGGGAACCTTCGATGGCGCAGCAGCGCTCGCAAAGGCAGCGCTCCTTGAGCCGGTCGATGCGATGACGGACTACGAACAGCAGATCCTCTGCGCCGTCAACCGGCTCGGCATCGGGCCGATGGGCCTTGGCGGGGATTTCACGGCCCTTGCAGTCAAGGTGAAGACGGCGGGATGCCACACGGCATCGCTCCCGGTTGCCGTCAATATCCAGTGCTGGGCGAACCGGCACGAAACGGTCGAGGTGATCGTATGAGCGGGCCTGTTCAGCTCAGAACCCCGCTCGGCGAAGAGGTCCTGTCCCTCCGGGCCGGCGATCATGTCGAGCTCTCGGGCCTGGTCTACACCGCCCGCGATGAGGCGCACCTCCGGATGCAGGAGCAGGGGATACCGTTCGATCCAAAGGGAGCGGTCGTCTACCACTGCGGCCCGGTCATCCACGATAACCGGGTCATCGCCGCCGGCCCCACCACCTCCGCACGGATGAACGAGCTCTCCGGGTTCCTGTTCGACCGGGGCGTCCGGGGTCTCATCGGGAAAGGGGGCATGGGCACGACCGTGCGGGAACAGCTCCGGGGCCGGGGCGTGTACCTCGCCTTCACCGGCGGGTGTGCAGCGCTCGCCTCCTCGCACATGAGCTTGAAAGGTGTCTTCTATGAAGACCTCGGGATGGCAGAAGCGGTCTGGGCAATCGAGCTGGACCGGCTCCCGCTCGTTGTCGGGATCGACTCGCACGGCAACGACATCTTTGAGGCTGCACGGAAAAATGCCGGGACCGCATTCGGGAATTATACAAAAAATCCCAGCCCGTGCCGGTAGTGTCCAAAGAAGAGGTTTTTTGTAACTGCCAATGAATACATAATACGATAAATAAGGACTGCCACACATGAAACTCGCCATAGACGAGACCCGGTGCAAGGGCTGCAATCTCTGTACAAAGGTTTGCCCGTATAAGATCTTTAAGGAAGGGAAAAAACCCAACCGCCGGGGCATTGTGGTGCCCGAACTTGACCGCCCCGAGCGCTGCACCAACTGCCGGCTCCGGAACCTGTACGGCCGGCAGCTCTGCGGGGTCTGCCAGCTCACCTGCCCGGACCAGGCAATTCACTGGCACGAGGAGAAACCCTATGAACTCCACAAGGTGGCGATTGAATATTGACGCGGATTGAATTCTGGCAGGGAAACACGGCCTGTGCTGAAGGGGCACTTGCCGCAGGCTGTAATTTCTTTGGCGGGTATCCGATCACCCCCTCCACGGAAGTTGCCGAGCACATGGCGGCAAAACTCCCCAAGAAGGGTGGCGTCTTCATCCAGATGGAGGACGAGATCGCGTCCATGGCCTCGATCATCGGCGCTGCCTGGACCGGTGCCCGGTCCATGACCGCGACAAGCGGGCCCGGCTTCTCCCTGATGATGGAGAACATCGGCTTTGCCGTGATGACCGAGACACCCTGCGTTGTTGTCAATGTCCAGCGGGGCGGCCCCTCCACCGGCCAGCCTACCATGTCCGCCCAGGGTGACATGATGCAGGTGCGTTTCGGCTCGCACGGGGACATTGCGATAATCGCGCTCTGCCCGGCAACCGTGCAGGAGATGTACGAGCTGACCGCGAAGGCCTTCAACCTCGCGGACAAGTACCGCGTTCCGGTCTTCCTGATGGCCGATGAAACCGTTGGGCACATGCGGGAGAAGATCATCATCCCCGACAAGGTCGAGCGGGTTGAGCGAAAACCTCTCGCGGCCGGAGCCCTCCCCTTCAAAGCGGATGCAGATCTCATCCCGGGATTCGGGCAGTTCGGCACGGGTCACCACGTCCACGTCACCGGCCTGACCCACGATGAGCGGGGCTATCCCGCCGCCACGAATCCGAAACTGCATCACGCCCTTGTAAAACGCCTCGTTGACAAGATCGAGAATGCCCGGGACGAGATGGCAGACTACGATGTCATCAATCCCGATGCAGAGCAGGTCTTTGTCGCTTACGGCGGTCCCGTGAGGACGGTCCAGCAGGTGATGCACGATAAGAAGGACAAGAACCTCGGCTTCCTCCGGATCCGGACGGTCTGGCCATTCCCCGAGAAGGCGCTCGCGGCGTTCCGGAACGCCCGGCACTTCTTCGTGCCCGAGATGAACCTCGGCCAGATCGCCCGCGAGATCGAGCGGCATGTGACCGTGCCGGTTGTCAGCATCCCCAAACTCGGCGGGGAGCTCCATTCCCCTCTGGACCTCTCGGCCGCCCTGGAGGCGCACCGATGAGCTACGAGGACTGGTTCCGGCAGGACCGGCTCCCCCACATCTACTGTGCCGGGTGCGGGAACGGGACCATCATCAACTGCACGCTTGCAGCCATCGACCAGATGGGCTGGAAGAAGGAGGAGACCGTCTTTGTCTCCGGCATCGGCTGCTCCTCGCGTGCCCCCGGCTATATCCTCACCGACTCGCTCCATACCACCCACGGCCGGGCCCTCCCGTTTGCCACCGGTGTCAAGATGGCAAACCAGGCCCTCAATGTCGTGGTCTTCACCGGCGACGGCGACCTTGCGGCAATCGGCGGCAACCATTTCATCCATGCCTGCCGGCGCAACATCAACCTCACCGTGGTCTGCATGAACAACCAGATCTACGGTATGACCGGCGGGCAGGGAAGCCCGACCACCCCCGTGGGCTGCCTCTCATCAACCACCCCGTACGGGTGCGCCGAGATCCCGTTCGATCTCTGCGATCTGGCAATTGCCGCCGGGGCCAACTATGTCTCCCGCTGGACTTCTTACCATGTCAAGGAGCTTGAGAAGGCGGTGAAGGCTGGTCTCGAGACCCCCGGCTTCTCGTTTATCGAGGCGCTCGTCCAGTGCCCGACCGCGTTCGGGCGCAGGAACAAGTTCCGGCAGGTAGCCGATCACGTTGAATACCTGCGGGCCCACTCGCTCCTCAAGGCGAAATACGACCGGATGATCGAGAATGGCGAACATGTTCCTGAAGACATGTTTGTTGTCGGGGAACTCATGCGCCGCAACCGGCCGGCGCTCGGGGTGAAACCATGAGGCATGAAGTGCGATTCTCGGGGTTTGGCGGGCAGGGAATCATCCTCTCTGCGGTCATCATCGGCAGGGCTGCCGTGATGTACGACAACAAGTTCGCCGTCCAGACCCAGGTCTATGGCCCGGAGGCCCGGGGCGGGGCATCGATGAGCCAGGTCATCATCGACGATGACCCGATCCTCTACCCCAAAGTGGCCAACCCCAACATCTACATCATCATGTCGCAGGAAGGCTTTGAGAAGTACGGGGCAACCGCGGAGGACCCCGCGATCATGCTCATCGACTCCTCGCTTGTCCACTCCCGCCCGAAGTGCAGGTGCATCGAGATTCCCGCAACCCGGGAAGCCAAGCAGACGCTCAAAAAAGACATAGTGGCAAACATCGTGATGCTCGGTGCGCTTGTTGCTGCAACGCATGTTGTGAGCGAGGAATCGTTGAAGAAAGCCATCCTCGACTCTGTGCCCAAGGGGACCGAGGATCTCAACCTCAAAGCCATGCAGCTGGGCCTTACGCTGGGGAAGCAACCATGAAACTACGCGAATACGAGGCTAAGAACGTGATAAAAGCGGCCGGGATCCCCGTTCCGGCAGGATTCCTGATCCGATCCGCGGATGAACTTACCCCCCATCTTGGTGAACTGGGCAACGCATTTGTCCTGAAGGCCCAGGTGGATGTGGGTGGACGGGGAAAGGCCGGCGGGATCCTGATGGCAGACAAGGCAACCGGCACGAAGGTTGCCTCAGAACTCTTTGCAAAGCAGATCAAAGGTCTTCCCGTCAAGGAGATTCTTGCCGAGCAGAAACTCGACATTCAGCATGAGTACTACCTCTCGATCACGGTTGACCGGTCGAGCAAGCAGCCGCTCATCCTCTTTACGGAAGCCGGCGGGGTTGAGATCGAGATCACCGCAAAGGAGCACCCGGACCTTATCAAAAAGGTTGTTGCAAACCCCCTCATGAAGGATCTCCCGCCGTTCATGCTCCGGGAACTCCTCGGGACTGCGCCAAAGGAGTTGGGCCCGGTCATCAACAAGCTGTACCGCGTTTTTATCGAGAAGGATGCCCTCCTTGCCGAGATCAACCCGCTCGTCACGACCCCGGCCGGGGTCTTTGCCGCGGATGCGAAGATCATTGTGGATGACAACGCGCTCGGCCGGCAGGGAATCACGGTCAACCGCGACCTCTCGGACCGCGAGCGGGAAGCCGAGAAGCACGGCTTCTCTTATGTTGAACTGGACGGTGCAATCGGGGTCATCGGCAACGGTGCCGGGCTCACGATGGCAACCCTCGACCTCATCGAGTTCTATGGCGGGAAGGCTGCAAACTTCCTTGATGTCGGCGGCGGGGCAGAGAGCGAGCGGGTGAAAAACGCGGTACGGCTCGTTGCAAGTGTTCCGGCGGTCAAAGTCATCGTTGTCAACCTCCTTGGCGGCATCACCAAGTGCGACGAGGTGGCAAAGGGTATCATCGCCGCAGGAATCTCCCAGAAAGTTATTGTGAGGCTTGCAGGAACGAACGAAGCCGAGGGCCGCAGGCTCCTCTCCGAGAACGGGTACGAGATGCTGGACACGATGGACCTCGTTGTCAAGAAGGCTGTGCAGGTGACATCATGATTTACGGCGACAAGAACACGGGAGTCCTCGTGCAGGGCGCAACCGGCAAGCAGGGCGAATTCCACATCGGCCTGATGAATGCCTATGCCCGGCAGGTTGGGGGGAAAGGCGTTGTTGCCGGTGTCACCCCCGGCAAGGGCGGCCAGCAGGTGCACGGTGTCCCGGTGTACAACACCGTGAAGGAAGCAATGAAGTACCACGATATCGGGGCTTCGGTCATCTTCGTTCCCGCCGGTGCTGCGTCGGATGCGATCATGGAGGAGGCAAATGCCGGTATCACCACCATCGTCTGCATCACCGAGCACATGCCGGTGCAGGACTCGATGAAGGCGATCGCGTACGCGAGGATGGAATGTGCAAGTGTTATCGGCCCCAACTGTCCCGGGCTCCTCTCTCCGGGTGAAGTGAAGATGGGGATCATGCCGGCGAACCTCTTCCTTCGCGGGAACGTTGGCGTCATCTCCCGCTCGGGTACGCTGACCTATGAGGTCGTGGACGAGCTCACCCGGGCCGGTATCGGCCAGAGCACGGTGGTCGGGATCGGCGGCGACCCGGTCATCGGCCAGACGTTTATGGATGTCCTTGAACGCTTCGAGAACGATCCCGAGACCAAGGCCGTCGTCCTTGTCGGTGAAGTTGGCGGCAACCTTGAGGAAGAGGGTGCGAAGTCCACGAACCTCCCGATCGTATCCTACATTGCCGGCGTATCAGCCCCGCCGGACAAGCGGATGGGTCACGCGGGTGCAATCGTGGAAGGCGGCGAGGGCGATGCCCGGTCCAAGATCGAGCGGCTCAAAAAGCACGGTGTGCCGGTAGCGTCCCGGGTCTCCGAGATCCCGGAGATGGTCCGGGAACTCTTCCGGTGCAGGTGCTGAATCAGCCTATGTCCGGGAAAAAAACCACTATCCTGTTTTTCTTCATTCTGCTCTGCCTCATCCTTACATTGTTTACCGGATGTCTTTCAAGGTCCGAATCCGCAGAAAACGGATCGGTATCCGGAAACGTTTCGGATTTCGCACACGTTTCCAGCACGTACATATCTCCTGTTTCCGATGCTCCGCGTGTGATGAACACAACCCGGATTATTGCAATCTCCGCGGGTGGAACCCATAGTTTGGCCTTGAAATCTGATGGTACTGTTCTGGCATGGGGGGCCAACTGGTACCGCCAGTCTACGGTCCCGCAGAATTGTACGAACATCACGGAAATTTCTGCGGGCTGGCATCACAATCTTGCACTGAAAAACGATGGAACGGTAGTTGCATGGGGAGATACCCATGAAGGTGAATGTGATGTCCCTGACGATATGTCGGATGTCAGGGCAGTGTCAGCAGGAGCCATGCACAATCTTGCACTGAAAAACGATGGAACGGTAGTTGCGTGGGGAGACAACGGAGCGGGCCAGGGAAATTTCCCCCAACGGCTCACTCATTATAAAGCAATATCCGGCAGGTCGCGGCACAGCCTTGGTTTGAAAGAAGATGGAACCCTCGATACATTCGGTTCAAATCTCTATGGTCAGAGGAATGTTCCTGCAAATCTTCACACTATTTCTGCTATCGCGGCCGGCAGCGGATTCAGCCTTGCGCTGAAAGATGACGGGACGGTTCTGGCCTGGGGTGCCGATGATCGTGGGCAGGTATCCGTTCCCGCGAATCTGACCAACGTGACTGCGATTGCAGCAGGTGACGAGCATAGTCTGGCGTTGATGAGCAATGGAACCGTAGTTGCCTGGGGGCGCAACCAGTATGGCCAGTGCGATGTTCCAAAAAATCTGACCGATGTTATTGCAATATCTGCCGGTACGGGTCATAATCTTGCCCTGAAACGTGACGGTACTGTTGTTGCCTGGGGCGATAATCAGTATGGCCAGTGCAATGTGCCCCGTTCTCTCTGAACCGGAGAATTCCTGACCCCGGTGGTATGGTTTTCATGACCGCGTCGTTCATTTCAACAAACGAAAAGAGAATAGTTCACCGGTGTTCGACATATTCGATAATGGCGCCATCCGGGTGGCGCACGGTCATGTTCATCCCGGTTGGTACCTGCTGCGGCGGCCGGAGGATCGTTGCGCCGTGATCGGTCAGGAACCGGTGGTACTCGTCAAGGGAATCAACGAGGAACGTTGCGAGCGTTGGCCGGAACTTCGTGAGGGATTCATCCGTACCGGCAAGGATAAGGATATCCTGTACCTGCGCGAGTTTGAGGCCGATCGCCGGCATTGAGAGTTTTTGTGAGACGTTAGATCCGGTCAGTTCCTCGTAAAAGCGCAGCGTTTCGTCAAGGTTGTTGGTATATACCCGGGTCAGGGTCTTTAAGATCTTCATTTGTAAAACCGGTTGGGATTAACTCCATTAAATCTCTCGTATCCCCGCCATGGTACCGGGCAGGGATAGCGAGCCTCCTCCGGAATGCTTCAGGTCCGATGGCCGACACCTCGTACCGGTCAAGCACCAGGATCCGGTTGGCCAGTGCATTGTTCTCCTGCACGAGCCGGCCAAATCTTTTATAGTCCTGATGCCAACAATTGACTGACTAGTCAATTTACAAATCGGAGCATCTTCATGTTATACCGAACCGTTCCAAAAACCGGCGACAGACTTTCGATCCTCGGCTTTGGCTGTATGCGCTACCCGTCCACCCGGACCGGCGGGATTGATGAGGAACGCACCATCCGGCAGATCCGGCAGGCCATTGACGGCGGGGTCAACTATCTCGACACCGCACCGGTCTACCACATGGGGAAGAGCGAAGTGATTCTCGGCCGGGCTCTTGCCGATGGTTACCGCGAGAAAGTCCGGATTGCAACCAAACTTCCACCCTGGTCGGTCTTTGACCGGGACGACATGGAGCGTATCCTCGATACCCAGCTTGAAACCCTCCAGACGGATCACATCGACTATTACCTGCTCCACAGCCTGAGCAAAAGCAGTTTTGAGAGTATGAAGATGCTGGGCATCTTTGCATTTCTCGATTCCGCCAAAAAGGACGGGAGGATCCGGCATGCCGGCTTCTCCACCCATGCAAACAACGCGGTGTTCCGGGAGATCGTTGACTCGTACGACTGGGACTTCTGCCAGATCCAATATAATTATCTCGACGAGAAGAACCAGGCCGGGACGGACGGGCTTGAATATGCGGCCGGAAAGAAAATGGCCGTCATGATCATGGAACCCCTCCGGGGCGGCAACCTTGCCGGAAGAGTTCCGGCCGCGATCCAGGCGATCTGGGACAAGGCTCCCGTGAAACGCTCACCGGCCGAATGGGCGCTGCGCTGGGTCTGGAACCACCCGGAAGTGACGGTTGTCCTCTCCGGGATGAACGATGAAGCCCACATTGAAGAGAATCTCCGGGTGGCAGACACGGCGCTCCCCGGTGGTCTGTTGGAGGAAGACCTTGCCACGATCCACCGGGCCCGGGACGAGTACTGGCGCCTGATGAAAGTCGGGTGCACGGGATGCGGGTACTGCATGCCCTGCCCGGCCGGTGTGGATATCCCCGGCTGTTTTGCAAGCTACAACACGCATGCCCTCTTTCCCCACGACCGGACAACGAAGTTTCACTACATCGGGCAGCACGGCGGTCTCATGGGGGAGAAGTCCTCGGCCGGGCTCTGCCGGCAGTGCGGTAAGTGTGCCAAAGCCTGCCCCCAGCACCTGCCCATCCCTGCTCTCATGAAGGATGTGGCCCGGGAGATGGAGGGCATGATGGGTGTTGTTGTCCCGGTGCTGAAAGGCGGGTTGTGGTGCATGAACAAGCTCGGGCGCGTGCGCCGGTTCGTCACGGGTGACAAGTCCCATGCCTGACCCTGTCAGCGACAAGCAGGAGGCAATCCTGGATACTGCCCTCCGGCTCTTTACCGAGAGAGGGTTCTTCGGGACGCCGACTTCGATGATCTCAAAGGAGGCCGGTGTTGCCACCGGCACCCTCTTCTTTTATTTTAAGACAAAGGAAGATCTCATCGATACGCTCTACGGCCGGATCAAGGCCGAGGCAGCAACGGCGATGTGCCGCAACCTTGAGAAAGAAAAGACGGCCCGGGACCGGCTCCGCCGCATTGGCCGCAATGCAATTGCCTGGGGAACAGAGTACCCGGAAAAGATGAAGTTCATGGAGCAGTTTGCCCACTCATCCTTTGTATCGACAACTGCCCAGGAGGAAGGCATGTCCCGCTTCCTCTTCCTGCAGGATCTCGTTGTGGACGGGATCCGGGAAGGTGCAATCCGTGAATGCGACCCGCAGCTCGTGATCTTCATGATGGCCTCTGCCATGTCGGGGCTTATTGCACGGGTTGCTTCTGCGAAGACCAAAAAAGAGAAGGACGAGATCATCAGCCAGGGCCTGGACCTTGTCTGGAGCGGGCTGAAAGCATGAACCGGGGTGCGGATATGATGGATAATCATGAAGGTATGTCTGGAGAGTGAACAGATGTCAGTGATACTGGAAGCAAAGGATCTTTCAAAGGTGTATGGTGAGGTAAACGCGGTGAACCATGTCTCGCTTGCCGTAAAGGAAGGAGCGCTCTTTGGCCTCTTAGGCCCAAACGGCTCCGGCAAGACGACAATGATCAAGATGCTAACCGGGCAGGTCCGGCCAACCTCGGGCTCTGCAACCGTGCTCGGCCTTGACGTTGAAAAGGACCCGGTCGGGGTCCGGGCCCAGGTGGGAATCATCCCCGAGCAGGAGACTCCCCCGAGCTTCCTCACTGCCCGGGAATATCTCGATTTTGTCGGGGCGGTCCGGAAGATCCCCGATATCGGGGAAAAAGCGGACTGGTGGTTTGATTTCCTGGAATTTGGGGACAAGAAGAACGTGCTCTGCAAGGATCTCTCCCGGGGCACCCGGCAGAAACTGATGTTTGCCCAGGCCTTCGTCCACGAGCCGGCGCTTGCCCTTATCGACGAGCCCTTAATCAACTTCGACCCGATCATGCAGGACGTTGTCAAGGACTATCTGGCAGAATATGCAAAGAAAGGAAAGACTATCTTCATCTCAACCCATATCCTCGAGGTTGCCGAAGAGATCTGCTCGGAGTTTGCCATCCTGCACAAGGGCAACCTCCTCCACACCGGTCCTGTTGCCGATCTCACGGCAAGAGACGAGCACCTCTCATCGTTCTTCCTCTCGCTTGTCAGGAAGGATCGCCATGCTTGATCTCTTTAAGAACATGGTAAAAGAGGAGTGGCGGATGCACTCCACGATGTTCGGGAGCCTCTCCTTTGCAATGTTCCCGGTCATGATCTTCGGGATTGCGTTCATGAGCTCGTTCCTTCTGCCGCTCCTGCGAACCAGCATGCCTGCGGGAAACATCGCGCTCATGACCCATGCAAGTTTCTTAATGCTCGGGTTCATGGTCGGGGCGTTCGGCCTTCTCGGGAACGAGGTGATGAACCGGAGGTTCGGGCAGGCAAGCCTTCTTGCGTACTCTGCCCGGAGCCTGCCGCTATCAGGGCAGTTCATCTTTTCGAATTTTGTTGTCAAGGACCTGATCTACTACTTCTTCCTCTGGGTCTTCCCGTTCGGGCTCGGGTACATCCTTGCATCGCCGTTCATCGGCGTCCCTCTAGCCGGTGCCCTCCTTCTCCTCCTGACCCTGACCCTTTCGTTCCTCTCTGGCCTCTGCGTTGTCTTCTTCCTCTCAACGGTGTATGCCCGATCACGGGCGCTGCTCTGGCTCCTTGTACTTCTCCTCGGGGCCGGCTGCGGGACTATCGTCGCAGTCACCGGTACAAACCCGGCGCTCTTCTTCCCGCCGCTGCTCCTGTATCTCTCGTTCTCGTATCCGCTCTTCCTGCTCACCTGTGCAGCCCTTGCCATCCTTTTTGCGGTTTCGGTTGCGCTGTTCGATCCGCAGGAGACCGAAAAGACCCGGGAAGTTAAGAATTCCTTTGCCCCGCTCCTTGCAAAATTCTCCTTCCTCCCCAACCCGCCGCTTGCCGCAAAGGACATGATCGATCTCTACCGGAGCGGAAGCGTTGTCGGCCAGACCCTCTTCTCGTTCATCATCCCGCTTGCGGTGATCTGGTTCTTCCTCTCCCTCCTGGGGCCGTACCTTCCGCCGCACGGCCTCCTCTTCATGTTTGCCATTGTCGCAGGTGTCATTGCCTCGACCATGTACACATGGGTCACGATGTTCGACAATTTCGGGCCGTACGCCTGCCTGCCGGTGGCGGTCAGCACACTCATATCGGGGAAAGTCACTACCTTCTCGCTTCTCCAGATAGTGCCTGCGGTATTTATCGCGGCAGTGGCAGTCCTGACCGGAGAAGCTGCCAATCTTGTTCCTGCGGTTGTGCTCTGCCTTGCGATCTCGTTCTATGCAGCCGGCGTGATGGTCTGGCTGACCGGGCTTTCCCCGAACGTGCTGGTCTATGACGTGAAAGTCCTCGTCATCTACCTTGCCCTTGTCGGTCTTGCCCTCACAATCTTCACCGGGATTGCGTTTGCCAGTCCGCTCTTTGCAATCGCATCTCTTGTCCTATTGGTTCCGGCCTGGCTGTTTATCCGGAAAGCGAAAGTGAAATGGGATGCTGTCGACCCTGCCGGGTTCTGAGATTCCTTTTTTTCAGGAGTTTACCCGGATGGATCGTACCAGCCCGACCTGCCATATATGTGCCAGAATAAAATCTGCTCTATTTATCTGCCATGGAACCTGAGTATGAATACTTTTTCCGGCCTTATCCTCCTGAAATATCCCGGTGATCTGAACCGGGTTACCAGACAACTCCGGATAGAACGGAACAAGGTGTGAGAAGCCCATGTTCATCCAGTTTTCCCCGGTGGTATTCCTCCTCCTCATCTCCGGCAGCGTCTCTTTGGTTCTTGCGCTTATTGGATGGCGGAACCGGGCTATCCCGATCTCGCGGCCGTTTACCCTCCTGATGGCGGCGGAGGCGGCCTGGATCTTCCTGTATGCCCTGGAACTGATGAGCCCGGATATCCCCACAAGCCTTCTCATCAACGATATCGAATACCCCGCCCTTCTGACCGTACCGGTGGCTTGGCTCTTTATTCTCCTCTATTTCACCGGGCGCGAGCGGTACCTGACACGGAAAACCGTGCCGCTCTTTTTCATTGTCCCGGCGATTTCCTATCTCCTTCTCCTGACAAACCCGTATCACCACCTGTATTACACGGGGTTTTCCACGGTAATGTACGATGGGTACCAGTTTCTTGTCTATAATCACGGACCATTTTTCTGGATCACCATCGCCTATGCGTATATCATCGTTCTCGTATCCCTCATCCTTGCAGCGGGACGGCTGTTCGTCCCCAACGAACTCTACCGCCGCCAGACAATCCTTCTTCTCTGTGCCTCGTGCATTCCGGCATTCTGTAACCTGGTATATATTTTCCAGCTGGCCCCGTTCCCCGGCTACGACCTGACCCCGGTTGCGTTCCTGCTCACCGGGCTTGTCTTTGCCGTTGGTCTCATCCGGTACCAGCTCTTCACTGCACTGCCTGTTGCCTATTCCCTGGTATTTTCTACCATGAAAGAAGGGGTTATCGTGACTGACCGGCTGTATCGCGTGATGGATCTCAATCCCGCAGCTGAAGCGATTACCGGCTCATCCTCAACTGCAGCCACCGGCCAGCGTGTTACCGTGATCCTGCCGCAGATTCCTGATGGTGCACTGGATCCCATCACCCCCCTCCGGGAAAAGCGCGTCGAGATTCAGGTTCCTATGGAGGGTCATGAGCGGTATTACGAGATCCTGGTAACGCATATGGATGAGAACGGATCGGACAGAGCCGGGTATCTCTGGCTTCTCCGGGACATCACGGACCGGAAGCAGGCAGAGCTGGAACTTGCCAGTGCCAATAAGAAGATCACCCTCCTCACCAGCATCACAAGGCACGATATCAGCAACAAACTCACCGTTGCCGGCAGTTATCATTTACTGGCGCGGCGGCTCTCGACCGATCCGCTGATGTCCGAATATATGGATCGTGAGGAGAAGGCGATCGAGGCAATACGCGAACAGATTGCCTTTACCAAGGTATACGAGGAGATCGGGAGCGCGGCACCGGTCTGGCAGGACGTGGATTCCCTCATTGTCCAGTCCAGCCGGCATGTGGATCTGAAACAGGTGCACCTTGCGTACAATAATGCGGGGTTTGAGATCTATGCCAACCCGATGCTCGAAAAGGTCTTCTACAACCTTTTTGATAATGCCATGAAGTACGCAGGCCCCGGGATATCCGCAATCCGGGTAACCTCTTCCCGTCAGGGGGATGATCTGATTCTTGCCGTGGAGGATGATGGCGCGGGGATATCTCCCGAAGACAAATCCCGCCTTTTTGAGCGGGGATTTGGGAAAAATACCGGTCTCGGCCTCTTCCTCTCCCGGGAGATCCTCTCGATCACCGGTATCCGGATACAGGAACGCGGTGAGCCGGGCAAAGGTGCACGGTTTGAACTTGTTGTACCAAAGGGAAAATACCGGTTTCGTGACACGGTATCGTAAGCGTGTTCTGGTCCTGACCCATTTTCCCCCTGTCCTGCAGTGTCCCCGATCCCCGGTCCGTCATATCCTGCAAGCGTTTATTGTCTCTTACTCCCAACCGATAGAGATCATACTATGCCGGCAACCCAGTTTTTCCCCATCCCCCCCGAGATGTTTGCCCTTGTCTCTGAGACCGTCAGCAGGAGGGTATCCCGTCTCCCGTTTCTGCGCAGCGGGGTCATGGTCACCGGCGAACTGCTGGGGGTTGCCATGGAATGCCTCAACGCCGAGTTCAAGAAAACCCTTGCTCTCACCACACCCCAGAACGCACTGGTAATCCCGGATGATGGTCTCGACCGGTGCATCGAGGAGCGCCTCCACCTGCCGGGAAAGACCATTGTTCCGGTGATTGCCGAGGTACTGATCTCTGCCGGGATTGCCGAGTCCGCGGAGATCCTGGAGCGGGGTTTTCCCCATCCCCGCAAGGGAATACGCCTTCTTTCCCCGTGGACCTGGCATGTTGCATCCCCGTCAGTGCGTCCCATGAATCTCCCCGGTTCCGGTGGCGATGAGAGCTCGCCTTCGCTGTCCTGGATGAGTGTCTGCCCGGTCTGCCGGACCGGTATCTTAAACCGGGTTGTGGGAAAACAGCTCTTCGGTATTCCCCATACCGACTTCTATATTGAATGCACCCATTGCGGGGCAAAGTTCATACCGGTCGGCACCCAGTTCCGCCTGGTCACCATAGCAAACATCCGCGATCCCCTCTGGAGAAAGAACCTTGACCAGACCTTCCCGCCCGAGACCTGGGCAGCGCTTGCGCGCGGCACCAGTCCCGGGGGAAATCCCCTCAAGCGAAAACCGGAGAATAAGCAGCAAGGGCCGCCCGTGGCAACCCCCGCCTTTACCTTGACGCAGCTCAAGGACGGTTCCTTTGCGGTCCCGTACCAGGGAAAGACCCTCTATTTCCGTACCGCCAAAGTGACGTTTTCCGGGGGCTCTAAAGACGATCTCTTTGCCCGGTCAAAGATACTCCTCCAGGATCTCCTGGAGAACCCGGCCTATGAACACCTCCGGTCACCGGTGAATGCCAAGTATTCCCGGTATCTCCCCATGGCGGCCGGGCTCTTTCTTGGCCAGCTCAAGGAACGGCACGACCCCTTTTACCGCGAGTTCCTCAACACGTATGGCGATGAAAAGTACGGCACGTTCCGGCTCGAAGAGTTACGGGATGCAGAAAAAAAAGGGATCCTGATAGTCGTAGTCCGGAGGGGGCTGTACCATGTGGCCGACTGCCCGGAAAGTATCCGCCACACGGTAAACGATATCTTCGGCCGTCTTCTCCCGGATGACTGCCTGCTCAACCATGACAGCATGCGGTGCCGGATCAACGCTGTTCTCTGCAACAACAAGACCGATGCCGGCCTGCATTACTATGCCTGCGAGAACAATGAAGAGCGGGAAGGGATCCTTGAGAGTATCCGCCAATGCATTACACCGTAACCACCGGGAATATTCCCCGGTATTTCTGTCGGGAACTGATCAGAGTATTTTTCTTATCCAATGAGAACATTATAGATAACTAGTCTGGATATCACGGAACGGAGTCCATAGATGAAATGTCCTCACTGCGGGATGAATATTAGAGACAACGTCGTCGAATGTGGCTATTGCGGCGGCAAAATAGCCCAGCGTCCCGAAAAGACGAATGCCGCGCCCGGAAAGAGTGCCGCACCCGGGGGCATGGCTGCAAAGGGGGCATCGCAGAAACCGACCATGCCAGATGATGCGGAGATGGAGGATGAAGAGGGTGGCGGCCTCTCCGGGTACCTCCAGCCCGGGGAACAGGTCCTGGTTGGTTCGCTCAATATATCCGTCAAGAAATTCTTTTTCCACGCCTACTTAACCAACAAGCGGGTCTTCCTCATCGATACCCAGGAGAAGAAGCTCAAGGTCACCGCAAAGGATGTTCCGCGGGATACGATTGTCGGCAGTATCGTGGAATTCTCCGAGAATTCGGATCCCGTTCTTGTCCTCTCCATACGCTCCGGTGACGATGAGGTCAAGACCATGAAAATGGTCTTTGCCCAGTCAGGCTCAGACCGTTCCGCCGAGATTGATGAATGGATCGCCCTGCTCCAGGAAGCAGAGCCCATAAAAAAGGGCAAAAAGGCACCCGTTGAGGAACCTGCCGAACCGGAAATTCCCGAGGAGGAGCCCGAAGAGGAGGAGTATGAAGAGGAGCCCCCGGTAGTGGCAAAACCGGTAAAGCCGCCGGTGCGCCAGGGGCTTCAGCCCGCCAGAAAACCCCTTAAGGATCACGAGCGCCAGCCCCCGGTCAAACGTATTGTCTCCCCCTACAAAATTCCGGAACCGGAGCCTGAACCGGAACCCGAGGCAGAAGAGCCTGATCCGGAAGTCGTGCTGCCCCCGCGGCGATCCCGGCCGCAGGTGCGCGAGGCCGCCGAACCGGTAAAACGATCGGTGATCTCCTCCAGCTATGACCGGGAGATTCCGCCTGCCAGGGAGTCTCCGGCCCCGCAGGTAAGAAAACCCGAAGTCCAGTCTGCAATGAAAGGGGCGATGAAGGGTGCAATCCGATCGCAAACCCCCCCGGTGGCACAACCGGTACGGCGGATGGTATCCCAGCCTGTCCGGCAGCCCGAACCTGAACCGGAGCCCGAGTACGTGCCCGAGTACGAACCGGAGCCGGAACCCGAAGTACGACCCCCGGTACGCCGGCCCGTTCCCCGGGAGATCCCGCCGGCGGTCCGGGCACCTGAAGATCCCACGGGCAATATGGGGAACCCCCAGTTCTGCCATAACTGCGGCAAGAAGCTCCCGCATGCAGCGAATTTCTGTCCCGGCTGCGGCACAAAACTGGGCCAGCACCGGACCCTGCCGCACACCCGTCCCCCGGTAATGCATGCCGACAACCGGACTGCAAAAACGGTTCCTCCCGCTCACGAACAGCGGACCCACCACGACAGTGAAGACCCTGAGGAGGAGGATATCGGGGAAGTCCCGATCCCGATAAAACCCCCGGTCAAGAAAGTGCCAAAAGGAAGCGAGATGACCATTCTCCACAAATTCCTCCGGCGCTGATTTTTTTACCCTCTCCTCCTAGTCTTTTCCTGCGTCAAAACGGTCTTTTCTGCCGGCCCCGTGTATTACCCCCGGTAATAAAAAAGCGGAAACAATTGTGCTTTTAGAAATTGTTATATGAATTCCAGTCCCCATTATTACTACGAAGTCTCACGAGGTAGTCAATGAAGAGAAATATCCAGATTGAAGCATTGGACCAGATACCCCTTGAAAAACAGCGGATCGAACTTGTTGAACGCAAATGTCTCGGTCACCCGGACAGCCTTGCCGATGGCATTGCCGAATCGATCAGCCAGGCACTCTGCAAAACCTACCTTGACGAGTTCGGTTTTGTTCTTCACCACAACACCGACCAGGGCGAAGTTGTAGCCGGCGAATCGTCACCCAAGTTCGGTGGCGGCCGGATGATCCGCCCGATCTATGTCCTTATCGACGGCCGGGCCACCAAGCAGTTCGATGGTGTTACCCTCCCCACCGATGCTGTTGCTGTTGAAGCAGCCTACAAATATATCCACAAGATCCTCCCGGAGCTCAACCTCAACCGCGACGTGATGATTGATTGCCGCCTCGGCACCGGGTCAACTGACCTGCGGGATGTCTTCAAGCCCAGCCAGGGAAAAGTTCCCCGGTCAAACGATACATCCTTTGGTGTCGGTCACGCCCCCTTCTCGGAAGTCGAGACTATCATCAAGAACAGCGCTGAATATATTGACACGAAACTCCGCAAGAAGTATCCCGCCATTGGCCAGGATATCAAGATCATGGGACTGCGGGACGGGAATACCATCACCCTCACGATTGCCTGTGCCATTGTTGACCGCTACTGTAAGGATATCCGGGAATACTCGGAATACATGAGCCTCCTCAACGATGAGATAACTGCAATTGCAAAGAAGAGCACCAAGCGCAAGGTTCTCGTCCACGTCAACACCGCCGACGACATCAAGAAGAAGAGTGTCTTCTTGACGGTTACCGGAACATCTGCCGAGATGGGCGATGACGGGTCAGTCGGCCGCGGCAACCGCTGCAACGGGCTCATCACCCCCAACCGCCCGATGTCCATGGAGGCAACGAGCGGCAAGAACCCGATCAACCACATCGGCAAGATCTACAACCTCCTCTCTACCCAGGTTGCCCGCGAATGTGTCACGAAAGTAGACGGCATCGAAGAGATGTATGTCCGGCTGCTCTCCCAGATAGGCAAGCCCATCGACCAGCCGCTCGTGGCAAGCATCCAGGTTCTGCCAAAATCCGGCGTCAAGCTCAAGGACATCAACGCGGACATCCTTGAGATCGTTGACTACCAGCTGGCAAATGTTACCTCCATCACCGAGAAGGTTATCGAAGGCAAACTCAAGACCTTCTGATCCAACAATGGCGAAATCTGCAAAGATGATAAAAAAACAACCTGCAACCCCTTCTTCTTTTTCTGATGTTGTACGGCTGGCGATCCCCAACAAGGGCCGGATCGCAGCCCCCATCATGGATCTCGTTGAGAAGAGCGGGCTCCACCTGGCCGAGAACGGGGAGCGGAGGCTGATTGCCCGGACGCTCGATCCCCATGTGGAGATTCTCTTTGCCCGGCCGGTTGATATTCCCGAATACGTTGCAACGGGAGCAGCCGATCTCGGCATCACCGGCCACGACATGGTAGTGGAACGGGAAGCCGATGTGGAAGAGCTTCTCGATCTCCAGTTCGGCAAGGCAAAACTGGTGCTCGCCGTGCATGAGGATTCGGAAATAACGTCGGTAAAACAGCTTGCCGGGCTGAAAGTTGCAACAGAGTTCCCGGTGATTACCCGGAACTACTTCAAAAAACACAAGGTGAATGTGGAAGTCGTGATCGTAGGGGGTGCCTGCGAGGCAACGCCCCATCTCGGTATTGCTGACGCGATAATCGATCTCTCCAGTTCGGGAACAACCCTGAAGACCAACCGCCTCCGGGTCATCGACGAGGTGCTGGTGACATCAACCCACCTCATCGGGAACCGTGCCTCGCTTGTTGCCAAGAAAGGGAAGATCGATGAGATCCACCTGGCCCTGGAGAGCGTGATCCGGGCCCGGGGCCAGTGCTACCTGATGATGAACGTAAAAAGGGCCTCGCTTGATACGGTGAAACGCGTTCTGCCGGGTCTCTCGGGTCCGACCGTGATGGATGTGGCATCCAGCGAGGACCTCGTTGCCGTCCATGCGGTTGTCAACGAGGAGCGGGTCTATACCCTGATCAATTCCTTAAGACGGGCAGGCGCAAAGGACATCCTCGTCATGGCCATCCAACGGATGATCCGCTGATCTATCATGAGAATTTTTCCCGCCGTTGACATCCTCGGGGGCCGTTGTGTCCAGCTCGTCCAGGGAAAACGCGAGAGTGCGACTGCGTACGGCAATCCGCTGGACTGCGCCACCCGCTGGCTTGATGAGGGGGCAGATGCCCTCCATGTCATCAACCTTGACGGGGCATTTGGCACCGCTGCGAAAAATGCCGGCCTGATTGCGGACCTCATCAAAAAAACCGGCGTGGAGATCGAACTGGGGGGCGGTATCCGCTCGCTTGAGGACGCAAAACACTGGCTCGATACCGGCGTCTCGCGCATCATCATCTCAACGCTTGCCACCCAGGATCCGGCATGTATCCGCACCCTTGCCGATGAGTTCGGGAGCAGCCGGATCATGGCCGGGGTCGATGCCAAAGGTGGCCAGATCGCGGTTCACGGCTGGCAGGAGACTGCCGGGGATTATCTCGGCTGGGCGAAACGGTTCGAGGACCTGGGAGCCGGGTCGCTCCTCTATACGAACGTGGATGTCGAGGGGCTCCAGCAGGGAGTCCGGTTCGAACCGGTGAAACGGCTTATCGATCACGTGAAGATCCCGGTTGTTGTTGCTGGGGGAGTATCGTCACGACAGGATGTTTTCGGGCTGCGGGAGGCCGGGGCCTGGGGTGCAGTCCTTGGCTCGTCCCTGTACAGCGGTAAGATCTCATTAACGGATGCACTGGAGGAATGCAAATGAGAATTGTGGAACTCAGACGGGAGACCAAAGAGACGAATATCGCGATCCGGCTCGATCCGGATGGTTCCGGGAACGTGACCGTGGACAGCGGCGTACCATTCTTTGACCACATGCTCAATGCAATGGCAAAACACGGCGGGTTCGATATGACCCTTACGGCTAAAGGCGACCTGCACGTTGACTGCCACCACACGGTTGAGGATGTGGGGATCGTGCTCGGCGATGCCATAAAACAGGCAATCGGTGAAGGCCGGGGCATGAAGCGTTTTTCCCATGCGATCATTCCCATGGACGAATCTCTTGCACAGGCAGCGCTCGACTGCGGGGGGAGGGGCTACCTGGTCTGGACCGGCTCGTTCGGGAACAAGACAATCGGGAATATCCCGTCAGACCTCTTCGAGCATTTCTTTTACTCGCTCTGCACCCGTGCAGGCATCACCGCCCATATCACGTTCTCCGGAAAAAATGATCACCACAAGTGCGAGGCCGCCTTCAAAGCCTTCGGGATTGCGCTCGGGGAAGCGCTCTCAATTACCGGTGATACAAAGACCGTCCGCAGCACGAAAGGGAAGTTCTGAACTTCCCGACTAGATATTTTTCTGCATCCAGACTGTATCGAATAAAACTCCTTTTTTCTCGGCAACTTTTGAAAACCGCCCGCATTCCACGAACCCGTGCTGCCCGTGGAACCGGATGCTTCCTTCGTTGAGGGACGAGATGCTTGCAAGGATCGTTCTGATCCCCTGTTTTTTTGCATCGGCAAGGAGGCGGTCGAGCATCTTTGAACCAAGTCCTTTCCCCGTCTCTCCGGGCCGGATGAAATACGTGATCTCCGCTGTACGGCGGAATGAGGGCATGGGATTATGGGGGCGGAGCAGGCCGAAACCGGCAATTTCCCTGGTCGTGTTGCGGGCAACCACCGTTGGATACTGGCTGCAGGTTTCAAGGAGGTGGTCAAAGAATTCGTACGGCACCGGGTGTTCCAGGTACGCGGCGTAACTGTTCCCGATGTAATAATTGAAGATGTCGACAACTGCCTTTTTATCTGACGGCTGTATCGGGCTCAATGAGTAATTCTGCATACTTTTTTCTCCATGACAATCCCCTCCACAGGGAATGGCCTCACATTGTATAGTATCTAAACTATTTAATTTAGTTGCTAAACAATACCTGTATGGATCCCGGCAGTTACCGGATATCCTGTCAGAAAAAGTTATACGAACATTTCTGAAACGTTCCGGCGCAGTTCCGGACAATCCTCAAAGATCTTCTCAAGGGTTAAGAAAATATTCAGTGCGTTTTGCCGGTCTTCTTTTTTTAAGGATGCAATTACCTGGATGAGTCTCCCGTTCACGAGGGAATGATACGCCTCGTGCCATGCAAACGCTTTTTTCCCGGCATCCGTGAGCCGGAGATAGATAGTCTTGTTATCCCCCTCTCCATTATATCGTTCGAGGTATCCTTTCTCTTCTAATTTTTTTACGGTCTGCGAGACCGCCCCTCTGGTAATACCGAGCCGCAATGCAATTGAAGACATGCTGTCCTCCGGGAACCGCCCGGCCAGATCGATCAGGTGGATTTCAGAGGTATAGAGCAACACGCCGTCACCGGTATCGACCGGTTCTCTTTCGATCTGAGCTGCTTTTGAAAAAAGCCTGGCCAGGGTGTCCATAAACTCCGCGACCCCGGTGTCGCAACCCGTATCCGGTGTATGGTTTAGCATCTATACAATTGTGGGGCCGTGAAGGATATCACTGCTTGCATTCCAAAAGAACCGGGAGAAGAGCGATGGGAATTAAACGTAAGAGAAAAAAGGGTTGATCAGTTGGACTTTGCAGCCAAGTCAACATCTTCTTTCTTGATTGTCTTTCTGCCCGCGTGCTCGGCAAGCTTGTTGGCTTCCTTGGTGAGCTGGGCAATGTACTTCTCAGCTTTGACAACAAGGGCTTCAGCTGCATCGCTTCCTACTCTTTCGGCTCCGTTCTTCTTTGCAATCCTTACAACTGCGGCGATTGGTAAATCTGCCATGTTTCTAACCTCAAAAAGAAAGTATCTTGATATATTTAAATACTTTTTGGAGAAATACGATAATTTACTCATTATTAGGCTATTGGAGGGCATCCTGCTAAGCAAGTGAAGAACGGGGTTCAGAATTTCGCAGAATATTATTAAAACGAATATACTGGTTATTTTTGAAAAAATACGGCTATTTTTGCGTTTAAATTTATTCCGACAACGATGCAGCGAGCAATAGCGCATTCGTGTAATTTGGTGAGGCGCGCGAAGTATCCACGAAAATTCTGCTGATATTTACCACAGGTGCGCCATGCCCAAAACCGGCCCCGAGAAATGTGAGGGTCCGGAAGATAAGGTTGCCGGAGATCCCATCCGGAGCAATGATAAGACCACAGGTACGGATCGCATCTTCGATCAGGATCTCGCAGTGCTCTGCTCCGGCAATCCGGGCCACCAGTTCGGCGTCGGCCATGCTGGCATCCACCTGTTTGTGCCTGCCGACATCCCCGAGCCGGCCCCCCGAGAGCACGCCCGTTTTTTCCGGAAGGCCGAATTTTTTTGCAATGATCCGCCCTTTGTTTATCAGTTCCACTTTCTCAGGAACGGTCCAGCCCTCGTCAACGCCAACCGGGGTGAGAAGGAATTTTTTGCCCTCTGCGGTCTCAAGGAGAGCGATGCGCTCAAGGTGGTCAACCCCTTCCGCTTTTTTGAGCGCTTTTAAGGTTGTATTTGACGGGAGTGTTCCTCTCACGGCCGCCGAGATCCTTCCTGCCATCAGGTCGCCAATCATGGCCTCTTCGGGCTTAGGATCTTCAACAATGCGGACTGCTGCATTTACTGCCTTATGCCCGATGCAGCCCGGCTTACAATAACAGATCGTCTCGAACGGTCCGCTTACCTGCTCCGCACTCGCGAGGACTTTTTCCGCATCCTCGGCAATCCCGATCCCGATACGTTTCAGTGCGGCAGGCATGCAATATCCTCTTTTCCGAGGTGCATGATCCCGTTGTTAACAAAGTCGAAGACCTGCGTCTCGTTCCCGTCATACCGGATCCGCAGCTCCCTGCTGCTGTTGACGGTGCCAATCTCTTGTGCCGTGATGCCGACTTCCTGGAAAACCCGGATCAGTTCGGGAACATTCGCCTTTTTTGCGGTCAGGATAAATCCCATACCGGGGTACATCCGCACCCAGAGCTCGAAGGTGAGATTGTTTGCTGCGAGCGGGGGTTTTGGTATCAGGTCGAGGTCGATCTCCGCGCCCTTGCCGCTCACTTCGAGAAGCATCCCGAGCGTGCCGATGATGCCGGGGTTGCTGATGTCTTTTCCCGCAGTCACCAGGTGTCTTTTCCCGATTGTTTCGAGCACGCCAATCTGTGCCCGAACCTGTGCCGCAGTTTTCATGGTCACGGAATCCCAGTTGAGCGCACAGGACGGGTGGACCCGGCCGGAGAGATCGATTGCTGCAACAACGCTGTCGCCTTCCTGTGCCGTGTGGCTGTAGATGATGGAATCCAGCTGTGCGGAACCGAGGATGGAGACGTCGATCACGCTGTACGGGGCGTCCGGGTGAAGGTGCCCGCCCACGATCGGGACGCCGAACTGGGCCGATGCATCGTGCATTCCTTTGACCACCTGCTCCTGCACGGTGGTTTTCGCAATAGAGAAGATATCCACCATGGCGATTGGCCGGCCGCCCATGGCAGCTATGTCATGGATGTTGACAAGGACCGAGCAGTATCCTGCCCAGTACGGGTCAGCTTCCATGAGTTTGCTCCAGATGCCGTCGGCTGCAAGGAGAAGCGCTTCACCGTTGTGCTCGATTACTGCTGCATCCTCGCCAAAAGCGGCGATAACGTGAGGTGCATCGATCTTCAGCGCCCTGATCATTTCGCCTATGGTATGCTTTCTTTTGACACCCTCGTATTCCCTGACAACTTTTGCTATCGTCTCTGTGGAGCAGCTCCGGACCACGACATCACCTGAATACTCTCTAAAATAATTGCGTGTATGCTATTTCCATGTTATGAAAGATAATTTATTTGTTCTGACTCCGAGAGCGGGAAGCTCCCGTTGGATCGTGTGATTTTATCTGATTCCCGGTCAACGTGTTGGTATGGACTGGGCAGAAAAATACCGGCCAGCACATCTTGCCGATATCATCGGCAACTCGACTGCAGTCCGGCAGATCGCCGAGTGGGCGAAGACCTGGACGCGGAAATCGAAGCCCCTGCTCATCTACGGAAAGCCCGGTATCGGCAAAACCTCGGCTGCCCACGCGCTTGCCAATGATATGAGCTGGGAGATGATCGAGCTCAACGCGAGCGACCAGAGGACCGCCGCAGTCATCGAGCGGATCGCAGGAGCCGGCAGTACCACGGCAAGCCTGACCGGCGCTTCCCGGAAACTGATCATCCTCGATGAAGCCGACAACCTGCAGGGAACCTCGGACCGTGGCGGCGCAAAGGCGATCATTGAATGCATCCGCGAGACCCGACAGCCGATGATCCTCATAGCGAACGACCTCTACGGTCTCTCGCCGGAGATCCGTACCCGCTGCGAACCCGTCCTGTTCAAAGCCCTTCCGGCCCGCTCGATTGCCCCACGGCTCAAGTATCTCTGCGCAGCGGAAAATATTGCCTGCAGCGATGCGGCGGTGCACGCGATTGCCGAGAGTGCCGAGGGAGATATCCGCTCGGCAGTCAATATGCTGTATGCCTCGGCTATCGGGAGAACCAGCCTTGAGGATTCCGGTGTGCACACTTCGCAGAAGGATGAGCGTGTCTCGATCTTCTCGCTCATCTCGGCCCTGTTTGGCAAATCCACGGACAGCGACCTGATGCGCCTCTCGTACGATGTCGATGACACACCGGAAACCATAGAACAGTGGGTTGAAGGCAGCGTCCAGTACATGCCCGATGCAGCGGCAACCGCGCTGGCATATCGCCACCTGGCCCGGGCGGACGAGTATCTCGGGTACACGTATCGCCGGCAATACCACACGCTCTGGCGGTATGCAACGGCGATCATGCTTCTCGGGGCTGCGGATGCTGCAAAGGGGAACGGGATCCATGCCCGTATCATGCCGCCGGAACGCTGGCAGCGGATGTCGACTGCAAAGAAGCAGAAAACCATCCGGGTCTCGACCCTGAACAAGGTTTCAGGCATTATGCATATCCCCCAGAATACCCTCCGAGAGAGTTACCTTGGCACGGTCTCGATGCTCATTGAAAAGGATCCCGCCCTGTATGCCCGCGAGATGGCGCTTGACGCGGATCAGCTCAACTTCTTCTTAAACGATCGCGTCCGCGCCCAGGGAATAATAAAAGCACTGGCCCTTGAAGAGAAGGAAAAAGAGAAGGAAAAAGAGAAGGAGAAAGAAGGAAAAGTGGCAAAAAAGCCAAAACCGGAGAAAGCGCCAAAACAGGAGAGCCTTCCTGCTGCCCCACCGGCACCTGCCACGCCACCGGTGGAACCTGAAAAACCCAAAGAACCGGCAAAAACCGCAGAACCCGCCGAAGTACCCGAGAAAAAAATTCCGGCAAAGACCCAGTCAACCCTCTTTGACGGGTTCTGATTTCCGGACATAGCGGTGGAGGATAACCCCGCAGTCAATTTTCTCTCCCCCATCCCCATAGGTTTCGAATCCCAGGTGGTACACAACAAGATCGCACCCGGTTCTTTGTGCAAGGGCAATGAGTGGCGGGATCATCTCGATTGCCGGCCGGATCGCGTAGATGACATCTGCCTGATTGTATAGGGAGATTACCGGATCGAATACATCATCGACCGTAACCGTAACCGGGCTGTCGGGAATTTCTTTTACATCGGTTGCGCGGGTCAGGACTCCTGCGCATCCCAGGATCTCGGCTGCCGTGGTATTGCGCCCGATACCCACTTCAACGGCCCGGGTATACCGGCCGGCCAGGTACTCCCCGATAGTGGTCTCAATATGTTTATAGGAGCCCATTCCAACAGAATATAGCGATGCATATCCATATCTTTTGGGATTCAGCGTCCCCCGCGGGTCTTCAGATGCCGGTGGCCCGCAAGATCTCATCTGTGCTGGGCGTCCCATCGTCGGTTTCGGATAATCATGTCCGCATGATGGGATATGTGGTAGCACGTAAACAGATCGATGCGCAGGCGCTCCTTGACAGCGTCCAGACCTACAAGCACCGGCACGGGATTGACGATCCGGTTCTCCTTGTGGTCAACCAGGATCTTTTCCGGAATGGCAACAGTTTTGTTTTCGGCCTTGCCCGCCAGCAGGTCGGTGCAGCGGTTGTATCGAGTGCCCGCCTGAGCAATGAATATTACGGCCGTCATGGGAATGATGACGACCTGATCGACCGGATCACGAAAGAAGGTGCGCACGAAGTCGGGCACCTGCTGGGTCTTGATCACTGCGAGAATGGCGAATGCATCATGTTCCGGCCAAATACCCTCGATGAACTGGACCGGAAGAAGAAGATGCTCTGCCCGGCCTGCTCTGCCCTGCTTGCAAAACGTCTTGCGGCAGAATAATACATCAGGAGCTCCCTGCGGCTTCCTGTCGTATTTTCCATTTTATCCGAAGGGGAGATTATGCCCTGTTTTTGTTCTGGAGAACCGTATGTCTTTTCCCGGCATCGGGTTCATGAGTTAGGAGGTAGGTAAAAAACATCTTTTATCTCGTTTATAATCAAGGGAAAATTTCCTCATATCCCGGATACCAGAACCCGTACGAAGGTGCCGGGTATTTCAAAGATGAATTCAATCTGTATACGACCAGAACTTTTTAACCAATGAGATATGAGAATCACCATTCATCGGGAGTAATCTATATGGCAACCGGGTCAAGGCATAATTCCAGTAAACCCCAATCGGGAAATAAACGGGGGGGTCGTCCCATGAATACGACCGACCGTGCACCTCAGAAAACGGGAGGTTTGCAACAGGACAGATATTCTGAAAAACCTCCCCGAAGATCAGAGGGTGAACGCCACGGGAAAACGCCGGAACGGTCTCCGGTAAGATCGCAAGGCACACAACCGGAAAGAAAATCGGAACAACCGTCTCGAAGGACAGAAGGAGACCGGATGGAAAGAAGACCGGCCCGGGCTCCGCGGAAACCTGAAGGTTCTCCCCCGGGAAGAACCACGGACCGGCCTCCAAGGCGTGCGGAAGGTGACCGGACTGAACGAAAACCGGGACGTTCTCCGGTAAGATCGGAAGGCACACAACCGGAAAGAACATCTGAACGACCGTCTCGAAGATCAGAAGGAGACCGGATGGAAAGAAGACCGGCCCGGGCTCCGCGGAAACCTGAAGGTTCTCCCCCGGGAAGAACCACGGACCGACACCCGCAAAATGCCGGGAAAGAGTGGACTGAATGGAGACCTGAGTATACTGCACGGAAATCTGCAGATGCCAGACCGGTGAAAAATGCGGATCAACCTGCACGAAAAGCCGAGAGTGGGAGGACGGAGAGAAAACCAGAGCACACTCCACGGAAACCTGAAGGTGCCGTTTCAGAGAAATATTCTCACCGGCCAGCACGAAACACCGAAGGGCCACGGGCAGAGAGAAGATCCGAACAATCTCCCCGAAAACCTGAAGGTACCAGAACGGAGAGAACGCCTGACCGATCTCCCCGTAGTGTGGGGGAAGACAGACCCCGGCACAAACCCGGCCATGCACCCGGAAAAAAAGAGTCCCGGGCCGGCCAGACACAACCCCTGGGTAAGATTTCAGGCACTATTGCTAAAGCTGAAGTCAGGAAGGGGAGTAAGCCAATCGGGAAGTTCGGGACATTCGGGGCAAAGAAGACGCACCGGTAATAAACGCATGAGGGGCTGAAAAGCCCCCCCGTATTATACAATCCGCACCCTAGCCCGAATCCCGGAGTTCCTTCCAGAGATCCAGCTCAAGGAAGCTTCCCTGAACGTTCTTTTCCATTTCCTGGTAGAGATTGAACGGGACGGAGAAGGTGAGGACATTTTTTCCGAGCGTTGTGCGGACATTTTTCCGTGCCGAGAGATCGGTGAGGCCGACAACCGCACGGGACAGTTCACTCCCGCTCTCGGCATACGTGCACACGCCTATGGCCTGGCACCCGGCTGCACCGGCTGCAACGATTACCCCGTCCCGGATATTCCCGTGGCCGTAGTTCGCAAGGGTTGAGAGCGCGGCAATCTGGTCGGCATTGGCAACAAAGACAATGCTTTTTATATCCTCGCCCTCTTCGACCTCATGGACGGGTTTCATCACGATAAACCGGTCCCGTGCATAATAGATCGGCAGGGTATCAAGGAAGTTTCCGACAATTTCTGGGTTCTTAAAAAAGCGCTCGCCTTCCGTCAGCATCTTCCTGTGATGGTCGTCGAAGCTCTCCGCAATGATTGCCTGGTATGTCTTCTTGTCCTTTGCGCCCTCGATGCCGTTCGAGAGGAACGAGCAGAATCCAGCGTCGCTCCGGGATGCATGCCGTTCAAACGGCCGTCCGTACCCGAGCCCCATCGCCCCGCCGGCGCACGTTGTCGTGTCCCGGGTGAAGACCGCCGTGCGCCCTTCCTTTGCTACCTTAGCAAAGAGCCACATGACGCAGCTCCAGACGCCCTTTTTGAACTCAAGGGCATTTTCGGGTTTTTTGTCAGACCACACGATGGCAACGGGGTTCAGCGTAATCCCGGCCGCCTTTGCAATTTCGCTTCTGGGTAACATCTCTTGATCCGCTCTGGTTTTTCGTTGTGCCAATGTGTTGTTTCCGTTCACGGTCCCTGGGACCATTGCGGAAAGACCTCACATATAATCGGTTGATAGGCAAGCCGGTATTAAAAAGGTGCCGTTTTTAAAAAACCGGCCTGATATGGTTTCCCGCACCGCTCCTGGCACAAAGGGGTTGGGACATATCAGTTCGCCCCCGGCTTTTCCGGACCGGTTTACCCTGCGGCCGGCACCATTGAGAATGGCAGGCCGTCAACAAGGACCCGGACCTCAACGCCCTCTTTTACTTTCCGGGTGAGGGGCGCTGCAAACTCTGAGCCCAGCTGATCCGGCTTGAAGATGTAATACTCGACATGGATGAACACCTTTGCCAGTTCGATTGCCGAGAAGAGGGCCTGGAACTTGTCGGGACCGCTCGTATAGATCTCAATCGAATTGTTATCCAAGACTATCGAATTGTTGCTGACAAGCAGCATCCTAATGACCCGTAAAAACTTGTTCTCGCGCTCGTCTTTGTTGAGGTTTTCGAGACGGGAAACTTCCCTGAGCTGTTCGTTCACGAGCTCCTGGACTTTCTGGTCATCTTTCGCTTTTATCAAAAAATGGTGAGTCCGGTAAAAATTCTGCCCGAATAAGAGATAGAAGAGGAATCCCGATAGGGGGATGAAGACGAGCAGGGTCCGCCAGGCAAGCGCTATCTCCGAAGTCTTTCGTTCAAAAAAGACAATACTTATGGCAAAACAGATATTCAGGATGATAATGGCAAGGAGGAGGATGTCCACGGGCATAGTACCGGACTTTGTCGGTGCATGGCATCAAAGGTCCCTTTTACTCAGGGGCGGACCGCCTTTTGGATCATCCGCAGTTTCATCAGGAGCCGGATGATCTCCAGGTACAGCCAGACCAGAGTGACAAGCAGGGTGAATGCAGCATACCATTCATGACGTTTCGGCAGGCCGTTTGCTACCCCCTGTTCGACATAGTCGAAGTCGAGGACCAGGCTGAACGAAGCAACAACGGCCACGATGATCGAAAAGACGATGCCCAGCCACCCGCCTTCGTTAATGAACGAAAGCGGCAGGCCAACAAAGGAGAGGACGATACCTGCAATGTAAAAGAGTGCGATCGCCCCCGTTGCCCCAATCACAATAAGCCGGAATTTTTCCGTGACACGGATGAGGCGGGCCCGGAATACGAGGAGGAGCAGGAAGAAGACGCCAAACGTCAGGGCAACGGCCTGCGCGACAATGCCGGGGTACAGGGTTTCCATCCACCCCGAGAACGCCCCAAGGAAAATTCCCTCAAGGATGGCAAAGACCGGGGCGGTGAATGGGGACAGGGTGGTATGGAAGGACGTGATGAACCCGACAACGAATGCCACGATGACGGATCCGAGGATGATGGGAATGGCATCGGCAGGGAGATAGTTCCAGGTCAGTACCGCAGAGGCTATGGCGAGGATGAGGAGCACGAAGGTTTTGTCGATCGTCCCCCGGAGGGTCATCGGCCCGGACGGGCCGGTGCCTTCACCTGCGTCAAAGAGTTCATCCCGGAGTGCCGGGTTGGAGGATCGATCCATAGTCAGCAGTACCGGCTTTGTCAGGTCCTGCTATCAATGTTAGCTTTTGTTCCACAGCCTTTTTCCGGCAGCAGGCCGCCTGGAAGGGTTGGAACGGGGTGGCGTGAAAGCCCGCGATACGAGACCCGGACAATGCAGTCATCAGGCCGGGATTTCGACTCCGTCATTCGGGACACTGGTCAGTTGAACTCCTGATAAAAATCAATAAAAAATATTTATCCCCGTTATCATTGAATCAATACCGTGGATGCTGAACCATGACTGAACTCAAAATCCCCCGCGAAAAAGCAATTCTCCTGCTTAACGAGAGAATTGACGATATTCGCACGATAAAAACCAATCAATACGGTCCTGAGTATTATGACTTTGTCCGCTGGTGCTCGAAAACCTATGCGGCGATAGATGAGATCTATGCTTCCGGTGATTTCCATACCGAAGATATCCGGACTCTCGGGCTCCAGAACTGTGCCTGTAATCCGGAGATGAAGGCACTGATCCTTGCAGAAGCATACCATGCCCGCCTGCTGGATTATATTAGGGAAATCGAGAGTGGGCTAACGGTGCCGGAATAAGAGCTGCCATATTGAATAAAAGATCTGGAGTACGGAAAAGAACCGGGTTTTTCTCTTCCTCTTTTATCCCGCTTTTTTGAGGAAACGAAAACACCTGTGGCTCCTTTTGATGGGCAGGTTCATGCACTGCCCTTCACGTACGATGTCATCCAGGTGATCTCCCGTACCCAGAGATCCCGGATCTGTTTGGGTTCGCCGGGGAAGTGACCGGCCCGGGGATAGATGACGAGCTGCGACGGGATCCCCCGCTTCCAGAGTGCACGGGAGAACGCCTGCCCCTGGCCGGGCGGGACCCGGACATCCTCCTCTCCGCTCACCACAAGCGTTGGGGTCGATACCTTTGCAACAGAGTGGATGGGGGACCGGCTGGTGTACAGGTCCCACTTATCCCAGTACTCCCCACCCAGTGAGTCTGGTTGATCGAACGGGACATCTGTAGTACCTGCGTTGCTCACGAGATCCGTGATACCGTCGATAACAACTGCACCGCGGAACCGGTCGGTCTGGGTTACGGTCCACGCCGCCATGTACCCGCCATAGCTCTGGCCGATGATCCCCATGCGCCCGGGATCTGCGATGCCCTGAGATACGAGATAATCTGCACCGGCCATGAGGTCGCGGTAATCCCCGCCACCCCAGTCGGCATAGTTTGCCTTGACAAAATCTGTTCCGTACCCGTTCGAGCCCCGCACGTTGGGATGCAGTACCGCGTACCCGAGCGAGGAGAATGTTCCTGTCGGGATGATGGGCCAGCTCGTCCCTCCGGTGAAATACCGGAGAAAGTTTGATGAAGGGCCGCCGTGGGCTTCAATGATGAGGGGGTATCTGGTCCCGGGTGTGTAATCCGCCGGGTACGTCAGCAGCCCCTCGATCACTTTGCCCTCCGAAGAAGTCCACCGGATGACTTCGGTCTTCCCTATCTTTCCGGTCCTGAGGTTTGCGTTGAGCCGGGTTACCTGGAACGGTACGAACTTATCAACCGGCGTTATGTAGATCTCCGGGGCGAGATCGGAGTCCTCTGCGGTATAGACAAAGACGGTCCGCCAGCTGTTCTCCTGGACATTCCCGATAAACCCGTACCGGAAGAGTTCCTGCGGGGCCGAACCGTCGACCGGCACTGCATTCATGGTGACCGCGGTTCCGTTTGTACCGGGAACATACAGGATCTTTCCGTCCGCTGACCATCCGGTGATCCCAAGACCGGTTGCGCCCTGGTCGAAGTCTCCAATAACCGTACGCGGGGTACCCCCGTTCACCGGTACGATCGCTATATCCATGAGGTTATAACTGCTTATCGCGGGATAGGCCACCGATTTCCCATCCGGGGAGACCAGCACCTGGGAATAGGTGGTATGATTAAGGGATTCCGGCACCAGAAGTGTCACTCTGCCTGTTGTGAGATCAACGCGGGAGATCGAGGTGTTGACGCTGTATCGCTCCACGGCAGCGGGCGCATGCGCAAAGACGAGCCCCGAACTGTCCGGAAGCCAGTCCCAGCTGCCGGCACTCATATCGGAGGGGGTGAGAAGTCTTGAATCGGGATTGCTCCGGCCGTCTGCTGGGATAATATAGATCCCTGCCCGGGGAAGGTTCTCCCCGGTTACGATGGGATCTTCCTTAGCGGCAAGGGCCCGCTCCTGTTCAGGGGTTTTTGGAAGTAACGCGCGATAGCTGATCTGCTGCCCGTCCGGCGACCAGTGAAATGCGGAGACGCCGGTCTCCTGGCTGGTGAGCCGGAATGCCCTGCTCCCGTCTGAGTTCATGATCCAGACCTGAGGGCTTGTTCCTGCATACGAAATGTACGCGATCCTTCTCCCCTCCGGAGACCAGGCCGGGTTTGCACAGGAATCTGTGTCAGAGGTCAGCTGCCGGATGCCTGAACCGTCGGACTGGACGGTATAGATCACGGAACGCATTCCGCTTGTTGTTGGATTCATAACTGGATACGTCACCGCGTATGCAATATCCCTTCCCGATGGAGAAGGAGCGGGGGATCCAATCGCTGTAACGCTTAAGGTATCCGAGAGGGACCAGATCGAAGGGTCATTGACCGGATCGATAGACACCGTTCCGGCCTGGACGGCCGGGGCAGAGAGAAGGAATAACCCGCACAGGAATACAGGGAAGAGCCATGTGCGGCCGGGTTTTTGCAAAAACGGGAACATGCTCGTCAATTATTTCGTTAGCAATGGATTGGAGATGAAGATTGTGAACCATAGGTTCCACACTTCCGGAATCGCATGCCCCGGTTTTGGGAAAATCCCGCGGCTTTTTGTGCACCAGAACCAACCAACAGGCTTTATTGACCCCGTAACAGAATTTCATGAGAATAAAAAAAATGGTGGGCAAGATGCGCTGCAAAAAGACCGGTTCCCTGTTCATCCTCCGCATTGACCGTGGGGAAGAGATTGTCAGTACACTCAGAGCATTCTGCACGGACCAGGAGATTTTTCTTGGCACGGTCCAGGGAATCGGTGCGGTCAACAACGTGGAGATCGGTCTGTTCGAGACCGCGACAAAGGAGTATCATACCACCAAACTCACCGGTGACCACGAGATCACGTCGCTGCTTGGGAACATCACGACCCTGGACAAGAAGCCCTACCTCCATCTCCATGCAACGCTCTCCGACGCATCGCACCGGGCCTTTGGCGGCCACCTGACGAGCGCCGTTGTCAGCGGCACCTGCGAACTATTCATTCAGATGATTGACAGCCATATCGGGCGGACATTCGATGCCGGTGTCGGGCTGAACGTGTTTGATCTCTGATCCCGTTCTCCCTCACGACAACAGGGATCCGCCGGAATTTTCACACCGCATCTTCGATCTTTTCGAGGGATGATCCGGTCATATCGATCCGGGTGAGCAGGGTCACGGCAAAGGCAGCGAGACAGATGATGCCCATGATGATGACGGTTGCCTGGACCCCACAGGAGGCTTTCATCAGCGGGACAAATACAATCCCGCAGGCTGCACCCGCCTTGGCAAGCCCGGCCGCAAACCCGTGGGCGGTTGCCCGGAGCCGGGTGGGAAAGAGCTCGGCCGGGAGGAGGAACGTTGTCGCATTCGGCCCGAAGTTCTGGAGAAGGTTGAAGAGGCCAAAACCAAGAAACGCGAGAGCGATTATTGTCTGTGAACCGGACTGCGACAGGGCAAGGATGAACATGCCTGCCGCCATGCCGATGAACCCTGCGAGCTGGAGCCGTATCCTGCCGATCCTCTCAATGAAGAAGACGCTCAGGATAAAACCGATAACCAAAAAGATGTCGAGCAGTACCGTATACCCGGACGAATAGAAGTCCTGGGCAATGAAATTGAGCCCGGCCGCATTGGTACCGATCATGGATGCGATGAGGATGGGCGTGAATATCCCCACGCCATAAAAGGCAAAGTCCATCAAAAACCACGGTACGGTGATGAGCACGGTCCGGCGCTGGTTTTTTTGAGAGAAGAGTTCGGCATACGTTTTTAAGGTGGCACGCCAGGCCGGCTTTTTTTCCGGCAGATCTCCCGCTGTCTCTGCCGGCGGGAGCGTGACCGGCTTTTTCATCGTAAAGTCCGGAATCAGGTAGCGGACTACCCCCATTGCAAGTTTCCACTCCCTGCGCTGGATATGCCACCGGGCGCTCTCGGGAACGGCCCGCCGCAGCACAAGGATCACCACCGCAGGCACTGCACCGGCAACAAGCATCCACCGCCAGGCCGATTCCGACGGGTACATGGCAAGTATGCAGAGCCCGATCCCGGCTGCAGCAAAGATGCCTACTGCCTGGAAGCTGAAGGCCGCGATCAGCATCCGGCCCCGGATCCGTTTCGGCATGAACTCACTGACATAGGAGGCACAGACCGGGTAGTCTGCCCCGATGCCGACCCCGAGGAGGAACCGGAACAGGATGAGGGACTCTATGTTCCAGGCACACGCTGACAGGACTGCAAAGATGATGAAAATAGTGAGATCGGCTATAAAGACCTTCTTCCTCCCGAACCGGTCACAGAGCCTGCCCCCGATAAGTGCCCCGAAGATCGCCCCGACAACGGCTGCTGCACCGACAATGCCCTGGGCGAGCGGTGTTACGGTAAACTGGACGATGATGAGCGGCAGGGCAATTGACATCACGAAGAGATCAAAACCGTCAAGGAAGATCCCCATTGCCGAGAGAAACCAGATATGGGCATGCTTCAGGGTGAACGGGGCATCATCCATGGCTTCCGTGAGAATGCTGCAGGGCATAAAAACCTCAGAAACGCTGGCTATGCTTCCTCTATTTCCGAAAAGGGATAAACGTTTCTTTTAATCATTTCCGCCGGGTGTGGATTCCGGTAGATTTTCCCTTAGCGGTACATCGGCATCGCCGGGTAGAATGCAATTTACTGACGGGGGAGACATACGGTTCCGCATCCGGTGACACAAAAATGGCGGGATTTTAAAAAAAACCAATACCGGACCCCTTTTTACGGATACCGGGAGGTACCATTTCTCCCGGCTATCCGTGACGCGAATAAAGACAGGCTTTTTGCTGCGGCTCTTCCATTCTTTTAGGAAATTCATGCTTTTTCTTTCAGACCGGGAAGAACGCGAATGGAGAGTGTACGCGGATGAGATTCTGACGGGTCATCCCGCACCCGGCAGCTATGATACAAAAATCCAGAAGAACCTGGTGCCGTCATTTCACTTTTACATTGCAATGTTCCTTGCCGCAAATGGAACGGGGGATGAGGCTGTTGCATGGGTGAAGTCTGCAGTCCTCGATGAGGTGGACGGGCTCTTCGGTCTTGCGTTCCTCCTCGGGTTCCTGGAGCGGTACGATCGCACCCTCAAAAAACCCGCACTGGTGTTTGAGGACCCCCGGCCGTTCATCCATTTCACGACCGCCCCGTTCATGAGCACGGCACGGACACTGTTTGTCCGGCACTGCAACGAGTCGCTCCCGGTCTTTCCTCACTCCGTGCGGTTCATGGATATCGGGTGCGGCAACGGGGCGCTTGCTGTTGCGGTCTTATCCAGCCTGCTGGAAAGCAAAAAGATTACGGGCATCAGCGAGATCCTGCTTGTTGACCCGTCGCCGGCAATGGCAACCCTTGCAGAAAAAACCCTGCGGGCCGCATTCCCGGATGCCCCAATCAGTATCGAGTGCAGCCGGATCCAGGACTGTTCGGGCAGGATCGACCGGAAGATCGATATCGCGATGAGCTCGCTTGCGTACCACCACATGCCGGTCGAAGACAAGCGCATTCATCTTGCCCGGCTCCGTCCATGGATCGATCACTTCCTCCTCTTCGAGATGGATGCCGACATCGATACTCATGGCCGGTTCTCCCCCGCCCTTGCCGTTGCGGTATACCAGTCCTATGGCCGGATCTTCGACTGCGTCTATGCCCACGATGCTTCGGTTGAAGTGGTCAACGAGTGCATCGATATGTTCCTGATGACCGAAGTTATCTCTATCTTGTGCGAGCCCCGGGGGATCAGGAGCGATTACCATATGCTGCGGGAGCAGTGGAACGCTCTTTTTTTTGAGGTACTCGGCCCGGCTTTTTCCTGCACGTGCGAGGCCGACTGTTATGCCGATGAGCACATGGCATTTTTCACGGTCCAGTACAGCAGGACCAACCGGGTGTGAACCGTTTCCGGGCGCTCTCGGGGTTTAATAAACAATAGTGCGGATAGTAACCCGGAATGTTCCCTAATGAGTGCAAAAACCTGGTGTTAGCTCTCTTTATAGAATCATACGGGAAGATCACAACGTAAAACATGACCGCTTATCCAGAACACCTGATAAACCATCAAAAAAAACTGTACATAATCTGGTACCAGTATGATTGACCACGAGATCAGGGATGCCATCCGGAAGAGCTGGAACCAATCGTCCGTAACGTATGACTCTTGTCCGGGGCACGGGATAGGGACCGAAGAAGAGAAATCTGCCTGGAAGCAGGAACTGCAGCGGAACCTGTCAGGATCGCGACAAGCGGTACTTGATGTCGGGTGCGGAACGGGTGCCATGGGCCTTTTGTTTGCCGAGATGGGGCATCGGGTTACAGCACTCGATCTTTCGGAAGGGATGATGGCACAAGCCCTTAAAAAAGGGAATGCACAAAACAATTCAATTGAACTTGTGGCGGGAGATGCCGGACACCTTCCCTTTCGTGATGGATCGTTTGACGTAGTAGTCAACCGGCACCTTCTCTGGACGCTTCCTCACCCGGAGACTGCCCTCTCTGAATGGCGCCGTGTTTTGAAAAACGGGGGCGTTGTGCTCATCATTGAGGGGGTCTGGACAGATCGGCGTTTTCCCGCCCGGGCGAAACGATGGTTGAGCAATGGTCTCGCCAAAATTTTTGGGCATACCCATGGCGGCCATTATGATAAAGAACTCCGGAGCCAGCTTCCCTATGACGGGGGAGTACCAAAGGAGGCAATGATATCCGGCTTAAGTCATGCGGGGTTTGTCAATATCTCCATCCGGGATTTAATGTACATTCGCGAGATCCAGAAATCGCAGATCCCCTGGTACCAGAGATTTGCACCGGCAAAAACGTATTACCTCCTCGCAGCGACAAAACATGACTGAACGGGGGTACTTACGGATACCACCACAAAATGCCCCGGTTGTGCATTCATTCTTACCATAATTCAGGTTAGTGCTGGCATGAAAGATCCCATTTCATTCCTTATCGCCGGTAAATGTTCAATGATCACCGCGCATTTCTCAAATCATCAATGACATGCCCTGCCGCTCTTGATCGGGTGCCGTTTCTCTCCCATTATGAGAAATTAACCCCCGGTTTTACCCGTTCAGTACCGGCAGTGATCCACCTGCCTGGTCACGCGTTGTGTCAGGAACCCCGGGCGGAAATACCGGGCAATCAAACAGATACGTATTTTTTATCAATTTCTCTATAAATTGGTAGAGAACCGTGAAACCTGATGAAATAATTCAATCGATACAACCGGATGCACCTGCCGGGCAACGGGATATTTCGGGCAAGGTTCTTCTGGAAACAAGCCCTGAGAAACTGAGTTTTACTTTCAAGTATATCCTGGCATTCACCCCGCTCGTCCTGGTTTTTGTCTGTATCTTTGCACGCTATGTCCTCGATATCATTATCCGGACTTTTTTTTCGGTTGCAACCGGCGCAATAGGTGGTGCAACGGCCTTTGGGGGTTCAGCGAATAATCTGCTGAACGTAAGCGGAGCCGGTTTGTCCTCCGGAACAATGAATGCACTCCTTCCCGGTTCAATGAACAGTATCGGTCCTGCAGTCTCCTATGGGACGAACATCAGCATCCTGATGATAGCTCCTGTCGGGATCTTCATTGTTTTTGCAGCGATCGGGTGGTCCCTGAGGATTGCCGAGATGTGGACCGGCGTTGCGCTGACGCTCGCCCTGAGCGTGATCGTCGGGATGCTGCTCGTGATATGTCCCGGGACCGGCGCTGTCCAGGACCAGTTCCTGTTGCTGCTGAACTGGATCGCGTTCCTTGTCCAGCCATTCAGTATCCTTGCAGCCATTATCTCCCTTGTCTGGCTCGAAAAATTCCGGAAGTCAATCCGGTATACGATCACGGACGTGGGGGTATCGGTTCGCGGGGGCATCTGGCAGAAACAGGAACACTTGATCCCGCACTCCCAGATAGGCAGGGTTGTGCTGGAGCAGAACTTCCTTGGCACCCGGTATCATTTCGGGACCGTTATTCCCGTCAGCAACACGCAGTGGGGTGAAGAGACCTCGTTCCGTGGCATCGGGGCATCGGGCCAGAAGGACAACCTGGGTGCGGGGATCATGTTTGCAAAAGGCCGGCAGGAGGCATCGCGAGCTCCCCTTGACTGCCTTTATGGCATACCTGACCCGGAGAAGGCACAACAGATCCTCACGGAATATATTTCAAGGCAGGCAGGACACGAAGCAGAGCAGGTATCGTACCTGAAAAAAATCTGCGAGAATGGCACACCACGAGTGATGACGGATGAATTACGGTGCGAAGTTCCGCCCTGCGAATCAGTACCGGATCTCATCAAAAAAATAGCCGAGTTGCGGGATGCAGGAATCATCTCTGAAGAGGAATTTGCTGCAAAGAAAACAGAACTGTTGAAGAGGATATGATCACCGGGTTGTTACCGTTTTTCACCCGGGTGAGGGTGAGATGGCCGAATGACCGTTATTAAGACCGGGGACTATCCGTTTTAATTTTTCAAAAATTATGAGTAAGAACAACGCTGGTGTTTACTCTCCCCCATGGTAATCCCCAGCCCAGCTCTCGTATCATTCCCCAAACCCCCATGGTTTCCGGTTGAAAAACCCGTTAGATCGAACTTTCGGCTTTTCAAGCGGAATGGAAAAGGCAGGCTTAAATAACCGGGTTCCTTAGACCGCATATAACCAGAATCAAAACCGGCGTGAATGAACGATAAAAAATTCCGGATAACTTCAGATTCTGCAACACGAGAACAGGTTTATTCACCATACCGGGATACTCCGGCGGGTCCGGATACCGGCTAAAATGCATTCATACATGGTGGCAGGCAGTCCCGAAAGCATACACGGGGGCGTACATGACATGACCTCAACACGAATCGAGACGGGAACTCCCGAGGGGGACGCACTGGGATTCTCCGAAGACCTCTTCTCCGGCTGGCTGGTGCTCGAAGAGAACCGGCTCTGCCTCCATTATATCATATCCCGGGTGAAAAACGAGGGCAATATCCAGCACCTCATCCGCCGGTGGCTGGACAACGGGTATAATGTACGCGTTGTGATGCCCCGGCCCATCATGCAGCACATCCTTGAAAAATTCCAGTTCGTTCCCTCATCCGAATTCTTCCCGCAGGAGTACGGGGACCGCGTGGAGGTCTGGAACTGCCCGGGATGATCCCTGCCGGCTGAGTCAACCCGGCAGTTCAGAATGCCACCGTGAATTTTTTTTTAGGAGGCGATTAGCCTGAATTCTCACATGGGGTTCACGGTGAGGCGGGCAATTGCATCATTGAACTCAAGGATATTATTGCCGGAATCGTGGAAGTAGAGCTCTGCATCGGGGACCATGTTGTACACGATCTCCAGCATGGCAGTCCCCTCATCGCCGCTGCTTTGATCTCTCATGACATGAACATTTACGGGCAGGTCGCCTGTTGCCTGCGAGTCGGCAAGATGATTCACGCCATCGGAGATGATCCCGATCTTCATGCCGGCACCGGTGTACCCGTACGTGGAGCGGACGCTCGCCGTTTTGTGGATGATATCCCCCTGGGTGGTGTTTATCCCTTTGTGCACGCGGGGCGGGCTCACCTGCCGGATATTCCGGACGCCGTCAAGTTCTGCAATACGCTCAAGATTTGCCACATCTGCCCATCCGACAACGAGGTGGTAATCTTCATTCCGGTTCTTCACATCCGCGACAAGGGAATCAACACAATGGGTGGAATACCCGGGCCGGGTGGTGATGTACACGTACACCAGTTTGCCGGAAGAGATCTTTCCCCCATCCCCTGCCGGGGCGGGAGGTACCGGGACGGTTTTTATCTGGAGTCCTGTCTCGGATCCCTGCGGGTTGCCAGAGGTCTCGTTTGTCTCCAGCAGGAGTGCGGTGGATATTTTTTCCTCGCCTTTTGTCAGGTCGCCATTATCGTCCACGGCCTTTGGCCGGACAACCGATGCACTGGTATTGTCCTGCACTTCCGGGGATTGTGTCGGAGCCGGTGAGATCGTAGAAGTCGTAATCCCGGGGAGCGGCGATTGCGTCGGAGTCACCGTGCTGACCGGCTCAAGACCCATGCAGGGAGAGATCAACAAGCAGCAGATGACAAATACTGCAATCAGGATTTTTATCTGCGGCTTCAAGAAAATCGTCCTCCGTGCAGATATTCACCGGACTCATCCGGGGGAGCGTGCGGGAGAACGGTATCCGTCAGATTGTTCATTGTCCTTTTCCCCCATCCGCAGAAACCTGATTCTTTTTCATCGCGGGCCAACCGGTTGCCGTTCAATACGAATGCCGGCACATACAAGGTTACCCACTCCGGGTTGAAGGGGGCGACACGGTTCTTATGGACCGGACGGATTCAAGCAAGGCAAGTTTTTCCAGATTGGTTGCATCAACCCATGCGACAACCAGGCTGTTTCCAGGATCGCTGTTGGTGATATTCCACACATACGGCGCGAGGAGCGCGGTGTTGGCAGTGCCGGCTGTCTGGACATAGACATACACGAGGGTCTCTTCCGTTCCGGCCACATGCGTTAACTGGTGTCTTTGTTCCATCTGCTGTTCGAGAGCCGCCCGGGTCATCCCTGCCGGTAAATCCTTAACGCCCATGAGCTGGAGAAGATCGGTTGAGATTTTTTTCTCTGCTGCAGTCAGGATGGTATTGGCTGGCACCGTGTTGTTTCCTGGCCCGCAATCCTGATCCGAAGGACAGGTTGTCACTGAAGAATTTTGTACTGGAGAAGATGCCGGGGGTTTTCCGGTAAAAAAAAGAAACCCGCGATAATAATTGCCACCAGGATTACCATGAGCAGCCCGGCGCTCACCTGCCAACCAGATGAAGTCATTGACCAGAATTTTCTTTTGCAATGGTTTAATCTTTTGATATGAAGGAACGGTCACCGCGGCATTTTTGATCTGCCTCGCGGTCAACTCCCTGTACCTGCACGGTGTCCGAAATTACAAGGCGTTATTCGTAAATATTCCCAAAAAATGGCTGCTCCCCTCCCAAATAATCCCCATCCCGCCCCGCTATCGTGCCCTGGTCCCAGAAACCCCCGGTTTTCCGGTTGAAAAGATCCTGCCGGGGAGTGCAAAAATGCATCCCGATCAAATTTCGCCCATAGCGGTCGCCGGTCAGGCCCGGAGGGTCCGGACAACCTGCAGTTTTTGCAGTTTTTGCGTATTTTCTAACGCCTCTAAATTGCACGGTTTTATTGCCTGAAATCGCCTTTGTTTGCCATAAATCGCGAAAACCGGGGATTTTTTGTCGGGCGTTGGCATCATTTCCACTGCCGAATTTTCCGGCCCGATCCCTTCTTTTGCCTCTCCGACGGAGAACCGGTCCCGGGGGAGATACCGTACGGAAAAAGGATCCCTGTTCTTGGGGAAAGAAGTGGAAGACCCCGGTCGTGGGAGATGCTCTTCACCGGGCGTGCGGGTTCACGTAACCGTCCGGCTTCATCCACCCGACCTCCCAGACTCCGGTGTCGAGGATGAAGAGCCGGCGGAAGGTCCGCTCGTGCTGGGTGCGGAGCCAGATCTCGCGGGGCATCCATGTCGGGAACGGGAGATTGCGGACCCGGGTGATCTCGTCCGGTATCAGCTCTTCAAAAAACGCGTCCGGGTCGATATGATACCGCAGGACCCGGACCTTCATGAGAAATGCAAATGACGGCTTGAAGAGATGCAGGTACAGGAACCGGTAATCGAAGGTCTTCATCCGGTGGAACATCTGGAAATAAAAAAGCCAGAATCTGCCCGCCCGCAGGCATCAGCGGGGATGCCTGCCCCTTTTGTTTACGGGGCCGGCAATCCCAACCGGCAAAAAAGAGAGATTATCTGAACAATACTACCCGCTTGATACCGGTTTCCAGACACTCGCAGTTCCGGGGATCTCGCCGGTTGTCCACCACTGTGCCTGGTACACCCGCCCATTACTTGTCACCTTGTCTCCCGCAGTGTATGCCGCGGTTGTCTCCCAGACCACCGGACCGGAACTTCCTGTTGTTACCCGTTTCCATACCGCCGATTTGCCGGGGATATCATTTTTCGTCCACCATTGTGCCGTATACGTTTCTCCCCCGTACGTAACCCGGTCGCCGCTGACATAGGTTGATTCTGCCTTCCATGCGGTTGCTTCACCAACCGGTGTCGTTGAAGGAGTGGGTGTGACAGTCACCGTTGCAGTGACTGTCGGTGTAACGGTCGTTGGGACGACGGTTACGGTTGGGGAAACGGTTGGGGAAGAAACCGGTTTCCAGACATTTGCAGTTCCAGGAATCTCACCGGTTGTCCACCACTGTGCCTGGTACACCCGCCCGTTGCTCGTCACCTTGTCGCCCGCAGTGTACACCGCGGTTGTCTCCCAGACCACCGGACCGGAACTTCCGGTTGTTGCCCGTTTCCATACCGACGATTTGCCGGGAATGTCATTTTTCGTCCACCACTGCGCCGTATATATTTCTCCCCCGTACGTAACCCGGTCGCCGCTGACATAGGTTGATTCTGCCTTCCATGCGGTTGCTTCACCAGCCGGTGTCGTTGAAGGAGTTGGTGTGGCAGTCACTGTCGTGGTGACCGTCGGGGTAACCGATGGAGAGACCGTGACCGTCGGGACTGGCGTAATAACCGTCCCCGATCCGGTCACCGTATTGAAAATGCCGGAGAATGCAAATGTTGTCTGGTCAAGGCCACTGGAGGTGGCCGATGCCCAGGATGAGCCGGCACCGGATCCATTGTCCCGTCCAAGGGACCACATCGAGAGGAGCCCGATACCGTGCTCCTTTGCATAGGTCACAACTTTTTTGGCATCCTCAAGCGTGAATACCTCAGCCTGGACATCGTTTCGGCCGATCATGGGTGTAATGCCGATCATCCGGTAGATCTGCGAGGCATTCTTTTCAGGGTACAGTACCTGAAGTTGTGTCTTGAGACTTTCTGCAGCTTCGATGGCATAATCCCCCATCTTTCCCTCTGGGTTGGGTGCGTAATACGATCCAAAATCCATGGTCATGATATTGACGACATCAACCCTCACGCCGTTTTTTACCGCATTCTTAAGAAGAGACAGGCCATCCGCAGAAAGACCGTCGGGCTCGACCGGGAGGGTGTAACTGACCCTGAGGCCGGGGTTTGCTGCTTCGAGCCGGGCGATAACCCGGTTCCTGCGGTCAACTGATCCGGCATCCGAGATCGCTGCGCCTTCGATATCGAAATCAATCCACGTAGCATTATACGAATCGATAACGGACTGGTACCGTGCCTGGAGGGTGTCCGCGTCAGTAACAACGCTGGCCAGCTCTGATCCGGATGCACCGCCAAACGAGATGATGACATCCCCGCCCGTGGCTCTGACCTTTGTTACTTCATCCAGGTAGTGGTGGTCACCGAGCGGGATCACCCCTGCCCACGTGGGCGCTCCGGAACTGCCGCTCGTGATGAACGCCAGGGTGTAATACCTTATACCGGTAGAACCGGATATTGTAGAAAGTGCCTGGTCCGGATAAAGCCCGGTATCAACAAAGGGTGAGAATACCTGATCCTGCCAAGCAGTGACCGGTGTCGCAATGCAGGCGATTAGAATGATTCCTGCAAGGATGAACAGCAAATGGTTGTTGGTTGTCATGTGCATTCCACCTTACACAAGCGCTCCTATCCCTGTCAGATAACGGAGACCCGGACATCCCGTTCGCGGACAATGGCCGAGAGACGGAAATAATCCCGGATAGCCCCACCGGCAGGATATAACCCGTAATCCCCGGGTCCTCGTATGATCCTGCAAACGGGAAACAGGCGCTCCTGTGCCATGTGTCTACAAACAACCGGGTTGTATTAATAAATGCCTGATAGGAGGGGTTATCCCATAGAACCGGAAGTACCGGTGTCCGGTTCGGATCATGCCACCAAAAACCAGGAATAATCGGTATGTTTTTTGGGATACTCTTCAACAAATAATTTCTATAAAAGGTCAGGGGTTCCGGCTCTTCTCCTAAAAATTATACCCTGATACCGTTCCAGGTTTTCGTTGAATTGTTAATGGTCGTGTCCGCTACTGAGGTGTAAACTCATGTGCCGGTGAATGATTTGTCATCCGCGGAGCGTACAAATCCGAATTGCCCGGTATATTTGCCATCCTTGTCGCTGTCGGACCAGCTGCCGGTAAGCCTGCCCCCCTGCCCCCCGGTGTGATGTTCGCCAGCCCCACTATGCTGAAGCTTCCCCCGGCCCCTTCCTGAAAAACACCCCAAGCACAGCGAACGGCAGCAGGTAGAGGAGATCGATATACTCCACTCCCGCACAGACCAGGATGATCCCGAAGATAGCCACGCCCAGCGGGACGAGAAACTTTTTTGCAAGGAAGGAGGCCTCTGCCTCGTTCAGCTCCGGTTCGAGAAGTTCCGGGTGGGCCCTTGCATGATGCCACTGCCAGGTCAGGAGGATGGCGAGGATGAGGTAGTTGACCTGGAACAGGATGTTGGACGCAGGTACCGTCACGCTCTGGTTGGCAAAGCTGTTGGTGAACGGCACGAAGACAACGATCATCAGCGAGAAGAGATGCAGGTACAGGAACCGGTAATCGAAGGTCTTCATCCGGTGGAACATCTGGAAATAAAAGAGCCAGAACATCCCGAGGATCAGAAACGCACCGACAAAATCGGCAACGGACAGGAAGGTCGAGATGAGGTACTGTGCAAAGGACAGGTCGTCGGTGATCGCCCCGGCAACGGGAGCCTGGATGTTCCTGACCATAAGGGTCATCGTAAAGGCGTAGATGCCGTTCGTGAGGCGTTCGAGGTTGACCTTGTTGATTGGATCCATACCGGGCTCTTCCTGTACTGGTGGATTGGAGGTCGGGGGTATTGTTCTTTGCGAAAAAAAGCCGGTGCATTCCCCCAACGGAAGATCGTTGTTACGTTTTTCCGGAACTGCCCGTGATGCAGTTCGGGCAGGTCACGATTATCTTGTTCCCGGCCGTCCCTGCCTTCAGATCACTTTGATCGGGGGGTAAATCCCTTCTTTCTCCCCGATTCGCCGTTGACCCCACTGCGGGACAGGGGACTTTTTTCCGGAATCGCCTTCGCCGCAACCGTACCATACCGGAGAGGACAATTACCAACCCGGGATAATTCCCTCTGTACCATGAGACACTGCGCAAATGATCCCCCCTCGGAGTGGATGTATTGATCGCAGTGATTTCCTTCACAGAACTCCTCAAGCATAACCTCACATGAGACGAGCGAGGGCTTAAACTGATGCCAAGAGAAAAACGGCAGTCTGCTTTATCCGGGACATTTTTGCTGCGTGAGGGCCGACGGGCACAATTGCGGGGATGCAATTTCCCCGCGGGGGAGAATTCCAGGAACCTCAACGATAGTATCCTGCGTTGGTATTATCCGGATGAGGTCCGGAGAATATGGTGTTCGGCGGTCACTTCCCCGACCTCGGCAAACATGGCAGCGATAGGGCAGAGACGGGATAAGGTCTGTCCGATGATTGCCGAGACCATAGCATCGTCAGCACCGGCCCGGAGCGTGATTACGAGGTGGACTTTATCGAAAAATGCGGGCATGGTCTTTACCCGGGTTGCATGGATCCCGATGGTTAAGTCATCCGGAACAATGCCCTTATCGGAGAGGGCGAGAAGGATCTTCACACCGACACAACCCCCGAGCGAGCCGATGAGGTACTGGATAGGGTTGGGTGTCTTCCCGTCCCCGCCCATACCAACCGGGGCTTCCATCGGGAACGCGACCTCTCCAGATGGGGTGCGTGCGGTAAACCGCATCCCGCCGTTGTATGAAATGGTCATGTCAACCGGTTTGAATTCCATCCGCGATGTATTCCAGGGGATCTCCGTACTCATGGAGTACCGGTTATCCCGGTTGCATATCAAGGAATGTGGGCAGGGTTGACGGGGAATTGGAGAGTTGTTGTTACATATATGATAATCCGGAACTCTTTCCCTCACAAAAACCGGACAAACGATCGGAACGGACGATTTGAAAAAATAACCGGCCGGTTCTCGCATCACTCGTTGGTACATTTCAGGGAAATCCTTTCACACCTGCTTGTGGTCATCGGACTGCTGAGTAGTTACGAAAAAAAATGTTATGTGATCTTCGATGCTGCCATGGCTGCTGCCTGCTTCATTGTCTCGTACTCTGCTGCAGTCCCGTTCCCCCAGATCTCCTCGAACACGTCATACCGGGAAAAGGCGATGAGGTACATTGTCTCGGGATCATTTTTATCAAGCTTGATAATTGCCCTGCTGGAATCCCCGATACCCGGCGGGGGGAGTTCCGTAATAGAATAATTCATGCGATCTGCGTCGGGAATTCTTGCGAGATCAAGGTAATTACCCTCTACCAGGTAGTCTACCATCTTTGATGCATTTTCCCTTGGATATACGGAAATAAACTGCCCGATCTGCAGATCCGGGTGGCCCGGGTCATTTCTCTTAAAGGCAGCAGAGTATCCCTTCTTCCACCCCTGGTTGAGCTGCCAGGCCCGTGTCATGGATTCGTTCCGTTCGCTTTTCTTAATGAGCGTGAAATTCCCCGTAATCTCGGACGGCTCCAGTGCCATCTGTGCGGGTTCGATAGTCGAGAGGGTTTTTCCCGGTACCTGCGATGCCGGAGGTGCCGGTGTTGCGGAGGGTGCGGGTGTTGCAGGCGGTGCCTGCGATGTGCACCCTGCAAGGGCAACCAGGAGAAGGAGGACAAATGCAAGGAGGACTACCCTTGGGGAGACTTGGCGTTTCATGGTTTTACATGAGTGGTCCTGAAAATTAATGTGCAGGTTTTGTTACGCGGGAGTCGGGCTGGGGCAAATGGTATTGGGTGATACAAACGATGGGAGGCCTTACACGTAAAACCGTCTCGCCCGTCTTTTGCGCTGCGGATTGACGCACGAAATTCTCATTCGGGATCTGGTCCGTTTCATTTAAGTACCATCAGTGTTGCATAACGATATATTCAGGAAAGCCCGGAGCACCAGATGCCAGATACGATCAGCGTCCTCTATGTTGATGATGAACCCGACCTTCTCGAACTGTGCAGGCTCTTTCTTGAAGGAGAGGGGAATTTCACGGTGGCAACCTCGACATCTGCAGAGAAATCGCTCAAATCCCCCTCGCTCCGGTCATACGATGTCATCATCTCCGACTACCAGATGCCCGGAATGAACGGGATTGCCTTTTTAAAAGAAGTCCGGCACCAGTTTGGCGATCTTCCCTTTATCCTCTTTACCGGCCGGGGGCGAGAGGAGATCGTGATCGAGGCCATCAACAATGGTGCGGACTTCTATATCCAGAAAGGCGGCGACCCGAAAGCCCAGTTCGCCGAGCTGGCACACAAAGTGCGGCAGGCGCTTGCACGCAGGATGAGCGAGAGGGAGATTATCAGCATCTTCCAGGCGGTCCCGGTCGGGATCGCGGTTGTTGCAAACCGGGTCCTGGTCCGGGTCAACAACCGGCTTTGTACGCTGACCGGCTATCCACGCGAGGAACTGGAAGGCCGGAATACCCGGTTTTTGTACCTGACCGATGAGGACTATGCTGCTGTCGGGAGGATGCGGGAACAGGCATACCAGGAAGGCATCCCGGATGATGTCACCGTCCCCTGGAAGCGGAAGGACGGTACAGTCATTGACGTCCTTGTCACGGCTGCTACGGTGGACCGGTCCAATCCCATTGCATCCATGACGTACAGTGCTCTCGACATAACCAGAGCAAAACGGGATCGTGACAAACTCCTTGCTGCATACGAACAGCTCACCGCAACGGAAGAAGAACTCCGCGCCCAGTATGAAGAGCTGGCAGTCAGCGAGCGGGAACTCCGGGAGAGCCAGGATATGCTCCAGTCATTCATGGATTCGGCAACCGATGCGTTCACGATCTGGGATGCGGATCTCAAGCTTGTCAATCTCAACAGGACTGCCCTCTCCTATCTTCCTCCGGGGACAAAAAAAGAAGATGTGCTTGGCAGGAGCTACAGAGAGTTGCTTCCCGCCGCCCATGCAAGGGGAGAGAGTGACCGGTTCCGCCAGGTAATCGACACAGGGATCCCGTTTTCCGGCATCCATATGATCCAGGAACCAGAAATGGGCCTTACCTGGCTGAACGTCAGGGCCTTCCGGGTAGGCACCGGCCTTGGGATCTGCACGAATGATATCACCCAGATAAAAAATGCTGAAGAGGAACTCACGGCTGCGTATCAACAGCTCAAGGCATCGGATGAGAAACTCCGGGAACAGTACGAGGATATAGCCCGAAGCGAAGAGCGGTTAAAAAAGAGCGAGGCGGAGATCTTCGGCATCCTTCGCGCAGCCCCCGTTGGCATCGGCCTGGTATCTGCGGACCGCACTTTTCTGCGGGTCAATGACCAGTTCTGCAGGATTATGGGGTATTCCCGTGAAGAACTGATCGGGCGCAACGCACGGTTCCTGTACCCGGATGAGAATGAATATATCCGTGCAGCAAAATTCTACACCCTTGGGAAGAGTCAGGATCTCGTTGACACCATGGAAACACGGTTTTTAAGAAAAGACGGGGCGATACGGGATATCCGGCTCTTCGGGACCATGATCGATCCGTCCAATCCGGCTGCAGGCAATATCTTTATCGCGCTGGATATCACGGAAGAGCAGAAAAAGATTGTGAGAGAGTCACAGGAAAATTCAGGGAGTACGCGGGAGCAAAATAACCCGGGTATCAATAGTTAAAAAACGTATCCCTCCAGCCGGATGGCATCCGGTGCCCCATCCGTGCAGCCCCATGGTAGAATCCCCGGTTTTCCGGGCAGAAATAGTTCCGGAAATCCCCGTCCGGGAACCCCATTAAAATTCCGCATGCCACGGCCGTCCGGCAGGCTCCGGGTCGCTTCCCGGAGGACAGGCGGTCCGGTTTTTGCGCAATTTCTCTGCCCGCTAAATTGCACGGTTTTTTCCTCTTTAAAATCGTTATTTTAGAAAAATACAGGTATTAATCAGAAATTTTTCAATCGGTTGGCACCATTTCCACTGCCGAATTTTTCCGGATTCCGGGCCTGAAAACTCTCCGTCGGAGAAACAACCAGGGAGACTTACCGTCCGGGCCGGGGACTTCATTTTCAAAGGAGGGGTACTTCCGGTCGGGCGGGGCATCCATTTCGGGAACGGGAGCATGCGGATTTTTCGGATACTATCCGGCAGGAGAGCTTTGTCTGGTATCACGACGGGGAAATTTTTTCCCCGTTTTTCCAGATAATCAGTGTTTATATAATTCCCCACCCAAGTTTTAGAATACTTTTGATGGGTTAACTCATGTCAGGAACTCCCGCTGAAAAATCACCGCTTGCCCGGCTCGTCCTTTTCATGGTCTGTTTATCGATAGCCGGCAGCCTCGTTGCCGGTGTGCACTGGTTTGCTATTGACCTTCCGGCACAGCAGGCCCGGGCCCTCCACCCTCCGGGGAATGGGAATACCGAGCTTTTCGCAGCATGCAATATCTGCATGCAGAACTGCGAATTCGATTCCGACCGTTACGGCTGCGAAATGACGTGCAAACTGCTGGCCTGCGGGAGCCCGGATCCGTAAGAAGGTCTAAAGAAATTTTTCATTGGGTCGGAAACATCATCCCCGCCCGGCGGTCACGTGCTGTTCATCACCTGCCGGGCAATTGCCCGCAACATTGTTGCGGGCGTGCACTGTTCCGCCATCGGCCTGCTGCAGTAGAAGAACCTGCAGGTACCAGCGAAAAGCCCGGCGCGGGGGGTTTCTCACGGGGCATACTTGTTATAATACCCGTCCGGCCCCCACCACCCGATCTCGGCAACACCGAAATCATGCACCTTGAGCCGGCGCCAGGTCCGCTCGTGCTGGGTGCGGAGCCAGAGCTCGCGGGGCATCCAGGCAGGAAACGGGAGATTGCGGATCTCGTAAAGAACCTCCGGCAGGAGCTCGTCGTATGTCATATCCGGATCGATCTGGTACCGGGTCTGCCGGACCCTGACGAGAAATGCATTTCCCGGTTTGAAGGCCAGAAAGTCATAGCCGATCTCCGGGTTCTCGGAATTCTCCTGCCAGCAGTAGCCCATCTTCTCTGCGAATTTTTTGGCTTCTTTGATTGCTGCGAGGGGTTTTGCGCCGCGTGTCATTATTCTCTTTCTGAAATCTGGAGGTTATGGGGTTTATGGTTCAAAAGCTTACACATGGGAGACACCAGGCGTTACGCGGGAAACCATGTTGCCCGGGGTTTGTGCTGCGGATCACCGGAAATTAATTCCACCATACTGAATTTGCGAAATGAAAATTCCAGAAAGAGAACGGGATGAACAGCATCCTGGAGAAATCCACGCTTGCGAAGATGGGTGAATGATTTGGATTTTAAAAAACAAATCATAGGAAACCGGATAAAGCGCTGTAATCCTAATTGTATAAAAAAAGGGAATGGATATACAACAACTGGGCGAATTATTTATTTGGAATTCCTGAAGATTTGATGTCCAATTATCCGGTCTTGCCTGTCGAGGTCACAGCATAAAAACAAAATGGTAGAATTCTGGTGTATTACGATGAGCGAAATATCAGTGGTCCCGATGAATGCTGAAAATTTTGATGCAGCGAAAAAAATGATGGAGATATCATTTGCCACTACAATGGAGGATCTTCCGAAGAATAGTGACGCGAATAATCATGACTGCGATCTTCCTTCTATCGATGGCATACTTGAAAGACCGGAAGAAACCCCCCTCCTTTTTTATCAGGAGGGGAAGATGGTGGGAGGTGCGGTTCTCATTGTGAATGCGGATAATAATAATATTTTGACCCTATTATTCGTGGATCCAGCCTGCTTTGACAAAGGGATCGGTTATCAGGCATGGTTGGAAATTGAAAAGAGGTACCCCCAGACAAAGACATGGACTACAGAAACACCAACGTTTTTGAAGAAAAATGTAACTTTCTATGTGAATAAGTGTGGTTTTCATATTATCAGCGTAAAGGATCCAAAAAATGATGAATCAATGTTTTTGTTTCAGAAAATCATGAAGCAATGAATGAAAGTAACCTGTGGATGAAGCGACAGGTTCAGTGAAAATTATCCTGTATGCAGAGTGAATAAAAAAGATTTGAGAAACGCAGGGGATCCTCCAATAATGGTTCTTCTTTTGATCTGTCCGAAGCCCGGATTGATGGTTTCCTCAGTATTTTTTCACAATATCGTGCATTTAATGCCAGAGAGGTATGCGCCGGCCACAATTTCATTTGTAAGTAATATTTTGGAAACGTGCATCAAACCACCGGTGCTCAAGTGCGGCTATGTGATTTTGACAGGATCCTTTTTGTAATTTTCACCGTTAACGATGTGTTATTAAAAAAAGGGTAAAGACTATTCAAGTTCGTCATCGAGATCCCGTATACCGCCAATCCCGCCACATGTTCGCAGGTGCGTGGAGTGCAGCCTGACGCTATTCAAAAAGAGATGATCTCTCCCGGGCAGGAAAAATCCGTCACACGGTCCGGAACCGGACCGGCGACTGGGCGATGGTCTTCTCCCCCCGCCGGTCGATCTCGATGACCGAAACGGTCGCCTCTCCCCCGTACGGGATTGCGACCGGCAGGTCTCCGGCCTGCAGTACGAAGAATCCCTTTTTGTTGAACTCGGCAGGGACGGGGAACCGGTAATTCCCCGGATCGTCCTTGATCGCTATCCCGATGCAGTAGTTCGGACCCGCCCGCGGGATCAGCCCCTGGCCATCGACCCGCAGGGATTCCCCGGCATTCTCCGGTGCCGTGCCGGTCTTTTTTAAGTATTGTGCAATGATCCGCAGCCCGTCCGGTCCCAAACTGGTCATGCTGATTTGTGGGGCGGCGAGGGAGATGAAATGTGAGGGTGGAGAGGGGGGATTCGGATAAGTACGGATGAAAGAAAACGGTGGAGATGGAATTGCGTGGCGGGGGTTGGTTCAAGATTGGAAGAAAGCTGTTAAAAAAATATATGAAAGGTCCATGGTAGATACATTGTTTCTTTCGGAGAACTTCTGATATATTGGGCTGATTTGGCAAAAGTAAAAAAACTAGACAAGAACCATTGATACCCAAAAAGTCTCTGAAAAAGGAGGCCTATCAATAAAAAAAGTTTTCAGTCTTTTTATAAAGAGAATTAACAATCATGACGATTATTCTAAATCAGGCAAACCAATACGTGATAAGAAACTTGAAAAACGCTGTGACACGTCTTCTCTAAATAAAGGTTTTAGTTTGAAAACACGATTCGCGTTTTTGATAGATTCCAAATATCGAATATTTATTGAGAAATACTGCTTAAAATCAATAATTGAGGGGGGTAGGGCACTATCGTCACCAAAATCTAAAAAGTGATATCGTGGGTTTTTATTTGATTTGATAATTTGAAAATCTCTCTTTAAACCCAAGGTAAAATTTTGCATTGTATAACCCAAGTCACTTAAGTGTTCACCAGAATAAACAAATTCCGCATTATAAATGGGGACCACAAGAACTGAAATTAAGTATTTGTCTTGACCCTTTGGTGGATTTTGTGTTCTAAATTTAAAATCTTGGGCTAAGTCACAATCTTGTGTTAAAATATAAACATAGGGAAATGTAATTTTTGAGATACTGATTATCCCATCTTTTTCCAGATAATGCTCAAGGTACTCTATATCGCGAAAGATATCACCTTGAGATACCCTTTCAATTGGTTCACAAAAAATTGTATTCATATAATTTTTGCCTTAATTGTGGTCCTTTTTGGTTTTGATTTCCCATAAGGAGCACTAATCTGTTTATATCCAGTTTTGGATGTATTGCTCATTTCAGTTTTTTCAATGAGGTCTGACGAACCTATTGTTTTTTCAGTAAAATTCTGGTCTGCTGCAACTATTTTGCTTGGCAATCGTGATTCATCACTTTCTGTAATTTCGGGTTGAGGATAAAGGAGGTCTTTGCATTCACTCACGCATTTTCCTCCGTAATGCTTCAGTTATGGAATTTTCAAACATTCTCACAATGGGTTTTCTACATCTCTCTAATTTTTTCTCTAATTCGCTGAAATTTTCAATTAATTCATTATGAGCAGCATCAAAATCTAAGATAAATTCTTTTTTGTGAATTATCGCTGGAAAATCGGAGTTAAATATTCCATATTGAAATGTAACTCTTACATCATCCTCATTAAAAATTAAGGTCTGGAATGCACGAGATATTAAATTTTTATTTTCAATAATACCGAAAATACATAATAATTTTTTATCGATATATTTATCCCAAACCGTGGGATTCCTTTCTTTAATAAAAATTTTATTAATATATCTTAAACCGAGTCGTTTTATCCCAAGTGAGGGAGAGCGCGTAAATAATGTTTTACTAATATTAAGGAAATCGGTTCGCAATTCCTCAAATGACTGATAATTGTGATATGATACACTAAAAAATTTGACAGAAATATGGACTTCCTTCTCCCTATTTTTTCCAAAATAAACCCAATCTTGATACTTTTCCTTGTCAATATTATCAACACTTTGTTGTTCTTTTGAGATTTTGAATTCAAATCCACCTTCAAATATTTCTTTAGGTTCTAAAATTGGAAACGATTTCAAGATTGTTTGATTTAACTCTTCGGGGATGTTATCTCGTAAATCTTCTAATGGGGACGCAAAATCGATTCGGACAATAACATTATCTAGATAATTTTTGGGATATTTATTTTCCATATTGTCTCCCTTTCAGATCTTTTATTCCATTCTTGAACCAATTAATCTATCTAATTTTAATTAATGGTATAAGAAAATGGCTTTATCATTTAGACCTAAAAAAATTAAAAATAGGCATTATAATTAATCAAAGTAAGTCAAGATCTGAACTTTCCGGTTTCTTTTTAACACCCATGTGATTTACGATATCTGATGAGTATCTGGCAGGATTGCTTGGGGATTGATCCAATAGAAATCGGAATCAAATTGATTTTCTAGCGTTAATTTACAAAAGAAAAAAAAATATTGAACTTTTCAATTAAACCTATGGCGAGATTCGAACTCGTTATTTTTTGGCAACACAGAATTTTAACAAAATAAAAAATACAATATAACATATTAAAATCCGTTACCATTCTGAACGGGTAGATCTCGTCCCGGTCCAGTTTCCCGATGAACTCCTCAGCCGCATGGCCAACATCCTTTGAGGCATTGATCACACGGCCAATCAAATGAATATCATCGCCGGACTTCAGCACTTCCTTCGCAACATCCACACAGCTACAACCAGACACGCATTTCAAAAGATATATAGTGACAACACAACAATGTTGACTCAACCTCTGGCAACGGTGCCGGTGCGTGAACGGCCGGGATGATGCATTTACCGGAGTACCCGTGTCATCAGCGGCGAGCAGAAGAACCGGGGATATACAAAAACGGAGATTACCATGGACTACGGAGCAATGATAGATGAAGCGCTGGGATATTCCAAAGCCGGCGTTTTCAACAGGATGGACCGGTGGCTGAAACTGATCCTCGCAGCGATCCTTATCGGGATCCCGCTCAACGGCTGGATCCTGCGCATCTACCGCGGCGAGAATCCTGCACCGGAAGTGGATCGCTGGGGAACACTCTTTGTGGATGGCTTCAGGCTTTTTGTTATCGGCGTGATCTACTCGCTCCCGCTCATCATCCTCTCGCTCGTTCCCTACCTGATCTTCCCCGGCGGCATGGCCGGCGGGCACCCTCCGACAGGTACCGTTGCACAGTACAGCAATGCGGACTTGGGAACATCGATTGCGTTGTTATTTCTCCTGCTCGCGATCCAGTTGATCTACGACATCATCCTTGCCATCTTCATGCCGGTTGCCGCGATCCGCTTTGCCCGGACTGGTGTCTTTTCCGAAGCGTTCAACTTTGGAGCCATTATCGGGACCATCCGGAAGATCGGGTGGCTCAACTACATCCTTGCGATCATCCTCATCGCCATAATTATCGGCATTCCTGTCGGCATCCTTGCCGCGATCATTCTCTTTGGCGGGTTTATGCTGGGCCACTACTTTATCGCTCTCGGTGTCCTGATAATCGTGATCCTCATCATCGCACCGCCGCTCGTCACATTCCAGGCCCGGTACATGACCCGGGTGTACGATCAGAGCGAACCGGCCGGGACATCCGGGGAAAACCCGGCTGCCACGCTCCCGTAACTTTTTTTATTGGTTATCTTTTGTTCCACATGGTTCATTTTTGAACCGATTGAAAAATGGTTGTTGTGGAACCGGGAAATTGTTAAAACAAAAAAATATTGGATTTAGAAATCCGTCATCACGCGGAACTGGTCGATCTCGTCCCGGTTGAGCTGGTCGAGGAACTCGTCGGCAGCGTGGCCGATGTCTTTGCTCGCAGTAATCGCACGTCCGACAACGAGGATGTCGGCGCCTGCCTTGAGTGCGTCCTTCACGACATCAACACGGATGCCGCCAGCGGTTGCAACGAGCAGTTTCCCGCCGGCTGCTTTCTTGATCGCGGGGATGTCGCCCCATGCATGGGCACTCTCCTCAACATCGATTGCACGGTGGAGTTCTACAATGTCCGGCTTGACCTTGAGGCTTGCAACGAGTTTTGCCGGGTTCTGCACGTTCAGCATATCGATGATCGAGTAGATGCCGACCTTGCGGGCTTCCGAGCAGGCTTTCTCGATGGTTGAGACCGGGGCAAGGCCGGAGACAACGACCGCATCAGCGGTTGCATCGGCTGCCATGCGGGCTTCGAGGTTGCCGGTGTCGAGGATCTTCATATCCGCGATGATGAAGGCATTCGGGCGGAGCTTACGGATTTCGCCAATGACCGAGAGGCCGAACTTCTTGATGAGCGGGGTTCCGGCCTCGATGATCACGTGGTCGTTCTCCGGTACTTCCTTTAATACCTGGGCAACCTTGCCCATGTCCACGAGGTCCATGGCAACCTGGAGGTAGGGGGCATCCCAGAGCCGGGTGACCTTGAAGCCCATGATACCGTGGGCTGCACGGTCTTTCTCGTACACGAGCGTCTTCGTGTCCGGGAACTTGTCAAGGGCACGGTGGATGGCGAGCTTGGTTGCGCCGTAGTTGTACCGGTAGATCTTGTTGTAGTCCTTTGCATCCGGGTGGACGAAGGCCGACACCATGATAACAATGCTCTCGATGTCAACGCCCTTGAACGCATTCTCCTCGACACAGTCTGCAACTGCCTTTGCAACTGCGGCCTGCACGGGGCCGAACATCTCGTTGACCTGGGACATGTCCTTTAACGTGACCTTCGGGATAACGATCGTTGCCGGCTTTGTGAGCAGGTTCGGGCGGACAACCGCAAGAAGGGGGGTGTGCCCCATTGAAAGCTGCGAGACCGAGTTTGCAAATGCTGAACCGATGGGACCTTCCTTATCTCCCATCAGCAGATCGATATGCGCCAGTTCCGCGCCATCGCCAATAAGTGCTTCTCCTACTAAATACATGGAACTCTCCGTTTGATCTAGCTATTATGTGCCCGCCATCTATGATAAATTTACCAGCCGGCCGGAACCGGTGAGGCAATCCGGTCTTTCTGGGAATAACATTCCGGCACTCCGGGAAGAAAGAACAACCGTTTTTATTTATAACGGAGTACAAGTGATCCATGACAAAACAATCTTTTTCCTTCATGATACTGTTCATGACATTTTTGATCCTGCTCTCTGCCGGTATTGCCGGATGTACCTCCCAGGCCCCGTCCGCAGGGCCGGCCTCCACAATCACCCCGGCACCGGTTGCAAACACGGCAGTTGTTTCTCCCGCCAACCTGGTACTCCAGCCGCAGGAGATCCCGGGAAATTTCACACTCGTTGAGAAAGGGGAGAGACATGCATCCGACCTGAGCGACTGGGCACGCGATCACGGCTGGATGAGCGGGTATTATGTAGTGTACCGCAAGAATGACCCGGCTGCGCCTTCCGGAACGGTTATCCGGCAGAATATCTCGGTGTACGCAGAAAAGAACGCAACCCTCGCGGTTTCCGACACCATCGACGGGTTTGCCGACTGGATCGTCAAAGAGAACGCGATGAACCAGTCCGTTGAAAAGATCTCGATTCCCGCGATCGGGGATGCAACCGGCTCCCTGAAGTATATCAACAAGGGCGATAACTCCGGCGTGTACATGATCGCGTTTGCGAAGATGAACGTCTTTGAGGATATCCAGACAAACGGGACTGCCGCAGATTACGAGACTGCCAAACAGCTTGCAACCATTGCAGCGGCAAAAATCAGGTAACATTTTTTATTGTCTCTTTTTATCAGGCGATGCGTTTTCCCGGGAACATTTTGACTGCGTGGCCACCGGCCCCGGTCAGTGCCATGCAAGGATTTTTCACCCGCCCGGTAGCATGCAGCTACAAGAGCAGACCGGAGAGGAGCGCACAGCATGGAGAAGAGAAACGCATTTGATGTATTCCAGCAGGAATGTCCCGAGCTTGCCGAGCGGTTCAACAACCTTGTCGAAGTCCAGAGAACCTTGAACGGCCTGGACAACAAGACAAAGCAGCTCATCAACATCGCCATCCAGACGTCCATCCGGAATTCGGAAGGCGTCCGGCTGCATGCCATGATGGCCTCGATGGCGGGGGCGACAAAGGAGGAGATTGTGGGTGCCGTTGTCATGAACCTGCACCTGACCGGCCTTGTGACCGTGCTCGATGCCCTGCCCGCGGCGCTCGATGGTCTGGAAGCTGCTGCCCGCAAGCAGCAGACAACGAAGAACGGATCCAAGAAATGATCCGGACCGGTAAAATTCCTGCCAGACCGTAAGGGGTTTGCCAACAGGAAAACGGTGCGCAGAGGTTACATCATGAGCTCGTTACACAAAATGAAGTCAGGGTTGGTAAAAGATCTGCCAGTCGGGGATATGAACGTTGTAAAGGCCGGTGACCGGGAGATTCTGCTCATGCATCTGGATACCGGGATCTATGCACTGGACAACCACTGCATCCACGGCGGTTGCAGGCTTGTCAACGGCACACTTGAGAAAGAAAACCTGCACTGTCCGTGTCATAATTCAATATTCAGGGTAAAAACGGGCGATGTCGTGAGCGGACCCGCAACATCCCCCCAACCTGCTTATCCGGTGATCCTTGAGAATGGCGAGATTATTCTGATGTTGTAACCGGCACCGGGCTGTCCGGACCCGGGTGATCCGGTGCGATTTCACGCTGCTCATCTTTTTTTACTGTTCTCCATTCGCAGCAGGAGTGAAAAATCAGATGTGAAGTTTTCCTGACAGGATATGGACAGCATGCCCGGCAAGGAGGACCCGGTCGCCAAGCAGGGTGACGCGGACCGTCCCGCCCCGTGCCGAACACTGGAACCCGTCGAGCTCGATCTTTTTGAGTTTCTCCCCCCAGTACGGCCCTAGGCAGCAGTGGGCTGAACCGGTCACCGGGTCTTCCGGTACCCCGACGCCAGGTGCGAAGAACCGGGACACAAAATCGAAGTGCGGGAGATCGGATGCCGCTGTAACAATGATCCCCCGCGCCTGAATCGCCGAAAGGGCCGGCATATCGGGTTCGAGCGTACAGACATCTGCTGCTGACGGGAGCTCGGCCAGGATATCGAACCGGTTCCGCCCCACGTAGAGCGGGGCAACACCGAGTGCCGCTTCGAGCCCGGGGACTGCTGCCGCAGATGTAACCGGCTCGGCAGGGAAATTGAGGATGATCCAGTCCGTATCTTTGCTCGCGGTCAGGGTTCCCGACTTTGTCTCAAAGGAGATCGTGGATCCCGGTTCGGCATGACCGGTGGTCCAGAGGACGAATGCTGCGGCAAGCGTGGCGTGGCCGCAGAGTTCCATCTCATCTTCCGGGGTAAACCACCGCAGGCTCCAGGCATCCTTGACGGGAGAGAGGAACGCGGTCTCGGAATGTTTCATCTCACCGGCAACCTGCTGCATCCAGTCAGGCTCGGCCGGCCCGTCCAGGATACAGACCGCCGCAGTGTTCCCGCGGAACGGGGTACCGGTAAAGGCATCCACCAGATGCAGCTCAGGACTCATATGAGTAGGATGGCATTCCGGAGGCTTAAACCTGACCGGGCGCCGTGGCCCGGTGGCGGGATGTCAGGGAACCTTCAGATAAACGATCATATACCGGTTCTGTCCGGGGACACGGACGAACATAAGCGGGAACGAAAAACCATTTCGGGTCAGGGAGCTGAACCGTAAACTACCGTAGAGTGACAGAATAAGAAAACGTGGGGTTGGTGAGATTTGAACTCACGATCGACGGGTCTCTCCGACATGCATCAGTGCTCCAACGGGTCATCATATTGTATCAGCAGACCCATTGTTCATCATCTGCGAGCACGAGAACG
>NZ_JBAZQA010000013.1:0-97233 GCF_041645475.1 Methanoregula sp. | reverse complement strand
CCCGATCCCTGCGACAAAGTGGGTGACTTTGCCATCGGTATCCCGCCAGATCTCCGGGCCGGTGGTCGTGTAGTGGGCAGCCGGGTTGTCGGGGTTTTTGAACTGGTTGGGAACAAACGAGCCCGGGGTCTCGCGGGCCACCCGTTCGGCCACCTTGTAGTAGCTCCGCTCGTCTTCCGGCGGCACGTTCGTTGGTGTCCGGATAACTTCCGCACCATAGGCTCTGAGCAGGATCTCTTTTTCTTTGCTCATCTTCTCGGGAAGCGTAAAGACCGTGCGGTATCCTCTTGAAGCCGCAAACTGGGCAATCCCTGCACCGGTGTTGCCGGATGTCGGCTCGACAACCGTACCTCCGGTTTTGATCTTCCCAGCCTGCTCGGCCCGGACAAGCATGGATTTTGCCGTCCGGTCCTTGATGGACCCGCCCGGGTTGAGGCTCTCCATCTTGGCGAGAACGATCGGTGTGGTCCCGGGATGGAGGGTGCGGTCCAGCCGCACTAGGGGGGTATTGCCGATGACTTCGGTGATGTTATGGTAATATTTCATGGGGATTGTTCCTTTTCAGATGTACTATGCGGTCTGTGTTCGAACGGCGGGATGATGGGATCTTGCGGCAGCACCCGTAACCGGGGTCTGCGATCAAGACCATGGGTGAATTGTATCAGCGACAACACGCGAAGAAGATCGTATCAAAAAAGGGAAGGGTTGCCCGGGGCTGGCGGGATGAGTTGCCTGACCGTCGCATAGGCCATGCATTCGTGTCCTTTACGTCCTGGTTCATTGTTTTTATCCTTCCTTGTCTTGTTGTAAGGTTGTCTACTAGGTTCATTTGTAGTTTAATAATACGTTCAGATGGGGGAAATTTTGGTCATAGTTCCCGAATTTGGATTATTTGCGGCAATTATTGCCGCAACTCCGTAACGGTCGTTCACCGGTGCAAATTTGTGACCGGCAGGACGGGTCAGAGAGACCTGCCCTGCACGGTCTGGGCTGCCGAAGCTGCAAGAGCAAGGTGGTTCTGGATCTCAAGTCCTGAAACAAATGCGGCCATAGACTCCGGAAGCGACATTGCGGGGCTGGGGATTCCCAGTTCCGAGCAGGTCGGGAGGATATGCCAGTAGTGGACCTTCCGTTTGAACTCGGGAGAGTCCTGGAAGAACCCGAATCCCACGGTTCCGTAGGTCACAGGTGCTCCGCCTCCGCCCGGGCGTATTCCGCGAATACAGGGTTCGATGCATAATCATAGTAGTGCATGAGGGTGCAGGCAGTGCTCATGTGGGTTTTGGCCCGTTCGAGCCGGTTCAACATCTGGGCAGTGTCCAGGTAGAACTCCACCAGATCATTCTCTGTGCCGTACGTTTCATCCTCCTGGAGGCTGGTTCCCTGCGAAAAGAAAAACCGGTCGTGCTTGTGCAGATGGTTCCGTACTTCCGCAGCCACCCTGTCAAGATCGTCGATTGCGGTGACGATTTCGGATAGGTTTGCGAGAATCTTATGCCGGTATTCCCGGCGTTTTTCCCGCTCTGCTGTTGCCTGCATGATTGTGAATAAGAGTTGCCTTTTATGCATATAAGGCATAATTTGGCGGCAAAAAATGCAGTATAATATGATTAGAGGGAATATTTCTTCGGCCCGGTCTGACAGAAACAAGGGCTACATTCATCGATCTCCGGCCGGTACCAGCCTTCGTACCGGCAGATCAAAGTCCGGAGGGACTGGGATGATCCTCCGACAATTAATGCTCTGAACCTCTCACCGCTCCCCCAGCAATTCCGCCATCAGCCCGCCAATGAGAAAATTCACCCGTCGCATCCGGTCCTGGATCCGCACCCAGGAGTCATCATCCACAGATTCAGAGAAGAGCGGGATGTCACAGTACACCAGCAGCGTGCCATCCTCCTCTTTTGTGGCGCTCCATCCGATACACCAGACAAGGGCATCGATGACCGGATGCTCAAGGGACGGCCTGATCAACGGTCCAACAACCGGGTCCGACAGGTACGCAACCGGTTTTCCGTCAAGCATCCCGTTCTTCAGCTCGGCAAATCCCCTGCGCCGGGTATCGAGCGTGACGAGCAGTTCGTCCCGCAGTGAGAGCGTGAGGTCTTCTCCAGAGGATGAACAGATCTCATCAACGCGATCGAGAACACGATCGATTGCGGAAATGTTTTGGAGAAAGTTGTCGTTCACCTCTCCGACAATCTTCAGGCTGAGCCGGTCCTCCGGCCGAACCGGGTCCGGCACAGCCTTTGCAGATACGGACACGAGTTCAACAATGCCGTGGCGGAGAAGATCGTGCTGCGCTTCCGGTACCAGGGATTCAAAAAGGGTTGTCATGATGATTACCTCCGGGTTCTGTTCTTCATTTTCTTCTGTTGCTCTGGGGTCAGTTCGTTGTGTCCGGGTTCCTGCACAACCGGAGGGGGTCGATCCGGCCGTTGTACCCACCCTCTCCCACAAACTGACACACGATTTCTCCCAAGATCCGCCTCCCAAATAGTGCTAAATGCTGCTATCCGTCTCCGGCGTGAAAAAGCTCGTTTTCTAAGGAAACAGTGTCGGTTTTTGGAAAAATAGTGTCGGTACGGACCCTTTGAGGGGGAATCGGAGCCCTGTACGGGCCCGGATTCGAGCATCCCATTATCCCCTCTCTTTACCGGGGTGAAACCATACCCTCCGTCGATCACCGGGTTTCACCCCCACACCCGGTAACGGACGGCTGATCATGTGCCGCCAGTGTTCCTCCTGGCCGGGCCGGGGGTGCAGCCGGGCGGGTCACGGCCGGTCCCGCGGGCAAAGTCACCAGGATCCTGCCATCAGAAGAGAGTTCCACGATACCCTGATCCTCCACCCGGAAGAACCGGAGCACGCCATACCGGGAATAGAGCCAGAGCTCGCGGGAGACCGGGCCGCCGCCGGGAACGATCCGGATCCGGGCAAGGACATCATAGTAATCCCGCTCCACTTCGGCCAGGGTCTCATGGAGACGCGGGGCTTTCTGGATGGTGACAACGGTAAGGCAGCCGCTACCGGCGATCATCATGTGACCGGTAGTTCCCGGGGAGCGCTGGAACAGGGTCACCTGCCCTCTCGCTCTCGCAAACGGCAGTGCGGCGTCCAGCCCGATGGCGGGCAGCGGCCCCCGGTTCATGGTCCCGCTCCTTTGGCACCGGGCCGCAGCTCGCGCCGGACCCGCCGGGTAGGGATACTCATGGTATAATCGTGCCGGCCACTACGTTGGCTGATGAGACGGTGGATCTTCACCATGAGCGGGGGGCTGGATGTGCGGTACAACATCAATAACTATTTTTTTAAAAAATAGGATATATACTAATTGGTTGTATTAAAGATCCTGATCGCGTATTGGTGAATCGGAGGCTGTATCGGGGTCGGATTGGTATAACCGGGGGGTTATGGGATTGAACCGCGGAGTTTTTGTTCGCAGTGTATTCTTTTTCAAAATATTTTCCAGAACATCACCCGTTACGAAAGAAAAAGGGTGTATTGATGAGCCTGAACCATACTCACATTATTTTTGTTTTTCTGATTCCTTCTCTTTTTGCTGCTCATTCTTCCGTATTTTTATCACTTCGGTCTTGAATTTTGGCAGCGTATTGGTGATGATCCCCCAGAGGATCTCGTAATCGATATGGAAGTATCCATGAGCAATTACATCGCGTAACCCGGCAACCTGTTTCCATGCGACAGAAGGATAGCGGATTTTGAGATCATCGGGGAGTTTCTTTGTCGCTTCGCCAATAATTTCAAAGTTCCGGACAACGGCATCCCTTCGTCGCCGGTCGGCTATAAATTCAGTATATGACAATCCTTCTGTATCCTCACCAATATTGCGAGCTGCTTCAAGGATATCATCGAGATACTGGAGTACCGTTCTATGCATAAACGACCTCGCCGAGAATGTAAGGCTTGAGGCGTGTTTTTATCGTGTTTTTCAGGACAAGATCCACCTTTCTCTGGAACAGGTCCTCAAGATAGAATTTACATTCCATATAATTTTCAAAGGTCTTCTGCCCTTTCCGGAATGTTACGAGCACGTCCACATCACTCTCCGTTCGCTCTTCCCCGCGTACAAATGATCCAAAGATACCGATCTTTGCCACACCGTACCGTTTTTTGAGTACCGGTTCGGCTTGCCGGAGGAGTGCGAGTGCATCCATGGTTAGTATTTTGGTATGATCGCAGATGCACTTAACGTTACGGTCATTGGATTGATGAAATTGGTGTGTGTGTTTTGAGTCTGTTCAACCTACTCCGCGAGAGATGACAAAACCCTGTCGGGCATCCCTCCGTTCTCCCGATCCCTCTTCTATCCGGCGGGCGGCTGCGAGTGAGAGGGGGGGTGGCCGGCCCTCCCCCCACAATGACACACGATTTCTCCCAGGATCCGCCTCCCAAATAGTGCTAAATGCTGCTATCCATCTCCGGCGTGAAAATGACCATTTTTCACGGAAACAGTGTCGGTTTTTGGAAAAACAGTGTCGGTCGGAACCCCAAGAGGGGTAATCGGAGCCCGCATAGGGCCCGGATTAGTCTATCTCTAAAACGGGGTTTTTTTAGAGGAGCCGTGTCTTTCACCCGGCCGGTACCGCAGCCGATGCATCCGTGTCCCGGAAGCACGGGATGGGAAGCAATCGGTTCCCCCAGACCGGCAGCAGGGTAAAAAATGGCTCTATTTTGGAGCTCCTTGTGAATGTGCGGTGCAGAAGGATATCAGACCCCGGATGGGGGTGGAATACATTCCTGAACCGGGAGAACGTCGATCTGACCATCCTTCAGCGCGATAATGCGCCCTGCCCGTTTTGCAAGGACGGGGTTGTGGGTAACGATGATGAGGGTGAGACCCTGCCGGTTCAGTGCCTCGAACGTAGCATAGATGCCTTCTGCGGTAACGGAATCAAGGTTGCCGGTTGGTTCATCGGCAAGCAGAATGGCGGGATCGTTCACGAGCGCCCTGCCGATGGCGACACGCTGCATCTCCCCGCCCGAGAGCTGCGAGGGCAGGTGATCGGCCCGGTGGGAGAGCCCGACCTCGCGAAGGATACGATCGATCTTCACCGTATCGTACGGTTTTCCCGCAAAGACGAGCGGGAGACCGACATTCTCCGCAACGGTCAGGGTAGGGATGAGGAAGAACTGCTGGAAGACAAAGCCGATATGTTCCCTGCGGATCTTCACAAGATCCTTCTCCTCCCGCATGGCGATCGGTACTCCGTTGATTGCAAGCATCCCGCTTGTCGGAGTATCGAGGCAGCCGAGAAGATTCAATAGCGCGGTCTTGCCGGCACCGGACGGGCCGGTGATAGAGACAAACTCCCCGGCCCCGATGGTGAGATCAACGCCGCGGAGCGCATGAATTACCTCGCTTCCCCGGCGATAGTTTTTGCAGAGGCCGGATGTGGTGATAATACTCATTCCCATGCACCCCGTATGGCTTCCATGGGAGAGAGCCGGGCCGATCTCCAGGCAGGGTAGAGACCACAGAGAAGACCGAGGAGGATGGAAAAGGCCAGGCATTCCACGATCAGGACTGGATCGAATATGGCCAGGGATCCTGCCGGGGCGTACGGGATGATCCCCCGGACGAAGGTCTCGCACAGGCCGGAGCCCGCAATCGCGGCAATGATCCCGATGATCCCGCCCATCAGGGTGATAAGGATTGTTTCCGAGAGGAGGAGAAGTGCGATATGGTACCCCGAAGCCCCGATCGCCTTCATCATCCCGATCTCCCGTGTCCGCTCGTGCACCGACATCAGGAGGGTGTTCGTTATGCCGGCGGCGCTGATCACAATCGCGATCAGGATAACAGTGAAGAGGAGGACGCGGGCGGATCCAACGAGATTCATGATAGTCCCGGTCACCTGTGCCATGGTGACTACCTGGATATCCGGGATCTTCTCGAGTTTTTCCGATATTGACGGGATGTCCTTCACATCATCCGCACGGATGGCAATCGCGGTAATGAGGCCGTCCTTATGGAAGAGCCGCTGGGCATCGGCAAGCGGGAGGAAATGGAAGTTGTCATCCTCGCCCGTTGTCGGCTCCAGTACCCCGACAATAGTATACGGCTCCCCGGCAGGGCCAAACGGGATGATGCTCCCCGGCACCAAGTGCTCCTTTTCAGCGAGCGTGCTGCCGATCACCATTACTCGGGACTCGTTGGATGTAAAGAACCGGCCGTTCACCTTCCACGCAGGTTTTAGGGGCAGCATGGTCGCGGGATCGATACCGTACACGATATGAGGGGCCCCGTCTTTTATCACCTGCTGGAGGAGCATCGGGGCTGCTGCGGAAACGCCGGGAATTGCCCGGGCCTGTTCCAGGTCTCCGGTTGTGAGATACTTCGGGATCACACCCCCGTGAAGGATGAGCGTTGTTGCTTCGTAGGGACAGCCCTTTGGAACCGCCAGCAGGTGGAAGCCGAAGCTGTCCATCTCTTTGGTGAGCTGCTGCTCGTATCCCGCAGAGAAAGAAAGAAGCGAGAAGAGGATGGCAACCGCAATCGCAATGCCGGCAATTGTCAGGAGGGTCCGCCCCTTCCGGCGCTGGAGATTTCTGGTGGCGAGTGTGAACAGATTCATGGGTATGTCCGCGTGCCGGTTGCAACCGTACTTGCGTACAGGGCAGGATCACCGTTCGTCACATGGATGACTCCCTTTACAATGATAGTGGATCCCTGCAGCTGGGGAATGGCAAAGCCGGCTGGCGCCAGGTCTACGTAGATGAGACCGGTCCCGTCATCCAGCATGAACCAGCAGCCGGACCCGCACTCGTTCGTGATCTTTCCTTTCACCAGGACTTCCTTTCCTTCGTACGCAGTCGGGTTCTTGACGATCTCTCCCACCGTTGCAGACGGAGCCTTCGTTGTCGGGCCGGATTCAGGAGAGGACGTTGTCGTACACCCGGTCATGAGAACGAGACCGATGATAAGAAAGGAAACGATCGCAGCAATGACAGAGCCCGAAAGAGGGAGCAGCGGGAGTTTTCGTACCATGAATTCACCTGAAATATTCTGGAGGAACTGTGCCTTTCACAATTGTGAATAATCTCCGGCCCGGGATCTGAAAATACTTGTGATGGCTGCAAAGGAGGCAGACAAATTCATATCACACGCCACGATTCTGTGTTTTAAAAGGATCTGCAGGAAGGTTTCCGGCAAAGGATTTTGTTGGGGATCAAATGGCGGGGTTACAGCGATATCATCTCGGTGAGTTCATATCTGAGCGGCAGGATCTTTCTCTTCGGGAAGCTCAACCCGTCCCTCTTCTGAGAGGAGAGACAGCGAATCTTTTTTTAGGGCACCGTAAAAGCCGGCAGGTTTGCATGAAACCCCGGATAACGGAGGACAACACTTGACGGGATAAGGACCCTGCTCGCGGGAGTGGCGTCCATAAGTTATAGGGAGGTACGTGATCCCGGATTTCAAACGATTTTGAAATCCGGTTCTGCACTTTATATGAGCCGGACTTCCATGCTAATCGACTCAGTCGCCGATGTCGGAGTATTTCCTGACCACGACCTCACCGGTCCAAGGAAAAGGAAATTGTATCCTTCTGGACAGATCGAGAGAGAAACACCATGCACCCCAGAACCACAGATTCCCTCCGGCTGCCGCAGGTTGTCGCGCTCTACACCGGCGCCGTCCTCGGTTCGGGGATCCTGATCCTGCCCGGCCTTGCTGCCGACATCGCCGGGCCGGCATCCCTCGTTGCATGGGGCCTGATGGCACTCCTCGTTGTGCCGATGGCACTGACAATGGGGCTACTCTCTGCCCGGTACCCGGATGCCGGGGGCGTCTCCTCGTTCGTCACGAAAGCTTTCAACCCGCTGGCAGGTTCCCTGATCGGCTGGTTCTTCCTCCTGTCAGTTGTGGTCGGGGCTCCGGTCCTTGCCCTGACGGGTGCAGGATATGTCTGCGAAGCTGCAGGTCTCGGGGACACATTCCGGCTCCTGATCGCAACAGCGATCCTGGCTGCCGGCATCCTCCTCAATTACGCAGGCATGAAAATAACCGGGCAGGTCCAGGTGGCCGTGGTCCTGACAACCATCATCGTCATCGTTGTCACCATTATCGGAAGTTTTACGGTCATTGACTCTTCGAACTTCACACCGTTCATGCCGTACGGCTGGGAGAGCATCGGCCATGCCTCGGCCGTGCTCTTCTGGTGTTTCATCGGATGGGAAGCCATCACCCACATATCCGGGGAATTTGAAAACCCGGAACGGGATGCAATCCGTGGAACCATCATCGCCGCCCTGATCATCAGCATCCTCTACTTCCTTGTGGCATTCGTGGTTGTCGGGACACACAGTTACGGCACAACCCTTACCGATGTGTCCCTGGTCCACATCATCAAAACCTCGTTTGGCCCGGCCGGGGCCGTTGTTGCCAGTGTCGCGGCCCTATTCATCTGCATTGCGCCGGCCATTGCCTATATAGGGGCCGCGTCCCGGCTCGCATGTTCGCTTGCAACCGAGGGGTTTGCACCGCGCTGGCTTTCCCAGAGATCCGAAAAATATCATACGCCCGTTGGGGGTCTCCTCTTCCTTGCAGGGTGTTTTTCGATCCTGCTTATGGTGTTCAGTACCCGGGCCGTCTCGCTCTCCACGCTGATCCAGGTACCGAGCGGGACATTCATCCTGACCTATATCGGGGGCTGCGCTGCCGGCATTGCTCTTTTAAAAGACAGCAGGTCCGGTCTCCTCATAAGTATCCTTTCCCTTATCCTGACAAGTGCAATCTTTCTCTTTATCGGCTGGGCGGTCGTGTACCCGCTCGTCATCACCGTCGTATGGGGAATCTTTATCAGCGTCAGACGCTGGCGGGAGCGGGCGGCCCGTATAATGGATTAACGGAACCCGTAAACCCCACAATTTTTCCGGTATCTTCACCAACCGTGAGAGGATCGATCCCCCGGCAAGGGTTCATGAGATTGGGCCTCACGCAGGCTACCGGTTTCCTTTTGACCCCGTTCCCGGTTGCGGCAAGGATTACCCAATCTTCCCTCCTCAAAATATCGGTTCTTTTTCCAATCAGGGCCATTTTTGCGGATTTCTGTACCAGTAAATACCATCCAGTCCGAATGGTTGTAGAGGATTCTGAAGAGATCCCCGACAATTCCCAAGGATACATCTGTCCCACCGACAGGATACAAAGAGGGAACCGGGGGTAAATCCAGAATCGTCTGTCGTGCATCAATCCCTGGCACGGCACAAAAACCACATGGAGTTGACAAACAATGGCAAAAGCATACCTGAAAATCGATATCGAGACCGGAAAAGAGAATGATGTAAAGACTGCACTGAAAAAGGTTACCGGCGTCAAGAGTGCAGACTTCGTGACCGGGCTTCACGACCTTGTCGCAACGGTCGAAGCAAAGAGTTACGAGGAGATCACAACCAAGACCCTGGCGGAAATCCGCAAGATCAAGGGGATTAAGAAGACCGTGACAGACTTTGCGTTTGAATGGGCTTAATCATCAATCATTTTTTTTTAAAAACGAGAACACCCTGATCCTTGATGATACAACAAAGGATGACAGGGCGATCTCAAGGACAATGTTATCCGTAATTTTTATCTGTATTTTTTTCAATGAGAATGAGAACTCAAATCACTCGTCACCGGTTTTCAAAACCCGTACTGCGGGATGGGACGGGATCTGCCACGGCAAAATGAGAGAACAGTTCCTCCGGCCGAAACTTCCCGATTTTTCCAAAGAGGCAGAAGTCATATAAGGATGAACCAGCGATGTATTACCAGTAATTCACGATTGTGAACTTATCCGGGTGCCAACGAACAGCTCATCCGGATGATAATAGTGAGAGGAACAATCCTTGTCAAAACTCGTATGTCTTGTCTCGGGCGGCATCGACTCGCCGGTTGCTGCGTACATGATGATCCGCCGCGGCGTTGAGATCGTGGCAGTCCACATGGACAACCGCCCGTTCACGGATGACAAGAACCTTGAGAAGGCGCTCCACCTGGTCCGCCATCTGCAGAAGGTGACCGGAAGCCCGATCAGGACCTATGTAGTTCCCCACGGGCCCAACCACGTCACCTTTGCCCGCAACTGCAACCGTCACCTGCACTGCCTCTTCTGCCGGAGGATGATGTTCCGGGTGGCAGAGCGGATCGCAGAGCGGGAAGGGGCCGTCGGGATCCTGACCGGGGAGTCGATGGGGCAGGTGGCCAGCCAGACCGTCCAGAACTTAACCGTTGTCACCCGGGTTGCGAAGCTGCCGCTCATCCGCCCCCTCATCGGCATGGACAAGCAGGATATCATCGGGATCGCCCGGAAGATAGGCACGTACGAGATCTCCACGCTTCCGGGTCTCTGCTGCACCATTGTTCCCAAACAACCCTCGACCGCCGCAAAACTCACAGACGTAACAAACGAAGAGGAGAGGGTCGACATCAGTGCCCTCGTGGAAAAATCGCTGGAAGGGATGTATGTACTTGCTCCTGAAGCCCTGTAAGACCACGGCCGCGATCGAGGCAATACCAAGGAATCGGCTCGTCCTCGACCTTGATCGGTGCGAGGAGATCTTAAAAATAAGTTGCACGATCGTGGCAAACGCCGGCATCATGCTGATCGTGAGCGACCGGTGCGAGGTCTCGATTCACAAGGACGGCCGCCTCATCCTAAAGACGAATGACACTGATCTTGCCGGGGATCAGGCCGGGCGTATTGCCGGCTGGCTTGAAGGAACCGAAGCGATACAGAAAGACCGGAGTTCCGGCAAAGCAGGGCAGCGCTCCCGGAGATAGGAGTGCACACGGGGTAAGGGAGGATGCAGACCCGCACCATTCCCGCTGTTTTTATAACCCGATATACCGGGCATAGAGCGAACGGGCCGTTGCCTCGTCCTTTGTCCCCTTGATGATCGCCCGCCCGTCCCGGAAGATCGAGAACTCCTCTTTTCCCGACCGGAAGGTGAGCATGTAGGGCGTAAGCCGGACCTCGCCGAGACGGGAGAGCCGCATTTCCAGTTCAGGAAGCGGGATCTCCATCTGCGCTGCCGGGGTGATCTGGATCGCGTCCCTCCCGCAGAGCGAAGTTATCATCTCCCGGGATACCGCATCCAGGGATTCAAACCGGCCTTCCCTGCAGCACGGGCAGTCCGCCCGCTGCCCCACGGACATCCGGTCGAAGGTCTGCCGCCAGGCATCCACGTGGACAAGATACGAGGTTTTGTCCCCGACATCAGGCTGACCCGTCAGGATCTGGTAGGCAAGCGTGCATTCGAGGGACGCGATGAGCGAGGGAATCGTGTTCAGCACTCCCGCAATGTCGCAGGTCTGGAGCACGCCGGGCCCGGGCTGGGACGGGACAAGGCACCGGAAACAGGGGGTCTTTCCCGGCAGGATCGGCATCACCATCCCACCGGTCCCGACCGCGCCGGCATAGACCCAGGGGATCGTGTGTTTCACGCAGACATCGTTTATCAGGAACCGGGTCTGGAGGTTGTCGGTCCCGTCCAGCACCACGTCTGCTCCGGCAAGGAGACTCTCGGCATTCGAGACATTGAAGTCCTTGGTATGGGTCTCGACCTCAACGGACGTGTTGATCTTTTTGAGGATAGCTGCCGCAGCAACGGCCTTTGGGACATTCAGGTCATCCTCGCTGTACAGGATCTGCCGCTGGAGGTTGTGGAGCTCGACAAGGTCGCGGTCGATCAGGACAACCTGTCCCACCCCCGCCCGCACGAGATTGTTCGCCACGCAGCTGCCAAGCGCCCCGAGGCCAACGATGACGGCACGGCTCTCATTCAGCCTGCGCTGCCCGGTCTGCCCGATCTCGGGAAGGAGGCTCTGGCGGCAGTACCGGTCCGGTACGAAACTCATATGCCCATCTCCGCATTGGAAACACCGACAGGGGGGAAAAACAGGGTGAGCATCGTCTCCTCCAGACTTCAGAAGTTTGCTGCAATGGTCCCAACCGTATCCACCAGCAGGTCGGCATCATCGGTCGTATTGTAACAGTGCAGGCTCGCCCGTACCGTCCCGTCCGGAAGGTTCAGGTGCTCCATTAAGGGCATGCAGCAGTGGTGGCCCGACCGCACCATGATATCCGCTTCCCCGTCAAGCATGACCGCAACGTCATGGGGGTTGAGCCCCCGTATGGCAAACGAGACAACCCCGATCCGGTCTGCTCCCGGCCCGGGCCCGAAGACCTGCACGTTTTCTATCCGGGAAAGACCATCGAGGATCCGCAAGGTGATCCGCTCCTCATGCTTACGGATATTCTCCATCCCGAGGGCTTCCAGGTACTCAACGGCCCGGGCAAGACCGATGGCTCCCGAGATATTCGGGGTTCCCGCCTCGTACCGTTCGTACCCTGTCGTGAGCGTGTAGCCCGCAGCCGTGACCTTCTCCACACCGCCGCCCCCGACAAAAAGGGGTTCAAGGCACGGCTCTCTCATGTACAGCACACCCGTGCCGGTGGGGCCGAGCATCTTGTGACCCGAGAAACAGAGGAAGTCGCAGCCCATCCGCTCAACGTCAACCGGGATGTGGGGAACCGACTGCGATCCGTCAACAAGGAGGAGCGCACCGTAATCATGGCAAATCTTCGCAAACTCTGCAACGGGCACGACATTGCCCAGCACATTGGATGCCTGGGAGACCGCAACGAGACGGGTCTTCTTCGTGATGATCTCTGCAAGGGCTGCAGGGTTAAGGCTGCCATCCTGTCCCGGGGTAAGGAGCCGGAGATCGATTCCCTGCCGGTCGCGGATGCGCATCCATGGGAGGAGGTTGCTGTGGTGCTCAAGGAGTGTGGATATCACCTGGTCGCCGGCCTGCCACGGGAACCCGAATGCCACCGCATTGACAGCCTCCGTGGAATTCCTTGTAAAGACTACCTCACCCTCGCGGGAATGGATGAAATTCCTGACCGACTTGTGGGCATCCCTGTACTTTTGGGAAGCCTTCTGGGCGATCCGGTGGACACCCCGGCCGGCATTTGCGCGGGAGGTACGCTCGTAGTCGAGCATGGCTTCAAGGACCGGCTCCGGGGAGAGGCTCGTTGCCGCACTATCCAGGTAACAGACCTCGGACAGGAGCGCGAAATCATTCCGGATATCAGCGGGGATCATGGAACCTCAGGGAATACCGTAATCGCGGACGATAGTCCGGGTATGAAACGCGTGGGGTTTCCCGGGTTAAAATCGTGGGCAGGCATTCGGGCAGTCCTTTTAGGGTATATTCGTATCTCCCCGCCGGATCGTATGGACCCGTGTTCAGGGATGCTGGTAAAATAATATTGGAATTCACAATTGTTAATCTTTTGCAGCACGCATTTTGCGGAAAGGAACAGGACATCACAATTACCCCGGGACATTTTTTTAGCCCCCGAGCACGTTCTGCTGGATCATCAGGAGGGCAATCACGAGTAGTAAAATGCTAAACCCTTTCCTGATATGATCCGCCGGGATTCGCGGCGCAATGGCTGCCCCCGTATATGCCCCGATGGCCGCGCCGGCACCGTATACGATAAGAAACGGCAGGGAGATCTGCCCAAGGACAGCATGGGCTGCGGCACCGGTCACCGAAGTGGGGATGATCGTAAGTAGCGAGGTTGCAACGGCTACATGCACCGGGACTCCGATAACCACGAGCGCCGGGACAAAAAATGCCCCGCCGCTGGTTCCGGTAATCCCGCTGACGAGCCCGCCCATGGCTCCCCACACGATAAGATGCATGCAGGGAACCCGTACGGGTTTTAACGGTTCACGATCACGAGAAAGATTCACTTCAATGGAGGGACCCCACCGGATCGCCGGGACTACGCTCAATGAGGGAACCAGCATCTGCAGGGACATGAGGATCAGCACGAGAGCAAACAGGATGACAAGGATCCTGGCGTCGAAATATACGGTGATGAAAGACCCGAGCAGAGAGAATACCATGGCCGGCAAAACCAGGAATGCAGCAAGAACCGGGAGGATCTTCTTCTGTCGCCCGAATACGAGCGTTGCGGAACATGCCGAAAAGATCATCACCGCAAGGCTTGTCCCTACCGCCATCTTCTGGTCAAAACCAAAAAGCAGCGTGAGCGTCGGGACATAGAGAAAACCACCACCCATCCCGATAATGGACGCAACGAGGCCGATGACGGCTGCAATAACAAAGGGAAAGAGGGGGTCGGGCATGAGAGGGTTCCACGGGAGGGTTTTGTTACGGTTCGGGCACCGGCAGTAAACCGGGCCCGGATCACGATTCCCGTTTTCCGCGAGCGGTATTTATGAGGTAATCTCCCGGCAAGATTTTCCTGAATCATATGGTTTAAATAACGGGATGCGGTGAAGTTCCGGCCCCGATCGTGTTCATCCTGAACTATCAGTGCCGTTCAGTTGTCCGGCTGGCCACGATGAGCGTTACCTGTCGGGAAAGGTTTCAGAGTCAGATGGTATTTGGGGCATGCTGGATGAGAAAAAGAGTATCGGGCCGGGGGGTGCGGTCTCCCGGTTATATCGGAGGTAGCATAGAGATTTCCTGCGTTGTTGCAAGGGAATATATTGATGAGGCGATGTGCCCCGGCAGGTTGTTTGATGTGGCGAGTGGGTGATATACCAGGTACTGCCGGGACGAGGTGAGGACGTGAAATCAGGATGGGATTTTCACGGACACATACCACGGACAGCCATTATTCCGGTTGTTGTACGGATTACTGTCATAGGCGGATCTCTATAGGTGGACACCTGGCGGCAACAATACTGCCCGGCGCCCCGGATACCGCTGGACCGTTCCACGGGCCTTCCACAATGAAGGCCGCGATAGGCACGGGCGGAAGGGCCGGTTGCATCGGGTTCCGTCCGGGGTCCTGCGATAATCGCATGGTATGTGTTCATGTCTGCTTTTCCTGTTCACGCTTGTGAACACACAGTATGGAACGGTTCTGATAATATACCCTGATTTTACACCGTTTTTTGCCGCATTCTCCGTATTCCTGGTTGTAAACAGGAAAACCCGGAAGCCGGGCGACCCTGTCATGGACACAAGACCAAAATATATAATCAGGACCGGACAAATTAACAATTGTGAAGTCCGGATACCCCCCATCATGCCCGGGGTATTTCATGACAGAGGAGAATCAAAATGACAAAGATTTATGATAATATCACGGCAACAATCGGCAACACGCCGCTTGTCCGGCTCAACAGGCTTACTACGGGACTGGGAGCCACCGTCATTGTCAAAGTCGAATCATTCAACCCGATGAGCAGCGTGAAAGACCGCATCGGGGTTGCCATGATCGACGAAGCAGAGAAGCAGGGGCTGATTAAGAAGGACACGATCATCCTCGAAGCAACAAGCGGGAACACCGGTGTCGCCCTTGCCTTCGTGAGTGCGGCGCGGGGATACAAATTCACGCTCGTCATGCCGGAGACCATGAGCATCGAGCGGCGGAAACTGGCAAAGGCATTCGGCGCGGAGCTCGTGCTCACACCGGGCGCTGAAGGGATGAAAGGAGCCGTGGCCAGGGCAGAGCAGATGGCAAAAGAGAACCCGAAGTTCTTCTTTGTTACCCGGCAGTTCGAGAACCCGGCAAACCCGGCAATACACCGCAAGACCACTGCCGAGGAGATCTGGCGCGATACCGACGGGAAGGTGGATATCGTTGTTGCCGGAGTAGGAACGGGAGGAACCATCACCGGTATCGCTGACGTTATCAAGAAGAAAAAACCCTCGTTCCGTGCAATAGCAGTAGAGCCCGATGCATCGCCGGTCCTTTCCGGGGGAGCCCCGGGCGCACACCGCATCCAGGGCATAGGGGCAGGTTTTGTCCCAGCGGTGCTCAACCGCAATCTCGTTGATGAGATCATCCGGGTGAAGAACGAGGATGCTTTCGAGACGACACGAAAACTGGCCCGCGAAGAGGGCATCCTTGCCGGGATATCGAGCGGTGCGGCGCTGTATGCAGCCCTTGCCGTTGCAAAACGCCCCGAGAGCAAGGGAAAGACGATTGTCGTTATCCTGCCCGACACCGGCGAGCGCTACCTGAGTATCCCTGACCTCTTTGAGGCATAAGTGAGACTGCCATGGTGTTTGACCGCTTAAGGGAAGATATCCAGGCGATCACTGTACGGGACCCGGCAGCCCGTTCCTGGGTAGAGGTCCTCTTCTGCTATCCCGGGATCCATGCCCTCTGGTTCCACCGGAGGGCGCACTGGCTCTGGCTGCACAACTGGAAATTTTTTGCCCGCTTCCTCTCGCACATCAACCGTTTCCTCACCGGGGTCGAGATCCATCCCGGGGCACAGCTGGGGCGGCGCGTGGTGATCGATCACGGCATGGGTATTGTCATCGGAGAGACCGCGATAGTGGGAAACAACGTGCTCCTCTACATGGGCGCGGTGCTCGGGGCCTCGGTCCTTGAGAAGAAGAAACGCCATCCTACCGTGGAAGATGACGTGATTGTCGGGGCGGGAGCCATCGTGCTCGGCAACATCCTGATCGGGAAGGGTGCCAAGATAGGTGCCGGGTCCGTAGTTGTCCGATCCGTCCCGCCGGGTGCAACCGTTGTCGGCGTTCCCGGGAAAATTGCCGGGCCGGAGGATGTCGATGGGGATGAATCTGCCAACAATGTCATGCCCGACCCGGTGGTCCGGGTGATTAGCAGGCTCCTTGACCGTCAGAACCAGCTCGAAGAGCAGGTGAGAAACCTCGAACAGGCAAGGGCCGGGCCGTTTGCCACGGTTCTCCGCCAGGAGTTTACGATAGAGAACCGGATCCGCGAAGCCCTAAAAGAGGTGATCGATCCCGAGGTGGGCATCGATATCGTGGACCTCGGGCTCATCAAGGAGATCCGGGTGAAAGGCACCAGTGCAGAAGTCGACATGGTCCTCACCTGCAAGGCCTGCCCTCTCTCCGCCCACCTGTCGGAGCAGGTCCAGCGCAGGACACTCGGGATTGCGGGGATCGACCAGGTGAAGGTGAACGTGCTCGACGAGCCGTTCAACTGGGACCGGTTCGTCAAGCAGCGGGGCAGCCTCAAGGGCATCTGATCTTTTTTCTCAATACGGATTCCATTTTTACGCACAATTACCCGGCTAAAAAATACTGATACCATCAAGATAATGATGCCGGCCGGTATGAATCGCATCGATGAGAGTGGTTTCGAAGATTTCGCGTTCGTCCACAAGCCTCCGGGTATAGCCCAGGTCGTGCAGCACGCGGGCAAACCTCATGGTCGAGGCACGGTATTCCGGGGGAAGGGCCGCACAGTACTTCGGCGAGATCCGGTACGTGTCCAGAACAAAGGCCGGATCCACCATGCCCGTTGTCCCGGCCACGATACCCGCCGCTGACCGGGGATCCTGCCGGATCAGTTCGCAGGCAGACTCGTGGGCAGCGAGAAAGCGCACGAGAACTTCTTTTTTCTTGAGCATCTCCCGCATCACCACGATCCCATAACTGGGATTGAAGGGCCAGAACCGATTCGGAGGCACGACCAGCCGGGCATTCCCGTACCGGGCCGCAGTGACTGCGAGTGCCGGCGTACCGGCAGCGGCGGCAATCTCTCCCTGCTGCAGCGCATCGGAAAGATAATCGGCCCAGGGATAATTCTTCACCGTAACGTCATGAATTCCATGCTCGCGCAACAACTCGTTGGTGATGACATCATGGATGGAGCCTTTCGGGGGCGTCCCGATCGCCCGGCCGGAGAACTGCTTAAGGAACTCCCGCAGGTCCCGGCATTCCGCAAGTGCACGGATCCCTGGGCCGGCAATGAGCACCGTTCCCTCCACGTGCCCTCCCGCAATGCAGGCCAGCCGGAGGCCGCGGTCGATCCCGATGATAACCGGGGGGAGCCCGATGTAACCGAGATCGAGCGTGCCTTCCTGCATGGCGCTGATGATATCCGGTCCTGAAGCAAAGAGTCGCCATGTCGCCCGCAGTCCTGCATCTTCAAGGAGGGAGGTTCCCCGCAGCAAAAACGCGGTATGGTACAGCGTAGAGAGATGCCCGATCCGGACAGGAGTATCATCGCCCGCCATGGTTCACCCAATCTTTCGCGAGACCGTGCTGATCGCTTCGTCGATTACCGAGAGATCCGGGCGGAGCATTGCTACAGGGATATCCACGATCTTCTCAACAATGGAGGCAAGAATCGGGGCGCAGATGATGCCGGCCGCTCCGTCCTTTTCTGCCCGTGCCGCGGCAATGATGCACTCCTCGAGCGAGTTCGCGGAATAGCCCCGGATGGCAAATGTCCGGCCACCAAACTCCACTTCGCGCCGCTCCATGGTGTCGAGAAGGAACCGGGCGGCAATGATGGCAATGAAACTGCCCCGGGGGGGTTCAAGAAGCGAGACAATCTTCCTGATCGTAGAGAGACGGGGATCCCGTTCCCCCGTCGTGATCTTGTAGAGTGTCGAGACCGGGATACCCGTAAGTTCGGCCAGTTCCCGGACGGATATGCCTTTTTTTGCCAGCTCCTCGTTCAGGGCCGTGGTAAAATCGATCTCAAAGATCCTCTTTGACAACATATTATCCTTTATGTCTCACTTTATGGATTATAATTATTACTGTAAGGATAATTTTTTTGCTTATTTGGAAACGTATATCAATTATTTATTCCATGATCATGCGATGCACAGCGATCAGACGTACGAGATAACAGTTCTTCCCGGCACCACCCGTGACGGCAAGAAGGAGGGGTTTGACCGGATCGTCATCCGCCCGGGCGACACCATCTCCATTGTCGGGCCCACGGGGTCCGGGAAATCCGCATTCATCAACGACATCGAGGTACTGGCGCAGGACGACACCATCACCGGGCGCAGTATTCTCGTGGACGGCAGCGAACCACCAGAAGAGATGGTCCGCGATCCGGCAAAGAAGCCAATTGCCCTCCTCACCCAGAACACGCGGGTCATCGCCGACCTTACGGTTGCCCGCTTCCTCGCGCTCCACATACGGGCTCGCGATTCCGAAGCACAGCAGCTCGTCAGCCGCACGGTGAACCTGGCAAATGAGTTCACCGGGGAAAAGATTACAGAACAGATGCGGATGAGCGCCCTCTCCGGGGGCCAGACCCGGTCCCTCCTGATCGCCGATGCCATCCTGATCGGCCAGACACCCATCCTCCTTCTCGACGAGATCGAGAATGCGGGAATTAACAAGGAGCGCGTCATCACCTGCCTCCGCAGGTACCAAAAGGCGGTGATCTTTGTCACCCACGACCCGTACCTTGCCCTGATCACCGACCGCCGCATCATCATGAGAAACGGGGCAGTATCCGCTGTGCTCGAACCCCGGGGCCATGAACAGGAGATCTTAAGAACGGTCTCCGGCATGGATCTGTTCCTCTGGGACCTCCGCGAGAAGATCCGACAGGGAGACCTGATCAGCGAGCCTCAGGAATCACCAAAAAAGACAGGAGTGTATGCATGAAACTCGTTATCGTTGCCGGCCCACCCAGCGCCGGAAAGACTGCCGTCATCCGCCAGATCATAAAGAAGTTCAACAAGACCGACAGCACCGCATTTTTGAAGATCGATGTTGTCCGGGCCTTTGAAGATGAGGAACTCCACGAGGAATTCGGTATCCCCACAAGGAAAGTCTACTCCGGCGATCTCTGCCCGGACCACATGGGGATCATGGTCCTGAAGGATGCGATCAAATGGGCACAGGAAGTGAACGCCGGGATCCTTATTGTTGAGAGCGCAGGGCTCTGTCTCCGGTGCACTCCCTACACAACGCAGGCTTACGGGATAGCTGTCCTCCCAGCAGTCTCCGGCAGTAATGCTCCCTTGAAGATGGCACCGCTCATCGCCCTTGCCGATTCGGCAGTGGTAACCAAGATCGATCTCATCTCTCAGGCGGAAAAAGAAGTATTCCGCGAGTGTATCCACAGCGTTGTTCCGGCGATCGATATCATCGAGACAAACGCCGTGCAGGGAACCGGCCTGAGGTACCTGATGCAGGCAATCGCAAAGCACCCGGAGATCTCGGATGCGGATACCATTACCCTCCGGGGTACGCCACCCCTTGGGGTCTGCACGATCTGTATCGGCAAGAAAGAGATCGGGTGGCAGCACCACTTCGGCGTGATCCGGCCTCTGGAAGAGGCCGACAACATCTACCGGGGGGACTAAAAATCCATGACATGGGAACCGCCGGGGAAAGACTGCGGCGCATGCGGTCTTCCGACATGCAGCGATTTTATTGCTGCGGTCCGGAAAAAGAAAAAGATCAACGGGGACTGCACGTTCTTCTCTGAGGTCAGGGCCGACAGAAAAACAGAAACCACATACGCCGGCACCGATGTAACGGGAGTGACGTATGATTTCATCATCCGGGCCTTCCCGGGCGAGCCTTCGGCCCGGAAATTTATCGTACCCTTCCGGGCGGACCTCGTGGAGAGATGGGAGATCAAAAAAGGCGACCTGGTTACCGGACGACCCGCGGGTCCCGGTTGCCCGATCTACCATGCCCTCCGGGTCCTCTCGGCCAACCCGGTCACGGGCGTGCTGGAATGTCATACCGTAGGCCCGCTGGAAGCACGAAAAGAGAAAACTCATGACGTGCAGGCCTACCATGTCCACGCGTTCGAAGGGATTGCAGAGACGGTTCTCAGGCCGCCCACACTGGGACTCCGGCAACGGTTTCTCCCGGGGTATTGCATGATCAACCTCGCCCACACGGCACTCGTCAACATGGTACTCAGGAAGAAGGACGGGCTGCACGTGCGGGTGGAAGATATCCGCATCCTCTGATGATTCCCAAGTACCGTATACGGTGTGTCGGCGGGGGTGAGATCGTGGAGGACTTCACGAGCCTCTCCTGCCCCCACGGGCATGATTCTCTTCTCAGGGCAGAATACTGCAGCCGACGGCTCCATCTTGCCCCGCATGAAGGCATGTACCGTTACCTCTCCTGGCTCCCGGTAACATCCCCGCTGCTTCCCGCAGGAGGTCCGGCCTCGTTTGACGGGGGAGAACTTGCCCGGGAGCTCGGCCTCTCCCACCTTCAGGTCTCGTTCTCGGGATACTTCCCGGAACGGGGTGCCCGCTTAACCTCGGGCTCGTTCAAAGAACTGGAGGCCTCGCCAACCATGCAGCGACAGAGCGAGCTCGGGGGAAAGATCCTGGTCATCGCATCCGCCGGCAACACGGGCCGTGCCTTTGCTGAACTCTCTGCCCGGTGCCACAGGCCCGTTGTGATCGTGGTCCCCGAGAAGGCGATACCACGCTTATGGACCACGACACCGGCAGAGAAGGTCTTCCTCGTGGCTGTACACGGGGACTATACGGATGCCATCAGCGTGAGTAACGCGCTTGCAGCCGTACCGGGATGCGTCCCGGAAGGCGGGGCAAAAAACATTGCCCGACGGGATGGCATGGGGACCGTGATGCTCGATGCCGCAGTTACGGCAGGAAGGATCCCGAACCATTACATTCAGGCAGTCGGGAGCGGCACCGGGGCCATTGCTGCGTGGGAAGCCTCACTCCGGCTTATTGGCGACGGCCGGTACGGCAGTCACCTACCTCGGCTCCATCTCGCACAGAACGAACCGTTCACGCCCATGGTCTCGGCATGGAGGGAGGGCCGGCGGGAGATTTCCGCGGAAAAGGACATGCCGGACGCGGCAGAGCGGGTCCGGGGGGTCATGGCCGACGTCCTGACCAACCGCACCCCGCCGTACGGGATACGGGGCGGACTCTTTGATGCACTGGAGGCAACGGACGGGATGATGTACAGCATTTCGAATGCCGCAGGGGCGGATGCAATGCAACGGGTCCGGGACACACTCGATATTGACCTGGACCCGGCAGCGGCCGTTGCTACAGCGGCACTGGTGCAGAGCATAGAAAAGCATATGATAAAACCGGACGACCATATCCTCCTGAACCTCACGGGCGGGGGATACGAGCGGATCTTTGAAGATTTCACCCTGCATCCCCTTGCGCCGGCCATAACGGTTCGGCCGGATGAATCCCGCGATGCGCTCGCGAAACTTCTTAAGGAATGGATCGTGCACCATGGACGAACACCAGATCATTGCTGAACTCAAAACGCAGGGGATCGATCTTGTCACCTCCATTCCCTGTGACAAGGCAAAAGGGCTCTTCTTTGCATTGCCGGAAGAGTTCCGGCACATCGGGCTTACCCGCGAAGAGGATGGCGTGGGGGTTTCGGCCGGGGCATACCTGGCCGGGGCACGCCCGCTCATTGCCCTCCAGAGTTCCGGCCTCGGGAACATGTTAAACGCGATCCTCTCGCTCACCGTCACCTACCGCCTTCCGCTCCCGATCCTTGCCAGCTGGCGGGGCGGGGAGACGGAGACAATCCCGGCGCAGATCCCCTTCAACCGCCCGCTTCCCGCAATCCTCGCGGCAGCCGGGATAGGGTATACAATTATTTCAGACCCGGACAATACGGGTGCAATCGGTGAAGCAGTTGCCGGGGCATACCGGGAGAGCCGCCCGCACGTCATCCTGATCAGCCCCGATTCTATCTGCGAGACGGGAACTACGGGAAATCTGCCACCGGCACACACACCGAGCCCGTTTGCATTCTGTTATGAACGGGACTGGCACACCCCGCGACTGACCCGATTCGATGCGATCCGGGCGGTGACCAATCTCGTCGCTGACGAGATCCTGGTCTCCAACATCGGGGTTCCGTCAAAGGAACTCTACGCGGCGCGGGACCGGTCGGAGAACTTCTACATGCTCGGCAGTTACACCCTGGCATCAGCAATCGGTCTCGGGATCGCGAGCGTGCGGCCCGATCGCCGGGTCATTGTGCTGGATGGCGACGGGAGCCTGCTGGGCTCCTCAATCCTCCCTGTCATTGCAGCTGCCGCACCACGGAACCTGACCGTTATCGGCCTTGATAACGGCGTCTTCGGCAGTACAGGCAGCCAGCCCCGGCCCGGGTGCGACACGGCAGACCTCCGGCTGATGGCAGCGGGAGCCGGTTTCGAACAGACCGCTACCGTTCACGAGCCCTGGGAACTGGAAACTGCACTCCGTGCATCGGCCCGCACCGGACCGTCATTCATTCACCTGAGGATCCTGCCGGGCAACAGTGCGGTGCCCAACATCCCAATAAGCCCGGTACAGATCCGGGACCGGTTCATGGAGACGCTGGCCAGAGGCCGGTAAGTCTGGCTGATGCTGAAAACTGATCCGGGATTCCCCCTGATCCAATTTTTTATTTAGAGCATCTTTCGTAGTCTGCCGGTTTACCAGCGATCCGGTTTGCGGCAAAATTCACAATTGTGAATATGTTTATCAGCCTACCAGTCCAATATCGTAAGATACTTCCGGGAGAACGGAAAACCCGCGGATTCGCGGGGTCATTCCTGCCGATCCGGAACCGGAATACCCGGTTATAGGTGCACGATCATGGAATTAGCAGAACTCAGGCATGGCACCGAACTCCTCAAACGGGGGTTTGCGTCCATGCAGAAAGGCGGCGTGATCATGGATGTCGTGAACGCCGATCAGGCACGGATAGCAGAAGAAGCCGGTGCCGTTGCGGTAATGTCGCTCGAACGGGTGCCGTCCGATATCCGGAAAGCCGGAGGCGTTGCCCGGATGGCAGACCCGGAGAAGGTGATCGAGATCATCGAAGCCGTCTCGATCCCGGTGATGGGCAAAGTGCGGATCGGCCACTTTGTCGAGGCACAGGTGCTCGAAGTCCTTGGTGTGGACATGATCGATGAGAGCGAAGTTTTGACACCCGCGGACGAGGAATTCCATATCGAAAAGACGAAATTCACCGTCCCGTTCGTCTGCGGCGCCCGGAACCTGGGCGAAGCACTCCGTCGTATCAATGAAGGAGCTGCCATGATCCGCACGAAAGGCGAGGCCGGTACCGGCAACGTAGTCGAGGCTGTGCGCCACATGCGGGCCATCCAGGGCGGGATACGCACCATCCAGAAACTCGAACCGCAGGAACTCGTTGCCTTTGCCCGCGAGATCGAGGCACCGCTCGAACTCGTTATCGAGACCGCGAAACGCGGCAGGCTTCCGGTCGTGAACTTCTCAGCGGGGGGTATTGCCACGCCAGCCGATGCAGCGCTCATGATGCAGCTCGGGGCGGACGGTGTGTTCGTGGGTTCCGGGATCTTCAAGTCCGAGAACCCGGCCCGGAGGGCAAAAGCCATTGTCGAGTCAGTAAACCACTTTACTGATGCCACGATCATTGCAAACGCAAGCAAGAGCCTTGGCGAAGCAATGCCCGGCCTTGACGTGCACCTGCTCAGGCCCGAAGAGATCCTGCAGGTACGGGGAAACTGATAACTCCCTTTTTGCCGGGGCATGCTGAACCCGGTAGATCGTCCCATTTCAGGAGATATTCCCGTATGTGACGGGCAGGTTGCGGCAAAAATGTCCTCTTTCCGGGGGTATATTTCTTACAAGAACTACTGATAGATGGTAGCACAACGTTTCGAAACGGAATGTTTGGAGGAATACCCGTGTGTAGTCATATGCGTCCCTGTTACGTATCCGGCGTATCGATGATGACTACAATGCACACCGGGCTGCACCCCTGCCCGGAAGGATATTCCTATGACATCAGTACAATCAGACCCGGCCCAATCCCTGCCGCAGTCTCCCGCTGTCCTGCCGGGCCCTGAATCATCCCTTTCAATCGGGATTTCCATGACCCTGGCAGAGATCAATCGGGACGAATGGTGGGATAAATAAAACAGAATGGGATAACGTATCTTCAGGGAAGTAAAATCCCATTCATGGTTTCCTGACAAACCCCTGCCTATTCTTCAACCGCTCGCGATCCTGGGCCCGCCGCTCGGATCACAGAGCAAATTCCTCATCAGACCGGCCCGGTTCTCCGTGATCACACCGTTATTCGTTCCGGTGCAGACACCGGGAGCACAAAAGATACAAGAACATGGGAGTGATAAAAATACAACCAGACTCCGGACCAGACTCCGGTATTGCTTGATTCTATGCCTACCAAAAACTGTTGGGAATTCCGGAAGTGCGGCAGAGAGCCCGGCGGGGCAAGCGCTCACGAGCTCGGGCCGTGTCCTGCGGCTACCGAGACAAGGGCCGACCGGGTGAATGGCGGGAAGAACGCCGGCCGGACCTGCTGGGCAATTGCCGGAACCATGTGTGGCGGGAAAGTAACAGGAACGTACGCGTCCAAGACAGCCGACTGCCACACCTGTGAGTTTTACCAACGCGTCCACCATGATCTCAAAGATGCCGATCCATCCCGGATCCTCGACATTGTTCTGGAGCGGACCTCGGCCCTGGAACATGAGATAGAACAGCGCAAACAGGCCGAGGAAGCCCTCCGGCAGGCAAACACGAAGATCAACCTGCTCTCCAGTATCACCCGGCATGACATGCTCAACAAGATCCATACCGTCAGCATTCTGACGGAACTTATGGAGAAGGACTGCGGCCAGGATCGTGCGCTTGCCGATCGCCTCGCGATTATCGAGAACCAGCTCAAAGACCTTGAAGAGATGGTCTGGTTCACGCGGGATTACCAGGACCTCGGGGTCCAGGCACCCACATGGCAGATCATTCCCACGGTGATCAATGGAATCCGGACCTGGGCCACCTCAATTCCCGTTGAGACGGATCCCCTTCTTGCCCACTATGAGATCTATGCAGACCCGCTGCTCGCAAAGGTGTTTTACAACCTTGTTGACAATGCAGCCCGGCACGGAGAGCGAGCAACACGGATCCGGGTCTCCGGAAGCGTGCAGCCGGATGGGTTTGTTATCCGCTGGGAGGATGACGGCGTAGGGGTCAGGGCAGGTGAGAAAGAGAGGATATTTGTAAAGGGACACGGGAAAAATACCGGCCTTGGCCTCTTCCTGGTCCGGGAGATCCTCTCCATCACCGGTATAACCATAACCGAGAAAGGGACACCCGGGACGGGGGCGCTCTTCGAGATGGTTGTACCGGAAGGTGCATACCGGCAGATATCAGCGGATGAGTGACTCCAGGGCTGCCTACAGGCACGTATCCCGGTTGTTCACCTTCGCATTCAAGGGAAAAAGAGTGCGGGGAAGATCTTACCGGCTGCCGGATCTCATCCGTCATTCCCGTTACCGGCAGAGGACGTTTTCTGCTTCTGCTTCAGCCGCTCGATGAGAGCCTGAGCCTTCTGCTTGGCCGCCCGTTCCGCATCATCGCCCGGCTCGGCCCATGGCTGCGTGACCTTCCAGGTAAGCTTCCCACTCATCGGGGGTTCCGGAAAGGCGCCGGGATCGCAGAGCATCTGTCCCCGGAACTCCACCGGTTTTTCCTGGAAGCAGGACCAGACCGCTTTACGGATCATGGATTCATCCTGGAACTGGCAGTCAACAAGGGTCAGCTGTTCGCGGAACCGCTGGATGAATCCGGCCGGGACATTGTACAGTACAGCGGTGAGCCCTGTGGTCCCGAGGATCCGTTTCTTCTCGTCCACCCCGTTTTTGAACAAGGCTTTGATGGCATCGCCGGTCTTATGCCCCTCCGACTCCGGCCCCCCGAGGATCAGGTAGCGGATATTCGGGTTTGCCACGATATTGCAGATGATCTTCTCAATGCCGATGTTCGCGGTCTGCAAGGTGCCCGATAGTGCAGCCCCGCTCTCAACACCGGTCCGGACGAGTTTCTCGATTTCAGGCGGAATCTCTTCGGCATCATACGTAAGGATGATGACAACCGCGGCCGGGGAGTAATCATTCCCCCGGAGGTACCGTCCCTCTTCGGGGGGATACTCCGGATGTGGAGTTACTTTAAGCATGGATACTTCCGAATTTCACATCGATCCACCGGATGATCTCGTCCCGCACCTTCCGGAACCCGGCCCGTATTTCCTCATCAGACCCGGTGAAGGCTGAAGGGTCCAAAAAGCTTTGGTGAATGACTTCCCCCGCTCCCGGAAAGAACGGGCAGGCCCCGTGTGCGGAATCGCAGACGGTTACTACGGTCCCGATTTCTTGTCCGAAGAACTCATCGATCAGTTTTGACCGGTGTCCGGAGATATCGATCCCGATCTCGTTCATCACGGCGATTGCCATCGGATGGACCCGGGTTACTTCCGTCCCGGCGCTGAATGCTTCGTACCGGTCACCGTATTTTGCCTTCATGTACCCTTCCGCCATCTGAGAGCGGGAGGAGTTGTACGTGCAGATGAACAGGATATTCTTTTTCATAATTACCTCGCTTTTCGTTCACCGCACCGGCGTGCTGCACGTACCGTCATTCTTTCCGCCATACCATTTCTCCCGGAGCCAGAGCGAGACGTTCACGAGCCCGATCAGGACCGGCACCTCGACAAGCGGCCCGATGACCGTTGCAAATGCCACCGGTGATGCTATGCCAAAGACCGCAATCGCAACCGCAATCGCAAGCTCGAAGTTGTTGGATGCGGCAGTGAACGAGAGCGACGCGGACTTCGCGTAATCAACCCCGACCCGGTGTGCCATCCAGAAACTGGCAAAGAACATGATGACAAAGTAGCAGAGCAGCGGGAGTGCGACCCGGACAACGTCGAAGGGAACGTTCACGATATACTCGCCTTTCAGGGAGAACATCACGATGATCGTAAAGAGCAGGGCAACAAGCGTGACTGGCGAGATCTTTGGTATGAAGACCTGCTCGTACCACTCCTTTGACTTCACCCGGAGCAGGACATACCGCGTGACCATGCCGGCAATGAACGGGATACCGAGGTAGATGAAGACACTGGTTGCTATCTGGAGAATCGTAATCGGAACTTCCGAACCGGCCCCGATACCGAGCAGCGGGGGAAGGTACGTGATGAAGAACCAGGCATAGACCGAGTAGAAGAAGACCTGGAAGAGCGAGTTCATACCCACGATGGCGGCACAGTACTCCGAATCGCCTTCGGCCAGATCGTTCCAGACGATCACCATCGCAATACAACGGGCGATCCCGACAAGGATGAGCCCGTACATGAAGAGCGGCTGGTCGCGGAGGAAGACAACGGCGAGAAGGAACATCAGGCCCGGCCCGACAATCCAGTTCTGGACAACGGATAAGGCCAGCACTTTTGTATTCCGGAATACGTTTCCCAGCTCCTCGTACTTCACCTTCGCGAGTGGCGGGTACATCATCAGGATGAGCCCGGCCGCAATCGGGATTGAGGTGGTTCCTATCGAAAGACCGGTGATCAGTGCCGGCACTGATGGTGAAAAATAGCCGATTGCGATACCGACCGCCATTGCCAGAAAGATCCAGAGGGTCAGGTACCGGTCGAGGAAGGAGAGTTGTTTTACTGCCATCATGGTAATCGTCCAGTTATTTCATTATCCCAGTATTGCATTAAACAGGTAGCCCGTCAGGGTGAAGGAGATGAACAGGATCCCGGCAAAGACCGCGAGCAGTTTGATCCGGATCACTTTCCTGAGGATGATCATCTCGGGAAGGGAGAGCCCGATGACTGCCATCATGAATGCCAGTGCGGTTCCCATAGCCATGCCTTTTGCCGTGAGCACCTGCATAATCGGGATCATGCCGGCGGCGTTCGAGTAGAGCGGGATGCCAATCAGAACCGCGATGGGGACCGCAAGCGGGTTATCCGGGCCTGCGATATTAAGAAGGAAATCCGCCGGGGCGTAACCGTGGATGACAGCACCAATGGCAATACCGAGGACGATGTAGGGAATCACTTTCAGGGTGATACTCTTGGATTCGCTGATCCCGAAATCGACCCGGTCTTTCCAGGTCATCGGTTTGTCGGCCTTATCATGCATCTTGCATTTCCAGACAAACTCCTCGACTTCCCCCTCCAGGTGAAGACGCCCGATGATGATACCGGCCACAATCGCGATGATAAGCCCGGAGACGATATAGATAAGCGCTATCTGCCAGCCGAACATGGCAAAGAGCATGGCAGCCGCTACCTCGTTGATGAGCGGGGACGCGATCAAAAACGAGAAGGTGATGCCAAGCGGCACACCGCTCTCGACAAAGCCGATGAAGAGCGGGACGGCCGAACAGGAACAGAACGGCGTGGGGATACCGAGAAGTGCGGCCACCACATTGCCCACCCCTTCTGAGCGTCCCGCCACCCACTTCTTCACTTTTTGTGGGGTGATGAAGGTGCGGACAATCCCTACTGCAAAGACTATCACGGCGAGAAGCAGCGAGACCCAGATGATGTCATTGACAAAGAAGTTCACGGACGAAGCAAGGGGACTGCCCGGGGCCAGGCCAAGAACCGAATAGGTCACCCAGTCGGCAAACAATTGTAAATAATTCTGCATGATATTTAGTCCTCCTGCAGGAGTCCGGTGACCGCCTTCACAACGGTTTCAATCTCATCGAACCGGACATCCGCCATACCGTTTTTCTCAATCCCGAGATCCGTTGTAATGATGTGCCGGTACCGCCCGGTATTTGTTCCAGCGAGTTTTTTTGTTGCACAGCAATCACGGCAGCCTTCTATGACAATTACCTCATCCGAACCGCGGATCTCCTCGTCCAGGGATGCCGCAGATTTCTTTACACTGGTCCAGATAAACCGGCCCGGCCATCGTTGCATCAGGGTCTGGGCTGCCTGGGTTGTCAGCTTGCCGGTATTCGAGACACCGGAACAGGTAACAAGTACAATGGTCATGTGATCCTACCCGGCCCGTTCATCCCGTTTTCTGATGACCCGGTTATACTCTTCCAGGATGGCCTCTGCATAGGCATCCTCGGTTGCCGGCGGAATGTAATTGCAGGCCCGGATCCTTGTCATGAGGGCAGTGCGGATTGCAGCGCTGCTGGTATGTCTCTCATCAGCAACAGCTGCGATGCTCTCGTCCAGCCGGGTGATTCCCGTCATCATCCCGTTTACCTTCAGCTTCCGTATCCTCCAGAGGGCATCTGCCGCACAGCAGGGAATTTTATCATGGGACATCAGCTTCACATCCTTGTTTTGAAATGACGGGGAACCTGGTGCGGGCAACGGGCACAGTTACCGGTTCCTGATCGCATTGACAACAACCTGCACGTCGCTCTCACTGAAGGCGGGGCCGGGCGTCTTGGTGATACCGAGGTCCGTGATCAGGACATAGCGGTCGATAAGAAGCCCTTTGTCGTCCAGGATCTTCTTTGCGCAGGCCACCGGGCAGCCATCAATGACGATCCGCTCATCGGCTGCTTTTCCCACTCCGATGAGTTTCTCTATGCCTCCGCCAACTCCCGCAAGGCAGGAACCGCCGCCATATCCTTCACGGGCAAGCTGGCAGGCTGCTGCATTGGCGAGCTGGCCGACATTCGATCCTATACCGGAGCAGGAGTAGATGATCCGGTTCTTTCCTTCTGCCCCGCAGCTGCAGGATTTCCTCTGTGCTTCCATGGTCCACCTTAATTCAAATTTTGTTGAATTAGAATAAACAGGGCAAGGTTATATATCTTTTGATTTCAGATTATTTTGAAGTGAAACGCGTTACCCTGTCCTGCTGCGGGACAAAAAAGAAGACGGGATCCAAGGAAACGGATATGGAGATCCCCGAGCAGGTCCAGAAGGAACTTGAGGCGCTGGGCGGGTTCGACAGTCTTGCCGGACGCATTCCCCAAAAAGAAGTGCTCGAAGAGCAGAGCCGGATCCATCACGCGCTCGCCGACCCGCTCCGGCTCACGATCCTCCACCTCATCCGCGACCAGCCGCTCTGCGTCTGCGTCATCAACCGCTTTATGCGCCTGGCCGGTTCCAAGCTCTCCTATCACTTGAATATCTTAAAAGAGAGCGGCCTTATCGAGGGGGAGTACTGCGGCAACTGGATCATCTACTCCTTAACGGAGACCGGCCGGAAATATATCTGATCCTCCCGGCAGGTCCCTCCTTTTTTTTACCGGAATACAAAGAACTCCAGGGCAAGGGCGGCGATAAGGATCACGACGCCCGCCAGGGCAACCGGCAGCGTGTAATTTTTTACAACGGTCCCGATACCATCGCCGGTTGTCCGCTGGACCAGCCAGAAATACGGGTCGGTCACAAACGAGATAAAACAGGAACCGGCACTTATCAGGAGGATGAGCGGAATGGGGTGGATGGCACTGGTCACCACCGATCCGGCCAGGACCTCGGCCGTGATGACCGCGGTGACTACGCGGGATCCCTGCGCCGTCTCGATCAGGGCTGCAAAGAGGAACGGGATAAGGATGACCGGGATAAGGAGCGTCATCTGCTGGAGCGCTCCCTCGGTAAAGCCGCTGTGCACGATCACGTACCCGAGCGCACCTGCCCCGCAGATATCGAAGATGATCAGGCCGGCATGCTTTGCACCCTTTGTCATCCCCGTAGTACGGACCGCCGGGGCTGCAAGGGCAATGGCGGTCACCGCACCGACAAGCATGATGAAGTTCATGATGCCAACGTGCGAAAGGCCGAGGAGAAAGAAGGAGACGGGAATGGCAACGATGATCGCGATGAACGGGGCCCAGGCCCGCCAGTGGATCCCGGCATACCCGGCCTGGGGCAGGGGTAATGACGCCCCTGCCGGGCAGGATTCCGGGGCGTCACCGGTTCCAAAAGCCTTTGGGCTCGCGAAGCGGTAGAAGAGGATTGCCACGCCGAGCACCACAAGGGAGAGCGGGATGGCGATCGCATCGTACACGAGCGCGCTGGTATCCGCAGCAAAAGCGTTGAAGAGTGGGATGACCACCGGTGTCGGAAAGATGAGGGCATAGGAGATGATGCTGCCAACCGCTGCAAGGTAGAGGAGGAGGTTGCGCTTTGTTTTGTCCTTCGCCAGGCAGTCCAGGATCGGGTTCAGCATCACGTAGGCCGTGACGCAGCAGGTGATCGGTACCGCGAGGAGGTAGCCCGAGAACCCGGCAAGCGTCGGGGGGTGTTTGACAACGCGGCGGACATCCGAGACGATCTCCCCGGTCTGGTGCTGCTCCTGCAGGAGAGCGGCTATCACGGCACCGCAGAAGATGATGATGCCAAACGCTGAGAAGACCTTTCCAAGGCCGGACACGACATCCACGAGCGTTGCGTCAAGGGTCATCCCCGCCATGAGCCCGAACAGGATCGCCCCGCCAACAAGTGTAAAGAACGGGGTGATCCTGAACTTAAGGCTCACGAGCGTGATGAGGGAAAGGGTGATGATGAACGCAAGGAGGAGGTCCATGGTATACTATACTGGCGGGGGCTAAAAAAAGACTGTGAAACGGTGCCGGAAAGATCGACCTCCGGGGCAGGGTAAAGCCGGGCTGGGTGGACCGCCCCGCACGTTACGGATCCCGTGGGGAAAACTGTGCCGTTGCAAGGAGTTTTTTGAGTTCGGGTCCACGACCGGGGAAGATCCGGTAGATCTTGTGGTTTGAGCGGTAGTAGGAATCGATAAGCCCGCCGCTTTTTAACTTTTTTAAGTTGTACGAGATGAGGTTCTGCGGTTCCTGAAAGATGTACCAGAACTCGCAGACGCAGTGGTCCCGGGCAAGGAGCATAAGGACTATCTTGAGCCGGAGCGGGTGGCTGAGCAGCTTCATGAGGTCCAGCAGTTCCGCAACGGTCTCCATCTCAAGCATCTCCGTCTCATAACGGAGCTCATCTTCCCAGTCGCTCCGGAGGGCGCAGTCGGCCGGGCAGCAGCGGGCAGTTGCCATACTAAAAAGTAAGCATACTCTCTTAAGAAGGGCTTGGTTTTGTTTTTGGACATCCATTTTGCCGGATTTCAATTTTATTTGAAATCCGATTCCGGGGTATATATCGGACCCGCTCCCACGCGTTAACCAGCGTGAGAACCATGGACCGTGAAACAATTAAGATAACAAAAGTGACCGGGAAATGCCCGGCCTGCGAGGACTATTCGGAAAAGAACTCGACAACCCCGCCGAAGATCGCGGTGATGGCCTGCGAAGGGGCGTGTGCCCGGGGCGAGGTTGCCCGAAGGGCGGCAAACCTGGTGGCCCACCGGCTTGCAACGGATTCGACCGTTCGGATCTGTCTCGGGGGAGCGTTCACGAAAGATACAGGCCAGCGGAACCTTGTACGGCGGGCGGAGAGGGTGATCGCGATCGAGGGATGCTTCATCAACTGTTCTTCCCGGATGATGGAGGGCGTTCTTCCGGAACTGAAACCTGAAATTGTCCGGGCAGACCTGATCTATAATCTCGACCTCCCGTTCGGCATTGACGAGGTACCGGACGAGATGTTCACGATCTATGCTCACCAGGTAGCAGAGCGGGTTGTGCGGGATTCCCTGAAGGGATCTGCGGCTCCCGCCACCAGCAAGCCCCCGGCGTGCGGCACCGGCCCGGCACCGGCCGACTGTGGCTGCAGCACCGCACCCGTCTCCTGCAGCGCGGGACCGGCGTGTTCAACGAAAAACACGGATACCCCGCAGTACCTGACGGCAGATGTGGTGAACGTCCGGTGGGGTGGCAAAACGGCATTCCACGCAGAGAACACCCGGGGCGGCACCCTGGTCATGGATGATGGTCCGGCGAACTGCTCCGCCGTTGAGGTCCTGATGGCATCGCTTGGAGGGTGTGTGAGCACGGCCCTCCTTGGACAACTGCTAAAAGACGAGGCCGGGGTCAGGGCACTCCAGGTTAACGTTGCCGGGACCCGGAAGGCCGGACTTCCCGCAGCATATGAAAAGATCCACGTTGTATTTTCCCTCGAGGTGAACCGGAAGGACGCGATCCTTGAGGTTATGATCCGTCAGGCGATGACGGTCTTATGCCCGGTTGCTGTCACGCTCGGGCTGGCAGCGGAAGTGACGTGGGAATTCCGGCGCATGAAAGCGGATTAATCTTTTTTTTCTCGGAATGTGACCAAAAGGGTGGAAGAGTTAAAAAAAAGGATCAGGACCTGGCTTGTCCACCGGCAGGATCGGGGATCCTGTGATCAGCCCCGTTTCGTTCCCGTCACGAGGTAAAAGGTCAGTGAACTGAAGAACTGCCCGGCGGCATCAGCCCGGGCATGTTCTTTTGCCCAGACTTCTGCCTCCCGGGAGCTGACAATGCCGGCGCGGACAGCAAGAGTTGCCGTTGTTTCGAGATCAAAGATCCTCCGGGCAAGCGGCAGGCTGGTGAGCACCAGGCTTACCGGTGCCACATCAACATCGGCAAGTCCCGCGGCAGAAAATCCCGCATGCAGGGACCGGCCTGCCCAGCCGGAGGGAATATGATCGCACCAGAAGTTCAGGATCTTCCGGGTAACGCCGCATTCGCCCGGTGAGAGGACGAAGGTCTCCCAGTCGGGTTCAAAGACCACGATCTTCCCATCCGTGCGGGTCACCCGTGCCATCTCCATGAGAACAACAGCGGGATCGTTTGTATGCTGGAGTACGCGGTCCGCCCGCACGGCATCGAAGGAATTATCCAGAAAGGCAAGATTCGATGCATCGCACAGCAGGTAGCCGGGCGCCGGACTTCCGGCACCCTCACGGGCCCGGGCCGAGACAAGCATCGTGCTGCTCACATCGATGCCGGTCACCCGGCCTTCCGACCCGGCCATAGCGGCAAGGATGGTCGCATCCACGCCGTTCCCGCAACCGATCTCAAGCACCGATGCACCGGGCCGGAGTGCGAGGTTCTGGAAACTCCGGCGTTTGCATTCCTGGAAGAACGGCAGTGAGTGGATCAGGTCGAGATACGAAACAAAGGAGCCGGCATCTCCTGCGCCATCAACAGCGGCAAACCCGGAAGCAAAGGAATCCATGGTATTCACGAACGATTATTTTTGACTACGTATGTTGTCGTTTCCTGCATTTCAAAATTGGGAGAAAGGGATCGGCAAAGCCGTATCACCCCTTTCACGGCCCCGTGACAAACGGAGGGCTCTGACCGTTTTGCACCGGGCATCCGAACCGGAAGCGGACTGATACCGGCAACCGGCAGATCCCTCAAGTTACCAGCAGAGTTATTTTTTACTGAGGCCTATGAACATTCAGGCCAAACCAGGTACCCGCGAGGATGAGGGACATGACAGATATGACAGACAATGAGAAACCAGAAATCGGCCCCGGTCGGGAGACCGTCTGGAGATGCCCGGTCTGCGGCTTTGTTTTTACCGGTGAGAAGCCACCCATGGGGTGCCCGGTCTGCCACAGCCCGTCCCATGAATTCATAGAAAAGAAAGAGCACCGGCAGCTCACTTACGATGGCAAACCCTTCGAGGTCCTGCTCATCAACGGCAGCACCCACCGGGCGGGAAATACCGGCTACATGGCCGATATTGCCGGGGCACTGCTGAACGAACGGGGCGTGAGTTACCGCAGGTTCAACCTGACGGAATATACCATCGATTACTGCTGGTGCTGTTACGCCGTGCGGGCCGGGTCTTGTACCTACCCGTGCCGGAACAAGAAGGACGACATGCCGGCGTTCCACCAGATGATTGCCGCATCAAAGGCGGTGATTGTTGCATCCCCGATCAACTGGAACAACATGTCGGTAAGGCTCAAGACGTTCCTTGACCGGACAACCTGCATGGAGAACCTGTACCACATGGAAAAGCCCGGGCTGACCGCAGGGAAAGTGGCCGGGATCCTTGTCAACGGCCACGAGGACGGGGCCATCAAGACAGCCATGGACATCTGGCTCAACTTCCAGCAGCTCGGGTTCGTGCTCGCCCCGTTCGGGATCGCATTCCGGACGCACGGGTCGGCGTTCAACAGCAGCACGGACCGGGAGTTCTTCCGGAGCGACGAGCTGATCGTCCGGCATACCCGGGGCGTTGTGAACAACGTCATCGAAATGATGCAGCTCGATGTTGAGGCGAAGCTGAAGGACCGGCTGGTGCCGGTTACGGAATGATCGCCGGGCCTCCACGCTTTTTTCTTATCAGAGCGGGGGGTCGGCCCGATCCTGTTTTTCCCGGATAAAGATCTTTTCAATCGGGACTTCGAAGAGGTCAGACATCCTGAACGCGAGGCTGAGTGACGGGTCGTAGCGCTCGTTCTCGATCGCAATGATCGTGTGCCTTGTTACGCTGAGTTTCTCCGCGAGTTGTTCCTGCGTGAGGTTGTGCACTGCCCGGAAGATCCGCAGTTTGTTCTTCATGGCCCGTTCCCGCGGAGGGTATGCGAGTACCAGATCGAAGTTGCAATGTACAGGATTGCAAGGGTGACTAAGAACGCAGCGATGGTTAAGCCGGCCTGGTCGTAGTTGTTTTCGGGACTGCTCACCGTGATGAGGATGATGCCGATTACCGCAAAGAGGATCGCGGTGGCGTTCATTGTCAGGCTCGCAGCTTTCTGTCCCACGAGATTTGTCCACTCGTCTTCGATGACCGGGCTGACACTTCTCTTAAGGTACCAGATGAGGAGGCCTGCGGCACACATGGAGATGATCGCGATCGCGGCAATGCCGGACTTTACGCCGTACATGACGCCGGCGATCATCGCGATGAAACAAATGATCCCGGCAATTGTTGCATGATTTTTCTGCATGGAACACTTCCCCATTCAGATAGCGTAGACCGCGATGATCCCGAGGGTCATGAGGATGCACGCACCCATCCAGAGCACCGTCCGCGTTGACGAGCCGGAGGTTTCCTTATCTGCAAACGGGTACGAGACGATGAACCCCATGTAGATGATGATGTACAGGATCATGGTGGATGAGAGCTGTTCGGCCGGGACAAGGAGGACATTTTTTAAAACCACGGTGAGCAGGATAAGGCAGATCCCGGCAGTGAGCGGGACGAGGAGGCGCCCGTTCGACAGTACGGAGGGAATGCGGGTACAGAAGCCGGTCATGGGAAGCCCCCGATTTTGTTTATATACGTACGAGAGTGCATGTTAAGTATTATCTACATTATGGTATTAAAACTTACCATTAACGGGAGAGTGGGACGAAAAAGGGATTCGTATCAGAAAATATGGCCGGGGAGGCTTTCCTCCCCCCATCTTTTTTCAGGGTTTGGTTGTGCCGTTCCGGTCTTCCATGTGGTCGAGGACCCGGTCCCAGATCACGAGAAGGCCCGGGATGACAACGTAGGCGAGCAGTCCCGTGCCGAGGAACGCTCCGGTGAGGATGAGTTCGTTGTCCATCTCACTCCACCTCAGGCAAGGGCCGCAACGCCGTCCGCCCAGGTCTCGATGCGGGTCCGGATCGCGTCGTCCTGGTAGGAGGAGACGGTCACCTGCCGGCGTGAGAGGTTCACGAAGTACAGTTCGCCGTTGGGGTCGTGGCACTTCAGGGTTGCCGAGAAGCTGTCATTGTCGGCATCGTGGATCGGTGTCCCGCCATGGGCCGTGTTGTTCGCGGTGTTGGCGATTACGGCGGCGATGCCGTCATTGAACCCGGCAAGGGTGCCGTAACTCTCGTTGCCCCGTCCCACGATATCGGCATTGGCATCCTGGTACTTGAATTTGGCCGTGTAGGTCTCGCGGGTTTTCTGTACGGGCGGGTGGTTGGCACCCGAGCTCATATACGATACACACCCGAACGGGTTGTTCAGGATAACGGACTGGACAATGGTGTTGAACGCACTGATGTCCGCAATCGGGTCCGCAAGCCTGCGGATCGCACTTTTCACAATGGTGTTCTGCGTAAAGTCTGCCATTTCTGGTTTCTCCTTTTTCTTTGTTGTCGCGGGGCGCCCTTTGACATACCATCATTGGCAGTGGGGATATAACGGATAATTCGCGGGGGTGGAATCGGGGCCGGATACAGGTTGTTTTAGTGGATCGGCCGGAACCGGCGCTGCGGAATTGGTACCGTGCGGGGAGAAAAAGAGACGGGGAAAAGAACAATCAGGGTGACGGGGGTGCCGGCAGCTCTGATAATGCTGGTTTTCTCTCCAACAATGGGGGTTACACGGGCCTGCTCCATATTTTTTATGAGCCGCCGTGTATGCCGTCACATCCACCGGTTCCGCGTTCGGGATAGTCATGTCTGCTGTGCATCCCACAATGATTCCGGGAGGGTTACCGTAAACCGGGGGTTCATCCGGTGTATTGTGATTATCCGGAAAAAGGTGCATGTTGGTATAAATATATAAGGGGGTGGAGATTATGACAATGAGGAGCGTAGGAGAGGACATTTTACATATCGAAATGATTGCGGTGCAACGAACTGATCAATTACAGTGTGAGGATCAATCGGCTCTTCAAAGCGCTCAAGCTCTTCGATCCGGATTGCATACCCAGTATCCCGGTCAGAGAAATATTCAAAAAACTCGCGCTCACTGATGCCAGAAACATCACAGTATTGCTCCCACAAATAATCGGGATGCTCTTTGACAATTTTGCCAAGTCGAAAACGGGCGACAATTCTCTTCTGTGGAGAGGTGGAATAAATGTACACGGTTTTCACGGATTCATTCTTGAAGATCTGCTTGCGGAACTCGTACTGTTTTACTCCACTCAGGATCTCTTTCACATATTTTGGTTTAATGGAAAGCAAAACGCCGGTCAATTCCGCTCTTCTCCAATATCCACGTGTATTTTTCATTGGTCAATTCTGATATAGCTTGTGCTGGACCTTCGAGAATATGGTTATCGAGTAATTGCTTATAAATCACCGGCTGAGCGAAGTGAAAATGATGCGTAAAGAGTATGACAGTCAGAGGCTTTCGCATTTCTTCAATCTCCATCTGTGAGTATACAGTGCGCCGGGTGACGAGCTGTGAAATTTCATGAGGATCGGAGATCTTTGGGTGAAATGATTCAACGACACCTAAAGAAACGATCCCCTTAAGATCCTGTGACCGGTAGAACAGGATAAGATCCCCAGGATTAATTTTGAGGATATTTGAGTGCGTTATGTACACTTTCCTGATCGAATTGCCTTCCGGGTAAAATTCGCCAAAAAATTCTGACAGACCGATCCGTCGTCTTTTAAAATCCGTAAACAGGCGATCGTGATAAGATGGTTGTATCGGAACAATGAACTTTTTAACCGCTGGGCCATCGTAAAAACTGGGATAAAATAAATTGCTCATTGATAATGGCGTTAGCTCTGAACAGTTTTCCCGCGTGCAAATAAGTAATTTTGAAAAAATCGCTTCATCTCCCGGTTTCACAGCGACTTTAACAAAGCCATACTCGGTGATCAAATCTACAAGGCGATCCGGTTCTTTGATAAAATGGGTCAGGTAAATCTCATCAATCCGGTTCGAGATTGCAATATCGACCGCGAGACGGATGAATAATTCCCCTATTCTCTGGCCAACATGCGATACAATAAATGTTGCCAGTTTCAGTCGTTTTTTTCTCGGGAGCGGAGGAACCGCATCTGCGATCGCCTCGTCTTCAATCTTATAAATCAACAACGCACCGAGTAGGCCATCATTGCGGTAATTGACAAAACTCTTTCTCCCCTGTCTACAAATTCTTTCAAACCAGGAAAAAAAATCGGGAGAATACTCCTTTTTCAAAGTATCGAAAATCGGATCATTTATGTCCAGATTATGAACTGGAACCAGTTTGAGGGCCGGGGACGTAAATACACGGTCACGAACCAGATATTTTGAAAAATCCTCTAGGGCTTCTTCAATAAGGAAAACCCGATCAGTCAAATTTAATCTTGAGGCTTTCCGGTGAATGCCCCGGTCCTCGGTTATGAGAAAATCAACTGCATTTTTATGCAGGGCATATAGTAAGGAATTATCAACGGTATTCCATTCAAATGGAGAGACTTCGAGGATAGTTAAAAAAATGTCATCGGATTTTGCAGCAGGGGGTGATTCAAGAATTGAATATGCTTTGATCTTTGAAAGCATAACCGCCCGTAATGTCGTATCTTTTATACCCTCAACTTCATCATGGGACTGAGGATGAACAAGAATTGTTGCCTGAATATCACTTAATAATCGGGTGAGATTTTGTAAATCGTCGGAAAGAACCCGATCTGTTTCTCGATAAATGAATACATTCGTATCAATCAGAATTCGCATGAAATAACGATGATAATATGTTATCCAGCTCATAATAATTCTAACTAAATAATATTCCGTACAACTGGTTGAAATCTTAATTAGAAAACAGATACCTGCTTCAAGAAAAATGCGACATGAAGGAGAGTCATTTCCTTTTCACTCATGATCAAAGAGGGAAACCTCTACCCCCCGGCCCCCCCACCCACTTTGATCCGGGTGGGGGGTCACCCCCATACTCAGAAAAATGACCGAGGGGGGGCAGGCCCCCACTCCCCCTCCTCAAATGTGATAACCCGCTCCCGTTCTGCACCATCCGGCCCTTTGCTTCGCGGGGAGTTGCCGGCGGGACGGGGTTATTCCGGCCTTACTCAAAAACGGGTAGCGCCCGGGATTTCCCGGGCGGGAGGGGAGGGGGTGGACCCCCGGTCGCTCTGATCGCGGTGGGGGGATAAGACCTGATCAGAAAAAAGAGGAGGGGGGGTGACCCCCCACCCCCCCCTGTTGTCCGGGCCTGCCTCATCAGATTTCCCGGCAGGTTGTTTACCCCCGTTTCACAAAAATAAGCCTTTACCATCGTTTCAATTTCTGCAAACGGACAAAGGATATATCCCGGTATCCCGGGAACATACATGCGTGGCAAAAACCACTCTACAAAAAAACCACTGAAAAGGAAGTGATCACCATGTCGAATAAAGAAAAGAAGGCAGTTGCTGCCGTATCAAAGACCACTCCCGCAGTGGCCAGGACCGCGGGCAAGAAGTCCCACGGAAAGAGAACCTAACCCATTTTTTCATTTCTCCCATCCTTCGTATTCTCTTCTCAAACGCGCTTTTCACATACGGCCAGTGGGCTGCCGGATCCCGGCCCGGCCAGGAAAAAACCCGAGAATTAATAACGGCCCCCAATAAACAGGTATCAATCCGGTTTCAGCTCTGCAGAAACCCAGTGATGAGGAGTATCCATGAACAAGAACCTGACAGTAACCCTGGCAATTGCTACCACCCTCTGCCTCGTGCTCGCAGCAGGGTGCACCGGTACCCCCGGTACCTCCAGCATCTGCCCGTCTCCGGCTTCGCAGGCTGACCTGCTGACCTACCCCGCAGTAAACATCAACGCAACGCCCATCCAGTACAAAGAAGTCAACGGCGTGAAACTCGCGTACCGGGAATTCGGATCCGGCGAGCCCCTTCTGATGATCACCGGATTTGGCAATACCATGAACTCGTGGAACGAGACATTCATCGGCATCCTTGCCTCGAAATACCATGTCTACATCTACGATCCCCGGGGAATGGGATACAGCAGCTACACGAACACAACGCCGCCGTCCCTCACCCAGTACTCCGAGGATGCAGCGGCACTGATGCAGGCACTCGGGTATGACAGCATGCACGTGTACGGGGTCTCCATGGGGTCCTCGACCTCCCAGCAGCTGGTGATCGATCACCCCGAACGCGTGCGGAAACTGGTCCTGGATTCCGTGACCTACAGCATCCGGCTTCCCGAGACACGACTCCTGCTTGCGCTCAATGAAAATATCAGTGTCAATCCCTCCCAGCCGGAAGGCACCCGCAGGGAGGCCCAGGCAAACCTTGCCTGGAATGGCTCCTGGGACAAGTTGTCCGGCATCCACAAGGATGTCATGCTCGTTGAGGGAACCAAGGATATTCTGACTCCCGATCCCATCTCGGTCCGGATGGCCTCGCAGATCAACGGCTCGTGGGTGGTGCGGTTCAACGGCCTTCCACACTTCGGATCCAAGTATGCCCCGGTCCAGTACGGGGAGAATGCCTTATACTTCCTCGGGATGAACGAGTCTCCCCTTGGACCGTAACTTTTTTTTAATCTATTTTTCTGCTCCGTAAAAACCTGCCAAAAGAGGAATCTGGGTGGGATGGAAACCCGGGCGCTCGCCGCCTCATCATGGCTCGCCCCGTGAAGCAAAACCTTACGGGAATCCATATGGTTTTTTACATGAGGGTTGTGGAGGCTTGCCACACAGGGTTGCCTCCCCCGTGTCACACTCACACATTCAACCCGAGTACGCAACACGGATGATTTCTAAAAAAGCATATTTTTCTTATTTCTGATGCTCTGATGAGACCGCGGTCTCTTTCCCAAACATCCAGAACAATTTCCGGTACGCTCTCGTAAAGGGAGTCTTCTCTAAGAGGAAGATCAGGATTGAGCAGGCAAGGATACTGAAGAAGATCACAATATAGGTAACATCCTGGATTGTCTGCCCTGCTGCAACTCCCGCTCCAAGCGGCAGTGACGCAAGAACGGCTGCAGCCAGTCCCTTGGGCTCCATGACAGCAACAACCGCTGCATCCGATGGGGGAATGCTCCGGGGAATGGTAAACCAGACAATGGCGATCCGGGCCAGGTAGATGAAGATCGTGAGGAGTGCTCCCATATAGATGATATTCATGTTCGTGAAGTGGATCGATATGCCGATGTAGATGAAGAAGAATGTCTTCAATAAGGAGACCAGCTGGGAAAAAAATTCCGTTTCTACGGGAGTGAGTTCAACCTGAGTGACCTTATCCACAAGGGACGGGAGGATCTTTTCAGCCTTGAAGTAATTCAGATTCCCGAGAGTCAGGCCGAGTGCAAGGGCAGCAATGGCCCCGGAAAACCCAAGGAGGCTGACAAACCCGAACACAATGAAGACAAAGGCCATGGTGATGAAGATACTCTTGATACTGGTGAGTTTGTGGTACACCGATGACCACCAGATACCAGCCACAACCCCGATGATAATCGCAATCAGGAACGAAGCGATAAATTCGCCAATGATATGGCCGGCATTAATTTTCTGGAGTTTCACCACATTCACAAGGGCCAGCAACACCACGATGCAGAGCACATCACTGATCGCAGATTCAAGCGCGAGAATGGCTTTTGTATCAGTCCCGATATTGAGGTAGCGGGTTAACGGTATGACAACTGCGGATGACGTGCCCCCGAGAATTGCACCGAGCATGCAGGCCTCAATGAGGGAGAAGCCTGCCCAGGAGGTCATGGTCACGATGCAGATGATGGTTATGACCACAAAACTGACTACTATGATGGCGGTTGTTCCGGTGATGGCTTTTTTTAAGGTCTCAATGGTGATGTGCAGGCCGCCTTCAAAGAGGATGATGGCGAGCGTGACCATCGTGAAGAGCGGGCCGACAACGCCAAACTCGGCGGGGGATACATACCCGAGGAACGGGCCGACAATGATACCGATGGCGATAAGAAAGAGTACATCGGGAATCTTGGTGAGCGTAAAAAACCGCGAGAGAATATTACCAAGAAATATGAGAAGCCCGAGAAACAGTACGGTGACTGCTGGATCCATTGGACAATATGTAGAGTCAAGATGAAATTATAGGTTTGGAATTGATGTGAGATTTAACGGACATGCATGGACACACGTGCCGGTCCTGCAAGGGTATGAACTATCCAACTACTCTTGATCGCCGGAACAGAACGTTCATTTTACCGGGGGATCCCCTCATCCTGCGTATAAAAAATAAGATTCATCTATCAGGTACCATACCCGGAGGTTGTTGATGTTTACCCACCAGAGCATCGCGATGAGTTCATTGGCAACGATCGTGTAATGCACCCGGTGCAGATCCGTCAAGCACATTGCGTTCCATGCAGGAGGCAAACACAAAGATTACTCTCGTAAGAACCGCAATCACGAGTGGCCGCGTGAACACAGCGGTCTGGAGGAGGAGAGCCCTCGGAGCAGACCGTTACCTGATTGGCGGCTGCTTCCGTTGTAGAGCTACAACAAAAAACCCCTGGAGAATAAAAAAGAGAGATCCGGAGGAGTGGACATATCCCCGGATGCACAACCGGTTCTGTGCTGCTGTATGAGGCGATTGTTACCGGATTTTGGCAGGTTTCTGCCGGATGGGTGCGATAATTCTGTGTGGGTGCGTGCTGGTGACGTGAGGTCAGGACAGGGTCATGGGACACATACCAGGAAGAGCGTCTGTAGTATTCATGGGTCTCCCTGATTGCGCCGGCCCTGCCGTGTTCCGGCCCGGGCTACAATACTCTCCGGCGCCCCGGGCACCACCGATACGAGAGAGGGGGGCTCCCCGGAGTGAACCGGGATAAGCCCGGGCCGGGCCGGACAAATCTGTTCCGGCACCGGTCACGGTATCGGCGGGGGTCGCGTGGTGTGTGTTCATGACTGGTTCCTGTTCACCATGGTGAACACAGAGTATGGGACCGGTGCGGATATATACCGTGATTTTGTGTCAGATTTTGCCACAATCTTCAGCCGGGTCCAACCGGAATTACGGGTCCGGGACGGCTGCATGAGGGCAGATTCCGTGCCATCGGGATAACCAGACCGGCCACCGGAAAGGAAGGGGACGCGACAGAATCAAACCTGATACCTTATTTTCCCATACACTAACCGGTTACTATGAAACATGCCCGATCCGGCATAGGAAAGATCCAGAAGGCCACAGGTGCAGGTTCCCTGTTCTCGGCCCACCCGTCCAGGGCAGACACCTTCACCGAATCCGTTATCCGGGAGATGACAAGGCTTGCCCTTGCCCACAACGCGATCAACCTGGCCCAGGGGTTCCCCGACTTCCCCTGCCCCGGAGAGCTCAAGATCGCGGCCTCTGAAGCGGTCCGGAACGACCACAACCAGTACGCGATCACCTGGGGTGCAAAGAACCTCCGGGATGCGCTCTCAGTACGGGTGAAGAAATTCAATGGCATGGACTTCGATCCCGAAACCGAGATCACCGTAACCTGCGGGTCTACCGAAGCCATGATGGCCTCGATGCTCGCGATCATCCGGCCGGGCGACGAAGTTATCGTCCCCGAACCATTCTACGAGAACTATGGCCCGGATGCCGAGATCTCCGGGGCGGTCCCGAAGTACGTCCCGCTCGCAGGGGACTTCTCTATCGACGAAGAGGCCTGGAAGAAAGCCGTCACCCGGAAGACCCGGGCGATCATCCTCAACACCCCCAACAATCCCACGGGAAAGATCTTTACGAAGAGCGAACTCTCGTTCATCCGCGACCTTTGTGTGGAAAACAACCTCGTTGCCCTGACCGACGAGATCTACGAACATATCGTCTACGACGGCAAAAAACACATCTCGCTCGGGTTGCTGGACGGTATGGAGGACCGGACCGTGACCATTGGCAGCTTTTCCAAGACCTACAGCGTCACCGGCTGGAGAGTGGGCTATGCGCTTGCCGGTGAAGAACTCACGGCACGGATCCGCAAGATCCACGATTTCCTCACCGTGGGAGCCCCGGCGCCCCTGCAGCAGGCAGCCGTTGCTGCGCTGGCACTTCCGGATTCCTACTATCACGGGCTTGCAGAGGAATACGACCGCAAGCGGCACATCCTCTTTGACGGGCTCAAAAAGGCGGGGTTCTCCTGCGAACTTCCCGACGGAGCCTACTACATCTTCACGGACATTGCCAGTTTCGGGAAGAACGATGTGGAGTTCGCCCGACACCTTGTGGAGAAGATCGGGGTTGCTGCAGTCCCCGGCAGTTCGTTCTATCACAAGGGAGGCGAGACAAAGCTCCGCTTCACCTTCTCAAAAAAGGACGAGACGCTGCACGATGCCTGCACCAGGCTCGAGAAATTATCGTAACCGGCACCGGAAGGGATTGCCGGGAAAGCAGAACAGCCGGATACCCCGGCCATATCAGCATATTCCACGGAATCAAAAAACCAAGAATTTAAACAATGGCATCCACCTCTCAATAGTATGGAGCGGATCACCGCAGTGGCACGGGGGAAGGTCCAGGGTGTGGGGTACCGGCAGTTCATCTCCGACTGTGCCCGCCGGATGGGAATCCACGGGGAAGTCATGAATCTGCCGGATGGCTCAGTCCGGATCGTAGTCGAGGGTCACCCATCAGCCCTTGCAGATTTCATCTGTTTTGCCCATGCGGAGGAGAGTCCGCTGATCCGCGTGGAAAACCTGGCCGTAAAAAAAGAGCCCGCAACCGGTGAATTCCGGGGATTCTTTGTCCACTGGTAACCTGTTCGGAGGAGTTCCGGACCAATCCGTTTTTTTTAAACAGCCTGGCGTTAGTTACCACCACAGGAAATGATTCACCACGTTGATAAGAACAAGACGATTCGTATTTCGTTTAAAAAAAGGTGAAAGGTTTAGTCGTACTTCCTGAAGAGGGCCGGGTTCTGCCGCCGTACCCACCAGCGCCGGACAAGCCAGGCCACAACGAAGATGAGGACGATCACAGCTGCCCATGCAGCGATCGTCACGAGCGGGAGACCCCGGGGCGGGAAGAAGACCTGCACGATCGATGGCTGTGACGGAGTTGGAGCCGGGGCAGGGATTGCAGGGACCATTGTTGTCACAACGGTAACAGCCTCTCCACTACCGGACGGGGTTGGCGAAAGATCCGCTGCTGCACTATCAACCCGCATCGTCTCACCGGCTGCCGGAACAACAGCCGTACCGTTCACCTGCGCTGCAGTGCCAGCCTTACGGGCAACTGCAAAGTATGAGAAGCCCGGCGTGGTGGCACCAAACTCGTACGCAGCAGCACCGGTCTGTTTCAGGCTGGTCGGCAGTTCCACCCACTGGTTGCCCACGTACCGCAGCAGCACAACCTGTTCAGGAGGAATATGCCGCTCGTCAAGCCAGGCCTTGTTCACCGAGAATACGATATCCGCGTGATCTATGGCATCCGGGTTGATCCAGTTTACGGTAATACGGTAGTAACCGGCAACATCCCGGCCGCTCAGCAGGATCGGGGAGCCGGGTGTAGCGGACGTAAGGATACACTCCACCTGCCCGGTCGTGCGGGAGGGGGTGATCGTGACCGATTCAACAGAGGTTGTCCCGGCCGGGGATGCGGGCGTAAAAGCAAAGGTCACCGGCTGGCCGGCCGGAGCCCCGGGGTTGAGGACAACCTGGGGTGTGCCGGAGGGACTGCCGGCAGTATCCCCGGAATCGATGGAGTACTGGGCATTGACCCGGACATTGAACGAAGCTGTCGCCCCGGAGACCACAGTACCCGACTCATCCTTGCCAACAAGGCTGATCGTATAGGTGCCAGGGCTCGTCAGGGTCGTGAAATCCGACCCGAACTCAAAGAGGGAGTTGTACTTCTGGTACGGATTCGATGACCCGGGATAGTTGTTGTAGTACCGGGATAAATTGACCTCATGCGTTGATGTGGAGACCACATTTCCTGTTGCATCAGTGACCGTGCAGGCAAGCTGGGAGGTCCGCTTGTCAATGGAATACCAGTAGGGCGTGGAGGTTGATGATACCGTGGAGGGAATGGGCTTGGTCACACCGTAGACCGTGAAGACCTGTCCCGGGATTATGTCGATCGTTCCCGAGGGATTGACATACACCGATTTCCAGGCAGTATCATTGGGGTCATAGAGATTCTCGTAACTCGTACCGGTGGGATTCCGTACATCAAGGTGGGTGAGGGCAATCCGGTTGCTCCCGCTGAACTGCCGGAGCGCCGACGTCAGCTGCTGCTGGATACCCTGAACGTCATAATACGTGAGGACCGGTTCCCCGTTCTCGTAATAGAGGAAGGTCGTGTTGACCCCGTCCTGCAGGTTGTATTTCAGGATCGGGGCCACTTCCACGGAATACGTAGTACTTGCACTGTTGATATTGTAGACAAACATCGTGTTGTTGGCAACCGCAACGGTATCTGTCGTCGTGCCGCCCAGATCATTGACGATCTCGATCCCGTTATTCGGGGCTGCAAGGGTCCGGAAGTTGGACCAGTTGTTCCCGCCATCAGAGAAATACCCGGGAAAATTATCGAAGTAGGTCCGGAGGCCGTGATCGATCGCATACTGGATCCGGACATTCTTGCTGGTAGTCGGGCGGTTGGTTCCAAGGGCCGTGTCCGTGATCCCGAACGTGATCGTCTTTGTCACGCTGGTGCCGGCCAGGGTCCCGGAGAGCCCGGTTACATTGAGCTTGTAATTCCCGGCGGTCAGGTCCACGAGGGGATAGCCGGAACTGTTCGTGTACGTTGTATTGTAATTCTTGGTAACCCCGCCAAGGACGAGCCCTCCATAGTAGGAGTTGGTGACAACAACCTTGTTGTTCGGGTCGGTGTAGCCCCCGGGCTCTTTGATAATATCCGGGACATAGCCCCCTCGGACCGGTGATGCTGAGGTTGATCCCACAAACGACCAGTCAATCTGGCTGCTGTTGGTCACGCCGGTAACGGGATCGACATGGCTCCGGATGGACCGCACCGGAAGTCCCGTGCAGATATCACCGGTACAGGCGCTTTCAGGATAGAGCTCAATCCGGATATCCCCGGGGTTTCCTAGTGCAGGGGAAAATGTGCCATAAACGTAAAAATCCCTCAGTTCGGCAAACCGGGTCTCGTTGGCACTCGGCTGGGTTATGACCAGGGAGGAACCATCTGCACTCGCCACCGGCACGGACAACAGAAACACCAACAGGACGAAGACAGCACAGAATCCCCTCATAGCAGGGAATACTCGTGAGATATTATAATCATTGCTATTTGTTTTGGGCAGTCAAGGGCAGTAAAAACAGGCTTATGGAGTACCGGCCCCGTCACCAAACCGGTACGCCCCTTCCGGCACGGTAATCTCGAACCGTGCGCCGGTTTCGTACATCCCGGTCTCCCGGATCGAGATATCGGTAATACCAAGGATCTCCCGGACAAGGAACAGTCCCATGCCCTTCTGTGAACCATACCCCCGTTCAAATATATTCTCTTTATCCGAATCCGGAATTCCAGCCCCATTGTCCTCAAAATACATGGTCAGATGGCCGGTTGTTTCCCGATAGTGGAGGGAGATAACGGTTGCCGTTTTTGCATGCCGGATCACATTCTCGGCCAGGTTGAAAAAGACAGTTTCCAGCAGGGGATCGGCATACAGCTCCAGGTTGTCCAGGTGGATGGAGTGGGATAATCCGGAGGTATCCAGGCGGGAGATGGCAATGAGGAATACCTGGTTCAGGTTCTGCCACCGGGGGGAGTTTATTCCCATATCCTGGTAATTTTTAGCAAACACGAGGCTCGTTGAAATTTTTTCGGTAATTTCTTTCTCTTTTTTCACATATGCAGCAGCGTTCTCATCCAGGGGTAGTTCTCTTAAGAGTTCAATATACCCTTCAAGGCTGAAGAGTGCGTTCTGAATATCCTGGAAGGTGATGGTGTTGAGGAGGTTGAGTTTCTTACGCGCCTGCGTGAGAGCCTGCTGGCTTTTCTGGAGTTCATCGTAATTGTGCTTCAGCTCTTCAGCAGTTGCAGTCATCTGCTCATACGCGGCAGAGAGTTCCCCGCTCTTTTTGAGCAACTCCACCTGTACCCGTTTACGCTCGGTAATGTCCCTGAAGATGCCCTCAATACCCGCGATCTTCCCGTCCGGCCCCGTGTAATAATGAGTATGGGTTGAGACCCAGATCGGGGTACCGTCTTTTCGTTTGAGCTGGACTTCGTAATCCTCAAGATACCCCTTTTCCGAGAGAATCCGGAGCATCTCCTCCCGCTTCTCCGGCCGGTAATAGAATGTTTCGGCAATCGGTTTACCCAGGACCTCGTCAAGGGAATCATACAGGAGGCTCTTGAGAAAACTGGGGCTTACCAGGATCAGGTTCCCGTCGAGACTGCTCCGGTAAAAAATATCCTGGATAGTCTCAAGGATGGTTCGGTAATTCCGCTCGCTCTCCCGTAACGCAGCTTCAGAAGCCTTCCGTAGTTCCTCCTCTTTGAGAATTCCCCAGGCCCGCGTTGTATAATAGGCGGAGAAGAACAGGATGATGATGAGAATTCCCGAGATGATGATGAGATCATTGCGGAATCCCTGAAGGGTACTCAGGATTTCTTGCTCAGGGGTTGCGACAACGATCATCCAGTGGGTATCGCCGATGATTACCGGGTAATAGACAGCCTGGTATTTTTCCGGACCACCCGTTTTCGGTTGCGCAGATTCAAGCGTATAGGATGAGATCCCCCGGTTGCCTTTCACGGCTTCGGAGACAAACGCCAGAGCAGTCGGCGATCGGTTATAGACCGTAAAGGCAGACCGGTCAACCAGGCCGGAATCCGGGGAGTAGAGGATTGTCCCGTTCTGGTTGAACGCCCAGGCATAGCCGGACTCCAGGATACGGACGGATTCAAGGTCTTTCTGGGTCAGCTGCTCAAACGGTATCAGTATCGTAAGACTGCCATCATAGATACCGTCCTTAAAGACCGGCATGGAAAATGCGACCGTCCGGAATCCCTGGACCGCGGTAAAAACATCGCTTGTCACCACCTGGTGCCCGGTCATGGATTTCCGGACATGGGGCTGGGACGAAATGTCTGCCCCGGTTGAGGCTTCGTACGGGTAGGTATAAACGATTGTCCCGTTCCGGTCAACCCGGGTGATGGAAGCAATATCCTGTGAATGCCGGAAGAAAAATTCCTGCATCAGTTCCCGCCCTTCCGAATCCATGCTGACAACATGCTCATTGTCCACAAGGAATGAGAGGGTATGGTTGTACGTTGAGAAGAACCGTTCAATGCTTTGAGCTGCCTGCCCGGCATGCACCATCTGCTCGGTGTTGAGCTGGTTGATGGTGGTTGATTCCACTTCCGTGTATACGGACAGGAGCAGTACCCCGCAGACAACGAATAAGACAAGGAACAGTGCAAGTTGCCGCAGGTATCTCATTTCAGGAAGTACTCCGGGTTGTGAACAACCTTACCTGAATCCTGAAAATATTTGTAGTTTCTGCATTGAGGACGACGGCAGAAAGGCCGCGGGATAGCGGTCAGACGGGATGGCGGGTAATCGTGATGTTGGCAGAACCGGACCACGGAAATACCAGGATCCGGATAAAAAGATCAGTGATGGCCCGACCCGTGGCCGTGCTCGCCGGGAACCCATCGCCCGCCATCTTTGGTGAGCTCCTTTTTCCAGACAGGCACGCTCTTCTTGATCTCCTCGATGATGTACCGCGAGCCGGCATAGGCATCCGGGCGATGGCCGGCGCTCACGACGATGATTAAGATGTTCTCGCCAACAGAGAGCCTCCCGATACGGTGTACGATATCCACGTGCTGGAGATGGAACTGCTCTGTTGCGGCCATTGCAATCTTCTCCAGTTCGGGAACCGCAACATCCTCGTAGGCTTCCAGTTCCATCTCGGTGATCCCGTCATTACGGACAATCCCGTCAAAAACCACAACGGCCCCGGTTTCGGGCGTCTTTGCAGCCGTAATGAGAGCCCCGATATCCACATCGTCAGTCTGGATCCGTATCATGGTACCTCCTCTTATCCCCCGGCAACCGGGGGGAAGACCGCGATCTCGTCCCCGTCAGCAACCAACACCGTTGCCGCATCGGCAAGCTCCACCCGCTTCCCGTTCCGCATAACGATGACAAACTCGCGGAACATGCCGTGCTCGTCAAAGATGGCATCGTAGCCTTCCTTCTTCGTTCCTGCAATCTCCTTTACCAGTGCAAGGAGGGTAGTTCCCGTATTGGGATTCGTGATGAGATCGGTGCCGAGCAGCTCCCGGAACCGTGCAAAAAACCGTAGCTTTACCGTCATGATTTCCCCTTGATACTATGATCGGATTTTCCCGTTCCGCACACCGGGCAGGCCGGGTTCTTCTCAATGCAGAGTTCTTCTGCCCTCGATTCCACACCGTCCCAGATGAGAAGCCGGTTTGCGAGGAGTTTTCCTTCTCCGGTGATGTACTTGACAGCCTCGTTTGCCTGGATTGTCCCGATGATCCCGGGGGTTACCCCTACAACCGGGAAGACCTCCTTTGGCGGGGCTCGTGGGAAGATGCACCGGAGGCAGGGGGTTGTGCCGGGAAGGATCGTTGTTACCTGCCCGTGAAGGCCCCGTATCGCTCCGTGAAAGAGAGGGATCTGCTTCTTCTGGGAAGATGCGTTGAGAAGATAGCGGGTGGGGTAGTTGTCCATGGCATCTACGATCCCATCTGCATCCCCGACGAGCCGGTCAACATTGGACTCGTTGATGGTGGTATCAATCACGTTCACCCGGATATCCGGGTTTATTGCGCAGAGTTTCTCGTGTGCCGATTCCGTCTTCCTCCTCCCGATGTCGCGGTCGAAGTGGAGAATCTGCCGGTTGAGGTTCGAGAGATCGACAACATCCTTGTCCACGAGCGTCAGCGTTCCCACGCCTGCAACCGCGAGGTAGAGAGAAATGGGGGAGCCAAGACCCCCGGCCCCCGCTACAAACAGATGGGATCTTTTCAGTTTTTCCTGCCCCTCTTCGCCAAAGAGCAGGATCTGCCGTTTATACCGTTCGAGTTCGCGTTCTGATAACATGGTTCACCAGATATCCCGTATCGGATGCATCCAGGGGTTTAGTGCTGGCAGGTAAGACCTTCTTCGTGCTCATCGTGGGAATGGGGATTCTTCTCTTCCCATTCAGGAAGACCCTGTTTCTTCCGGTAATCATTGATCGCCTTGTGAATGCCTTCCTCGGCCAGCACCGAACAGTGCATCTTTATCGGGGGCAGACCTTCGAGCGCTTCTGCAACCGCCTTGTTGGAAACCTCCCAGGCTTCCTCCAGGGTCTTTCCCCGGACAAGTTCCGTTGCCATGCTGCTCGATGCAATGGCAGCTCCGCAGCCGAACGTCTTGAACCTGGCGTCAGTAACAACATTGTCCTTGATCTTCAGGAAGATCTTCATGATGTCCCCGCAGACCGGGTTCCCGACTTCTCCGATTCCATCCGCATCCTCCATCTCGCCCACGTTCCTTGGGTTCTTGAAATGGTCCATAACCTTGTCACTGTACATTGCAGCCACCTTCCTTTCCGTTTTTGGTATACAGGGGAGACATCTCCCGCAGGCGTAATACGATCTTCGGCAGTTCTTCGAGCACGCGGTCCACATCGGCATCCGTGTTGCTGTTGCCAAGGGTGAGCCGGAGCGACCCGTGGGAGACCTCGACCGGCAGACCGGTTGCAAGGAGGACATGGGAGGGTTCGAGCGACCCCGAGGTGCAGGCACTCCCGGTCGAGGCGCAGATACCCTCGTCATCCAGCCAGAGAAGCATGGACTCCCCCTCGATAAACTCGAAGCTTATGTTAATGTTGCCGGGCAGTCGCTTCTCCGGGTGGCCATTCAGGTAAGCATGGGGGATCGTTTTGAGGATACCGGCCTGGAGCCGGTCTTTCAGTGCCCGGATCTTCCGGTTGTGCCCTTCGATATCGGCAGTTGCCATCTCGATAGCTTTCCCGAGGCCGACAATACCTGCGATGTTCTCGGTCCCTGCCCGGCGCCTCCGCTCCTGGCCGCCGCCGTGGATCAGGTTGTCGATCTTTGTCCCTTTACGGATGTAGAGGACACCGGCACCCTTGGGACCGTAGAACTTGTGGGCCGAGAGCGAGAGAAGATCGATACCCTGCGCATTTACATCAATTGGCACATTGCCGATCGCCTGGACGGCGTCGGTATGGAAGTACACCTTGTGCTTCTTTGCAACCGCTGCCAGTTCCGCGATGGGTTCGATCGTGCCGATCTCGTTGTTGGCATACATGATCGAGACAAGGATCGTCTTGTCGGTGATGGCCTTCTCAAGCTCGGCCGGGTCAACGAGACCATACTTGTCGACCGGGAGATAGGTGACCGTGAACCCTTCCTTTTCAAGGTACTGGCAGGTATGCAGAATGGCGTGGTGCTCAATCTTCGAGGTGATGATATGGTTGCCCTTCTTCCGGTTTGCCAGGGCAACTCCCTTGAGGGCCCAGTTGTCGGACTCGCTGCCACCGGAGGTGAAGTAGATCTCGTACGGTTCGGCACCCAGGGCCCTGGCCACCTGCGCCCGGGCAGTATCGATTGCATTCCTGGATTCGCGGGCAATACCGTAGATTGATGACGGGTTGCCGAAGTGCTCGGTATAATAGGGGATCATCGCATCCACAACCTCCTTTCGTGCAGGGGTGGTTGCGGAATGGTCCATGTAAATGATACGCTTCTCTCCCATGGTTCACCGTATACCTGAATATGTGCGCTGGTCGTCTGATTATTCTTTCCTTCCGACCCATGACGGAGAACTGCCGGGGCAATCGTCCTTTATGAGGGTAAGGTATATGTGCTGCCACGACCAATTCACAATTGTGAATACGATCTATTATGTCGCGATTGTGACAACATAAAGGTTGTGATGTGATGGAAGCTCCCTGTCAGAAGATAGTTTGGGATGTCCTGCCGGCAATCCGGGCAGCGATTGCAGTAGAACTGGTCAGGTGCGGCGTATCCCAGGTGGAAGCATCACGGATGCTCGAGATCGCGCCATCCGCAGTCTCCCAGTACCTCTCGGGAAAACGGGGGTACCGCATAGAATTCGAGAGCGATGTCAAGCACTCGATAGAACTGCTTGCAAAGGATCTCAAAGACAAGAAAAGTATCAATCTCGTAAAGCGCACCTGCGACATCTGCCGCCAGCTGCGCGAAGGCGACGAGAACCAGTGCCCCGGGCCCACGGATGCCGAAAGGTGCGGTTCCTGATTTTTAATACCCGGACTTTGATCCCCATTTTTCTTTCCTGCGAGACGCATCATGACGCCAGACGACAAACACCGGCAGTTAAAGGCAATAATCGCCGGCAAAGGATCCATGCTGGTCGCATTCTCGGGGGGCGTTGACAGCACGCTCCTCGCCGATGTGGCCCGCGAGGTCCTGGGCAAAAAATCGCACTGCGTGTTCCTTGACAGCCCGGTGGTGCCGAGAGCGGCTGTAGCAGACGCAAAAAAGATTGCAGCCGATCTCGCCCTTACGCTCGACATTATCAGCGTGCCCCAGCTGGAGCACGAAGAGTTCTGCAGCAACACGGCCGACCGCTGTTATCACTGCAAGAAGATCTCTTCGGGGGTTCTGAAGAAACGGGCTGATGAACTGGGTCTTGCCTGTATTGCCGATGGTATCAATGTCTCGGACATGGGTGAGCACCGCCCCGGCCTCCGGGCATCCTCCGAGGAGGGTATCCTCCACCCGTTCATCGATGCGGGGATGACCAAACAGGATATCCGTGCCATTGCACAGGAGCGCGGTCTTCCGGTCTGGCAGAAACCTTCGGCGGCCTGCCTCTCCTCCCGCATCCCCTACGGGGATCCGATCACCCGGGAAAAACTCGGGGTCATCGAGGAGGCCGAGGCATACCTCGCGGGCCTTGGACTCACCCAGCTTCGCGTCCGGCTGCACGATACGATTGCCCGGATCGAAGTACCGAATGATGAGCGGGAGAAACTCCTGGAGCACCAGGCAGACGTGATACGGGAATTCAAACGGATCGGGTTTACGTATGTCACCCTTGATCTCGAAGGATACCGCAGCGGCAGCATGGACGAAGTGCTCACACCTGCGGGCGAACCCGGCCGGCACCGGTAGTGTTACGATTATTTGGAGATGATGAATGTACAGAAAATTACCCTGCAAGCGGATTGACGGGGAACTCTGCGAGGATCACCTGCACGAAGTGATCGAGGAAGTCCCGCTCGCCCTCTTTGTCAACGGACGGCATGCCATGACCGCGATGATGAGCCCGGTGATGCTCGAAGAGTTTGTCACCGGCTACCTCTTCACCGAGCAGATCATCAAAGGAATCGACGAGATCGAATCGATCAAGATCGAGAAGAACCGGATGAGCGTGATCACGACCAACCTCTTCAAGGTACTCGGCCCGAAAAAGACGATCCTCTCCGGATGCGGAGGGAGCACGTCGTTCATCGACACGGAGAAACTCCCGAAGATCCAGTCGGATTACCATATAACCACGCAGGAGATTTGGAATGCCGGAAAAGCCGTGCTCAATTCCGAGCTCCACCGCCTCACCGGGGGCATCCATATCGTTGCTCTCCTTGACGGGGAAAAGATCGTGGCCGTCTCCGAGGATATCGGGCGACATAACGCCCTTGACCGGGTGATCGGCTTTGGCCTCCGCAACAGGATGGATCTCTCGAAGACCTATGTCATGGTCTCAGGAAGGATCTCATCCGAGATGGTGAGAAAGTGCTTAATAGCCAATATCCCGATCATCGTCTCACGGGGAGCAACGACAACGCTTGCCGTTGAGACCGCTGAAAAGACCGGCCTGACCGTCGTGGGATTTTCCCGGGGCGGGAAGATGAACATCTACACGCACCCGGAACGGGTCTCGGTCGTAAAACCGGGCCCCTGAACTCTTTCACCGGCCCAGTGTCTTTTTCAGCTGGCAGAGCTGGCAGAGTTCCCCGCTGCAGGGATCGCCGCAGAGCCGGCAGTGCCGGATTGGTTCCGGGGCGAGAGCTCCGGCACACCGCATTTCTATCGTTTTCTTGCTCTCCAGCAGATGCAGCATTGTGCCGGGATGGCGGTATTCCAGCGTGGAGAGAATAGACCGCACCTCCCTCCGCAGGGCATACCGGGAGTACGGACATTCGGGAAGATCCGTCCAGGCATTGTTCAGCAGGAGCCAGGTTGCGATCTCCTTTTCAGCAATCTTCATGAGGGGCTTGATCCGGGGAATGAACCGGCCGGAGGAATCCGATCCGCTGTTCCGGACAAGACGCGAAAGATCCCCCCGGAAGACGTTCATTAAGACTGACTGGGCCTCATCATCAAGGTTATGGCCGGTGGCAAGTTTTGTTGCGCCCGCCCGCTCTGCCCCCACGATAAGCGCTTTTTTCCGCAGAACCCCGCAGATGCTGCAGGCCTCCTTTTCCCGGCCTTTGAGATACTCATCAAGGGTAGCGCCAAACAGGTCTTCAAACGCGATTCGGTGGTGTTCCACCCCGAGGGAATTTACGAGGAGTTCGGCGGAACGGACCGTCTCATCCCGGTAGCCGGCAATTCCTTCGTCAATGGTTATAGCAACGAGGCTCACGCCGTCCCACAAGGGAAGGAGCCGGTGGAGAAGCATCAGGAGAGCGGTGCTGTCCTTTCCCCCGCTCAGGGCAACGGCCACCCGGTCCCCGGGAACAATCATCGACTCTTCCCGGATCGTTTCAGCTACGCGGTCGCAGATATCAGCAATGGCATGAGCGCTGCACAGGTGCCGCCCGCTCTGCCGCTGGAACAGGACTGCGGGGCCCGTGCAGAGCGAGCAGCGCGGCACCTCCGGCCTGCCGTCCATCGCATCAGCCCCCGTGGGCTATCCGGAGCAGCCGGATCTCGTCACCGGTCCCAATCACGGTATCTTCGGTGATCAGGATCCCGTCCCGCGACGCGATAACCTCCAGCGGGTTGATACCCTCGCCAAGCAGGATCGCCTCAAGAGTCGATGGAGGCATGTCAAGAACCCGGGCTGAACGGTCGGGCAAGAGGAGTTTCATCAGGTACTAATACCTGTGCCGGCAGGTTTCATAAACATCCGGGTGACCCTCCATCACCAACGGTTTGATAAAACGGGATGCAAAATAGGATACAGGAGTTTAGAATCGTGCGGGACACACGCAGCATCCGGCAGGAGATCCTCCAGCTGAAAGAAGAGCGGAATGCTATCCTTCTGGTGCATAATTACCAGCCCGGGGAGATCCAGGATCTTGCCGACATGACAGGGGATTCCCTGGAACTCTCGCGCGCTGCCGCATCCATGGAGGGTGACGTAATAGTCTTCTGTGGCGTGGACTTCATGGCCGAGACTGCCGCTATCCTCTCCCCGGGAAAAACGGTCCTGCTTCCTGCGGAGGATGCCTGCTGTCCTATGGCGCAGATGATAACCGCGGACGAACTGAAACTGGCAAAGTCACGGCACCCTGATGCCGCCGTGGTCTGTTACGTCAACACCTCCGCGGATGTGAAAGCCGAGAGCGATATCTGCTGTACCTCATCAAACGCAGTAAAGGTTGTCAATTCCGTTGAGCAGGACACGATCATCTTTGTGCCCGACCAGAACCTGGGACGGTACGCCCAGCGGTTCACCAAAAAGACGATCCTGCCGTGGGAAGGATTCTGCATTGTCCACGACCGGATAACACCGGCCATGGTGCACGAAGCAAGGAAAGCCCACCCGGGTGCCCGGGTTCTCGTACACCCGGAATGCCGCCCGGATATCATCGATCTTGCCGATACGGTGGCAAGCACATCGGGGATCATCAGGCACGTGTGCTCGGCAGAAGAGAGAGAATTTATCATCGGCACCGAAGTGGGAATCCTGCACCGGCTCTCAAAGGAATGCCCGGCCAAGAGATGTTACCCCCTGTCGGAAGGCGCCATCTGCCGGAACATGAAAAAGACCAGCCTTGTACTGGTCCGGGATTCCTTAACAACGCTCAGGCCCAGGATTGTTGTGCCGGAAGCTATTGCGGTGAGAGCCCGGACTGCTATTGAACGGATGCTCGCACTCTGAAACCCGGGTGCATCTGGGGAATGGGGAAAAACGATCATGACTGACACTGAGCTTATCGAAATGCACGGGATGGTTTCCCTTGCACTCGGACAGATCGAACACTGCGGGGAGTTTGCCACCCTCATACCGGAAGTGAGATCGAACCTCGTCTTCGCACGGAAGAACGCCAGAACCCGTGAGGACGTACTTGCGGTTGATGGCAGGATTACGGTTGTAAACCATATGCCCTGTGCAGCCGGGAGACTCCGGTTAGGTGCATCGAGCCATATGGCCCGGCTCATCATCGAGATGCAGAAGTATGACCCGTCAATCCGGGCAGGAATTGACTTTGCCAGCACCCCGGAACTTGCCCGGTGGCTGGAAGACTATTGCAGGTCAAAGAGTTGGGGTTTTGGTGTCATTGATCGCAGGAATGAACCGGAAGAGATCAAGGCAGCTGAAGGCGCCTCCATGCCCTGGAAAGTGAAGGAGGCCGTACGGGCTGCCGGAGGCAAACCTCCTGTGATCTGTTACGAGACCGGTGCCATGGGGAAAGAGCCCGTTTCCGTGCTGCTCGGAAAAGACCCGCTGGAAATTGCCGATCGGATCTGCACGATTGCGGGATTGTACCATGACCGCAGGTAAACCAAAGATAGGGAAGATCGATAATACCCTTTTTTCAGAGTTCCTCCTCCACCGGCTGGGAAAAACCGACCCGTCCGTTATCGTGCCGCCAAGGACGGGGATCGATGCCGGGGTAGTCGACATCGGCAACGGGAAAGTCCTGATCATTGCAGAAGATCCCATCTTTGCCGTCCCGAAACAACCCCTTGAAATGTTCGGCTGGTATACCGTGCATATCGGTGCAAGCGATGTGGCGGTAATGGGCGTGAAACCCCAGTACATGACCTATTCCCTCCTCCTCCCGCCGGAGACCAGCGACCAGGATTTCCGAACGGTTGTCGATTCAATCCATACAACGGCAGTGGATCTCGGCATTGCGATTGTCGGGGGTCACACAGGATACTACCCGGGATTCACTTCGCCCACCATCGGGGGAATCACGGTCTTTGCGATTGCGGATAAAGACGCATATATCACTCCTGCCGGGGCCAGGCCAGGTAACAACGTAATCCTCACCAAGGGTCCCGCCATCGAGACCGCAGGCATCCTCTCGGTTCTGCGTGAAGCGGACCTGCGGGGGAAATACCCGGAAGAACAGATCGAAAATGCAAAAGCACTCTGCCGGCAGATGAGCGTAGTTACGGATGCTCTCACCGCAATGGCAGAGGGTGGGGTCACCGCGATGCACGACGCAACGGAGGGGGGCGTTATCGGGGGTCTGTTCGAGATCGCGGATGCCAGCGGTGTCGGGATGAAGATCGACGAGTCCCTGTTCATCTATCCCGAAGAAGTGCGGATGGTCTGCGAGACCTTTGCTATCGACCCGGTTGCGGCTATCGCCGAAGGCTCGCTCCTCATAACAGCAGACCCGGCATATGCGGGAAAAATAATGGCTGCACTCGCGGGGGCCGGTATCCAGTCATCCGTCATCGGTACTGTTACCGGAGATGCCTCCGTACGGGTTATGAAACGCATTGACGGGACAACGGTTCCCCTCGCAATACCAGTTCAGGATCCGTTCTGGCCGGTATTCTTTGAGAGCCTTGTCTGATCTTCAGGGCTTTCTTCTTTTTTCCGGGCCATAATCCTGTTGTAGGTCTCCTCGCCCACGCACTCCTTTGCGTACTTGCACCACTGGACGCAGGTGAGGATATCGTTATAGACCACAAACCCGCAGTTGCTGCAGGCTACCGATATATCGTTTGAGAAGAGTTCAACTTCCTCGCCGCACTGGGGACATTTCTTTATCGCGAGCGTGGGCGTGCGCAGGTTTGCTGAACCGGGGCAGTGATCGAGCATGGTGTTACTCCTCCAGCAGAGTCTGCTTCCCGGCTGAAGAATCCAGCGGTTGTACCAGGCGCTCATCATCGGTTGCAGGCGAGTTGACGAGCGGGAGAACCGGATACCCCACCATACGCTCCGACGGGAACGGTACCAGCATAGTGGCCATAGCCTCCGCAGTCAGGGATTCTTTTGCAATCCAGTGTTTCTCATCTGCTTCCCGGAGGATCACCGGCATCCGGTCGTGAATTCCTGCCAGACGGGTGTTTGATCCACAGGTAACAATCGTATACGTGGAGAGGGTCGTGCCATCAGGGCAGGCCCAGCGGTCGTAAAGACCGGCAAAGGCAAAGAGCCGGGTTTCCGGAAGGTGGAAGTAGAACGGGACGTTTCGTTTTCCCTCTTGTTTCCATTCATAGAAACCGGAGGCAGGAACAAGGCAGCGCCGATCCCGGACAAGGTGCCGGAAGACCGGGTTCTCCCGGAGATTCTCTGCCCGGGCATTGATCGGGCGCCGGGCAGAGGAGAGGTCACAGGTAAAGCCGGGGACAAGGCCCCACGTCATCAGAACCATCTCACGGGTTTCTCCACCTACGATAACCGGCATCTCACTCCCGGGCGCAATATTGAACCGGGAGCGGGCGCCCATCATCGGGTTGAAGACCCGGAAGCGGTTGCCGAGATCATCGATACAGACAAGGGAGTACCTGCCGCACATCACAGCTCTTCAGATCCACCCGGGCATCAATGTTGCGATAACACTTTCACTCCCCGCCAGCCTGAGCCTTATCCACATCAGTGCAGCAGGGATCCGGTGCCATGCTGATCGAACTCTCGAAAGGGATCACCCTCCACCCGGGCTCATTTACCGCGGTACTTGCACCGGAAAAAAAGATCCTTGCTGCCCTCAACAGCAACACGGATCTCCAGAGGTTCCTCTTCCTGTACATCTGCGGCAACTATTCCCGCATCCTCACCGGGATCAGCCGCACATCAGCCAACTTTGAAGTCAGGAGGCCGTTTACCGCAGACCAGTTGCTGACCGTAATCACCGAAGCGGCCCACACCATCGTGTTTATTGAACACGATCCCACCCTGTTTGACGGTGCAGGACGGCTTCTTGACCCGGTGGGATCGGCCCTCCGGCAGGCCGGGCGGGAGGCGCTTGTGATCCTCTGGGCACCGGCCAGTGACCGCTCGTTTGCCGCGCTGGCACGGCAGGCAGACCGGGTCATCGAGATCATTGCTGAAGAGCCTGCGCATAGTGCACAGAATTTCCACTCCCGGCACACCTGTCGCGGGGGCCGGGCAGCCATGGGGGGTCAGAAGACCCTGGAGGTTTCCTGATGGGGAGAAGCGTTGAGAGTATCCGACAGGGGGTGAACGCTGCAACAGGACGCTGGGCACGATCAGCACGAGCGCTCCCGGATGGAAAGCAGCAGGCCAGCGGGGAAAAACTTGCGGCGCTTGCAAAAAGCCATTCCAGCGAGGCGTTCTTTGTCTGCGAAGATCCGCTGGAGGCTGCCCTCTTCTCGGTGGTTGTTGAGCTGCTAAGGTGCCGGGACGAACAGGGCAGGAAGAGGGGGGAGGAGGAGCCGCATGTGGATCGTTGACTCGGCCTCACGGGGAGGGATCGATCTGTGGTGCAGGGAGAGATCGGTGCGGGTGATCCACCACGAGTATGATCCACCGTTCTACCTGTACCTTCCGGACCCGGATGCATACCATGAGATGACAACTGCGCTGGAAGAGGAGTTCCGGGCCGAGCCCTGCACGTTCAGGACCATCTTTGGGGAACACGAGGGCTACAAAGTCTTTGCCGGCCGTGACGTGGCAGAAGCCATCGAGCGGCAGACCATGTATGCTGCGCAGCTCTTCAACGTGGATATCCGGAAAGACCAGCGGTTCATGGCAGAGAGGGGGATCCTTCCCTGCTGTAACGGCATGGAGACCCGGTTCTCACCGGAGATCACCCACGACCTGGACCTGATGGAGATCCGGATCCATGGCAGCCCGGGCCGGGACCGTGCCGTTACAGAGATCGAGATCATCCACGGGCGCACCGAGCGCCTCACAGGAACCGGGCGGGCGGTGCTCTCCGATCTCTCCGGGCTTGTCGATGCCTGCGACCCGGATGTTCTCCTCATGCCCAACGCGGATCGCTGGATGCCGATCGTGCTGGAGCAGGCTCGGGACATGGGGATTCCCATGCCACTGAGCCGGAACGGGAAGTACCGGACCATCAGTTCACGCTCCTACTGGAGCTACGGGCGGGTGGAGCACAAGGATGCGGCCATTATTCCTGACGGCAGGATCCTGATCGATACCGAACAGTCGTTTGTGTACCGGGAGGGAGGGCTGGCGGGCGTGCTCCTCGCGGCCCGGCTTTCGGGGATCTCCCCGAGCCTTGCATCCCGCCTCACTCCGGGCACAATCATCTCCGGTTACGAGACCTATGAAGCGGTGCGAAGAGGCATAGCAGTGCCGTTCCGCAAGAGCGATGCCGAAGTGCTCCGGAAATTCACCCGGCTCAAGGGTGCTGACCGGGGCGGGATGATGTTCCAGCCAGAGCCCGGCATCTTTGAAAACGTGGAAGAGATCGATTTTACTTCAATGTACCCGTCAATCATTGTTCTGGAAAACCTGTCCCCGGAGACCCTCACAAACAAGGAAACACGGGGGTTTCTTTCAACGGCCCTTCAACCCCTGCTTGTCCTGCGGAAAGAGACAAAACAGAAGAAACGATCCGATCCGGGTATCGCCGGTCTCGATGCGATCCTCAAGTGGATGCTCGTTACCTGTTTTGGCTACACCGGATACAAGAATGCGAAATTCGGCAGGATAGAAGTGCACGAGGCCATTACCAGGAGATCCCGCGAGATCCTCTTGCAGACCAAAGACATTGCCGAGGAGATGGGGTTTACCGTGCTGCATGGGATCGTGGACTGCCTCTGGGTGCAGGGGTCGTCCCCCGTTCAGGCATTGCAGGACCGCATCGGTCAGGAGACCGGGATACCTGCCGAAGTCGAACATTTCAACTGGCTGGTATACCTCCCCTTAAATGACGGGTTCGGGGCGTACAACCGCTACTATGGCAGGCAGCCGGACGGCAGCGTGAAAGTCCGGGGCATTGCCGCACGCAGGCACGACACTCCCGGGTATATCCGGAAAATGCAGGGGGATATGCTTGTCGTGATGGCCGGAGCAAAGACCATTGCTGAACTGGATGAGCGGTGGGATAACGTGTGCGGGATCTACCGGGCTGCGGTGGCAGGACTCCCTTCCGCACCCGTGCACGAGCTGGTCATCAGCCGGAGGATCAGCCGGCTTCGGTACACCCATCGCTGCATAGAGGGTGCAGCAGTGGCTGCATACCAGGCAGGCGGGGAGGATGTTGCCCCGGGCATGAAGATCCAGTACATTGTCCGGGATGCACGCGCATACCAGGTGGATCCGGTCTGGTGTGCCAAAACCTTTGATATCCCCTACTACCGGGAGCTGCTGGAGCGGGCATGGGCCGAAATAGCATACGCGTTCCGGGAAGGGCGGGCAGACAAAGAGATGCAGGTGCAAACAGGCAAAGATGTAATATCGCATGCCGCCAAGTATCCGGCAGATAATGGTCAGTAAGCAGATCCTATCCACAATCAGATTCGTTGCCGGCACAAAGCCGGTCTTTCACCTATCGGAGATCATCCCGTACCTTGAAGAGAGCCTGTCCGTCGAGGACCTGTTTAAAGGGATCTCCCCTGAACTGGAAAGGCTCGGACTTGCAGCACAGAAAAAAGGCGGGGATTATGAAATATCGCGGTACTCACCTCAGACGGCGTATGTCCTGAACCCGGAAGAGACCGCCCGCCTCACCCAGTTCTTCGAACAAAGGGCACTCCCGGGACTTCTCCAGACGAGCATCGAACAGTACATTGCAAAGAAAGTGGGAAAAGACTTGACAGATCCGGTCCTTATCGAGCGGCTCCGGCGGGCTATCGTTTCCCAGAAGGACGATTACTGGAAACCGCAGCACAAGCGGGTCCTCCGGTACGTCAAGGGGTACAGCGTTCTTGGTTACCTCGCATACCACCTCCCGGTCTACTTCATGCAGACCGAATACCTCCTTGCCCTGCTCGCCCGGGAAGGCCGGTTAAAAAAGAGCATGACCATCCTCGATGTCGGCACCGGGCCGGGGGTTGTCCCGCTCGCGATCGCGGACTTCTACTCCCGGCTCGATACGGCAAAGGCAGACATCTACTCCCTTGAGCGGTCAGAAGAGCACATCGAGGCGTTCTTGACCTTAAGGGAGAACTGCGTACCCCGGGGGGGAAAGGTCAGCATCAAGTCGCCGGTCAAGGCGGACATCCGTTCGCTTGACATGGAAGCCCTGCCACCAAAGATCGACCTTGCGATCTTTTCCAATGTCCTCAATGAACTGCCGGATGCCACGATGGAGATCCAGACAGGGATCGTTGCAAGGATAGCGGAACGACTGGCTCCTGACGGATTTATCCTTATCGTTGAGCCGGCTGACGAAGAGAACGCAACCCGGATGCGATCCCTTACCGTGGCACTCCATGCAAAAGGCCTGTTTATCGCAAGCCCGTGCTCGTTCATCTGGGGCACACCCTGTACGGCCCCGCGCTGCTGGAGTTTCAAGGCAGAGCCGGCAATAAAGATGACCCGGCTCATGGAAACGCTGGCCCGGTGCGAGGAGTCGTTCCGGTTCGTGAATACCGATATCAAGTACAGCTATGCGATTCTCAGTAAAGATCCAAAAACAAAAGAGCATTGCCGCCTTCCTGCCGAATCGAAATTCATCCGGTTCTCCAAGCTCACCCACCATGTGGAAAAACGGGTCAATGCTGCCGGCGTGAAAATGAGCGGGGAGCTGGGCAGCGCCCGGAACCACGTGTATAAAATCTGCGACGGAACGGCAAAGACACCGGTCTATGCAGTGCTTCCCTCCTACCACATTACCCCGGAAAATGATGCGATCACAAAAGCACCCTATGGATCTCTCCTCGAGATGAAGGGAGTGATCGTGCGGTACAACAAAACCCACAATGCTTACAACCTGCTGGTGAGCAGGAATACGATAATATCCGGCCGGAATCCCGATACGCCATAAGAGGGATGGATTTGATCTGCGATAGTATGGCGGGGATGCGCACGAGCCGGAAAACGTTGCGTCCGTCCCGTCCGTGATCGGGATTATAGAAAACAGAGCAGGAACACCGGACCGGGCTTCCCGGGGATATCTTTTTGCCGGTTTTCTATGAACAGTCCGGCAAAAACCAAGGCAAAGGCTCCCCCGGGTTAATATTTATTGAGGATAAATACAGTATCTGTGATGCAATGGACGATCTGAACCTGGGCAGTGACGAGTCCATCCAGAAAAAAATACCAAAGATCATTGTTGCCGGCACCCGGTCGGAAGCAATTCTTACCAGCAGACGTATTCTTCTTGCAGAACGTGAAACGGGCAGGGTCTTTTGGGAGTGCCAGTACACTGACATCACCCTTGTCATTTCAGGTGTAAACAGCATACACGAACCGGTTCTTACCATAACCTCCACCAGGCCGGATAAAGAACAAGAGTCAGTAGAACTCGTTTTTGTTTACCAGTCCGCCGGCCAGAATATCCGGGACCTTGAGAAATGTATAACGGCCCTCAAAGAGCAGAACGTCCCCTTCCAGAACACCGGCCTTTTGAGCGCAACAACACCCATGAGCCGCGTTTCAGCCGTGAGCGCCAGTCTCCAGGTGGATGAAGAACCAAAAGACGAGCGCACAGCATCGGACCGGACCCTGACCGGAAACTACCGGAAACTCAAGCAGCTCCCCCCGGAGAACTCCCAGGAGAAGTCATATTTTACCACGGTTGCAATCGTTCTCGTGGTTATTGCCGTTCTCATCGTTGGTGCATTCATTGCCGGACAGGTACTGAAAAACAAGAATGCCCCGGTCCCGGTGGTTACCCCTGCGCCGACTGCGGTCACTACCGCTGAACCGGTGCCGGCTGAAACCACCGCGGAGGTCCAGCTCACACCCACGCCCTCAGCCACACCCGCCAATACTACAGGGGAAATGAGTATTCCGGTGAATGGGATCTGGGCAAAGATAACATACCCGGGGAACTATTCCGGGTCTCTCGGGGCTCAGGGACGGATGTATGCGGTGAACAATTCCGGGACCCGGTTTGTCCCGTTACCGTTCCACGATGCTACAATCGACGGTACCGTTGAGAAAGGTGACGGTTCTGCAGATATGCTGGAGATTGCCATCTATAATGGCGGGTCCCTTGTATCTGCAATCAATACCACGAGGCCCTTCGGCACGATTGATGTTCATGTACCGGTCGGGCCTGCACAATGGAACGGGCTGGTAGTCACACCAACACCGGAGGCAGTGGTGGTTATACCCACGCCGGAGACATCCCTTGCCCTCCGGACGGTACCGTCAACCGGGGTGTGGGTCCGGGTTGCCTATCCGGGAACGTTTGCCGGATCTATTGGTTCAAATGGAAACTGGAGGCAGGTCGAAAGTTCGGGGGACCAGTTCTACCAGATACCAATGAAAGACGGTCTGGTTGAAGGAACCCTGGAAAAAAGCGACAATTCGACTATGAACATGGTTGTTCAGGTCTACAAGGACGGGACGCTGGTTTCGTACGGGAATACGACCCGGCCGAAGGGGAACGTAGAGTTCCACAAAACGGTGTAAGGGATTACCCCCTTTTGGGAAAAATGGGGAGTGCCCCACAATACGGGGAATAGCCTTCGCTGTCATGGATGACATCTGTTACGAGGGGGGCAGAACAACGTAAATCGGCGTTGGTGCAGTTGTTGGTACCTTCGTGGGTATGGTTGTTGGCACAGTTGTGGGTGTTTCGCCGGGAGCAGTTGTTGGTGTGGCCGGCGCAGTACTCGCAGGCGATGTGCATCCGGCAACCAGGATCAGCGCAATGCAGGCAACAATGATAAAAAGGGATTTTGACGAGAGTAAATGCATATTTCACTGTTATATCAGTTGCCTATATTCTTTTTTATGGTATCATTCCCTGCCGCACATCGGATAGCCATTTTACGGGAAGATCGAGAAGAAGAAGGATATCAGGTTCAGATGCAAACTTCCGTTCACGACAGGTTCAACAGGGTAAAAGATTCTTCGTGTTGGTAATTGAGTGAATAGTATTCACCTTTGTATCTACCCAGACGGGGAAAAAGTACATTTTCGGGTATAATCCCTTCCGTGAGACCCCACCAGGTACCCATTAATTGTGCAATAACAGGATTGAAGGTAAATTTTTAATGGGTGGGTATTATTTGATTTCAGTAATGGAACACGACTGATATGGTATGATCGACGATAACATTTGTGAAGGTGTACGTGTAAGCAACGTTATCGGCTTTGGGGAAGCCGGATAAAGCAACACCATCTACGGTCACACTGGTGATATATCGATTATAATTAGGTGTAATTGTAAAAGCCTGCGTTCCTCCATCCGCGACGGTCCGGGCGGAGCCTGGGGATATTGATCCATAGCTTGATCCTGAACTGATTGACGGTGTTATGGTATGCGTGGAGGATCTCACCGTAATTAAATTCGTCTTGGTGACGGTACTGCTCCCGCCGTCATTGGTAGCGGTCAATGATACGGAATAAACACCTGCAGTGTTATAGGTATGGACCGGGTTCTGCCGGGTCTGGTACGTGATATCCCCGTCGCCAAAACTCCAGGACCAGGTTGTCGGATGGTTGATATCAGTGTTGCATTCATCCGTGAAGGTAACCGCAAGGGGCGTCCATCCTGAGGTGGGCGACGCAGAGAATGCAGCAGTCGGAGCATACACCGCCGCGATACGGTAGACATCGGTCACATAGGTCCGGGATATGCCCGGCCCGGAGTATTCCAGGGATATGACCGCAGCTTCTGCATGGTTCCACTGCTTGACATTGATCGGATGATACCCTTTTGTCAGGTACACCGATCCGGTACTCTCTCTTGGGGCATGCAGATTATTGTCGTCTATTACTGTCGAACCATCAATCGTGAGTACTGCTCCATCGTCGGACCACATGTAGAAGGTGTAGGTACCGTTTGTGGGAATATTGATGAATCCGTCATACTCGCAGGAGTAGTACTCCGTAAAGCCGAGATAGGGGAACGGCCAGTCGGGGATATCGCTCGACAGGTACGAGTAATTGGTAAGGGCAATATTGTTGGCAAAGTGGATCCGTGGGGGATTATTGGTAAATGCCAGGTTCGCCTGGTCCCAGGACTGCTCAACGCTGTAATACCTGGCACGCCATCCCGACACGTATTGCCCGACGATGATATAATTGATATAAGTGACGTTGTCGCTGCCACCGGCATTGGATGCGGTCAGGGATACGTTGTAGTAACCCCGCTGTGTGTAAATATGAGATGGATTTTGCAAGGTGGAGGTCCCGCCATCGCCGAAATTCCAGGACCATGAGGTAGGATAATTTGTCGATGTGTCCGTGAAGGTGATATTGGGGGATGAAACACCCCAGAAGGGCTGCGCAGTGAAACTGGCCACCGGGGGCTGGGGGCTTACTGTGATATAATTAAGCTTCGTTGTAGAATTGCTGCCATAGCCATTGGTCACCGTCAGGGTCACATTGTAGGTGCCCAGAGCCCCATAGGTGTGAGACGGGTTCTGAACGTTTGAGGTTCCGCCATCGCCGAAATTCCAGGACCAGATTGTGGGAGAATTGGTTGAACTGTCGGTGAACGCAACGGTAAGCGGGAGCGTCCCTGAAACGGGTGTGCCGCTGAATAGTGCAACCGGGGGCGGTGGGGTTATCGTGATGTAATTCGCCCTGGTTGCAGTACTGCTGCCCACACTATTTGTCGCGGTCAGGGTGACGGAATAGGTACCGGGCAGAGCATAGGTATGGGAAGGATTCCGTTGTGTTGAATTCGTGCCATCGCCAAAGTCCCAGAGCCAGGATGACGGGCTGTTGATCGAAGTATCCGCAAAGACCACGGGATACCCGGCAAACTGGGTTGTCGGCGTTCCATTGAAACTTGCGCTCGGGGGATAGATTACCGGAACCTGCGTGGGCAGGCCACCGGGCCCGAACTGTGCTGCAGCAAGAGAGCCGCCGGAGGAGCCGCGGGTATAAATGATCTTAACCTCCGAGATCGTATCGGACTCGGGGGCTGTATAAACCAGCGATTCGCCAACAGACCAGGTTTTCCAGCTGGAATCGCTATTCTTGGAGAAGGAGCCGGTCTTGTCCAGACCATTGACAAGAATAGTAATTTCATTGTTCTGGAGGATATCCCCCCCATTATGATAAACAAAGACAGTACGATCGAGATTGGAGATCACCGCTTCCACGGAGGGTATTTTCTCGGGGGTTCCCCCGGTGAGGACGGTCGTACTGATAACCGCAATAGAAATGACGACAACAGAGACGAGCAGAATGGCACCAATGACATCCGAGACTCCGGATTCACGATTCGCAACCATATGGTGACAGAATTTCACAATGCTCATCCCTGAATTATAATGCTTATGTATTACAACCATATATCTTAAGGCTGCCTTTGGGGGAAGATCCCATCGGGATTCCCCTGGGGGGACCGTTGTTCCTGACACGCCATAAGGGGTGACAGTTGCAAGGGATCAGAAAACGGATCTGATCAGCATAAAGGGAACCGGCTATTGTTCTATTTCCGCGATCCCGGGTGCGGGATCATACCGTGGGGAGATTTTAACCAAGCATGGCCGGATCGTGGATCGGCCCCATCATCAACGGGTACCCGGTGGCAAAACGCCGTATATTCTCGGCATTATGGGGCCACGGGTCAGTTTTTTTTAAGGAGATACCACTCATATGCCGGATTTTTATTATTGTACGGACAGGATCTGACAGGGTCATGCCATATTTTTCAGAAAATCTGTGGTAAAAACAAAATGTACCCATGTGACCCCTTTGATTCAAACACGCGATTCTGGTCACTGCGAATGAACACGATTTGAGTCGTAAAAATTACCCATTCTTACGTAAAAATACTATGAGATTTTAAAAGTGTTACCTGGGGGTCGCACGGGTACAAATGAATTCCAGGCAGTAGGTCGCACACTCCAAAAGATCATCACAGGCCGGGACTATTCGTAAAATTAACAACTGAAAATAGGGCAGATCTGAAATGGAAAGAGGAGAAAGGAGCCGCAGGTCTCCATTGGAAATTCATCTGCGTGACCAAAATTTACAATCGTTCGTCCAACCACCAAGGATTTATCGGACCCATTCATTCTCATGCATAAGGACTCGATGCACTTTTTCGGGCTCCCTGCGGGGGGGCACGGGTCATCGCGGGAGAGACACCCGGAGTACTGCAGCAGATGGTTCGGAGACATACAATATGACACTGTTTCGTGTTAAGCCCGGGACAAAAAGTACCGTCATCCGGTTGAAAGACCCGGTTTCAGACATTAAGACGTTCGAGGGCGTCATCCGGTCACTTGTTCTGACAAACGCACTGGAATGCACATCCTACCGGAGTGTGGCAAGGCACTACCCGCCGGTCGATGTGGTTCGGGAGATGTATACGGCGAAATTCGCATATATGGATGCAAAAGGGAAACGAATCGGGAGTGGTTCCGAGGTGTACAACTCCATTGAGGGCTATGAGTGCGGCATCGCTGCCGTCATCTCCAACATGGCCAATATCGCGGCGCATTGCGGGAAAGTAAAGCATCTCCCGGGAGCCGATCTTTATTCTGTCACGCTGAAGTGCCATGATCCAGGCGATGAACTCTTTTTCCTGAGTATTGCCCGGAACCGGGTGACCCTGTCATCGTATAATGATGACCGTATTCGCCTGCGGGTCAGGACCTGGGTTGATGGGCTGCCGGCACGGGCCACCTGATATCACCCCGCTGCAATGGATGAAAACCCTCCTTTTTTGCATAACCTTCATCCACCGGATCAGCTCCCGTCAGGGCCTGGAGCCACACAAAATCCACCATCTGCATAAAACGCCAGAAAGAGTAAATTCTGTTAAAAGAGGGGATCGTATCCCGACACCGGGGCAAGGGAATGAACAACGGGAGGGTCTGACCTCACGCCGGTAATCGGCCCATCCTTCGGCAACGGCCAATCAATACTTGATGATGACGATACCGGATCCGCCATTGCCCCCATTGTAGCCCGTCCAGCTCCAGGTGTAAAAACTACCCCCACCACCGCCACCGCCACGATTTGATACTCCGTTTGATCCGGCATAGCCATCGCCACCATTTCCGCCACCGCCGCTGCCGCCGCTGCCGGCGGTATACTGGGAGTTGGCACCGCCGCCACCGCCCCCTGCATAGTATACCGATGACCCGGAAATGGATGATGAGACACCTGCGCCTCCATTACCGGCAACAGAGTTTGTGGCAGCAGTACCGGCAACACCGGCACCGCCGCCACCGCCGCCATTGCTTGTATACCCGTTGTTTCTCGCCCCCGCACCTCCACTGTTCCCCTGACCGCTGGTACCTGATCCACCGCTGCCACCGCTCATTGCGCCACCACCGCCGGAACCACCGTTTCTTCCGCGGGTAGTGCCATCCCAGCTGCCGCCACCACCGCCACCGGTTGTGGTAATAGTCCCGAATTCAGAGATCTCTCCATTTGAACCGCGGGAATCTGAAGCGGTTGAACCGTCCCCTCCGGACCCGACATACACCGAAATGTCATCACCCGGAGTAACGGTTAAGGTACCTGCGAGGAGGCCCCCTGCACCACCGCCGCCATTCCACCCGCCACCACCGCCCCCTGCCACCACGAGGTATTGAACCGTTGTAACATCGGAGGGCACGATCCAGGAACTGTCTCCGGTATTTGTGAATGACCGGATGATGTAATCCCTGTAGGTAAATGCCCCCGTCCCGGTTACGGATCCACCGGGCGCCGTGACAACAACATCAACAGCCCCCACAGCATGCGCAGGAGTAACTGCGGTGATCGAGGTGCCGCTGGCAACCGTGAACGAAGTGGCCGCCGTACCTCCAAAGGTTACTGCCGTTGCCCCGGTAAAGCCGGTCCCGGTGATCGTGACACTGGTGCCACCCACAAAGAGACCGGTTGCAGGAGAAATACTGCCAAATGCAGGAGCTGCGATAAACGAGGCTGCAATCGTATGATTCACTGCAACATTCGTGAACGGATAACTGCTGATTGCTCCCTGCGACACGCCATCCACCAGCACATTGCTGATCAGATACCCGGAATTCGGAGTTATCGTGAAGCTCTGGTCGGAACCATGGTTAACCAGTACTGCCCCGGACGGGCTGATCGTCCCACCGCTTCCCGCGGATGCAGTGATCGTATACGTGTTGATCGCAAACGAAGCCGAGATCGAGTGCCCGCTCACGACATTCGTGAATGAGTAGCTGCTGATTGCTCCCTGCGATACGCCATCCACCAGTACATCCGTAATATGATACCCGGTATCCGGTGTTATCGCAAACGTCTGGCTGCCACCCTGGTTTACGGTTATTGTTCCGGACGGGCTGATCGTCCCGCCGCTTCCCGCGGATGCTGCAATCGTATACGTGTTGATTGCAAACGTGGCAGCAATCGTATGATCGGCCACAATATTCGTAAACGAGTAACTGGTTACAGAACCCTGCGACACGCCATCAACGAGCACATTGCTGACATGATACCCTGCCAAAGGAGTTATCGCATAGGTCTGGCTGGCACCGCGGTTCACCAGTACGTTCCCGACCGGGCTGATCGTCCCGCCGCTTCCTGCCGATGCAACGAGGCTGTGGTAGAGCGGCAGGGTAGTTACCGGCGCAGAGACATAAACGGACTGAATAACATGGGTGACAGAGCCGTTATAGACAAAGGAGATAGTAACCGGTGTCGGCTCTCCACCAGGTATGGTATACTTGAGGGTATCACCGACGGAAAAACTTGACCACCCGACACCATCAAGGGTGGTGAACTGGTTTGTTTTATCCAAACCATCAACGATAATCGCCAGCTCGGCTTTCGGGAGCGTATTACCGCCATTATGGGAGACCAGGATGTTGTTACCAACATGAATCACGTCGGCAGTCATGGATGGGATCGTCTGTTCGGGCTGGGCCATGATTGTCACGGCGGCAATACTGATGCCAATCGTGAGCACGGATACCAGCATGAGCGCGCCAAGGAGGTCAGTTACCCCGGTTTCCTGGTGACACCTGTTCATTGCATTGTTCCGCCAATCCCATGGATTGTTTCCGAGTAGAATGCCTGCGATGCAATCACATTGATATCGGGAGATGGACAGGTAGAAACATCATCATCACAAAGACCCCTTATCCGGATAAATACTTCCGTTCCTGATTGATTAACCTGGAAGTTAGGAACGCCGGCAACGGTTGCGATATAGTTGAAATAGTTCTTCCACATTGCCTGGGCCTGGGGATCCGGTGTATTGACACCGATCCGGATCCATTTGGTATTCGCACTGTTTGGTGTATACGCATAGGGTAAGGGGGTGATATTGGTCAGCCGGCTCTTCAGCTGGACCGGGCTGTTGCCACCAACAACACCACGGTTGTTGGGGTCAATGGTAAGGGCGTTGATATTCACGGTCACAATGTTCTTTGACGTATCGATGTTTGAGACGTTATTATAGGAGAAGGTGATCTCCGGAGGGAGTTTATACGAGGTATTGCCATCGGTCTGGGAAAGGAATACGCCCCCAAGCTGATAATAGTAGTTCTGGTTGATCCAGTAGTTGTTCTGGGAGCGGTATTCTACGGCTCCAAGGGGAATGGGAGAGACCGTATACGGATTTGTTTCCGCGTAATCATAACTGATATTTCCCGTGGCGGTGATGGAGCCCAGGGGTTTGTCCCGGGTAATGCCGACAGTAACCGGGGGAACGGTAGCTGACTTCAGCCCATACGATTCATCCATCAGATCGATAGTGTAAGTGGTGCCGGCACGTATATTCCGGTACACCGGATAATTCTGCATCGTGATGATGCCACCCTTTTTGACGGTGACGGTGATATCCGTACCATTGTACGCGTATGCATTCATCGGAACGAGACATCCATAATTCCCATTGCTCCACACAGAAATGGCAGTTCCATTTTGATTTTGTGCCGGAACACATGCTGCCTGGGGATTAGTTGGCATAAAATAATTCTGATAGAACGAGGTTTCCGGTGTAAAATTTACATACGCAACCCATGACGTTGTATTTACCGTTGCCCCGAAGTTCCCGTTGGCGGAAAGATCCGAGGACTGGATATTTGAGAGGTTGACATAGATATGACCCGGTGTATTTTTGGCCGTGGCGGGAAGGTCTGTACTGTATTTCACCGTATTATTGAGGATGAAGGAGCGGGAGGACAGGGTCAGGGTTTCTGGAGTCGCAGTTCTCTGGTTGATGGCAATAATACCACCGGAACTCGCAGGGTTCATGACCGGGACAATACTCATCATACCCTCAGTAAATACCCCCTTTGTCCCGAGCGTGAAGGAATCGCTCATGGTCAGGCCGACCTGCTTATTAGTGAACAGGGAATCCAGGCTGAGTTTGTAGCCGATAAACTCATCCTTGATCACATTCATGTGGGTAATCTCATCTTCACGTCCCTGTGCCGGGACACCATACGTGAGATATAAGGATGCAACGATCCCGATGAGACCGAGAATAAGAACAAAACCGATAACTTCAGACAGGGCAGTGTCATTCTGTTTTCGTGAAGATGGAACCCTCATAATTCAATAATTCGTCTGCGGCTGGGATTATATAAGTATTAGTATCGTTCCCGAAAGGATACCCTCGGATAAAAACAGGGTTACGGATACCATTTGTTAAAAAACCAGATATTACACCATGGGTTCAGAGTGTTGGGCCCTTAAAACCTGGATAACCGGCCCAATCCCTGCAGACGCAGATTTGGATTATGTATCCGCTCCTCATGGGGATACGCCGGGCTCAGTCAGAAAAAAATCAGAAGGGATAATCGGCAGAGCTGGCGAAATAGTCCTCAAGATTGGTAAATGTCACCAGCGTCCCGCCACTTGTGACATCGAAGCCATCGCGGGCGATCACCACACCGGTAAAGGATCCTCCTGAAAAAGTTACCTTCCCGTTGGGGGCAAACAAGACCCCACTCACGCCGCTCCCGCCAAGTCCGGTAATCGTGATATCGCCGGTTCTCGCAATAATTACCACATTCGATGCAGATGGCCTCCAGGCAGTAGAGGAATAACTATCGGCAAATATTTTCAGATTGTCTGCAAGAAGGCCACTGGTCACATATCCCCGCTCCGCATAAAAAGCTGCAGTTTTTGTTGAGGGCAGCGCCGTATCCGGCATGGTAAATCCCGGTACGGTACTCTGGTGGATGCATTTGGACAGAATATCCGTATAATAATATGAAGGGGCATTCAGCGAACCCGTGTAATAAATATGTGAATTGCTGTCAAGCGTGGGTGTCCAGCCAAGGGTAAGATCGCCATTCACGTACACATTCCCATGTATCCGTGCATCTTTTACATTGAAATTGCCCTTGACATAAACGTCCCCATAGATATCCCGTGCACCATTCAGGAGGTTCATATTCCCGTTGACATAGATGTTCCCGGGATTGCTCTGGGATCCCAGTCCGGCACTTCCCCCGTCGAGAGTAACATCCCCATCCACGTACAGGGTGTGGACCGCTATTGAGGTGCCCCCGTTAAGATCAGTCGTTGTCAGCGAATCGGTAAGGATTACGGTGGCATCGGGCCCGGATACCGTGGCACCGGAGAAGCTTAACTGTTCTCCGTAGACGAAGACATCGTCCTCAATGACATACGTAACAAAGGGGATCTTGGTTACCCAGATGTAGTCCGCCCGGGTCTTGGTACTGGAGCCATATGCATTTGTTACGGTCAGGCTCACCGAGTAGTTTCCGGGCGAGACATAGATGTGTGCCGGGTTCTGTACCAGCGATGAATTACCATCGCCAAAGGACCAGTTCCACGCTGCTACGGATCCCGTTGATGCATCCGTAAACTGTACCGTAAGCGGAATATAGCCCGACTGCGGGGCCGCGGGAACGGCAGTGAAGTTTGCAACCGGGAGTGGGATGGGAGTGGGGGTTGTTGTTGTTGTGGAGGAGGTACTTGTCGTTGTTGCAGTAGTAGTGCCGGTAAAGGTCCAGGTCGGGCCGGTTGTCAGGGCCCCGGCATTGAAATCAGTCTGGGCAAGTATGCTTCCTGAACCGGTACCGGTATAAATGATCTGGACTTTGCCGGGAAGGGGAGTGCCTGCGGGAACCGTGTAATCAAGCGACTGCCCGATACTCCAGCTGGTCCACGAAGGATTGCCATCATTGGAAAAGAGTGAGTTCCGGTTGACGCTGCTCCCGTCAAAGAGGATCGCCATCTCACCAATCGGCAGGGAATCCCCACCGGCATGGTAAATATGCAGGGTATTTCCGGTGCTGGAGATGGCGGCGCTGACCGCGGGGATATTCTGTGGGGGTGGCTGAGAGGTGATAAACACCGCTATGACCGCAATTGCGATAACTACAACAGATACGAGCAGGATTGCACCGATGATATCTGATACGGCAGAATCGTGTCTGTAACCGGATTTGAATTTCTGCATGGTTTTTTTCTCCTGACATCCGCTGGATGGTGCTCTGATTACCGGATTGAATACTTTTCTGTAGGGTGTACTAAGCGGATAGCAATTCTTAACTGTTGTGGAGGGGATCAAAAGGTAAAACCAGGGCGTAATGAATCCCCACACCGGGATCATACCGTTGAACCCGGGAGAAACCCCATCACCATCAGTTTTTCAGATTGTGCTGCCCCACCCCCAGGAGAAATGGAGACCTTAAAGGGTGGCCCGGCACTTCCCGCATCCAATAAACAAACAGATGCAAGATCGTAGAAAAACGGCCCGGCGGAAATGCCAGTAAATTGCACGGGAAAGGAGACCGTCATGCATGCCGAAGAGGATAGATATGACTGTGACAAACGGAGGGGATTGGTGGGTATGAGGGATACAGAACCCGATCCGGATTATGGAACAACCCACGACTGGAGGACACTTCCCGACGGCACTCCTGTATATACAAGCTGAATGTTCTTTGGACGGGATTGCCCAACAGGAACGTTGTACGTCAGGGTGTCTCCTATGGACCAGACCGACCAGGTACCACCATCCCCCTTGAGAAACGAGCCGGTGAGGTCGGCACCATCCACAAGAATCTTCAGATCATTCCTCATAAGAGGATCGCCACCATTGTGACGCAGCTGAATGGTATTCCCGAAGGTTATGAGTTCTGCCGATACCGCTGGGTTCTGGGGAGACGGCGGGGATACGATGGCGAGACCGACAAGGGATACTGCCAGACCCACAACGGCTACGAGGATAACAGCCCCCAGGGTATCGGATACGCCGGAATCACCCTCCCTCCACCGGGTCACTGGGCAATCCCGCCTACGCCCTGGACCGAGGGAGTATAGGAAGCATTCCAGGCAACAACATTGATGCCATACCGGTTCGGGTCAGCGCTGTTGATGACAATATAGGTCTCATTTCCTACAGTACCGGCAATCGTGCCGGAAACAGCGTTCGTTTTTACCATATAGTTGAAATAATTCTGCCACAGGGTTCGGGACTGGTTGTCGGTTGTGTTCAGCGCAAGCCGGATCGATTTTGTGTTGCCATTCCCAGGGCTGACGGAGGCGTAGGGTAGTTGCGACATACGGTTGAGGGTGGTCTTGATCTGGACCGGGCTGTTGCCGCCAATCTTGCCGCTGGCACTACTCTCAAAAGCAAGGACATTGATGTTGAGAACCTTGATGGTGTTATCGACCGTATCATTTGAAATACTGATTGCCGGGGGGAGTTTCCAGGTGACATTCCCGTCATACTGGGCAAGGAACACCCCCCCCATCTGGTAATAATAGGTCTGGGGGATCCAGTAACTGTTCTGAGCCTGGTACTCAAGGGATCCAAGTGCAACCGGAGGCATATTGTAGGTCATCTCACGGTAGCCATACGTGGCATTCCCGCTACCGGATATACCCGTCGAGGTATACGTATTGGAAAGTGAGAGGTTATCGGGATAAATCATGACAGATTCCAGGCCATAGGCAGGATCCATCAGGTCAACCGTGTATGTTCTACCGGGGGAGATTGTCCTGAAAACGGGAAGATCCTGAAGGGTGGTGCTGCTGCCTTTGATCACCGTAACGCCAATGTCAGTTCCATTATAAACAAGTCCCCCTACAGGATTCATGCAATAGTATAACATGCCGGATCCAGTTCCGCTCGTCCCGGTCAACTGCGTTCCCTGAGGGCAGGTACTTGAAGACTGGTTGGCTATTGTCGGGGAATTTGTCAGACGGGGAGTAAGATTCACCACGGCTTTCCACCCGGTTCCGCTCACCTGGGTCCCGTACCTCGTTGAGGTCAGGTCAGTTCCCGCACTGACGGAGATATTTACATAGAGATTCTGGGGACGGTTCATAATTCTCTGCGGAGTTCCTGTTGATGGCAGTTCAGTAACGGTGCGATTGGAAGGATCGACAATAAGGGACTGCGATTGAATGGTAAGAACCTCATTGTGAACCGGATCATTGATGGTGATAAGCCCAGACGATCCCACCGGGCTCATAATGGGAATGAAGCCCATCATTCCCTGCGAATATCCACCGGTCGTGCCGGGATTAAAAGAATTGCTCACCGAAGTTCCGACTTTGTTGTTGTTGAACAGCGAGTCGAGACTGAGTTTATAGGAGACAAACTCGTCTTTGACCTCGGTCATGTGGAGGATCTCATTCTCACGCCCCTGCGCCGGGACACCGTAGGTGAGATAGAGGGACGCGACAATCACAATCAGGGCTATTATCAGCACAAACCCGATAACCTCCGACAGGGCAAGGTCAGTTCTTTTTTGTGCAGCTGGATCCCTCATATTCCAGTACTCCGTGTATGGCTTGGTTTATAAAGATAGTCGTACATTCTCCTCAAGAAGCGGCATTGAATTTGCGGGGAATGACGATACCAACAGGAATGCGATATCGCCGGACCCGCGGATTTATCAGGGGTATTAATACAAGGCACGATAACACTGCTTCTAGAGCGCGCGTTCACGGATACCTGCGAAGATTTGCATCATGGAAATACTACAAAAATCCGTTTTATCGAGCGGACAGCCGGTATTGCAAAAACTCAATCCCGCCGGCCCGGAACCAACACCCCTTCAGGAATAATGATCACCAGATACGAGAGATCCAATTGACCCAGACCGTTCTTGTTGTTGATGACAGCAGTTTCATCACCGAGGGCCTTGCATCTCTCTTAAAAAAGAATTACCGGACGATCGTCGCTTCCGGAGGCGAGATGTGTCTTGAACTCCTGAAAAAAGAGAGTCCGGATATCATCATTCTCGATATTCTCATGGAACCCATGGATGGCTGGGAGACGCTGCTGCATATCCGGGAGAACCCGGTAACCCGCTTCATCCCGGTCATCATGTTCTCGGCAAAAAAGATCAGTCCCTTCGAAGCCGAGACACCGCACCCGCATATCGATGATTATATAACAAAGCCGGTCAGCCCGAGAGATCTCCTGGAGACCATTGCAAAGGTTCTCTCGCGCAAGGAGACCTGCCGGAAAAACCTTGAGCTCTGGAGACATGCAGGACTCGATACGGAAGAGATTGAGGAATATACGCGACTCATGGCAACAATCGAGGTGGATCATGGCCTTATTGCCAACCTCCAGCAGCAGCTCGGCACGGAACGAAGGGATACACCGGTTGGGGAGATCGAGCGAACGATTGAGATGATACACTCCCGCATACAGGAAAATTCGATCCTGGCCGAAGAGATCGCACTGCGGGGGAACTCCCTGGTAACTCCTGTTGCTGAACGGGAGATCACATTGGCAGAGATCAATCCTGAAGTGTCACGAGGAGAACCCTCCGGGGAGGTGGGCCACGTATCCCAGAGGGTCATACCGGAGGAGCAGCGGACACCGCCAGCAACAAGGGAGAAACAGGAGGTTGCTGGCAGCATTCCCGTTGAGACTAAAACAACTGCACCGGCACTCATGGAGTGCCGGCTTGGTATGGGAAGTCCGGAAGGGGCGGATAAAGGTGGTCCGGATCATTCTTTTAACAACCTCACTCCCATGAGTCCAGAACGGGATACCACTGCTGGCACAATACTTTCCGCTGTCCTGGAATCCCATTCCATCCCGGTACGAGAACCGGGCGATTCCGGATCAGCGGATGCCGCTCGTAGTAACGAGACAACAACCTTCAACAATCCGCCTGCAATAACCCGTTCGGAACATCAGTCTGGAGACGAGCGGGATCCCGTACCGATTAATACCGTGGAGTCTGCACTTCCGGTGCAGTTCCCGGTCCTCCCGCAGGAGGATCATGGCAGTTTGCATCTTCCAATGCAAAAGGTGCCGACCCAGACTCAGGAACCGGTTGTGCAGCCATCACCCGTGACCAGGGAAGAACAGGGCACTCGTTCGATCAGGACAGAGCAAAAAACTAAAACTACCAGCACCGTGCACAAAGAGAAAACACCAGAGCCTCCAAAGAGCCGGGACGTGAGAAAGAGCACAACACAGGAGAAAGCGCCCTCATCCCCCGGCTTCTTTTCACGGATTATTTCAGCAATCATGCATATTTTTACCCGGTCAAAACCATAAAAACACCCATGGGTTTCCGGTCCTGCTTAAGCCGCCACGTACGGTGGAGACTTCGCAGAAGGGTTTTGAAGCCACAGGACATAATAGTACGATTACTTTTAAAACCGGTCCGGTTCCTCCGCGACCGGGGAGCACAAGAATGACACTTTCCCGCGGTTGTATCCTCTGCCACCAGGGCGCAAAACTGGTTCTCTTTGTTACGGGACGATGCCACCGCACCTGCTGGTACTGCCCACTCTCCAGCGAACGAAAAGGTACCGATACGGTATATGCAAATGATCGCCCTGTCGACATCCCAAGCCAGATAATCGAAGAGGCGGAGAACATGAGTGCGCTCGGCACCGGCGTTACCGGGGGGGAGCCGCTCCTCTGCCTCGACAAGGTGACCGCCTACTGCCGGCTGCTCAAGGAGCATTTCGGGCCGGAACACCAGATCCACCTCTACACAGGAAAAGCCCCGACCGATGAAGAGCTGGCGGCTATGCAGGGACTCGTGGACGAGATCCGGCTCCACCCGCCGCAGGAGTGCTGGGAAAAGATAGCCGAAACCGACTATATCATCTCGGCACAGCACGCAAAAGCCATGGGATTTGATATCGGGATCGAGGTGCCGGCCCTCCCCGGGCTCGAACACCTTGCAGCGGCACTGCCGTACCTGGACTTCCTCAACATCAACGAGCTCGAATGGGGGGATACCAATGCCTATGCCATGCGCGAGCGGGGATACGAGCTTGCCGACAACCTGCACAATGCCATTGAAGGAGCCAAAGGCTGGGCAGAGGAGTTATGCCGGCACGAGAAAGTCCACTGGTGCTCTTCCGCATTCAAGGATTCGGTCCAGCTCCGCGAACGCTTGAAGAGGATCGCGGAGAACACCGCCCGCCCCTTCGATGAAATCACCGAGGACGGGACCATCGTCTACGGGGTTCTGGAATTCGGCGAGGATGGGGACGCATCCGCAGAGATCCTCAAACGGGAACTCGAACCGGGGAGCTTCGAGGTCTTCAGCGACCGCATTGAACTCCCCTGGTGGATCCTCACGGAATCGTCCACAGACGTGAAGGGGAACAAGTATGTCATCGAACGCTACCCGAATGGCGGGATGATCGTGGAGCTGACACCGGTATGATCCTGCGCTCGGTGATGGAGTCCCTGTACGAGCGAATCCTCCGGATGCAGTGTACACACGTGCCAAACCATATTGCCATCATCCAGGACGGGAACCGCCGGTATGCCAAAAAAGCGGGACTCGATACGGCGAGCGGGCACCGGGCCGGGGCAGACAGGACCGAGGAGATGCTGGACTGGGCCCATGATCTCGGGATCCGGCATATCACCCTGTACACGTTCTCAACCGAGAATTTCTCCCGGAACAAAGAGGAAGTCGCCCACCTCTTTACCCTTTTCAAGGAAAAGTTCACATCCGTATTGAGAGATGAGAGGGTGACAAAATACAAGATCCGCGTCCAGATGGTCGGGGATCGCTCGCTGCTCCCGGACGACCTGCGGGAGGCGGTCAACGCAGCAGAAGAGGCAACAAAAGACTACAATGGTTTCTGCCTCAACATCGCACTTGCCTACGGGGGCAGGAACGAGATCCTCCTTGCTGCAAAAGAGATATTAGGCGAGATTGAAACAAGCCATGCAGACCCGAAAACCATTGACGTCCACACCGTTGAAGAACACCTCCACGGAGGAAGGGGCATTCCGCCGGTTGACCTGATCATCCGGACCGGGAACGACTGCCGCACGTCCAATTTCCTGCCATGGCTTGCCAACGGTCATGAGTCCACGGTATACTTCTGCGCCCCATACTGGCCACTTTTCCGGAAGATCGATCTCCTCCGGGCCATACGGATCTACGACCAGCGGATCTCTGCACGGGGATAGGGATCCCGCAGATCAGGTTGAACGGGACTAATCGGGAACTATATTTCAGTCTACGCACAGATCAACTCCTGAGCGATTATGACTGGCATACAAGACAACAACCCCGTATGGCACCGGACAACCATTCTCGTGCGGGCAGATATCCTCGAGAGTGCACGGGCGCACAAGACTGATATCAACGGAGTCTGCAACCAGGCACTCGCCGATCTTCTCAACATCGATATGCGACAGCAGCCACTTGGGTCGCTTCCGGCACCGGTGCCGGTCCTGATTGCACCGGATGGGGCACCCGAAACACCGGTCAAACCGGTCCGGGAACTCAAGACACCACAGCATCCCGTTATCAACGCCGACGATCCTTCAGCCGTAACGAACGTGAAACGGGCAAAGAAGATCCTTCCTGTCCCGATCGCAAAAGGTCCTGCCGCAGAATCTTCCGACGACAAGTCACAAACAAAACAGGAGCAAAAACCCGTCGCTGCACCCGTACTAAAGATCCCGGCAAAGCATAAGATGCCAGTGGCCGGAAAGCGGGGAAAAGAGGATGCCATAAAAAAATTCATTGCGGAAAAAGTCTTAAGAGGAGAGCCGGACGATGCCACCCTACCCAAAGATGAAATCTACGAGCTCTTTTGCCGCTGGTGCCGCGACAGGAAAATTGTTCCGGTACCCGAGCGGAGACGGTTCACTCTTGCCCTGAAAAACCAGTTCGCCCTTGCGGAGAAGACGGTGAACAGTGTGCCCTGCTGGCTGAATATAAGGATAAAATAACCATTTTTACCTGCCGAACCGGCGGATACGGGACTGGTAATCCCGTAAAATCCGGAGGAAATCCACCTTCCGGAAAAAATTCCAGTTCACATCGGAGAAGAAGAGTTCTGAATAAACCGACTGCCAGATGAGGAAATCGGTTAAGTGGTCCCCGCCGCTCTTGACCACAATATCAGGGGTGTATTTAAAGGTAAGATAGGATTCGAGCAGTTTCTCGTCCACCGATTCAGGGGAGACCTTATCCAGAGCCATCCGCCGGATGCATTCGGCGATCTCCTCCCTCCCGCTCTTGCCAACGGCAACGACCACATCCATACCGGAGCCAGAAATCTCCTCCCGGTCGCCTACATGGAGAACCAGTCGGGCGATCGTGGCAATTTTCCGGATTTCGTCAAGGTAGGGCTCCATAGTCTCCGGGGAATCGGTTGCAATATGGAACGTTATGCCCTGGATTGCAGGCTGCCCGGCGGGATTCTGTTTTACCACTGCCATGGAGATTTCAGTGCACCACTGGGTAATCCGGTACAGGTTATCCGGTGCATCCGCCATGTCCTCGCCGCTTATCATGAAACACACATGGCCCGGCAGGTCATGGAGCTGCCGCAGGAGCATCTGCTCGTAAAGCCAGTAGATCATCGCACTCCCACTATTGGGGGTCCAAGTAAAAATTCTTGGGGGTTAAAAAGGGGTTCACGAAAGAGCCGCATTCCTACATAAAAAGACCCAGCAACCGGAACGCAATCGCCCCAAACGCAATGGCAAGTGCGGTCTCAAGAGCTGTAATGGCGAGGGCCTGTTTCCAGCTGAACTCTTTTGCCAGGGCAAGAATCGTTGAGATGCAGGGGGCATACAGCATGGCCACAAGCCCGAAAACGATGAGCTGGACCGGTGTCATGATGGTAGAAAAAACCGTTGTGCCAAAGAGCGCTGCAAGGGCGAGGATGGTCATCTCTTTCCGGATGATGCCAAACACGAACACCACGCCGGTCATTACGGGAAGGCCGAGAAGAATGACCGTAATCGGGGAGAGGATTGTATTGATCGGTTCAAGGAAGCCCGCAGCAAACGCAGCCGTGATCGCGATGCTGCCGATGATGTAGGCAGGAAGGACGATCCAGATGAGCGACTTGGTCCGCTGCCAGGTCTGGCCAAGGACAATGGGTACAGAAGGAACATGGTAATCGGGCATCTCCATGATCATCCCGACGGATTCGCCGGGCAGGAGACGGAACGCAAGGCGTCCAAGGACAACGATCAGGATGAAGGCAAAGAGGTAGAGGGCCAGCGCCCACCAGACATTCACGAAGAGCGCCACAACTCCGAGGATGACGATGGTCCGGGCCGAGCAGGGCACAAGCGTGACTAAGAATGCTGCAAGGAACTTCTGCTTGGGCGACTCGATGATCCGACAGGAGAGGCAGGCCGGGACAGTGCACCCGAAGCCAAGGACAAGCGGGATGATGGCCTTGCCATGCAGGCCCATCTTGTGCATCCCCTGGTCGAGCATCAGCGAGAAGCGGGTGAGAAATCCTGAATCCTCGATGAGCGCAAGGAAGAGATAGAACGGGATCACGTAAGGGAGGATCAGCGTGAGGGCTGCCACGAATCCGGTCCAGGCGCCGTTGATGATGACATCGACAACCGTGCCCTTTACCAGCGGCTGGACCGGGGCGATACCGGAGAGGAACGCCGTGAGGAGTTCTGACAGCCATGCGCCGACAATGAACGTCCAGACAAGGAGACCGCCTATCACCATGATCAGGAGGATATACCCGATCAGCGGGTGGAGGGCCAGCCGGTCGATCCGTTCGGTCAGCGACAGCTCGTTCTCATTCTGCGGGCGGATCTCCATCACTTCCGCTACCAGCTGTTCTGCCACATGGTACCGTTCACTGCTCATGACGGTAGCAGCAGGTTCCCCGTGAATCCGCTCCAGTTCCTGCCGGAAAGCCCCGGCTGCAGCAACCGCATCCGGGGCCAGTTTCTTTGCCTCCCATATTGTGTCCGAATCCGACTCAAGGAGTTTGATTGCGGTCCAGCGGGGAGGGTAGCCCCCGACACCTGCGGGGAAGAGGGCCATGATCTTCTGAATCCGGTCTTCGACTTCCTTGCCGTACGGCATGGTATGAGGTTTTGGCCGGGTCACTATGGCCGAGAGGATCGCATCCGAGAGATCCGCAATACCTTTTCCCTGGATCGCAATCGTAGGGATGACCGGGATACCAAGAAGACCGGAGAGTTTCCGGAGATCGATGGCTATGCCCTTTTTTGTGGCAAGATCCATCTGGTTGACGGCAAGGATCATGGGACTTTCGAGTTCAGAGAGCTGGAGGGTAAAGAAGAGGTTCCGCTCAAGGGCAGAGGCATCGAGCACGTTGACCACCACGTCAGGGTGATCGTGGGCGATGAACTCACGGGATACCTGCTCTTCAGTGGACAGGGCAGTTATAGAGTAAATTCCCGGAAGATCGATCACCCGGATCCGCTGGCCACGATACTGAAGGAGCCCCTCGGCCCGCTCAACGGTCTTGCCCGGCCAGTTGCCGATGTCCTGGTCAACACCGGTGAGCTGGTTGAACATCGCGCTCTTGCCCACATTCGCATTCCCTGCAAGAGCTACAACATACTCCTCCTTTCGTTCCGGGAGCGATACCGGGATCTGGCATCCGCTGCAGTTGTTGCAGCCATTCATCCCGTCGTCTCCTTACAGGCCGTGACAAAGATATGATCGGCAATGGCATGGTCGATGGCAAGTTTTGTCTTCCGGACCGCGATCTCAACCGGCCCGAGCATGGGAGCTTTCCGGATCAGCTGGATCTCGGTGTGCAGGGTAAGACCAAGGTCGGTTAAGCGCTGGACTACGCTGTTGTCTCCACGGATGAACGCAATAGTACCTTTCTGGCCGGGCGCAAGGGTGGTGACCGGGAGAAGAGGTTCATCACGGGTGCAGGAGGAAACAGTTCCTTCTCCCTCAAGACAGGAAGAGCAGCTCTCGACCTGGCGGTTACAGGCTTCGATCAGGCTGCCGTGGGGGCACCGGGCCGGGGCTTTGAGCAGTTTGCAGAGGGCACATTCCGTCTCGTCGGAAAGGGTGTGTTCCATCTTGCAGGCCTCGTCATGCACATTCTCCTGGTTGATGTGAAGAACATCCGTTAGGAAAACCTCAAGAAGCCGGTGGCGGCGTTTGACCTTCTGCGCCATCTCCCGGCCCAGATCCGTCAGCTTTGCACCCTTGTAGGGTTCGTAATGGACAAACCCTTTCTCCGAGAGCACCTGGAGCGCCTCAGTGACACTGGCCGGTGCAACTTTCAGGCATTTCGCAATCGCGGAGGTCTTGGCAATTCCGTCAATGGTCTCGATATCCAGAATGCTTTCAAGGTATTCTTCCAGCTGCTCGGAGGTCATGTGATTAGATTTAGGGTCGCCTAAATAAATAGATTTCGGGAAACCTAAATCTGCGAGGGTGACCCACCAGGTTGCCGAAGTAAAAATACCTTGATCATCACGACGCGATCCTGGCGTTTACTGATAGGAGAGATTATAAGCATTCTCATGAAATGATCAAGCAATAGATGTATAATTATAAGACAGGAATTGAGCAGATCGATAGCGTATGCGGAGGATTTGAGGCGGGGACAAATATCCTCATCCTTGCCCCCCCGATGAGCTATGCCGATCAGCTTGCCTATGCACTCATCAAACCGCTGCAGGGCGAATATTCCATTGTCCTTTCCACCAATGAGCGTGCAGCCGAAGTGGTGGACTATTTCAAGGTTGCCGGGGCCGACAAGCGGTTCGTCGGGGTGATCGATGCCATCACCAAGAGCTCAACCCCGAGCATTGCCGACACAACCCGGCTGATGTTTGTCTCAAGCCCCACCGATCTCACAGGTATCGGGATCAAGTTCTCCAACATGATAGAGACCATCTTCGAAGGAGATTTTTCTGATGGCGAGCCTGGCCTTTTTCCCCCGCCGGTCCGGTTCTGCGTGAACTCGATCTCGACCCTCCTCATGTACCGCAGGCTCGAAGTGCTCTATCAGTTCCTTCACGTCCTGACAGCAAAACTCAAGAAGATCGAAGGAGTCGGCATCTATCTCCTCAACAGCGAGTCGTTTGACGAGAAGACCCTCTCCTTAATCAAGCAGCTGATGAACTGTGTCATCGAAGTGAAGATGGAGAACAATATCACCTACTTACGGATCATGGGCATACGGGGAGTTACCGGGGAGTGGCTCAAGTTCACGGTAACCAAAGGACAGGTGGTCATACTGCCATGATCCCCACCGGTATGCATGCCCTGGACGAGATGCTGGGGGGCGGGATCCCCGGGGACAGCAGGGTCCTCTACAGCATGGAGCCCGGGGTCAACGGCCAGCTCTTCATGATCTCGACCCTCTCCGCCGCACTCAAAAAAGGTATGACCTGCCTCGTCATCCTGCCCAATACCACGGTCGATGCGTTCCGGCATGATGCAATCACCCTGCAGGGGGACCAGAAAGCCCTCAGTTCAGACAAACTGGCCTTCATCGATGCAATTGACCGGGAGAGGATCCAGAAAGGTGCAGCATCACGGGACGCAGAAGCCCGTGACTGGAAAGCCCGGATCCAGAAGGTCTGCCGGGAATCCGGGGTCGATGTTATCTTTGCATACTTCGATCTCCTGTACGAGGAGTTCGGCCTCGAGACCGGCCTCAGCATCCTGGAATCAGCCCGGCAGGACAGGAAGACAACGCTCATCCTGGAGCACCTCAACCTTGAAGGAGCCCCGCTCGTGGACCGGTTTATCCATGAACACTCGTTCGATCTCGTCCTGACAATACGGTCTTCATCCCATCCCCTCCCCCAGTTCAGTTACTTTACCCTCCTCCATACCTCCTGGGCACCGCTGCCGGTCCGGTCAATCCCCTTTTCAGTCAGCGAAGGAAAGGTCATCCTCTACACCCCCAAGATTGTCGTAACCGGGCCGGAACACTCAGGGAAGACCACCTTCGTCTCCCATGCATCCGCAGCAGATCAGGAAACAACCCGGGCCGGAGTACCTAAAGAGACCGCCACCGGTACCATGGATTTCGGGCGGCTGCGCTGGAAAAACTTCGATATCACGCTCTACGGGACGCCCGGGCAGACAGAGTTCGATCCCCAGATCATGCCCACGCTCCGGCATGCCATGGGGGTCGTCATCGTGATCGATGCCGCAGATCAGGACATGTTCCCGCGTGCAAAATACCTTGCAGGACTCGTTGCAAAACAGCGGATCCCGTTTGTGATTGCTGCAAACCGGAAAGATCCGCACAAAGTCATAGCCGAGAGCGTGATCCGAAACGCGCTCGCGCTTCCCCGGGAGATCCCGCTCTATTACATCTCGGCAACGGAAAGGTCCGATGTTTCCCGGGTCCTTGAATCCCTGGTCGATTATATCACCAGGATTTCTTCCTGAACGTGCCAGGGACGGTACAGGAATCATCGGTAACAATGGAATTACGGTATACTATGTTGACCTTTGTTGGCCTCGGGCTTTTTGACAGGACTGATATCTCGGAGAAAGGCCTCCGGTGCATCAGGGACGCGGATCACGTCTTCCTGGAATGCTACACCTCGCTTCTTATAGGATCATCGCGGGAAGAACTCGAAGAGTACTATGGAAAGCCGGTGCAACCCCTCTATCGGGAAGATGTGGAACAGCATCCCGATGAACTGCTCCGGCTTGCCGAGAAGGAAAGCGTAGCATTCCTGTGCGCCGGCGACCCCATGGTTTCCACAACCCATGCGGATCTCCGTCTGCGGGCAGGAGCCCGGGGGATCAGGACAGCCATCATCCATGGAGCCTCCATCTCCAGTGCCGTCTGCGGCCTTTCCGGACTCCAGAATTACCGGTTCGGCAAATCCTGCTCCCTCCCCTTCCCGCAGAAGAACTGGTTCCCGACAACCCCGTTTGAGGTTGTTGCAAAAAACCTTGCACAGAACCTGCACACCATCGTGTACCTCGACATCCAGAACGAGCGGTACATGACCGTTCCGGAAGCAGTTGCCCTGCTCGATCAGATGGCTGCCCGGAATGGGACGACTATTCCCCTCTATGTCGGGATCGCCCGGGCGGGATCGGATACCCCCATTGTCCGGGCCGGTACGGGAAGCACCCTTGCATCGGCCGAGTTCGGTCCGCCCCTCCACATACTCATTGTGCCCGCAGGACTCCACGATATGGAGCGGGAATACCTGGAGATGTTTGCGGGATTATGAAGATCGCGGAATGCCAGGCCGTCCTTGCAGAGACCATCTCGCTCTCCCGCGTTACGGGACCGGAAGATACCCCGGTTGGCCGGGCGGGAGCCGCCATCCTCCTGATGGCCAGATCCTACGAGAGCGACGGCCGGGGATTCTCTGCAGGGGGGGACCCGGTCAATGCCCTTGCAAGTTTCTGGTATGCATCCGGCTGGCTCCATTTTGGTATATCGTATGGTCTCATAACCTGCAGGAGTAATGCAGTTCCCTGTGTATTCGAAGGGCCGTTCGGGCAGATCCCTTCCGGGCAGTCGGAAAAACTTGCAGAGAAAACCGGCCGGTATGCCCGGTTGCTCGATACCGCCCGGTCATCCGTGCGGTGTGCTCCCGAAAAAACTACTCCCGCCCATACCTTTGCCGGGAAGGTGCTGTGCATAGCAGGCATCTATTCAGGATACGGGGCCCTCAACAGGGCAGAAGGCGACCCCGAGAAGGCTCTTGCCTGTTTCAGTTACGGGCACGGGTGGCTGGATGCCGGTGTAACTGCAGGACTCTTCTCGATCACTGCCAACCGGGATATCTTCACGGTGTAGACTCCCATTACCTTTTTTGGATAAAGGCGGGGCTGAAACGGCGGTTTTTTCGGAATAAAATTGTTTATACTATGCCCAATAATCTGTAAAGGTAATAACCCCGGAGTAGCGTCTCCTCGTTTTTGTGTGAGGAAATCATGGAGAAGTCGCAGGTCAAATGGCTCTATATTTCTGTCGGGTTCTCCCTTGCAGTCCTGATAATCATCCTCTACTTCACCATCAATGAAAATACCCTCTCATACCTTCAGAAGATCAATCCCTGGTTCCTCCTTCTCGCATTTCTCACCCACATCCTCACCATGTGTTTCTGGGCGTGGCGGGTGCAGAAGATGTCGGGTTCCCTCGGGTACCGGATCGGGTTCTTCTACAGCCTCAACCTGGTCTTTGCCAACCTGCTCGCCGCTGCCGTAACCCCGGCACAGACCGGCGGGGAACCGGTCCGGATCCACGAGCTCTACAAAGCCAATGTCCCCATCGGAGACGCAACAGCAGTCGTCATCATGGAGCGGGTGCTTGACGGCATCGCCCTTGCAGCCCTTGCCGCGTTTGCCATGATCGTCCTGACCGAGCAGTGGAAGAGTCTCGGCGCCATCTCGGAGATCATGGTCTACGTCACCTGGGTCTTCGTTGCCGGCTGCCTCTTCCTCTTCTATCTCGCCATCAGGAGGCCGGATATCATAAAACGGGTCGTGACCCGGTGTGCACGCTTCTTTACCAAGAAGTGGGAAGAGGCAAGGGTTGAGGAACTTCTCATCCGGGCAGACAAGGAGATCGACAACTTCCAGTTAGCAGTAGTCAAGTTTGTCAAAAGCTCCAAAGGCGGGCTTCTCTGGGGCATGCTCTTTACCCTCCTCTACTGGGTCTCGGAGATCGTAACCGCATCCCTCATCCTGATGGGGCTCGGGCAGCCCCCCCTGTTCCTCGAATCCTTCGTTATCCAGCTCATCCTCGCCATCCTGATGATGATCCCGCTCACCCCCGGGAGTTCGGGTATCGCAGAAGTCGGGGCGACTACGATGTACGCTCTCTTCATCCCGGCGTCAATCGTCGGCATCTTTGTCGTGATCTGGCGGATCGTCCTCTATTACTTCAATATCGCCCTTGGCATCCTTTCGAGCATCATCATCGTTCGAAGGGAAGCAAAAAAGGCCGTTGAATAGCCGGATTATTCCGGTGTCAATGATTACGGGGTTGTGCCCCGCCACCTGAACTCTTATCAATAAGGACAGCAATCTCTCTGCACGGCATGACGCAGGTCAGGTGCGAGGTTAAGGGGGTATTTGTCGCAACAGGAAAGACAACGACCGTGCCCCTGGTAGTGCTCTCGGATGGCAGCAACCGAATGCTGCCCATTTTTATCGGCATCTGGGAGGCGATCTCCATCAACATCGCAAAGAACCGGGAGGTTTCCCCCCGGCCGTTCACCCACGATCTCTTCCTCGATCTCTGCGGGAAATTCTCCATCACTTTCCGGTTCCTCCAGATCGATTCCCTGGAAGACGGGGTATACTATGCCCAGCTGGTTCTTTCCCGCGATCAGCACGAAGAGTACCTGGACTGCCGGCCAAGCGACGGGATTGCCCTTGCCCTCCGCAGCGATATCCCGATCTTCGTGGACGAAGCGGTGCTTGCCGCAGCCGGGCAGAGCCAGGAGAATTTCCCGGCCATGGTGGACCTCACCACGTTCATGCAAAAATAAATGAAAAAAAACAGGGGGATTACCGGTTATTTGCGCCGGTGTTCGAGTTCCCGCAGAACATCGGCAAGGTCCACGCCTGCGGCCCTGAGGGCAACGAGCAGGTGGAAGAGGAGATCCGCGGTCTCCTCGACGGTTCGTTCGTTCACCCCGTTCTTCACCGCAAGGATGAACTCGGTTGATTCCTCACCTACTTTTTCGAGCACCTTGTCGATCCCCTTTTTGTCATTCAGAAGACGCGAGGTGTAGGATTCCTCATTCGGGTGGGCGGCCCGCTCGCAGATGACCGACCAGAGATCCCCAATCACCCGGGGGTCGACCGGTGCGGTCATGCTGCCACCTGAGGGAGGAGAACTTCGCCCACCTCAAGGTCAAAAAACCGCCGGCAAAGGATGCGCGCTTTCTCGATATTGCAGCCGGCCTTCCCGATGGCAATTCCAAGGTCGCTCCGCTGCCGGACAAGGACATTCACCGGCCCCCCTTCCCCGCTGCGGTCAACGCCCACGACTTCGGCCGGCTTGAAGATATTGGCAATAAAAGCGTCCGGGGCTTCGGCGTACTCCACCATCTCGATACGCTTCCCGAGCACATTCTGGAGGCGCTTGATGTTCTCACCTTTCTTCCCTATGGCCAGCCCCATGTCGCCTGGCCGGATCACGTAGATGATCCGGTCGAACCGGTCGTCGATCACGCAATCGAGAGCGGTGGATTTGGTCAGGATGCGCAACTCTTCGATATATCTTCGCTCTTTAAAGCCGATATTTCGTTCCATTTGAAAATCAATCCTATTGTATCCGCGAATTAGTGGTATTCGAAATTTGGTACGGAATTAAAATCCGGTACTTCCGGATGCAACGCTGTGATTAAAGAAACTATCACACGCTGCACAGGTAAAAAAGTTGTGAATGGTTGAGGGAGGAAATCATCGGATGGTGTACGTGATGGTCACTGAGGCAGTGACCGTCACATCGCCCGGCTGGATGGGGGTTGGGACCGCTGCCGCCTTCATTGCCGCACCGGTGTCGTACTGGTAGTTCTGGTAGAGTACCGGGGAGTAACCGCCGGAGATATCAGCATTTTTCACACCGGTGATGTTCACACCCATAGCGGCTGCAACAGTGTCGGCATCGGCCTTGGCGCGGGTGACGGCTTTCTGGAGAGCCTGGGTCCTGAGCACCTGCGACTGCTCGTCCGAGAGCATGAACTGGATGCTGTCAGCCTGGTTGATGCCGTTTGCTACGGCAACATCGATGACATCGCCGGTCTTGCTCACATCATGGAGCGTTACGGTTAAGGTGTTGGTCACCCGGTAGGTCTTCACTTTCTGTTCGAGGATGGACTTGCTCTCCTCGTACACCGGGTAGATGTTGTAGCCGGTGGTCTTGAGGGCATCCCTTGGAATGCCGGAGGTGACGAGGGCGTTGATGACATTGTTCATCTTCAGGGCGTTTTCAGACTGGGCGATCTTTACATCAGCGTTCTCGGTCTGGACCGAGAACGTGATCTGTGCCCGGTCGGGAGTGCCGATAATATTGCCGGTACCGGTGGCATGGATCACATTGGCGTTACTGGTATCTTCCACGGCTGCTGCACAGCCGACGAGCGCCATCGCAATGACTGCGACAGCAACCATACAGAGAGAGAGTCTTCGTATCATGGTTGTCATGAGATCTTGCATGGAAAGGGGGTTAAAGATTACTTTAACTGCGAAAATACTGGCAGTTATCCAAAAAAATGCCAATTATGTGCAAAACCGTCATGTCCATAGTTCCTGCAGACCCGGCATATGACAGAGCACAAGTGCACCAGAATATAAAGGGCAACCAACAGGCCCCCAAACAACAATATCCCACAGAACGAATAGTGTACGCGATTCAAGCATGGGAGCGACAATCGTAGAGAAGATATTCTCACGGAAATGTGGCAGGGAAGTCCGGGCAGGCGAAATGGTCATGGCCCCGCTTGACGGGACGATGATCCACGATATCACCGGCCCGCTTGCCATCCAGAAGTTCTACGAGATGGGCGGGAAAAAAGTCTATGACCCGGAGCGCATCATCCTCCTCTTTGACCACCAGATTCCCGCAGACTCCATCGAAGCTGCAACCAACCAGGTCTACATGCGGAAGTTTGCCGAGGAGCAGGACATCCACAACTACGACATCAACGAAGGAGTCTGCCACCAGGTGACCATCGAGAAGGGACGGGCAGCACCGGGCGATATCGTTGTCGGAGCGGATTCCCATACCTGCATGTATGGTGCCACCGGGGCATTTGCCACCGGTATCGGGTCAACAGACATGGGCTTTGCCTTAAAATTCGGCGCCCTCTACTTCAAAGTGCCGGAAACGATCCGGGCCGAGGTATCGGGAAAGTTCCAGAAACGCGTAGGGGCAAAGGACCTGATCCTCTCGATAGCAGCCGATATCGGGGCAGACGGGGCAACCTACAAGGCAATCCAGTTCACCGGTAAGACCATCTCGAAGATGGACATGGCAGGGCGCATGACACTCTGCAACATGGCAATAGAGATGGGAGCAAAGGCCGGCATTGTTGCACCCGACAAGGTGACCTGGGAGTACATGAAGGGGCGGCGGAAGATGAAATCCTTCGACCTGGACAGCGACCCGGACGCAAACTATGCTGAGAAGCGGTCCTACAATGTCTCTGACCTCGAACCAACGGTTGCCATTCCCCACAACGTGGATACCGGTGTCCCGGTTGGCAAGGTTGCCGGCACCCATGTGGACCAGGTTTTCATTGGCTCGTGCACGAACGGGCGGTTTGAGGACCTCGAAGAGGCTGCCGAGGTGCTCGGGAAGAAGAAGTTCAACCCGAAGATCCGGGTCATCATCATCCCGGCGTCGCGGGACGAGTATCTCAAGACGCTCAGGGCTGGTCTTATCGAGAAGTTCGTGAAAGCCGGGGCCCTTGTGGAAGCTCCCTGCTGCGGACCCTGCATGGGCGGGGCATTCGGCCTCATTGCCCCCGGCGAGGTCTCGCTCTCGACATCGAACCGGAACTTCAAGGGGCGGCAGGGTAGCACGGAGGGCAAAGTGTACCTCTGCTCACCGGCAACTGCCGCGGCGAGCGCGATCACGGGCGAGATCACCGACCCGCGGGAGGTCTGACATGGCATCAAAGAAAACCGTGCAGGTAAAGAAAGTGATCCTCGAAAAATCTCCCGTCCTGGCAAACGGGCGGACATGGAAATTCGGGGACGATATTGATACCGATGCCATCATCCCGGGGCGGTTCCTCACCCTCAACAACCCGGATGAGCTTGCAAAGCATGCCTTTGAGGGAACCCGGGACGAGTTTGCAAAGAACGTGAAGGAGGGCGATGTCATTGTCGGGGGCCGGAACTTCGGCTGCGGCTCCTCCCGCGAACACGCCCCGCTCGCTCTCATCGGGGCCGGTGTAAAAGTCGTTATCGCCCGCTCGTTTGCCCGGATCTTCTTCCGGAACTCGGTGAACGTGGGGGTTCTCCCTGTGGTCTGCCCGGATGCCGACAAGATTCCTGATGGGGAAAAGATTGTCCTGAAGATCAAGGAGGGGTACCTTGAGGCGGATGGGAAGAAGTTTGCCATCGAGCCAGTACCGGAGTTCATGCAGGGCATCATCGATGCCGGCGGGCTTGTCGAATATGCAAAGAACATAAAGGAGATACCGACATGTACAAGATAGCGTCAATCGGCGGAGACGGGATCGGCCCGGAGATCGTATCCGAGGGAAAGAAAGTCCTCGAAGCTGCCGGGGAGAAATACAACTTCGACATCCAGTGGACGGACTTCGATATCGGGGCAGACCGGTATCTTGCAACCAGGAAACTGGTCACCGAGGATGACTTAAAGGAACTCAAAAAGTTCAAGACAATCTACTTCGGCTCCATAGGAGACGACCGGGTGAAACCCGGTATCCTCGAGAAGGGGATCCTTCTCGCACTCCGCTTCCACTTCGACCAGTACGTCAACCTCCGGCCGATAAAACTCCTCCACGGGGTCGAGACTCCCCTCGCCGGGAAAGGGCCAAAGGACATCGACTTTGTTGTCGTCCGCGAGAATACCGAGGACTTCTACGTGGGCATCGGCTCCCGGTTCAAGAAACACCAGAAGAACGAGCTTGACGTGGTCCGCGACCTCTACAGCGTGAAGTTCGGCCTCGACGTCACAAGCGATGCAGAAGAGATCGCGTACCAGATAGGCGTCATCACCCGCGAAGGTTCCCGCCGGGTCCAGACCTACGCGTTTGACCTTGCCATGCAGAGGAACAAGAAACTCACCTCAGTGGACAAGGCCAACGTCCTCTCGGATGTGTACGGCCTCTGGCGGGACGTGTTCAATGAGACCGCAAAGAAGTACCCCGAGGTCAAGACCGAGTTCAACTTTGTAGACGCGGTCACCATGTGGTTTGTCAAGAACCCGGAGTGGTTCGATGTCGTGGTCACGCCCAACATGTTCGGAGACATCATCACCGATCTCGGCGCCATGATCCAGGGCGGCCTCGGCCTCGCCCCGGGCGGCAACATCAACCCGAAGGGCACCTCGATGTTCGAGCCTATCCACGGCTCGGCCCCGAAATACAAGGGCATGGACGTTGCAAACCCCATTGCCACCATCTGGGCCGGCTCGCTCCTGCTCGATCACCTTGGTGAGCACGAGGCTGCCGACGCGATCGTCAAGGCGATCGAGAAGAGCATCAAGGACGGCATTGTCACCAAAGACCTTGGCGGGACTGCGGGCACGGCAAAGGCCGGGGCGTATATCACCGAATGCGTAAAGAAAGGGAAATAATTCTCCTGCTTCACTCTTTTTAACCCCATATGGGCATTCTGATCATTTGCCCAGGTATTCGTTGTGTGTGGAGAACCCCCTACCTGTTTACTCTGTACATACACCGGATAAGTTTTTCCCGCCATAATCACAGCGGGTTCATGGTCCAAAGCCGTGCTGGGGTCGGAGGAGATATTTCCATGCCATAATACGCGGGCGATTCACCAATTTCAGCAGCGGATTTTTTTCTCATTTGGATCGTGTCGCAAGCCGGTCATATACACTTTTATCCTATCCGACCCCCCAGAACATTGGTTCAAGTTTTTAGGAAAAAAACCGTTTTTACGTCAGAGAATATGGAAAACAGCGTTCTGTCTGTATGGGGGGGTCGGATGTGGCAAAAATGTCGCAGACAGTGGGGGGCAGGGATCAGTACTTCTCTAAATTTTCCTCCATGAATTTTGGATAGTCATCAATTCTCTCAACCTCCGATCAACCGAGTGATCGAAGAACCGAAACAAACGAAACAAATTTGAGTTTTTTCCGAATCCCTTCCC
>NZ_JBAZQA010000012.1:0-100024 GCF_041645475.1 Methanoregula sp. | reverse complement strand
CCCTTCTCGTTATCGGTAAGATAATTTAGTACGATATCTCTTAGATTCATGCCCTGTTCCTCTTTGTTTGCAATTCACTGTTGGATACAGGGCATCTTCACTTTTACAGCACTTCGTGTACACTACCTAATATTCTGTTACACTCTTTTTTTTACCCAATTTTTCGTAACCGTTAAAAAACCAAAATACAACGGTATATGTTTTTGAAAATGACCCGGTATGAATGGGTAAATCCTTAAGGTAAAATAAGCCCTATATGGGTCCCTTTTCCCTCATTGGAACTCCGGTCAATGTCGGAAAACCCCGGATAGCCCTCTTTTTCACTTCCTGTGGAAAATAATCTCAATTCTCGCCCCTTTCGTCAAAATTCGGCTGAAATCCACCTCATACAATGGCCATTCCCGGTGTTCTGGCGGACCCGGATTTTGCGACCTATCTTTCTCCAACCGGGCAGGAGAATCGCTAAAAAAACTATGGATATGACGGTCATATTTTTCGGGAAATATTCTGGGATGGGGGGGAAAACCATGCAAATACCAGAAAAACAACTAAATCAGGAATCCATCACCAGGATTTCAGGCAGATTCCTCCAACTCCCCCACACCCCTTTATCATCCCAGCCCGCCTACAACGGATGAGCATACCTATGGTTGACTTTTCCTATATCTGCAAGAACCTCGCCGGTTCCCAGCCAACAAAGGGTCAGGAATCCGGGCTTCCCCAGTGTACGAAACACCAGGTACCGGGTGAGTACTGCACGGTTGATTCCCAAGAAGAAGCAACCGCGGCAAAAAAGAAATGCCCGTCTGCAGATTTTCTCAAGATTGTAAGTTTCAAGAGAAAAAAATAATCCCGTAATGTTTTTTTTGTTAATGTGGCGGGAGCCGGTTTTTTCTGCCGCGTTCCAGTACTCTTTTATCATGGACGCATAACGTCTACTAAGCGGAGAGGAAATGAAGATCGCGGTCTGCGGGAAGGGTGGCGTTGGCAAGACCTTTATTGCCGGGTCGCTTGCACGATGCCTGGTTGAATCGGGACACCCCGTCATTGCTATCGATGCCGACTCTTCCCCCAATCTGGCCTTGTCCCTTGGTCTCACCAGTGAAGAGGCGGCCCGTATTGCTCCCGTTGCAGAAAACGATGCCCTGATCCGGCTCAAGACCGGTACCGATTATTCCGGCGTATTCCGGCTTACGTTCACGGTGGACGATATCATACGGGACCACGCCACCCCCACACCCTCGGGGGCCCATCTTCTCGTTATGGGGACGGTCAGGGCAATGGGAAGCGGGTGCGCCTGCCCGGCCCATTCGGTAGTAAAGGCCCTGATGCGCCACCTGGTGGTGGAGCGGGACGATGCGGTTATCCTTGACATGGAAGCCGGCATCGAGCATCTCGGCAGGGGTACGACGCGACACGTTGATTCCCTGCTCGTGGTCACGGATGCGAACCGGAAATCGCTCGAAGTTGCTGCAACGATCTGCCGGCTTGCCCGCGGGTCGGATATCGCCCGCGTCGGGCTTGTCGGAAACCGTGTTGAGGGAGAGCGCCACGAGACGGCCATCCGGGAGTTCGCCCGGGAGCATGGCCTTGAGGTAATCGCGCTGATCCCCTATGATGCCGGTGTAGCCGAAGCCGGTATATCGGGAACTGCGATTGATGAAACTGCATCCACAGCATTCCGGGCAATCTGTAATCTTGCCCGGGATCTGGGAGAACGCAAATGATACTACCCTCAATACCGGGTGCGATCATTCGGGAGGAACTTCTGGTATGAAAACGATTGTGACAATGGGCCGGGGAGGAACCGGCAAAACGAGCTTTGTTGCCCTGATGGCCCGGTATCTTATTAAGAAGAAGCAGACGCCGATTCTTCTTGTTGATGCCGACCCGGACCAGAATCTTGCCGAGATGGTTGGAGTTGATCTCGAATCTGCCGGCAAGTCCACGATTGCCGAACTGCTCTCGGATACCTTCATTGCCCGTGGGGGAACGACTGTTGGAATCCCCCCGTCCAAACGGATTGAAACGCGCATCTGGGAAGACGGGCTCTATGAGGGGGATGACTTTGATCTCCTGTCGGTAGGAACCAAGTGGGTTGAAGGATGCTACTGCCTTCCCGATGCAGCCTTGAAAAATGCGCTCGGCCAGATTACACGGCAGTACCGGTATATCCTCATCGATTCTCCCGGGGGCCTTGAGCACCTGAACCGGAAGATCGCTCATGATGTTGACCTGATCTTCGATGTCATGGGCCCGTCCAGCAAGTCCTTTGCCCACGTCAAGCGTGCACACCGGGTGATCCAGGAAGTGGGGATCTCATTCCGGCGGTTTTACGTTGTCGGGGGATATGCGTTCCCGGGCGATCTCCATGAGAGGGCAGCAGCCGAAACCGGCCTCCCGTATATCGGTAAGATCGAACGCGACGACGACCTGGCAGCGCACGTCCTGGCCGGGAAATCCCTGCTGGATCTCCCTGACTCCTCGGTGGCCTGCCGCTCCGTTTCTGCACTGCTGGATTTTGTTCTTCCGGAATAACTGCAAAGAGAGCCGCGCCTCTCTTTTTTCAGGCGATGGTAACTACGATAACCTTATTTGAACGATCCCTCAATGTATAGATGAATTCTCCCGGGTGGTATACGGTATGAGTAAGAATGGTGTGAATATCAGAATACAGGATCTCAAGACCGATGGCGCACACCTCCGCGATCTCAATATCACCATCGGATCAGTACTCCGGGATACCTGGGAAGAAAAACAGGGACCAACGCCGTTTCCCTCCTTGACAACGCTGCGATCATGGGACAAGCGACTTTTGAACCGGTACAAACCGTTCTACATGCCCTTCTGCGATCTCTGCTGCCTCTGCACGTACGGGAAGTGCGATCTCACCGGGAAAAAACGGGGAGCGTGCGGCATCTCGATGCCGGCCCAGCAGTCCCGCACCGTGCTCATCTCTGCCTGCATCGGGGCTGCAACGCACACAAGCCACTCCCGGGAACTCCTTACGTACCTGACGGAAAAGTTCGGCCGCGATCATCCCATCAACTTCGGGGACGTGGGAATCGAGGTCGAAGCCCCTATTACCCGGCTGGTCTGCGGGATAAAACCCACGAACCTTGGGGACCTTGAATCTGTCCTGGATTATTGCGAGAGCCAGATAACCCAGCTCCTCGCGGTAACGCATACCGGCCAGGAGGGCAACAACCTGGATTTCGAGTCCAAGATCTTCCACGCCGGCATGATCGATCACGTTGGTATGGAAGTTGCGGATATCGCCCAGATCTCCAGCCTGAACTTTCCCCGGGCAGACCCGGAAGCTGCTCTCGTGGATCTCGGGCTTGGCACCGTTGACCTGGAAAAACCGGTCATTCTTGTCATCGGCCATAATGTGCCCCCTGCGGCAAGCATCATCGATTACCTCCGCGATAACGGGCTCGTGTCCGCTATCGAAGTGACCGGCATCTGCTGCACCGCCATTGACATGACGCGGTATTCGTCGAAGGCAAAAATTATCGGGCCGATATCATGGCAGCTCCGCTACATCCGGAGCGGTGTTCCCGATGTGATCGTCATCGACGAGCAGTGCGTCCGTACGGACACGCTCGAAGAAGCGGCCCTTATCCATACCCCGCTCATTGCAACGAGCGAGAAGAACTGCCTGGGCCTTGTTGACCGGACGGAAGATTCCGTTGAGGATATTGTCGAAGGATTCGTGAGCGGGACCGTTACCGGAGCCCTCATTCTCGACCCGGAAAAAGTGGGTGCCGTTGCGGTCCGTACCGCCCAGGCCCTTTCCCCGAAGCGGAAGAAGAAGGGAACCATTCCCTCAAAAGAGCAGCTTGTTGAGTTTGCGAAGAAGTGCACCCAGTGCATGCTCTGCCGCAGGGCATGTCCCAACGATCTCCCGCTCCCCCAGGCTATCAAAGCCGCTGCCGGTGGCAACCTCTCCGGCCTGGACGAGATCTACGATGACTGTCTCGGGTGCGGGCGCTGCGAACCTGCCTGCGCCCAGAAGATCCCGGTCCACAGCCTCATTGTATCTGCTGCCGACAAAAAGACCCGGGAAGACACGTACTGTCTCCGCACCGGCAGGGGTCCTATCCGGGACGTGGAGATCCGGAAAGTGGGCGGACCTATTGTTCTTGGGGAGATCCCCGGGGTTGTGGCCTTTGTCGGGTGTGCCAACTATCCCAAGGGTTCCCGTGAAGTAGCAGAGATGTGCATGGAATTTGCAAAACGCCGCTACATTGTCTGCACCTCGGGCTGCTCGGCCATGTCTGCCGGCATGTTCCGCAATGAGGAAGGAAAGACTGCGTACGAGCAGTACTCCGGTGCCTTTGAGGCCGGGGGAATCGTCAATGTCGGCTCCTGCGTTGCAAACTCCCACATTGCCGGTGCAGCCATCAAGATTGCGAGCGTCTTTGCAAAGCGCCCGCTGCGGGGCAATTACGAAGAGATTGCCGATTACGTGTACAACCGTGTCGGGGCAGTCGGGGTTGCATGGGGTGCGATGTCGCAGAAAGCGGTGGCGATTGCCGCAGGATTCTGGCGCCTGGGCATTCCCGTTGTTGTTGGCCCGCATGGCACCAAGTACCGCCGGATGCTGCTCGGGAGAGCTGACCGTGAGGAAGACTGGTACGTGCACGATGCACGGACCGGCGATAAGGTGTACGTGGGCCCGGTGCCCGAACACCTCTTCTTTGCAGCCGAGACAAAAGAGGAGGCAATGGTGATGATTGCAAAGCTCACCATGCGGCCCAATGACACAAGCAAGGGCCGGGCCAACAAGCTGGCCCACTATATCGATCTCCACAAACGGCTGGTTGGCGGGATACCTGCGGATGTCAGCCTCTTTGTGCGGACCCGTGCAGATATCCCCCTCACCATGAAGGACGAGATCGAGCGCCACCTTGCCGGGCAGAACTGGACAGAGCGTCCTATTCCCGACCCAACGCTCCTGCCCCGCATGATCCACAAGAGGGTGTGATTACCGTGCCGATGAACGAATCCTGGCAGACCGCAGAGATACCCGGCCCCAAGAAGGCTTCTCTCATTGTCAAGCCGGAGATTGCCGACGCTATAATCCGGCGGGCAAAACGCCCGATCCTGATCGTGGGCCACGGCATCCTCGAGTACGATGTCGAGGGGAAAAAACTCATCGACTGTCTCATCGCCCTTGCCCGGAAAGGAAATATACCGGTCGTGGTTACCGCAAGCACCAACCGGGAATTCCTTTCAAGGGATTTCAAGCCTGCCGCAATTATGCCTGCCGTGGATATCTCGAACCGGCTCACGGATCCTGTGTGGAAAGGTCTCGATGGCAAAGATCCCTACGATCTTGCGATCTTCGTCGGCCTGCCCTATGCAATGGAGTCTACCCTCTTATCGGGGCTCAAACATTTTGCACCGGGCGTGAAGACCATGACCCTTGACTGCCTGTACCAGCCCAACGCGAGCTGGTCGTTTCCCAACAGCACCATAAAGGACTGGGCCGAGAGCCTGAAGGGAATTGTCTCAAACCTGGGGGACTGAGATACCATGTTCGAGAGTATACCTGTTGAAGTCGGCCTTGTCCATGAAGGAGAGCGTGTCCGGAAAAACGACATGCAGGTCGAGCTTGGCGGCCCGTCCATTCCGGAAAAGTTCGAGATCGTGAGAGTCCGCGAACCGGGGCAGATTGAGGACGGGGCCATACGGATCCTGGGCCCGGATATCAGCGATATGGAGGAGGGGAAACATTACCCTCTGGGTATTGTTGTGGAAATTGCCGGGGCCCGGATCGAGACCGATCTTGAAGGCGTTGTTGAACGGCACATCCACGAGTACTGCAACTATATCCAGGGCTTCATGCACCTCAACCAGCGGTACGACATCTGGATCCGCCTCTCAAAGAAATCGTTCCGCAAAGGCCTCACCTCGTTCCGGTTCATCGGCCAGGTCATGATCGAGCTCTTCCGGAACGAGCTGCCCATCATCGAAAAGATCCAGATCTCGTTTATCACCGACATAGAGAAGATCGGCCCCCTTTACGCAGAAGCCCTCCAGACCTACGAGGCGCGGGATGCCCGGGCCCGGGGTCTTTTGGATGAGGAAGTCGATTCATTCTATGGCTGTGCCCTCTGCCAGTCCTTTGCCCCAACCCATGTCTGCGTGATCACCCCTCAGCGGTATGCCAACTGCGGGGCCATCAGCTGGTTCGACGGCCGGGCAGCAGCCGGTATCGACCCGAACGGCCCGATTTACGCAATCGAGAAGGGTGAATGCCTGGACGCGGAGAAGGGCGAGTACAGCGGGGTGAACGAAAGTGCCAAGAAGCGATCCATGGGCGAAGTGAACCGGGTCTACCTCTATTCTGCGTTCGGGTATCCCCATACCTCCTGCGGCTGTTTCGAGGGCATCGCGTTTTACATTCCCGAGGCTGACGGATTTGGGATCGTGCTCCGCAGTTTCCGCGACCCGACCGTGAACGGTCTTCCCTTCTCCACCATGGCAGACTCTACGGCCGGCGGGCGCCAGGTTGAAGGGTTCCACGGGATCTCGATCGAGTACATGCGATCCGGCAAGTTCATGCACGCCGACGGGGGGTATGACCGGGTTGTCTGGATGCCGCTTGAGACAAAGGAACGGCTCAAAGAGTTCATTCCTGCGGGCGTGTACGACGCCATTGCCACCGAGATTGACGCGACTTCCATTCCCGAGCTCAAAAAATTCTTAGAGGAACACCACCACCCGGTAACCCTGCGGTGGGAAGCGGAGAACGAAGCATTGCAGGAGATCCCCGGCGGCCAGACGCTCTTTGCTGCCGGTGATATCCCCCTCAATGTCGGAGGGTATAAGATCATTTTGAAGAATGCCCGGATCACGGCAGAAAAAGTGATCATCCAGCCAATACGGCCGAAATCCCCCCAGGGAGGTGATTCCCATGGCGCAAAAAAGGATTGATCTCACAACGGACAACGAGAAGCTCCTTGCGCTCGCACCCCAGCTCCTGGAACTGCTCAGGGGCGTTCATCAGGTAGAGCTTGAGAACTTCACCATGGAGATCGGCGACCTTGAACTCTTCATCCCGGCCTTTGGCAGCCTGCCGGCTCCGGCACTTTCTTCTGCCGGCATTGCAACGTTCGCTCCTCCAAAACCAACAGAGTTATACCGGGAATCTTACAAACCCCTTGAAATCTCGTATCCCGGCAAGATCCGGGAAGTGACCCTGGGAGCAACCCGGGCCGAAGGCGGGAGCAGGTCAAAGACCATCACCATTGGCGGTGCAACAACCCCGGCATACTTTGACGGTCTGCACCTCCCTCCCCATCTCCCGGTCATTGCCCTCGATGTCTTCGATATGAATGTCTCCCTCCCGAAAGTACTCCGGGAGAACGTTTCCGAAGTGATGAATGACCCGGCCGAATGGGCGAAGATGAATGTAAAGAAATTCGGGGCCGATGTCATCACCATCCACTTAATGAGCACCGATCCCCTCTTCAAGGACGCAACGCCCGCATCGGCCGTGAAGACGGTCGAGGATATCCTCCAGGCCGTAGATGTTCCCGTTATTGTCGGCGGGTGTGGCGATCCCCGGAAAGATGCAGAGGTCTTCACCGCAGTTGCCGAGATGGCCGAGGGGGAGCGTCTCCTCTTGAACTCGGTCACGCTGGACATGGCCGAATCCAAAACCCTTGAGCGGGTTGCAACGGCTGCAAAGGATCACGGGCATGTCCTGCTCGCCTTCACCGGCCTTGAACTGAACAATGCCAAGGAACTCAACCGCCGGCTCTACAAGTTCATCCCGCCCGAACAGATCGTCATGGACTTGACCACCGTCGCCCTTGGCTATGGCCTTGAGTATTCCTTCACCATCCACGAACGGGCCCGATATGCCGCACTGATGGGCGACTCGGAACTTGCCCACCCGGTGATATCCGCAGCAACCAATGCCTGGGCAGCCAGGGAAGCCTGGATGAAGATGCCCTCCATTTACGGCTCACGGGAACTCCGGGGACCGGTCTGGGAGACTATCAATGCGTTGACCCTTCTCCTTGCCGGTATGGATCTCTTCTTGATGATGCACCCGGCCGCGGTTCTGACCCTCAAGGACATCATCCACCGGCTCGAAAAACCCGGAAGCGCCCGGGCCGACCGGATACAGGACTGGGTGAGCGTGAGATTATGAGCGGTACGGGAAGCATGCCGGAACAGAAGCGCAAGAAAAGTATACGGGAGATAAGCCCCATCGACGTGTACAAGTCGCTCCCGAAGACGAACTGCCGCGAGTGTGGCGAAGCCAACTGCATGGCCTTTGCCACCCGCCTTGTCAACGGGGAACTGGTGCTGAACGACTGTCCCCCGATCCTCACAGACGGGAACAGCAAATCATACGATACTCTCTCAACCCTTCTCGCACCACCGGTCCGGGCAGTGGAGATTGGCACCGGGGAATACCGGATGACGATTGGCGGGAAATATGTGCTCCAGCGCCATGAGTTTACCTATCATAACCCTACGCCGATTGCGCTCGATGTCCACGACCTCATGCCGGAAGAGGAGCTGCTGGAACGTGTCCGCCATATCGAAGAGTTCTCCTACAACTATATCGGCAGAAAACTGGTGCTGAATGCAATTGCCGTCCGCTCCTGTTCCAACGATCCTAAGACATTCCGGTCCGCGGTCCGGAAAATTGCCGGGATAAGCCACTATCCCCTGATCCTCTGCGCCCTGGATCCCGAAGTCATGGAAGCAGGACTCCTGGAAGCAGGAGACCGGCGTCCCCTTATCTATGCCGCAACCGAGAGCACGTGGAAAGAGATGGCCGAGCTCTCGCTCACTTACAATGCCCCCCTCGTGGTCTTTGCGCCGGGCGATCTCGGTCTTCTCCGCTCGCTTGTAAAAACTCTGCGGGAATATGGCGTAACCGATCTCGTGCTTGACCCGGGCACGTTTGCCGAAGAAGGGCTCTCGGACACGATAACCAGTTTCACCGCTATCCGGGCCGGGGCCTGCAGGAATTTTGATGACCTGTTCGGGTACCCTCTGCTGGGAGTTCCGCTCACGGTCTGGACCGGCGAGGAGATCTCCGACGATGTCCTCAAGTGGCGGGAAGCCATCACGGCTTCCATGCTCCTCTCGCGGTATGCCGACCTGCTCATCATGCACAGCATGGATGGCTGGGTGCTCCTGCCCCAGCTCATCTGGCGGTTCAATATCTATACCGACCCGCGGAAGCCCGTGTCTGTTGAATCCGGGGTAAAGACTTTCGGCAGGCCGAATCCGGAATCCCCGGTGCTCATCACCACCAATTACGCGCTCACGTTCTTTACGGTAGAGTCGGACATCAAGGCCGCCAATCTCGACTGTTATCTCGTTGTTGTCGATACCGGTGGCCTGAGTGTTGAGAGTGCGGTTGCAGGCCGTTACTTCACGGCCGATTCCATAGCACATGCCTTAAAGACGTACAATGTCCCGGCCCTTGTCAGCCACACAACCCTGATCATCCCGGGCCTTGCAGCCCGGCTGAGCGGTGAAGCCGAGGAAGCGACCGGGTGGCAGATCCTGGTGGGGCCAAAAGACTCGTCCGGCATCCCCCAGTTCCTCCGGGAACGCTGGCCCCCGGAACCGGCCTGATTACCGGCACCCCAAAACCCCGGTCTTTCAGGGTCTGGCGGGAATCCGGGATGCCTGAATAAATGTCCCCCAGTCCCAGGAGTCACGGTATGGCAGAAAACGTCAGTGTTGTATTCCACCCGGTAAACCGGATTGTCAGCGTACCCTCCGGTGCAACCGTGCTCGAAGCAATACGGAAGGCAGGAATCCAGTTCGAGAGTATCTGCGGGGGAAAAGGGGAATGCAACAAATGCCGGGTCATCTTCCTGAACGGTTCATCCGATATTGGTACGGTTGAGAGCCTCAAGGGTCTTACTCCTGACGAGATCGCCCGGAACTACTGCCGGGCCTGCCAGACACACGTGCTTGGCAACAGCGAGTTTGTCATTCCAGTCGAGAGCCGGATCGATGCACCGAAGATTCTCGTGAATCATACAGAAACCGGAAATGTTTTTTTCCCTGCCGTGACAAAACACCTGCTTGTTGTCGAAGATTCCCATCACTCTTCCTATGGTAACCGCTCGCTGAAACTTGGCGGGTACAGCGGTTCCCGCCCCCACATGACAAGGCACCAGAACCACCTGCTCACGTCAGCAAAGGATACTGTCACGGTCACCATCACAAGGACAAACCGGTATCCCGAAGTTCTTTCAGTCGAGCCCGGCGATACGACCCGGGAGATCTTTGGTCTTGCCCTTGATCTCGGGACAACCACGGTTGTTGGGATCCTCGTGGATCTCACGACCGGAAAAACCTGCGGTCAGGCTTCCGCCATGAACCGGCAGATCACGTTTGGCGAAGAGCTCCTCACCCGTATCGCGTATGCAAAAAAACATGACGGGAAAAAGAAACTCCAGGCTGCTGCCGTGGAGAGTATCAACGAAGTGATCGGGATGCTTGCAACAACCGCGGGGATCTCCAGCCATTCCATCTATGATGTCTGTATTGCCGGCAATACGGTCATGCACCACCTCTTCCTCGGCCAGGACACCGCCCCTCTCGAGATCGCGAACATGGAGATCTCCCGTAAACCGGTTATAGTCCGGGCAGGCACGCTCGGACTCGCGGTCAACCCGGAGTCCTGGGTGTTCTGTCTCCCGAACGTGAGCCGGTTTGTTGGCGGCGATGCGGTTGGCGATGTTGTTGCCTCGGGAATGTACCGCTCGGAGGAACTCTCGCTCCTCATCGATCTTGGCACGAACGGCGAAGTTGTTCTTGGCAATGCTGAGTGGTCTTCTTCGGTCTCGTGCGCCTCCGGGCCGGCATTTGAAGGCGCCGGGATTTCCTCGGGAATGCGGGCCATGCGGGGAGCTATTGATCATGTTGCAATCGATCCCGAAACATCCGTTGTCACCTGGACAACGATTGATCAGGAACTGCCGCGGGGAATATGCGGTTCCGGGATCATCGATGCGGCTGCGGCAATGGTCACTGCCGGTATCCTTGATTTTACCGGTAAATTCGTGGAAGGAAAACCCGGTGTCCGGAAGGGGCCGGACGGTCCTGAGTATGTGCTTGTGGGAAACGGGAAGACAGCCACCGGCCGGGATATTGTCATAACACGCCAGGATATGGCGTACCTTATCGATTCCAAGGCAGCAGCGTGCGGCTCTATCGGCGTATTGTTAAAGAAATACCGGGTTCGTGTTCAGGATATACGGCATGTCTACCTGGCCGGGGCGTTTGGTGCGTATTCCGATAAGGAAAAGATTGTCCGTTTTGGCATTATCCCGGATTTTCCAGCTGCTGAGTATCACACACTCGGGAACGGTTCTCTCTCCGGCGCTCTCTTACTGCTCATCTCGATGAACCGGCGCAATGATGCCGAAACCGTTGCAAAAAAGATGGTGTACATTGATCTTCTTGTTGATGCGGATTTTATCGAGGAATATTCTGCTGCCGTGTATATCCCCGGGAAAAAAGAATACTTTCCCGGTACCATGAACTGAGCCCTGCCTGAATGGTTCCGCATTATGGTGAAACGAACGGTCTGATATGCCAGAAGGGAGACAATGCAAATCCGAAATGAGATTATCAGAGGTGATCCACTGATGCACAACCGGGATAAGGAGGCCTGGGAAAAAGATTATTCAGCCCGGGGCCCGGTCTGGAGCGGCGCAGTGCCCGGTCTCCCGTTCCTGCCCGTATCCTCCCGCGTGCTGGAGCTGGGATGCGGAAACGGCAAGACGCTTGCCGGGATGCTGAACAAAGGGTGGGAGGTAACTGCCACGGATTTCTCCCGTAACGCAGTCTCCCTTTGCCGGCAGGTCCTGCCTTGTGGCTCTTCCTGTGAACTCACGCTCTCGGATGCCAGAAGATTGCCGTTCCGGACCGGCTCGTTTGATTGTGTATTCGCCTATCATGTTCTCGGGCACCTTGCTGCGGATGACCGTGTCTTCGTTGCCGATGGGATAGAACGGATTCTTTGTCCGGGCGGCAGCCTCTTCTTCTGCGAATTCTCGAAAGAGGATTTCCGGTTCGGCAAAGGTACTGAGACCGGACCGGGAACATTTGTGCGGGGAAACGGGATCAGTACCCATTATTTCACGGAAGAAGAGGTTCGCAACCTGTTCTTGCAATTCGACACGGAATCCCTTGACAAAAAAACCTGGACAATGCGAATCCGGGGCCGGGATTATACCCGATCGGAAATTTATGCGGTTTTTAAAAAACAAAATCCTTAACTCCGGACGGAAACGTTTTTTTGGATCTGTGCCGATGACCTTCTGGTAGATTGTATGAGGAATAAAACGCTTATTTCCTGTGTCCTTATCGGGATTATCCTTCTCTGTATCCCGGCAGCCAGCGCCCTTGGCGGCGGAGAGGGCTGGATTGAAGTCCGCTGTAATGTTGATGGGGCAAGTGTCAGCTTCAATGGAGAGTACCAGGGAGTTATTTCCGGTGGTTCCCTCACGGTCCCGGTGTATACAACCGGAACCCCGATCCGGACGGTATCCGTGGAAAAGAGCGGGTATAACCCGTATTCAACATCCGTTGAGATGCCGGAAGCAGGGCAGACCCGGGTTGTGTACGCAACCCTGAACCCGGTCCCGACCATCGTGCCCATTAACTATGGCTCGATCTCGGTCACCTCCCAGCCATCCGGTGCACAGATCTATTTCAACGGGGATTACCGCGGTCTCTCCCCGCTGACCATCAGCGATGTCTGGCCCGGAACCTATACGATCGAAGCCGATCTTGCGGGATACCAGTCGTTCACCACTTCCGTCTCTGTATCCTCGGGCCTTCGGTCAAGCGTGTACTGCCCGATGACAAAGCTCGTAACCTCAGGTTCCCTCTATGTCATATCCCAGCCCACCAATGCAAAGGTGTATCTCGATGGAGTATATAGGGGGATAACACCAATCACGCTCAACAACCTGGCTGCAACAACTCATATCGTACAGCTGGATTATCCGGGCTATTATGACTGGAAATCAACCGTAGAGGTACCTGCCGGCGGGACACGGACCGTTTCCGGGACCTTAAATCCCATGCCGGTCAGCAGCACCGGGTGGATCTATGTCTCTTCCAGCCCCGGTGGCGCCACCGTTACTATTGACGGAGTAAACTTTGGACAGACCCCGGCATCCGGATCGCTCAAACTGAATAATATCCCGGTGGGCGAACGCACCGTGGCCCTCACACTCTCCGGATACCACCCATACTCGGTTGTCACGAGCGTCTCTCCGAACACCGTTTCAGAAGTGAGTAAAATCCTCCAGCCGCTCTCACCTTCTGCCGGGCGGGGATCCCTCTCGGTCTCCTCAACCCCAGCCGGTGCAAACGTGCTGCTTGACAACAACTTCATTGGCATCACGCCGCTCACGGTCAATGACGTGACTGCCGGCAACCATCTCCTGACCCTGACCCTGGACGGGTACCAGGAATATTCGACAACAACCCTGGTCAATGCCGGTGCAACGAGCACGGTCTCGGCAGCTCTCCTCAAGGTGAGTCCCACCCAGAAGTCTCCGCTGCTCCCGGTAACGGCACTGGGCGCCCTGTTCATCATCGCCCTGTACATGCGGCGAAAAAACTGATTTTTTTTTGTTCTGGAGAAAAAACGAATCCGGAATGGGGTTGAACCGACAGTTGAAAGATTCAAGGTACAATCACTCCTTTTTCTTGATCTGATGTCAAAGAACCGGAGAACCATAAAATATCCGCCAGCCGTACTATCTGGTCTGGCCATGCATCCCTTTCGTTGGTAAAATCAACCTATCTGAACCCTTATTCCAGTACATATTTTAAGAGAATATTCACCCACCCTCAGTTACCGGTCTCTTTTTTTATTCAAGGATTTCAGTAACCAGCATAACGGATATTTTTTCGGTGAGGTTGGGGATATGGGGGGGTATGGGGAGTTTTTATCTTTTCCTGGTACCCCATGTTACAATTCACCAGAAGGATGTGAACCGGTACTTCCTGTTTCTCACCATTGGGGTTTTCCCATGAAAATCAACTAAGTTGAGTTAACCGATCTCACCAGAACAAAGTATGGGTATTTGATTTTCATGGTTCGGGTGTGAAAACCGTTCATGGGTGTTTCTACAGAGCTAAAAAAAATAAAAATGAGAGGGGGTGGAGTTAGTTCTGTGCATGGTGCATGAATTTCATGCGGACAATGCAGTTATCGACAAGATTCCTTAAGTCGATAACCGTAACGGTATTGCGTGCACATCTTTTCTTACCGGGGGTGCTGTTCCTTACCAGACTCCGTACGGGGATCTTCTTCTGCGCTGTGTGCCTCATACCGGTCCGTGTTGGGGTATAACTTTTGTTGAGAGCCGTGGGAATGCCGGGAACAAGGATCCCAACACATGAGTCCTGGATCTTCTCGTCCAGCATCACAAAGCTGGCAGGTTTATGCCCTTCCTGCCCGCCCTGCATGGTAAGGCACTCATCGAGATTAAAGACGATCGTGTTTCTCCGGTTGCACCGGAGAAAGTGCCTGGTCATGGAGACCGGCGTACATGACTGTATCATCCTGAGATCCCTAATGACATCAATTGTCTCGGAGAGGTCGATGCCATACTGAACATCACCAATATCAAAGCCAAGCAGCCTTCTGGTCTTGGGGGACGGTGCATTTTCATAATTATGCTCAGGGATTTCACGTGATACGGTTGTTTGTTGACATTGTACGTCAGCCATTTTTCTTCACCACAGTCTTTCTCATTGACTTATGCTGGTTTTACCAGCCGTTTTTATTCATTCTCCTGGTATCCTTCCGTTAAAATGCCGCAAATGGACGGGATTTCTGCACGCAGTCCTTACATTCTGGCTGTGTGCAAGATCCTGCCTGACGGAATCTTCTGCTTTGCGGCTCTGATAGGAAGGTCTTTGTAACGATATATAAATGAGCCCATACGCACGGCATATATGCCGAGCAATCGAGTATGCATTTTCTTACACAACCTCATCACGCGATCGGTGTGGAAGGAGGAAATGGAGAGACCGAACCTCATTTCCAAATTTTAATCCCGTATTATTATTCCCACGAGTAAATGGAGCGGAATTCCTGCAATTCCCTGCAAATGCATGGCACATTTCCCTGCATTATAAAAAATAAGGAACGCAACCCGGAAATCCTGTTGAAAGAGGGTGTTAAAACCCGAAAAAAAAGATTATTGCTTTGAGATGTACCAGCCGGTCTGGGTCTCGTCAAGAACCTTGTCGGCCGTCTTCTTTGTCAGCAGGCTGACAATAATCATCGCGAGGATTGCGAGGATGAACGAGTATGCCGAGAAGTGCAGGGGAATCTTCCCGAAGTCGACCCCGAAAGCCGCGAGCTTGATGTAGTTGAGCATACCGAATGTGAGCGATGAGACAAGGCCGAGCGCCATGGCGGCAAGGGCCCCTTCCCGCGTTGCCCCCCGCCAGTACAGGCCGGCAAGGAGCGGGACGGCAAAGGTGGAGAGCATGACCCCGATACCCATCCAGATAAGGATGGCGAGCATCTCCGGAGGGTTGATGGCAAGGATCATGGTGCCGATGGCTGAGAGGACTACAACTATCTTTGAAAGGAGGAGAACGGTCTTGTCGGGAGCATCAGGCCGGAGGACTTTCTTGTAAAGATCCCATGAGCACATTCCCCCGATGGTAAGCATAAGCCGATCGGTGGTGGACATAACGGCTGCAAGGACGATGACTGCAAAGACTGCCCAGAGTGCGAGGATAGGGAGGGATGACTGGATCCCGTAAAGGATGACAAAATCTCCGGCATTGGCTACCTTGGGGAGAACAAATGTGCCCTCTTTTACCATGACGGCGCCGGCAAAACCCGTGAATTTTAACAGGAACATGACGATTGCGTACGTGATGAAGGCAACAATTGGTGCCCACTTGAAATATTTGACATCCTTGATTGCGAGCACGTTATTGATGACATGCGGGGCGCAGGCAAGGCCGACCATCAGCAGAACCGCAAACGACACAACGTACGGGATCCCGAACGCCCCGGATGGCATCCACGGCATGACAAGGTTCGGGTTGATGCCGGCCATGACATCATTGACATGCGCAAAACCACCGGCATAGAAGATGATGATGGGTGCCATGATGAGAACGCCGCCAATCAGGATGATCGACTGGATCAGCGATGCCCAGGCAACGGCATAGAGTCCGCCAATCGCGGTATAGACGGTTGTGATGACGGTTGCAATCACCAATGCCAGCCAGAGCGGTATCCCGAAGAGCCACATAAGAACTATCGCGATTGCCGAGTATTGTCCCACGAGATAGATCAGCGATACAATGATACCCGCAACAGCCGCGAGCGATCGCAGGGCGGTCGGGCTCTCGTACCGGTGGGCAAGATAGTCCTGTACCGTAATGTACCCGGCCGTCCTTGCCACATTGTGAAGCTTGACCCCGAAGAAGATGATACAGAACCCGATAGAGAGCGGGACAAATATCTGTTCCCAGATAGTCGGCCAGCCGGCCTTGAACCCGAGTCCCGAAACGCCGAGAAGCGACATTCCCGATGCAACCGTTCCTATCATCAGGAGGACAAAGACCCAGAACCCGAGCTGGCGGCCCGCCACGAGGTAGTCTTCGGTGTTCTTGATCTTCTTTGATGCCCACGCTCCTATTGCGAGCATTCCCAGGAAATAGAGCGCAACTACGCCGATGGTAATAATATCGGCTTCCATCAGTCATGCCCCCTGAATGAAATTCCCCAGTAGAGCAGTGCTGCGATAACGACAACCAGAACGAAGCCTACCGCAATTATCGTGATATCCGGTAATCCAAACATTGTACCATGTTAATTTGTTGCATGCTAACATATAACACGATCGAAATTGATTGGCAGTATCTCCCCGTAGCATGAAGCAACGGGCGAACCAGGCCCGGCCCGGGTTTATTTTATAAAAAAAACAATATATCCATATCAAAGCGATACCGTTTTGCTGGACAATGACGGATCATCCTGAGCATTTTCCGGAAGGTATCTCCATGGATCTCGTGGTTCTGTTTTTTCTTGCTGTCCTGCCAATTCTCGTAATTTTTGCCGGGCTTGTATTCTTCCGGCTGTCCGGCACGCTCATGGGCGTTATTGGCTGGCTCTTAACGGTTATCCTTGCCGTACTCTTCTTCCAGACTTCGCCCGTAATTGCACTCTCTGCCTCCTGGGCCGGTGTCCTGTCCTCGTTTGGCATCTCGCTGATGGTGCTCTTTACCATCCTTCAGGTAACGATGATGGACATGACCGGTGCAATCAGCCGGATCACGGTGTACATCAAATCCATTGCCGCCGAGCGCTACGAGCAGATCATGATCTTAAACGTTGGCTTCGGGTCGTTTCTTGTCTCCATTGGCGCAACGCCGGTTACGATGCTTCCGCCAATCATGCTTGCCCTGGGTTTTTCACCCATAGCGGCCGTCGCCCTCCCCTGCCTCGGATACGATCCGCTCACGTCCTTCTCGCTTCTTGCGGTTCCCATCACCATCCCGGCTTCGGCGTTTGGTTTCGATGCCAAGGCCCTTGGGTGTTCCGTTGCGCTTTTCCTCCCGGTCATCTCAACCGGAATCGCCCTCGGGATGCTCTGGGTAGCGGACGGGTTTGAGGGCGTAAGAAAAGGATTTTTAACCGCAGTCATTGCCGGCCTGACGCTTGGGCTCTCCGCTCTTGTTTTTGTCAATATTCTGCCCGCCTCCGCGATAGGGCTTGTCGGCGTTTTTTCGGGGCTTGTAACCATTGTTGTCCTTTTTCTCCTGCGGGCCCTGCGGGGAAAGCCGGTGATTTTGGCCGGACCTGCGGAAACCCCGGTGGCTGAAGAGATCGGTATGCCCCTCTGGAAAGCGGCGTTCCCGTGGATCCTGCTCGTGACCTTTGCAGTTCTCATCAGCATACCGTTTCTCCAGACCGGGCTCTACAATTTTCTCGGGCCCGTTCAGAAAATTCCGGTTATTGCCGACAAATTCGTTGACCTGAAACTTTTAAACCAGGCTTACTTCTGGGTGCTTGTCAGCACGATCCTTGCGGCTCCGCTCCTCATACGGACCCGCGATGAGGCAAAAAATATTCTGTCCTTATGGGTAAAGCGCGCCTGGGCCCCGACCCTTGCAGCCATGGTCTTCTTTGCCATTGCCTATGTCATGGACTGGTCCGGCCGATCGGTTGTCAACAACTCCTTATCCTATCTGCCCGGCGCCGATGCTTTCAACATGAACGCGGTGATAGGTCTCGCCCTTGCCCTCTTCTTTGGGATCGGTTTCCCGCTCATCAGCCCGACACTGGGTCTTCTCGGGGCATTCATCTCCGGCAGCGAAGCCTCTTCGAACGTGATGTTCTATGGCATCCTGAAGAAATCCACGGATGTTCTCGATCTCAACTTTATCCCGGTCTATGCAGCTCATGCAGTTGCCGGCGGGGTTGCATCGGGCGTGGCCGTTGCCAAGATCGTGAATGCTGCAGCCGTAATCGACAAACTGGGAATTGAAGGTGACGTGATCCGTAAGGTTGCACCGGTGGCAATTGTGCTGACGCTCCTCACGGGGCTCATGCTCTGCATAATGCTGGTACTCTGACACGTTTCCTCTGAAAACCAGAATACCGTTTTTCCTTCATTTGATAGTTTTAAGAGCGGTTCACCCATCGCATCCCGGCTACGGATTCCCGCTCAGTCCGGAGTAATTTGTTGAATGATAAGAACATGAAACGCGGTAATCCGGTTAAAAACAATACGTTTTTTTTCTGTCTCACCCTGCAGCCCACACCGGATTATCCCGGTGGTATGAGTAAACCCCGTAGTTAACTCACGGGGAATCCGCATCCCGGCGCGTTGTCCGGGTCCAGGCATATGCGATCTCTTTTTAAGCAATATTGGATGATAACTGGATAATATCAGGATTCCGCATGTACCGTATCCTCTATGTTGATGACGAAGAACATCTCCTGAACGCGGGCAAACTATATCTTGAACGAACGTCCGGGTTTTCGGTGACTCCGGCATTATCGGCAATCGAAGGCCTCGAGATTCTCAAAGCCGGTTCGTTCGATGCCATTGTTTCCGATTTCCAGATGCCGAAAATGGACGGGATCGAATTCTTAAAAGAAGTGCGCCTTACGTTCGGAACGATCCCTTTCATCCTCTTCACCGGCAAGGGACGCGAGGAGATTATCATCCAGGCACTCAACGAAGGGGCGGATTTTTATCTCCAGAAAGGCGGGGGGCCGAAAGCCCAGTTTACCGAACTGATGCATAAGATCAGCATAGCTGTCGAGCGGAACCGGGCAAAGGATGAACTGCGGGAGAGCGAACGGAGGTTCCAGACCCTGCTCGACTCGATACCGAACATCTCGGTTCAGGGATACGGGCCGGATGGGATCGTCAATTACTGGAACAAGGCAAATGAGCTGCTCTATGGGTATACGGCTGAGGAAGCGGTTGGTAAAAACATTGTCGACCTGATTGTTCCTTTGGAGATGCGGGAAATTATCCGTCAGGAGATCGGGCGCAGTTCCGTTACCGGAGTCATGCCCCCGGCGTCCGAAAAATACCTTGTTCATAAAAACGGCACCCGTATTCCGGTCTATTCCAGCCATGTCATGCTGCCGCACCCGGGTCACGAGCCGGATTTTTTCTGCCTGGATATCGACATGACCCGGCAGAAGGAGGCCGAAGCCGCGCTCAGAGAGAGCGAAGAGAAGTACCGGAACCTGGTAAACAATATCCAGGATATGGTCTGGGAGACGACTGCTGATCTCCGCATCACCTATGTCAGTCCGTCACAGGAACGGATAACCGGTTATCCGATAGATGAGATGATTGGCCATTCCCTCATTGACCTCCTTACGCCCGCATCTGCGCTCGACGTAAGGAACCGACTCACTTCCCACAGGGATAAAGCAATGAGTGGTTCTGCCGGGCAATCCCGTGTATTTGTGATTGAGGGAAAGAAAAAAGACGGGGGAACCATCTGGATGGAGGTCAGTTCAAGCCCCATACTTGGTCCGGACGGAACCCTGGCCGGTTTCCGCGGCGTGAACCGGGACATCAGTGAGCGTATCAGTAATGAAGCCGCGCTCAGGGAATCCCGGAAATCCGCTGAAGAATCGTACCTGTTATTCAAAACGCTTCTTGACCATGCACCCATAGGTTTTGCCTACCTGGACACGAGCTACCGTTTCGTTCACGTCAACGAGAACATTGCAAAGATCAGCGGATTTACGGTATCCGAGTGCCTCGGGCGGGCAGTCGAAGAAGTTGTACCGGACATCTGGCCAAAGGTAAAAGACGATTTATCCAGGATCCTGGAAACCGGCATCTCCATAACCAATCGGGAGCTGGAATGCAGAACCCAGGCAAACCCGGGTGAGACGCGGTTCTGGATTACCAGTTCTTATCCGATAAGGATGGACGGAGCGGAAATTATCGGCCTTGGTCTGATAGTAATTGACATCACGGAACGCAAGCGAATCGAGCTGAAACTTAACGAGAGCGGGATGCGTTTCCAGAATATTTACAGCAAGTCCCCCATAGCGATAGAAAGTTTCACCCGGGAGGGGACTCTCATTGACATTAATGAGGCCGGCTGTGCACTCTTTGGTATCACTTCCCCCGATGCGGTGAAGGGATTCCGGCTCTTTGACGACCCGAACATTCCTCCTGATCAGTCCGGGTTGCTGAAAAACGGAAAAACAATACGCTATGAATCCGATTTCGATTTCGATCTGGTAAACCGGCTGGGACTTTACCCAACAACCCGAAGTGGCAGGATCTCCCTTGACGTGCTGATAACCCCGGTAAAGGATAAAGACTGCAGGATATCGGAATACCTGGTGCAGGTGATCGATATTACTGAACGCAAACGGGCGGAAAATGCCCTGCGGATTGCAAACCAGAAACTGAACCTGCTTTCGGGCATAACCCGGCACGATATACGCAACCAGCTCTTCTCGTTGGACGCGTACCTTGAGCTCACCAGGGACAGTCTGGGGGATAGAGCAACGACTGCTGAGAATATCGCCCAGGCAGAACAGATCTCCGCCACCATCGGGCGTCAGATCCTCTTCACCAAGGAATATGAGACTCTCGGCATCAAAGCCCCGGCCTGGCAGAATCCCGATACCGGTATAAAGACTGCCGCGGCATGGCTCGATCTCAAGGGTCTCCGACTCGAAATTACCGGCTGTGAATCCGTTGAGATCCTCGCAGACCCGCTCCTCGAAAAAGTGTTCTTCAACCTGCTCGACAATGCCCGGCGCCACAGTGGCGGGGCCGCCCGGAGCATCCGCTTTTCAGCCCATGAATCAAAAGACGGTCTTGTCCTTGTCTGCGAAGATGACGGCATCGGTGTCCCGGTAGAGGACAAGGATCTGATCTTCTCCCGCGGGTATGGGAAAAACTCCGGCTTCGGGCTCTTTCTCATCCGGGAAATCCTCGCCATTACCGGGATCCTGATAACGGAAACCGGTGTACCGGGAAAAGGAGCCCGGTTCGAGATCGCGGTCCCGAAGGGAGCATACCGGTTCACCGGCACCGGCCGGGAATAAGAGAGCCCCGGGGTTTTAACCGGACCGTTACCACGCTTTCCAGCCGTGGGACCTGCACTTTTTCAAAAATTCGCCGAAACGCCGGAAATACTGTTTTTCTGTCAGCCGGAAGCCCTTGTTGAGGTGCTTCCGGGTTTTTGCGGTGTGATGCCGGAACAGGTTTCCTGAGATCCTGATGGTGTCTGACATACAATATTTCTGATAGAGTAGTATTCATTTTCAAACTTTGTGGTGGGAGCAGGGAACTTTAAAAGGCAATGGAGGGAACTGGTTTTATCCATAAAAACTCACTATCCCTTCCTGAGGCTGCGGACACTATGAAGAACATTATTATCATCGGTATGCCCGGCGCCGGCAAGAGCACGCTCGGCGTGATCCTGGCAAAAACCCTTGGCTGGAAATTTTCCGATACGGATCTTGTGCTGCAGGAACGGACAGGAAGGCTCCTGCAGGAGGTTATCGATACTGACGGGACTGACGCGTTCAAGAAGATTGAGGAGCAGATAGTCCTTTCCCTTCACTGCGATAACACGGTCATTGCCACGGGAGGCAGTGTTGTCTTCAGCGAACGGGCAATGGAGCACCTGAAATCCGAGGGCATTGTCCTGTACCTCAGGATCTCCTGTGATGAGATGATAAGGCGGCTTGGCAACATCACAACACGGGGAATTGTCCTTCCTGATGGCGAGAGCCTTCCTGAAATGTATAACGAGAGGATCCCGCTGTACGAGAGGTATGCCGATATAACAATCGATTGTTCCAGCGATCCGTTTGAGAAGGTTATCAGCAGAGTTCTTGACAAACTTCCAAAGATCTCAAAATAGTGTTGTAACGGTAATTGCGGCAGCCTGGCCGGAAAATCAGATACGGTCATACAACCCGGTCCTCCGGTCATTTCCCGGATGATCGCGAAATCAGAATCCCCGCATGTATCTTCGCGTGCCCGGGATCCGGGCCGGAGGATGAGACCCCACGTTGAGGGTCTTTTCGAGAATTTTACGGATCCGCGACCGGGCCGGAACGGTCAGGACCTCTGGTATTCATTCCGGGGCGGCGGAATAATCAATATCGTGTCGAGGGACGGGAGAGAGATCGGGTTATACTTTGGAATAATCGAACTCCTTGACAGAGCCGTGGCCGGTTGATCTGCTTGAACCAAGGCCGAGCATCGGGTCACGCTTCTTCTGCCGGGGTTTATCGGAAGGTTCCGCGTGCCGGGTTTTTTTAAGGAAACACTCAACCGGGTCCTGCCCGCCTTCACAGGTCCGGTCCTTAAACTCCCCGCAATCCCCGCAGGCTGGAACCTGGCTTGGCAGCAGCGTGGGGAAATGGTTGTTCCAGAGTATTGCATCGATCTTTCCTGATTCCAGGAATCGCTGGATATGCCGTGCCGTATATTTCATGCAGGGTGTATGGGGGGTTCGTGGATATATAGGCGAAGGTGAAAAGATCCTTATTTGCGTGCAGGATGGGAGTCTGGATGATTCAGTTGTTGTGGGAAAGAGGTGTTCAGCAGAACGTTTTGACCCACAAATCAGGTTATTTGTGGGTTATTCTTTTTTGAGACAGACAGAGCCAATACAGGCAAGGTCAAATATCTGCATTTTCGGGCAGGGACAGCATACAGAAAAAGAACCGTTTTACCCGGATCAGAGCGGCTCCGTTCCGGCGGGGGTATCTGGCGGTTTGACTGACAAATGGTACACGTATACCGATTTCAGCGGCATGCATGTTGGGGATTTGGTCAATGTTATTTCTGCAGAGCAAAAAAACGGTTTTTTTACGGAAAATGGAAAGAGGGGGTATGGGTTTTTTCAGGAAGGGATTGACAGGCAAAGGAAGATACGGGACACGTATGTAACGTGTTTTGGACGATATCCCATTCAATCAGCCACGCATACCGGTATTCGAAGAGCAAAAAAGATCTCATACACGTACCTCTCTTTCAAGCAGGAGATCCAACTACCCGTGGAACGATAATATACCTCATGAGAAAAAATCAGAGTCCAAGACCGGTTTGAGTGACACCATTGATTTTTATTGTTCCTGACCAGCCGACAATGAAGACGGGTGACTGGGAACTTCCCGGTGCACTGATCAGGAACATACCATTATTGATAGGGCGGAAATTTTCAAAATCAAACGATGCAGAATCGAGTCCGGATAAAATGGTTGTATCATTGACAATAAAGGATGTGACGGTCGCTTTGGGCCCGTTCTGGACTGCATGTACACCGAGTGACGAATCGAGATCTTTGTACTGGGAAATCCAGGTATGGCAGAGCCGGTTCGTTTTGATGCTTTGATAGGTAGTACCGTTTGCAAAAACAACTCTCATGGAAATTTCAGACGGCTGGGCTCCTGCCATTTCCCATACCGCGGGGGCCATGCCATAGAAAATAAAATCGCTCGGACCGTGGTCGGTAGGAAACCAGATGGCAACTTTATCGCCCGTTGTCAGGGAAATTGTGGTTACAACATCACAATTGTTGTTTCCCCAGACAATAGACGAATTGGGTTGGTTTACCGTGAAATTGAAATGATACGTGGGTGCTCCGGAACTATCTCCCTTAAGAAGGCCGTTCAGCACAGCATTCTGTTTCATAAAATTGATCCGCTGCACGGTCACGTTCTTTTGGTATTGTGCAACAACAATCTCCGGCGGGATCTGGTTTGCACAGGCCCAGTTCCTTACCGCTGAACAGTCAAGATATGGGAGAAGGTCCGGAAGCACACTGCCGGAACTCACAACATCAGGAGCAGCCTGGTTGATCAGGACACCACCTCCCATGCTTGTATTGCCGTAGACAATGTTGACCGTATGGGGTGCGGTTGTTATGGGGATAATCAGGTTCTTTCCAAGGGACCACGGGCACGAGCTGCCGCTGCAACCGGAAACATTGTACAACGCAGGCACTCCATCGAGCAGCACGCTGAAATCCCCCGCATTCAGGGTGTCACCACCGTTGTGATAAATGTATAATGTAGTCCCGGTATTATTGATCCCGGCTATGAATTTCAGGCTGGGGACCTGTGTAGGAAGCGGTTGGGAAAAAACAGCAACGGCAATAATACTGACCCCAGCAACAACAAGCGAGATGAGCAGGATCGTTCCGATAGTTTCTGATACACCTGAACAGGAATCAGGGTCCCGGCACACTCTCGTCTCATTCCGCATCATGAACCTCCGGTTTCCTGTTGATCATCCTGCTACCCCGGATGCGATATTTTCGAGCGCAACATAAAATTCAGCACGCTGGACATACAGCGACACATCTTTCCAGGCAGGGTTCGGGTTTGTTCCGGTAATGGAGAGATATGCAGTTGTTGTTTTTTGACTGGTATTATAGAGAGTCCCTGTTTTATATGCCAGAGGATCAATCTGGTTGCGGACTGCAATATCATTGAACACATCCGCCCACATGGCAGCTGTTGCAGGATCGGTACAGGTGACCGAGAGGTTGACCCAGGTGTTGGAAATGTACGGGTCGGTCGAGATATTATACTTGGGAAGGATCCTCTCCCGGGTATCTACGCGGGTCGGACCATTCCCGCTCAGGGTTCCTCCCCCAACAACCTGGACCGGGGCGATATTCACAACAAAGGTTTTGTTGCTGTTTTCTGCAGCGGTGGAGATCGAGATCAGGGGGGATATCCGGTTCGTGATACCATCATCCTGCTGGAGAAAAACACCCCCGAGCTGGTAGGAATACCGCTGCTGGATCCAGTAATTGTTATGCGAGCTGTACTCAAGGGAAGTTATGTTGATCGGAAAATCCACCAGCGCAGATTTGTACGCGTGATAACTGCTGCTGTCGATATCAAAGGTATCACCTGTCTTATTGACAGAAATGGTTGCATAGGAAGAGACGGGTTTGAGCATGGGGACAAACAACCCGCCTGCCTGAGTATTGCCACCACCTGTACCAAGATTGAATGCCGTTGAGGTCATGACCGGACTTAAATTATTGACAAGAAGCGAGGTCCGGATATTGTCCAGCGTGAATTTATAATCCGTAAATTGCATACTGATACGATTCATCTGTGCGATCTCGCTCTCCCTGCCGGTGGCAGGGACAACATAATTTACATAAAACGAGAGAACCACAACAACGATTGCAAGGATCAGAACAACACCTATCACTTCAGATAGTGCATCATTGTTGGGGATAGTATTCACATCCTACTGCTGGTAGTAACGTATAATTTTTATAAATAGTTATTGGGACTATTGACCGGTTCCGATCAAGAAATGACGTTGTCTCCGATCAACGAATACAAGATGAGTATTAATATCCGGAACACTGGCGATGAGACCACGGGGAACTGGATCTCCCATAATCATATTTTGCGGGAATCGGCCATGTCAATCCCGCACGGGGTTGTATTCCGGCTGGAAGAGAACCTGGGCTGCCGGTAATACCGGCTTTTTTTCTGGGATTATTATGAGGCTGAATCCGGTTTACAGCAGCAGAAATTACGCAATCAGATCTATTGGATAGCAGGAAATGACCGGTCCTGAAAACGGGGGGACACTGCTCACTGCAATTATGTCGTTGCTGTTCCGGCACTATACATAAGGATATCAAATTCCACCCGCTGGACATATAATGTCACGTCATTCATATTGGAGTCGGGGTTTGTCCCGGTGATCTGGATAAAGGAGGTATATCGCCTCGTGCCCGGGTCATAGAATGTGCCAGTGGTGTAGGCTAAGGAATCAAGCTGTTCCCGGATAGCGATTTCCCTGAAGAGCTGCTGCCACATGGCAGACGTTTTAGGATCTGCACTGGTGACTGAGAGATTGACCCAGCTGTTGGCGTAATAGGAACTCGAGGATATATTGTATGGGGTAACGGTCTTCTGGAGAATATCCAGCCGGACCGGATTATTACTGCTGATACTCCCGTTCCCATAGACCTGCACAGGAACAATATTGACAACAATGGATCTGTTGGCCGCATTGGTTATCGAAATGAGTGGGGAGACGCGGTTAATCGTACCCTCGTCCTGCGAAAGAAATACCCCGCCAAGCTGGTAGGAATACCGCTGCTGGATCCAATAATAATTATTCGAACTATACTCAACGGACGCAATTCTGATAGGAAACTCACCTCTGTTACCTGAAGAATTGTGATAACTGCTGCTGTCAATATTCAAGGTATCTCCGGTTGTGTTGAACGCCAGAGTTCCCACGGAAGGAGCTGGATTTAAAAACGGTGAGTAAAGGCGACTCAGGGGTGAATTGCCGCCGGTACCGAGTTTTAAGGTAGTAGTTGCTATAAGGGGGTTGACATTCAAGACAGGGCTGGGACTGTTGACATTGATAAGACGGGAGCTCCAGAGTGCGTCCACGGTGAGTTTATAATCAGTAAACTGGTTCCCGACAGAATCCATCTGAGCGATCTCATATTCCCTGCCTGAAGCCGGAATAAGATAGGTTGAGTACAGGGAGACCGCAGCTACTATGATCCCAAGGAGCAGGACAAATCCGATTACTTCTGATAAAGCTCGATCATAACAGGAATTCTTCATCCAGATGCAGTGTGTGGTAAAAGGGTCTATTTAATAGTGATTGTGTCCGGGATAATTCCCGGTAGGAATCCGGAGTAAGCCTTTTACGAAAGTTAAGCTTCTGATGATTTTTGTCGTGAAAATCACGTTATGTCAAAGGAGCTGGACAATGAACCGGTCTGACCCCCGGAAGTTACAACAACACTCCATCCCGAGCTTTTTACGTTTGGCAGGTTGAACCGGAATGACATCTCGGTGGGGGAAATATATGAAACAAGTGTTCCGGTGATATCCGCCTGGCCGGTAAGTATGAGTTTTGCGCTTGCAGTATTGGCAAACCCGGTCCCGTATATTGTCATAGTAACGGGTTTATTTTTCTGGCTGCTGGTCGGATTGATGCTCGTCACCGTTGGATAGACGGTGATATAATTTGTCTTTGTGATCGTGTTGCTTCCGCCATCGTTTGTTGCAGTGAGAGAAATGGTATAGGTGCCGGCCGTTGTGTACTGGTGTCCCGGGTTCCGTACAGTTAACGTAGTACCATCCCCGAAGGACCATACCCAGGAGGTTGGAGTATTGATCGACCTGTCCGCAAACGCGAATATTTGTGTAGCCGGGCCAGTAAGAGGGGTTGCCGTAAAGTCCGCTACCGGTGGCGGGGGCAGGCTCACCGTGATGTAATTTGTCTTGGTGACCATATTGAAGCCAAAGGCGTTCGTTGCATTCAGCGCGACCGTATAGGTTCCTGCACTGGTATACTGGTGTGTCGGGTTCTGATTCGTCGAAGTACCGCCATCCCCAAAGGACCATGCCCAGGAGGTTGGGTTGTTGGTAGTAGTGTCCGTAAATGTGAATACCTGGCTAACCTGACCTGTCAGGGGACTTGCCGTGAAGCCGGCTATGGGGGGCGGGTACTGGCTGACAACAATATAATTCGTCCGGGTATACGGAGTACTGGTGCCATATTCATTCGCGGCGGTAAGCGTTACTGAATAGGTTCCGTAATTAGCATACGTGTGCAACGGGTTACGGACGGTATTATTTGTCGTGTCACCATCCCCAAAGTCCCAGTACCAGGATGTGGGAATATTTGTGGATGTATCCGTGAACGTAACATTCAGAGGCATCATACCGGTTGCCGGTGTTCCGGTGAATCCGGCAACGGGCGGATTCTGGCCCACCGTGATATACCGTGGAAAAATAATGGTGTTGCTTCCAAAGGCATTCGCTGCCGCAAGGGAAACCGTGTAACTTCCCTCGCCCGCATAGGTATGCACCGGGTTCCGGGCAGTATTATTTGTCGTGCTGCCATCCCCAAAGTCCCATACCCAGAATGTCGGTGTGTTTGACGATAGATCCATGAACGTAACGGTCAGGGGTGCTGACGAGCCAAAGACTGGCGTGCCAATAAAATCTGCAACCGGAACGGGAGTAAGAGTAGCTGTCGGTGTCGGAGTGATAGTCGTCGTGACCGATCCTGATAGGGAAGAGAATGATTCACCCCATGACACAATAAGCTGATTTGCTGATGCTCCTGTATAGACAATCTGGATGCTCCTTGGGATTCCACTTCCTGTAAACTGCAGGGAATGCCCGATAGACCAGACCGACCAGGTGACGCCCCCATCCATCCGGAACATATTCGTGAGATCAGCACCGTCAACCAGGATCTTCAAATCGCTTTTTGCAACCGGGTCACCCCCGTTGTGCCGGATCTGGATTGAGTTTCCGGACTGGATAATTTCAGCAGATAATACAGGAATCTGCTGGGGGTTCGGCTGGGAAAGGATGTGGGTTCCAATAAGGGAAATCCCCATACAGATAACGGCTACAAGAACAATGGCGCCCAGTAAATCGGATAAGGCGTCATCCCGGAGTTTGTTCATGAAACGATCCCACTCCGGATTTGTACAGGTTGAAAAAGGGGGGCGTTCCTATCAGATAGGAGTAAAAATACGGTGACATACGGCATGTCGCTGTTTTTCCAGGCCGCGAGCTCCCCCATAGTCAGATAGTCCATCTATGGCTTCATATAAAAACGTACCCGTGCTTTTTGTAATTGAAAGCAAACCAAAAAAAAGATCCCGTTCACACGAAACATCTTAAAAAAACGGAATAGATTGTGCCGTTGCTCACTTCAGATTCCCATCAATCGTTATCGTCTTCTCTTCAACCGGGATCGTAACACCCGATCGTGTCAGTGCTTTATCCACCACGTACCCGACCCCGCCACAGCAGGGAACTTCCATGTGGGCGAGCGTGATCGACTTAATCGTATGCTGCGTGAAAACCGCTGCCAGTTTTTCAACGTACCCGTCGATATCCGAATCAAGTTTCGGACAGAACATGATGAGGATCTTTCCTTTGAGAAAATCCGGATGAAAATTTGCATAGGCAAACGGAACACAGTCCGCAGAGATGAGAAGATCTGCGTTGTCGAAGTACGGCGCTGCGGGATTGAGGAGCGCAAGCTGGACCGGCCATTGCCGGAGTTCTGATGCGCCCGTTCTCCCAACCGGTTGTCCTATCCCCGGCCCCGGGGGACGGGGAATGCTCCGGGCAGCAGATCCCGGGCAGGTGGCAAACGGGTGAGGCTCATAAGGGCTTGCATGGCATACCCCTTCACCGGCCCTGCTGCCATCCACGGGATGATCCTTTGCAGATAAAATCGGTTTGATAGTACGAACCGGCGCTATATGATCGGGAATGGGAATTTTCTTTCCGGTCAGGTATTCGACAGCCTGGTCGTAAAAAACGATCTGACCATGACATGCAAGATGACTGAGATGTGCTTTGATAACAGCCGGCCCCTGCTTTACAATCGTCTCCATAACCGCTTTTTCATCATAGGGTGCGGCCTCGCGCTCGATAACAGAGATAGCCCCGACCGGGCAGGTTCCAATGCAGGCACCAAGTCCGTCACAGAAGAGATCACTCACCAGCCGGGCCTTCTCATCAATTAGCTGAAGCGCCCCTTCCGGGCAATCCGGAATACACTGGCCGCATCCCGTGCATTTTTTTTCATCTATGCTGATGATATTCCGTTTCATGACGTTTCTCCTGCCATGGATATTACCGGAACCGCGTATTAAGATTGCGGATACAGGCCCGCAAAAAACCGGCGATTTTCTGTTTTTCTTTTTTTTTAAACGGTACTTTTCCTCCGCCATGAAAAACAAATTTTATCAGCCACTACAATGGAGTTTAATCATGGTTCGATCACGCAACCGGTTTTTTCTTTTTACCTGCCTCATCATAATCGCCCTGCTCGTTTTGCTCTCTCCCGTATCAGCGGTTACAGAAACCGGATCTGTCAGCAAATCTGCCGGAACGTGCAGTATCACGTCGTGCCTTGGCCTCCCTCTTGGGACGGGTGTAAAAACAACACCGGTACAGGGTCCGGTCTCAAAGACCTATGTCCCGCCACCGGGTATCATGCCCGTCATTGTCCTGCAGGGAAGCCCGTACGAGATGGGATACCAGTACGGCCTTGCGGCCCCTGAATATATTGCAATCACAAGGGATGCGGCATGGGCAACTGCTCTTTCGAAGAATTCGTATGCCGAGATCCGGGACAACTGCAGCATCTCGCAATCCTATATCTCTTCCGAACTCACGGCTTTTGATTTCCCGGCATTTTTTTTGGGAATGTCGGATGCCATGAACGACCAGGGCATATCTTTCAGCCCGGTAGATCCCATCGTGATGTCCTATTACGGGGGACGGGGAGGACCTGTTCCGGAGGAGCACTGCACGGCATTTGCTGCCTATGGCAATGTCACGAACCGCGGCATGATTGCCGGGGTCAATTTTGATTATTTCCAGGTACCTGCAAACAGCTATGAAGTCCTGCTCGCCATGTATCCGGAAAACGGGTACCCGGCCCTGATCCCAGCCGGAGCCGGGCGACTCGGCTCCAACGCCGTAGTCAATGAAAAAGGGCTGGTCTATTTCCTTTCCACCGCCCCCTCTGACGGCAAAGGAGATCTCGGTCCGGGAATCTCCGGTTTTCTCGAGATCCCGTATGTTGGCATGACCGCCGCAACGGTTCCGGAAGCAGAACAGGAGCTTCTCTCCATGACCCGGGGATTTTCCTTAAACCGGCTCCTGGCCGATACGTCCGGGAACGCTGAAGTGCTTGAAGCTACCCGGGTCCGGTCGGCAATCCGGTCCCCGGACAATGGCAGTTACCTCATTGCAACCAACCATTACCGGAACCCGGTCATGAAACCCTCCCAGAAGATCTGGGACGCTGAAGTTTACTACCCGTCAACCTATTATCGCTACATTACCGTTGAAAAAGAGATCCGGAACAATACCGGGAATTTCAATTTCGGGAATGCCAGGAATATTCTTTCGCTGAGGAACTGGTGGGATGGAAAGCAATGGCACATGAATGATCCCTGGAGCACCAATACCATCAACCGCTTCCGGTCCGACAATGTTGCATCCACCTATTCCCTCATTGCCCTGCCGGAGGAGAATATTGTATCAGTCTGTACCGGAAATCCCGGCATGCCTTACTGGGGTGCGAGAGCAGCCGGCCAGACTGGGACGTACATCAATTACACGATCAGTAAAAAACCTGAAACTATGGTATATCGACTCCGGACGGATGCTGACGCCGGTTTCTGGAAGACCTTACAAGTGCTGGGAAACAATCCGGATCCCGATATAGCCAGGAGGTATGCTGCGGCCGAGGATCGTTACTGGGAAGCAGTCTGGTGGCATAACCGTGGCGTGCTGGAAAACGACCGGACTGCCCAGGCAGTTGCATTCGGTAAATCCGCAACAGGTTTTTCGGATGTGATCGCATCACTTGGAGAGATACAATCGCTGTGCCGGAATATGGCAAAACCGTAATTTTCTTTTTTTTATCGATGAAAAAATTTTACTGATGAAAAGCACATTCAGAAAAAATGGTGCGTTGGGGTAAGTACTGGCTCTCGCTCTTCTGAAAACAGTGAGAGAATCGATCCACGAGAACAGGATGCTGCTATGGGGATTCGAACCCCAGTCGCGGGCGTGAAAGGCCCGCATGATTGGCCGGACTACACTATAGCAGCGCGTTGCTCTATCTAGTTTCACGTACCGTCATAAATAAGTTATGGAAGAGGAAGGGCCCGGCGGGTGACGGAAAACAGGGGCGGGCCCACTCGCGCATGCAGGGACGATCGTTGCACGATAAATCCCCCGGCAGGAAGATCCTGCGCCAACCCACGATTATTAACCGAGAATCTCATTGGATATTGCCCCGATTGCCAGAATACGCCAGAATTTTTGACCATATAATACGTTCCGGGGCACCGTATTGCGTTTTGGCGGGCATCTTTTCCGGACCCTCGACCTTAAGCGTGGCGGTTTTTTTAACGCGAAAATTCACCCAGATCCTGAAAACCCAGGAATGACCCCGCCGGGTCATTCCGAACCCCATTCTTACCCCAATTGAATCCGGGTGTTTTACGCCGTTTTCCGGAAATGCCCGGATTGGAGAACCGGGCATTTTACGGGGTTTTACGGGTCACAGCCCATGATCTGGCCTGACAGGTATGCTCTCCGACGGAAAGGCTGGTAATGGCGTTGAAACGGAGGGGATCGCGATGGGGGGGATTTTTCCGGGCAGGAGACGGGAAATATTCTTCACGGACAAGAGCCCGTCCGGAGATGAGATCGCCCGCTGTAATATGGCTACATATGACCTCCCACTCTCCGACGTAAAAACAATCAAAAATAATCGAAACTCTCCCCCATTTTCGCGAATTATGACCTCTGGATCCGAAAAACCGGACAATCGGAGCCCTATACGCAGAGATTGGGGGGGTACTCCCGAACGTGGGATATCTCTGATAGAGAATATCCCCATGCTCTATCCCTCACGACAACACCCCGAAACCCCGCACCGCCCCCATGCCCAAATAAGCCCGCACAGGGCTCTGTTAGAGTTCCAGCCCGTTCGGGCCGTTGTGGTGGACAGCAGATTGGGCCCGGATCCGGTTCCTGTGGAAAATGTGCCCAAATATCGCCCCGTTTGCCAAAATCTGCCTGGAAACGACCTCGCAGAAGGCACCGTAATGGTGTTCCAATCGGGGTGATTTTCGCCACCATCGTTACCCCATCTGTGAGCCGTAAATGCCCGCCGGACGCGGATAACGAGGTCATATATCCGGGGGAGAATAAAAAGAACCCTGAAAATGGGGTTACCGGATAATGTCCCCGATACGTTTCCGGGGTTTTCGAATAACCGCTGGCAGATTTTCACCTTTCTTTCATATCTGAATGTTGAGCAACCGGCCGGGATCGTTGGGAGTTCTCCGGGCCGGATCCCTTCCGGACAACATCATACCGGGTTTTGCGTTGCGCAGTCCTGATCCACATTGTCTTGAGAGATAACCATGAGCAGGGATACTACAGATAAGGAATTCCCTCCAGTCTGCCCGCCGGCAAATTTTAAAAAAATTATTTCTTGTTGATGGGATATCCTTCATTCGCAGTAACGGTCTTGAACGCGGCCATCAGCTGGATGGTGACAGGTCCTGGCTTTCCCGAACCGATAGTGCGACCGTCCACCCAGGTGATCGGCGCCACTTCTGCCGCAGTGCCCGTGCAGATGAGTTCATCGGCAGTATAGATATCGAAGTACCCGAGGTTCTGTTCCTTGACCGGGATACCATGGGCCCGCGCAATCTCTAAAAGGACCATCCGGGAGATCCCGCGCAGGTTGTTGAGGGTCGGCGGCGTGAGGATCTCGCCGTTCTTGACAATATACAGGTTGTCGCCCGATCCTTCGGAAAGGTACCCGTTCGTGTCAAAGAAGATTGCCTCGTCCCCGCCCTTGTAGTTCGCTTCGATCTTGGCAAGAATGTTGTTGAGGTAATTGAGACTCTTCACATTGGGCGGGAGGCATTCTGCCGGGTTGCGCCGGATAGAGACCGTGACTCCCCTGAGCCCCTTCTCGTACAGGTCGCCGTACATTGCGCCCCAGGTGACCGCGACGATTATCACCGATGCAACTTTGCATTTACGGGGATCGAGACCGAGATCGCCGACACCCCTGGTAACGATCGGCCGGATATAGGCATCGGTCAGATTGTTTCTCCTTAGTGTCTCGCAGATGGCTTCCGTCATCTCCTCTTTTGTTATCGGGCACTGGAGATCGATGGTCTTTGCGGAATCATAGAGCCGGTCAATATGCTCCTTTAACCGGAACACCCTGCCATTGTAACAGCGGATGCCCTCAAACACGCCGTCACCGTACAGGAATCCGTGATCGAAAACTGAGATCCGTGCCTGCTCTTCCGGAAGGTAGTTCCCATCCTTGTAAATGATCATAGAGGTGTGTGGGGCGCCCGGGGTTTTGTAGTTTATTCTTTTATTCACGGAAGCGTACAAAAATTGATATCGTAACGGAACGCAGCAATCAGACAGGGTTCACAAGAGGTATACGATATGTCATCTCCCGTAAAAGGTCTTATTTCTGATAGTGCGGAATCGAAGATATCCCAAGGGGATGATATTTTCAGGACGGTTTTTCAAAAGATCCAGACCGGGATTCTCATTGTTGATCCCGCAGAGCACAAGATTATCGATGCCAACCCGATTGCGATCGCGCTGCTCGGCCATACAAAGGAAGAGTTGCTCGGAAATACCTGCCATGAATTTGTCTGCCCGGCCAAATGCGGGGAGTGCCCGATAACCGATCTTCACAAGGATGTGCACAATATGGAGCGGGTGCTGATCAATGCCAGAGGAGAACGAATCCCGATCCTCAAAACGGTTGCCAAAGCAAAAATCAATGGCAAGGAATACTTAATCGAGAGTTTTGTCGATATCATTGACCGGAAAAAATCCGAGGACCGGAAAGTTGCCTTAATCGCGTTCATGAACGAGTCGGTCATGCGGGTCCATAAACCACTCGAACTGACACGCCAGAATCTCCAGGTGCTCGCAGACCGGGCAAAGAGCGGTGACTACGATGCTGAAGATATCCGGATGCAGCTCCAGATGCATGCCAACAACATTGCCCGGATGGTAAAAACCCTTGAGGAACTGAGCGAGCAGGCCATCAAAGAGCGGGGGATAGAGATCCCGGATCATTTACGGGATTTTTTTGTGGGGACGTGAGTGCAGTTGCGAGCGGATTCTCTCATCCTCAATGACAATGAAAGCCAGCTCTATCTGATGCTGGCAGAACCGGACAGGGTCCACGATATGACCCTGGCGGTTTTGAAAAAGACCATCTCATCCGGGTGCACTCCCTTGATAATCACCGTCAACCAGCCGTACAAAGTGATGGTAAAGACCTATGCCCGGGAAGGGATCGGACAGGAGAAATTCTATGTCGTGGATGCGGTAACCCAGTACTCCGGGGGAACCCCGGCTCCCGGGCCACGGGTCAGGTACGTGACCAATCCGTCGAACCTCACGGACCTCGGCATTGCAATAACGGAATTTTTGAAACAGATGCCGGATACGAAAAAATGCATCATCTTCGATTCCGTCAGCATGCTGCTCATCCATATCCCGACAGCCACCGCGTCCAGGTTTCTCCATTTTGTCGTGAACAAGCTCAAGCTCTCCGACATATCCGGCATCTTCCTCTGCGTGGAGAAAGGCTTGGACCCGCTCATCCTTGCCCAGATGTCGGCGTTTGTTGACAGGGTCGTGGATTTTGAAGAGGGGGGCAAATTACTGCGGGAATGAACGTACCGGGGGTCAGGAAGACCGGGAGCACATTCAGAATTATTCGCGCTGTTGGCAAAAAGAGAGATAACCGAAATTTTTAAAACGCACTGCCAGTGATGTTCTGATTATTTTTTACGATTGTGTCCTGCGGCACAATTCGACAAAATACGCAAACATGCCGGCACTTGCCACCGGGTGGAGGTGCGTGTAACTCCCGAGCGTATTTTTTATGACCGCCCCATCGAGATTGTCCCGGATGCCGATACCCCGCGAGAGCGTGTAGGCAAATTTCGTTTCCGGATCAAGCACTACGTCCGAATAGTGGAACTCGTGCCCGCGGAACGTTGCAGGACCAAAGGGTGAATCCGGAGAAGAACGTCCCTCGACATAGCTCACAACCCTCCGGGCCGGCATCCGGGTCTCGCCCGCAAAGACGCCGCACATAGAATAACCCGTATCCTCCGGCAGATCGTGCCAGCCTTTTTTCAACCGGATCCGGTCGGTTAAGTACATCAGGCCCCCGCATTCAGCGTACACCGGTGTCCCGTTCCGCGAGGTTTCCCGGACGGCCTCCCGCATCCGGTCGTTCTTCTCCAGCTCAGCCGTGAACAGCTCCGGGTAGCCCCCACCGAAAATGTACCCATCGGCTTCCGGCAGCAGGTCGTGAACCGGACTGAACGGAACATATGATGCCCCAAGAGAATGAAGAAGATCGAAAAGATCCGCGTAATAGAAGTTGAACGCTTCATCGAGGGCAATGCCGATGGTGACATCCTGTTCGCGCTTCTGGTCAAAAACGGATGCAGGGGGGGATGATACCGGCGCATCTTTCATGAGCGAGCGGAATGCATCGAGATCCACATAGTTGGCAATAAGGTCCGTGATGGTCTTTATCCGGCCCTCGAACTCCCCGCTCCGGGAACCTTCGCGGTACGGGACAAGGCCGAGATGGCGCATGGCAAGCTGCATCTCTTCCATCCGGGGGATTGCCCCGATTACCGGGACATCGCAGTAATGCTCGATCGCGGTCTGCGCCTTTCTCCGGTGCTGCTCCCCCTTGATGTTGTTGAGGATAACCCCGGCGATTCTCACACCGGGATCGAAAGCCTGGAACCCTTTCACGACCGCTGCCGCACTGCGGGTGATGCTCTGCGCAGAAACAACGAGAACCACCGGGACATCAAGGGATTTTGCAACTGCTGCGGTGCTGCCCGTATCGTCAAGCGCCTCGGCCCCTTCGTACAGACCCCGGACTCCTTCGATGATGGCGATATCCGCGTCCCGGCACCCGAACGCAAAAATATCCTTGACCTGCGACGCAGAGAGAGCAAAACTGTCCAGGTTCCGGCAGGGCCGGCCGGAAACTGCCGAAAGGTACGAGGGGTCGATGTAATCCATCCCCACCTTGAAGGTCTGGACCCGGTCGGTTTTTGAGAGAAGGGCCGCAAGCGCAAGCGTGATGCTTGTCTTGCCGCTGCCGGAACGATCACCCGAGATGAGGATCTGTTTCATACCAGGCTCCGCAGTACGGCGCCGAACTCACTCTCCACGATGGCCCTCACCCCAAGGGTCTTCGGGTGCAGATCCACTTCCACCATCACGTGCGTATGGCCGAGATCGCGGAGCGGTTCCACCTGCCGGGGCCCGTTCGTGATCGAGAAGCATTCAATGCCATCAGTATATTCCGAAGGAATGGAATGGGGGACGCCGGTTATGAGCGCAAAATCCGGCTTGATCTCCGCGAGCAGCTTTCCTAAGCCTTCCCCGTTTGCCCCGTATTCGTCCAGCGCCCCAAAAAGCCGGGGAGTTACACCCCGGGAGGTCATCTCGTCAAGGATCCGCTGTGCATCCGCCCGCACTTTGGGAAGTCCCCGCTGGTCGAGATTTGCAATGTACACAATATCCGCCCCGGGACAGACCTCGTGGAGCGCGATGAGCGCATCGGAGAACATGTACGCGGTCTCTTTCTTCGCGTTGAGGATCGCAACACCTTTTTTTCCGCTGCGGGCAAGTCCGAGGAGGCGCGTGGCAGCAACATGTTTCAGATCGCCGCGGGACGGTTCGATGTAGGCCTTGCAGGCAGCCCCCCGGAGCCGCTCCACCTCGTTTGCCTTCTCCATCATGAACCGCTGCCGGATCATCTCTTCAGGAGTGATCCACCCGGCTTCCGCTGCGGCTTCCAGCGTCCGCAGCACGCCGGCGATATTCTCCGGGTAGCCCGCATGGATATCAACGGCAATGGTCGGCGTCGTGATGCCTGCCCCATCAATGGCGGACTGGAGATCCTCGCCAATGATCATGGAGACGCAGGTACCGATGACCGCGATACGCTTTGGCGAGAAATGATCCTCGGCATACCGGAGCACTTCTTCGAGCGGGTTCTGGCCGCCGAAGATGAACTCGTTGTCGGCAAGGGACGTGGTCAGGACCCGCATCCCGTCCTCTTCGAGAAGCCGGGCGTGCTTGAACGAACAGCCGGACGGGCCGTGCAGGATGGATACATCTACCTTGAGATCGCGGGCCGTGTACAGGGCAGCAACGATCGAACTGGGCCGGGGGTGCATGGATTTCATGGTTTTTTCATCTCCAGGTTTTTACTGCAAGGACTATGGAACCCTGATCAGGTTTGTCCTTTGCAAGGGAATAGCCTTCTTCAAGATTCCGGGCACAGGCCGTGAGGAACGGCGCCAGCCGGTTGTATTCCGGACTATCCCGGGCGGGAAGATCCCCAACCCAGATCACCCGGGCCGGCTGCACGGATTCGATTGCCGAAAGGATCTGTGCGGGAGGGAATCCTTCGCAGACCGCCCCGTCCCCCCCGGCCTTGCCGATAACAAGGGTGACATCCGGGTTTCCGGCAAGAGTCCGGGCATACCGGACCGCATCCCGGGTGGTCTCTGCATTGGTCCCGCTGTTCGAGTTATCGACAACAAGCCGGCCGTTTTCATATACCGATGACATCCGGCCGGGAACCGCGGCAAAGGAGGAAAGAGGGGAGGGGTTAAACCCCATAAGCACGGCAGCGGCAGCGGCAAGAACGAGCGGGGTTTTGTATGAGGAGAGAAGAAGGAGGGAATTGCTGAACCGGTATATCCTGCCATTATGGGATAATCGGCATTCCATGCCATTGCATGCAGCGATATCATCGGTATGAACAATGCCGGGCCGGTCTCTTCGCGGGAGATTGCCGGTAATAAGAACCGTGTTTGAAAACTCTGCCGAGGCCACCTTGGCAGCCACTGCCTGTTTTTTCCCGGCTGCAAAAGAGTAATCCTCATCCGAAGTTATGATCGCAAGCGTTCCAGCCCCGGTGACCCCGAGCGACTCTTCGGCTATGAGCCAGCCATCAATCCCGCGGGCGAGACGGGCCGCGTGAAGGACCGAGGCCGGCGTAATACTGGTACGCGAGATCAATGCTTTTTCCGGGAACCGGTAGGTCCCGGAAGAGGTATGGAGAATGCCCCGGCCGGGAATGAGTGAGGCCAGGGCATGGGCAGTAGTAGTTTTTCCCCGGGATCCGGTGATCTCGATCATGGGACGGGGTGTGGATTTGCCCAGCAGCTGCCGTACCGCTTCATGGTGGGAGATGACCGGGGCTTTTGCATTTTTCAGGAGGACATGATCCGGGTCGAGATGAACCGGGGCTATGATCAGGTCATAGGAACGCGATTCGGCCGTTTCTACGCTGACAGCACCCGCTCCCCGGTAAACATCGACAATATCAACGTCATCGCCACGGGCAGACAGTGCTCGCCCGATTGCATCCCCGCCATGGATAGAGTCCAGAACCAGGATGTGCATAAAAAAGTTCAGATGAGGGAAAGCGCTTTTGTCGCGTTCTTCACCATCAGGTCTGCAAGCAGGGGGTCGCTGCCAATGGGCTCGGCGTAGACCAGGGGAATGGATTTGCCATTAAGGGAAAAGCTGCCTTTCTTAACCCCTTCCGGAAGGCCAATCTCACCGGGAATGTCTTTTTCAATATGAACGCCTTTTGCCAGGAACAGGGGAACCACGACAAGAGAATCGATCTGCTCGTGCCGGAAGGCTTCGAGCGAGTCCTTGATCGAGGGTTTATTCATATTCATGAAACCGCATTTTACAATGAAACCCGCATTTTTTTCCTTGATGAATGCGGCGGTTTTCTCGACGAGTTCCTGGTTGTAGGGCATCGTGCTTCCGTGTCCTACGAGTAACATTCCCTTCTTACTCATATAACAAAGAGTATTACCGGGAACGTTAAAAATTCTTACCAAATGGTTCTCATGCCGGCTCCTCACAAGAGAAATAAAACGACATTTTTTCGGCATACGATATGCAAAGAAATTTGTTCCGGCACTTTCAACAGATATGAACTCATGATGGATGCTTTCGAGCGCTTCGGCCTGCTCATCAATGACCGGGTTGTCAGGACACCCATAGCGATTGCATCAATGGCCGGTATCGTTGACGGTGCCTTCGCACGTGAACGCGCACCTCACGCAGGTATCGCGTTCATCGGGGGCTATTCCATCGATGAACCAGCCATGAAGGCGGCAAAGGCAGTAGCGGCCGGGGGGGACCGGAAGGAATTCCTCTGCGAGGATCCGGTCGGGGAACTCAAAAAGCAGATCGCCATCCTTGACGGAAGCACGCTAATTCCCGCAATCAACCTCCGGGGAACAACGCCCGAAGCCTTCGCGTCCGTTGCAGATGCACTCGGTGACAGCGTTGTGTACGAGATCGACGCCCACTGCCGGCAGCCGGCAATGGTTGATGCGGGCTGCGGGGAATATTACCTTAAAAACCAGCAAAAACTCACTGCAATTGTCCGGGCCCTCAAGGCAAAAGGCGTGACCGTTTCTGTAAAAATCCGGGTCGGCGTTGCAGAGGACGACCGGGTTCTCGCCCGTAACCTCTGGGCGGCCGGGGCAGATATTCTGCATATCGATCTTATGGATTCCGGCTCGGCAAAACTCCGTCAGATCCGGAACAGTGTCCCGCTCCTCATTATCGCCAACAACGCCATCAATACCTTTGACCGGATGCGGGAGATGCTCTCCCACGGTGCTGACATGGTCTCGCTTGCCCGCAATGCGGACGAGCGGACACTCTCCGGTCTCGATGCTGCGATTACCCGCTATGCCGATGAGGACGGCTGGTACAACTCACCCAAGCAGCTCTGCCGGGGCGGGGATATCCGGTCCCTGACCTTCTGCTGCATGCCGGTAAAAGAGTGCCCCCTTATCCCGGCACTTAACCGCATGGGCATACCCAAGGATGATTACATAGCGCTGAAACTGAATTCTGTAAAAGGAACACTCCTTGACGGGGGACAACAGACCTGTTTCGGGAGCCTTGCCTGGTGCTGCAAGACATCATCGCCCTGCATGTTCCGGGATATGACCCTTAAGCAGACAGGTATCTCCAAGAAAGAATATATGCGCCTGAAACGCGATCTTTCAGATACGATAATGGGTCGTGTTTTCCATGACGTTCCTTCTGACGAAAGCCGCTGAACGGGCGCAACTGGCGATGATGCTGGAGGTCTGCGCCTACCCCAAGCCGGGTAACGTTGACCGGTGTCACGATTATCCCGAGACCTGCCTTGAACATTTTCTGGCCTCGGTCATCTACGCCCGCCCGGCTCTTGAAGAAGCCGAGACCGGAAAGGGGCGGATCGGCGAGATCATCAAGCACGCCGTCCGGGATACCAACTGCCACTCGGGCGGAAATACTCATTTCGGGGCGTTTATTCTCTTAATCCCGCTCGTGTACGGGAAAGATATCCCGGGTGCAATGGCGGCTATCTCCAAGACCGATACGTCCGATGCAATAGCATTTTACAAAGCGTTTGCCATGACCTCGGTGAAGATGAACGCAACGGATGAACTAGATGTCAATGATCCTCATACCTTAACCCTGATCCGGGACCGGGACATGAACCTTCTCGATGTCATGCAGCACTCAGCGCCACAGGACATGGTTGCCCGAGAATGGGTTGCAGGGTTTCCCCTCACGAGACGGGGCGCTGACCTGCTCGCACAGTTCGGACCCGGCCGGGCGTCGATTGTCAACATGTTCATGACGCTGCTCTCTACCGAGCCGGACACCTTTATCCTCAAAAAGCATGGCCGGGAAACGGCAATGCGGACAATGGAATCTGCCCGGGAAGTCCTTGAAGGCCGCAGGTCCATACAGGATTTTGACGAGGAGTGCATCAGGAACGATATCAACCCGGGGTCCATTGCCGACATCACCATTGCGGCTATCTTCATTGCACTTGGCGAGGGGTGGAAATGGGACTCTTGAAAGGCGGCATCAATGAAGTGATTGCCACGACCGCAACGAATGCCGCACCCATGGGGATCCATTACCGGGACGGGAAAGCCACGATGGTGCTCTTTTCCGGCAGTCACACTGCAGAAAACATTGAACGCGATCTCTGGATTGTGGCCAATTTTGTGTACGATCCCCGGCTGTACGTAAAAACAGCATTCGGGGATCTTCCTGCTGATGCTTTCATCCGGGAACCGGTTGCCGGCAAAACTATGCTCCGGCTTGCGACTGCCGATGCATGGGCTGCGTTTTCTGTTTCCATCGGTCACCGGTCAAAGGAGTCGGTAGCCGTTACGCTCACGCTCGAAAAAGAGATAATAGAGAACCTGGCAATCCACCCGGTCAACCGGGGGTTCAACAGCATCATTGATGCAACGGTCTCTGCTACACGATATGCCAAAAACCGCGATCCCGAGCTTAAGAAGCTCATTGACTACCACGCAGGAATTGTCAGAAAGTGCGGGGGAAAAGCGGAAATTGCCGCCCTTGACCTCCTTATATCATATATTCTCTAATGCAATTGCAGCAACAGGGCACCGAGTATAAAAAAAACTGGAATTCCGGTCTATACATTTATTACCGTGGATCGCTTCTTTTGATTACAGGACACCGGATTCCCGTACACCCGGATTGATGGTGAAATCAACTTATGCGACCGCTTTCCCCAAAAAAACAGACGATCTACGATATCTGCATCATAGTAAGTGTCATCGCAGCCGGGGTCATCACCTGGGTCAGCCTCCACCGGGGTATCTACGAGGTCTTTCCCTATTTTTACCTTATCCCTATTGTTCTGCTCGCATTCTCCCAACCAAGACTGGCAATTTACGGAACGGTTGCAATCGGGTGGATATACTTCGCGATTGTCTTCCTCATCGGCCTTCCGGACATGCGGACGTACACCCTTGCAACCGTCTGGTTCTATATCTTTGTCTCTCTCGGGGTCCTCATCTCTACCTATGCCCAGGTGTACCGGAAAGAGGGGGAACGGACCTGCGGAACGTATTATAATTCTCAGGCTGGCGTCTTCAGTTATGACCGGAAAACCCTCAGGATCCGGGAAGCCAACAAGAAATTTGCCCAGATCATACGGTATGATAGCGAAGACCTCCTGAAAAAATCCTTACCCGATCTGATACCGGATGCTGCTGAGCGCGACGCATTCATAGCTAAAGTCCGGGATCTTCACCGGGTCGGGGATATCGAAGTCCGTTTCCAGGCATGGGACAAGAGCCTGCGATGGGCGCTGGTCTCTGCGGCAGAAAGCGGGGAACCATCGGTCATCTGCACCGCAGTCGACATTACCGACAACAAGCTCTGGCAGGACGCAATAACCCAGGCCAACAAGAAACTCAACCTGCTCAACAATGTTACCCGCCACGACATACTCAACCAGCTCACGGCACTGATAGGCTACCTTGAGCTCTCCCGCCAGGACACGACCGACCCGAATATGCTCAGGTACATAGAAAAAGAAGAAGCGGCAGCAAGCGCCATCCGCAGCCAGATCCTATTCACCCGCGATTACCAGAATATCGGGGTGCATTCACCGCAGTGGCAGAATATTGCAGAAATAATCTCCCTTGCCTCGGCAACCATCGACCCAAGAAAGGTATTCATCCAGGTAAACCTCACACCCATTGAGGTCTATGCTGATCCGCTTCTCGAAAAAGTGTTCTACAACCTGATCGATAATTCGCTCCGGCATGGCGAACATGTAACGGAGATCACCATCTGGTCGGAAGAGGAAGCCGACGGGGCGGATATCATCTTCGAGGATAACGGAGCAGGTATTCCTGACCCCCAGAAAGAAAAAATTTTCCGCCGGGAATATTTCAAGAATACCGGATTCGGCCTCTTTCTCACCCGCGAGATCCTGGCTATAACCAACCTCACCATCACCGAAACGGGAACCTGCGGAAAAGGTGCACGGTTTGTCATCCATGCACCGCGTGAGACATTTCGGCAGGTAAAACCGGTATAGTTTTTGGGTAAAGTGCCAATCCAGCCCCTGACATCTATCCTTTACAATAGTCCGCCCCCCCCTTTGCGCCAGCCCTGCCCCCATTGGGGGCGGGGGCGCATGCGATTCCTCGGTATTACCAAAAATCCCGATTCAGGTAATACAGCACTATCGCAGCCGGGGCGCCATAGCGGCGGGGCGAAGCCCCTGGAGCGTCAGTATTTCCGCTCCAAAACGAATTTACTTTTTTGCATTAAATTTTAGGCATGCATTTTTTACCTTTTTTCACTCCGTAAATCCTTCCTGAATTAAGGGGCTGGAATAGTACATTACTCTAGTTTTTTTAACAACCGGTTTGTTTCCCTGCGGGAGGAAGGTTCTTCTGGAGGAACGGAATAAAAAATTTCTGCTGATCAAGAAAACCGGTCAGACGGTCTTATTTCGTGAACCTTCAAAAAATAGCCGTCGCATCCATTTAAAGGAGAGGAGGAAAATGATATGTGATGGTAAAATATTGTCAATCCTGTGGCGCTAAAATCACTCATGACGCCTCATCGTTCTGTAACAAATGTGAGACGAAACGGTTAGCCGCGATTGACCCAAGGGGTTACATGGAGATCAAGCAGGTCTGTCCTCATTGCAGGGCCAACATGGAAAACCAGATAAATAAAAAAACCTGCATGAGGTGCGGTAAGCCTCTTCACCCGAGATGGGGGCTGATAATTATCAGTCTCATCGGTATGACCATCCTGTTATGTTTCCTCTGGTGGCTGATCTCCATGTGGTATAATTTTTTTTAACATTCAATCGTCAGGGATGTGATACAAAATAGGTGAGAGCAGACCCATATCAGGGTCACTCCGATAAAAAACAAGTTTTTTTCCCATAAATCAGTGGGTGGGGAGCCCCGCAGGATTTGCCGGCGTTCATCGCAAAGGAGAAAAGAGAGGGGATTTTTTCACTCAAACCGGACACGCCGGTGTGCAATATCCGGGAATGACCGGATCTGTTCAGCAGACCCGGGGCACCGGGTCGCCCATCGGAGGTTCAATGAACCGCTCGCCACCAATTGTTGTCTCCATGATCACGTGGGAGCCCGCGACAACCTTTCCGATGATCGTTGCTTCCTTTCCGTACGGATGGGAGCGGAGGGCCGCAAGAATCGCTTCCGCATCGGATGCCGGAACACCCATGACCACTTTTCCTTCATTTGCCACTTCGAGCGGATCGATGCCGAGCATTGACGCCGCACTCCGGACATTCTTGCGAACCGGAATCGCATCTTCCCGCACACGTACAGAGACGCCGCTTTTCCTCGCCATCTCGTTGATGGCATTGGCAAACCCGCCGCGGGTGGGATCCTTCATGGCATGGATGGTCCCTGCATCGAGGACCTTCTCCATCATCTTCCAGAGCGGGGCTACATCGGACTTGATTTGCTCACCAAGATCGAACCCTTCCCGGTGGGCCATAATGGCAAGCCCGTGATCACCAAGGGTGCCGGAGACGATGATGACATCCCCGGGGACAAGACCGTTGTCGCGGACAACCGTCTTCGCCACACCGATACCGGCAGTATTGATCGCAATGCCGTCAAGAGCCCCGCGTTCCATGACTTTCGTGTCGCCGGTAACAAGGTTTGCGCCGCATTCCCCAAGGGCTTCGTCCATGGAGGCAACGATCCGGGCCAGGTCCTCGATCTCGAACCCCTCCTCAATGATCATGCCGCAGGAAAGCGCAATGGGAGAGGCTCCCATCATGGCGAGATCATTGATGGTTCCCGAGACCGCGATCCTGCCGATATCCCCGCCCGGGAAAAAGATTGGCCGGACAACGTGTGAGTCTGTGGTGAAGACGAGATTTGCGCCATTGAACGGGATTACCGCACCGTCATCCATAGCCTCGAGTCCGATCCCGCCGGCATTGTTGTGACGGAATTTTGTTAAGGTCTGCAACAGTTCCCCCATCACTTCGCCACCGGCGCCATGCATCATGTTGACTTTCATCTAATCCTCCACCTCAATCTCAACATTCGTGACAACAATTTCCCGGCCTTTGACGAGTTCCGGTAGTGCCCCGCATTTCGGGCAGACAAAAATTTCATCGCCGGTATACCCGCAGATGCATTTTGACTGGGGTGCTACCTCATGGCATTCGAGCACGGTCGTTTTGAACAAGGGATCGTCTTCCTTGATGGTATCGAACAGGAACGTCACTTGCTCCGGGTTCACCATCGCCATCTTCCCCATCTCAACGCTGACCTTTTTTACGCGCCGGGCATTGTTGTCGATCGCGGCCTTGCGGGAAGTTGCATACAGGTCATACGCAATGGAGTATTCGTGCATTATTCCTCCAGCGCCGCGTACACCTGCTTGAAGATCTCGAGGGTCTCAAGTCCTTCCTCGCGGGAGAGGCGCTGGATTGCAAACCCGACATGGACAAGAACATATTCTCCGACTTTCACGTCAACGAGATCAAGACGGACTTCCTGCTTGAGATCGCCATAATCCACCAGTCCGATATTGCCATCTCGGATTTCAAGCACTTCTGCGGGAACTGCAACACACATCGAAGATCCTCTGAATATCTATCCAGTAACTTGGGCGGTTCAACCACATAAAAACAGTGATATGGGTCCGAAGCGCGAGGGCAAAGGATGACATGGACTTCCCATTCACCAGGCCCGTTATTGAGGATAGACACCGCAATCGTACCCGAAATCCGGCCATCATGCACAACCGGTAATCCTGAAAAATAATCCAAAAAACAGGGAGGCACGCAGAACCTCCGAACCTTACGCCGGGGAAGAGATTTGAACTCTTGAGGTGCAGGGCACCAGTAGCTTTCAAGGCTACCGCCTTCCCGGACTAGACTACCCCGGCAGTGCTCCATATGTTGGCTCTGGGATATAAAAAAGGCTTCTTATTGCGGGCGAAAAAAAGAGGGGCCCTGTTAACGCAACCGGCTCACCGCGATCATCGCAAGGCAGGCTGCAATAACCGCGTATATGCCCGCAGGAGAGGATTTCTGCGTTGAAGAGGACTGCGGGGTTTCGGTTGCGGCAAAGGGACCGGGAACATTCGGGCTGACAGCAACGGACTGGACATTCTCGCCAAACAGGAACATATCCCCGCTTATCCCGGATTTATAGGGATAAATTTTCATATAGAGGGTTGTGTTCTTTCCGGTAAGCTCGGCCATTTCAGGATTGAACTCTCCCTGGTCGTTGACCTGAAAGAGGATCCCGTTCTCGTCAATGTACTCAATAACCCAGTCGATCGATGACGACGTATACAGGGTCACCGGCCCTGACCCGGTCCTGACCACAAAGTATGCCGGATGGTCCCGTGACGCCTTGGCATGTGCAGATGCCAGTGCTGCAATGGGAGTAGGGATTTCACCAACGGTTGCCAAAACAGACGGGCGCTCTCCGAGCACAGTAATCGTTCGTGATCCAAGGTATCCTTTTGCGTCCGTGAAACTTATCTCATAATCACCGGGGCCGCGAATCGGAACATCAACCGCAAAATCCCCGGCATAATTGGTTTTCACATAGGAAGGACCAAAAACCACAGAATTGTCCGATCCAACAACTTCGATCTGGATACCGGAGTTCAGATCGTCCTTGATGGTTCCGGCAAGGTAGAGTTTTCCGGTGTAGTATTGTGTTTTAGGGGATGAGATAAAAATTTCATCCGAACGGTCAACCAGCTGGACAAGGCGCATGGTTATCGAATTGCCAAGACCGCTTCCCGGAACCTCAACTTTATACATCCCTTTTTTGAGGCGGGTTGTATCAAAGACTGCCCGGAAAGACTTGTCCTCCTGGACATAGACGATCTTCCGCTGGATCTCCGAGCTTGCAGTCAGCTGATAATAAAGGACCACATCGATAGGCATCCCAATGCCAAACGTAGTCGTTCCTGTCACAATGAGGGGTTTTCCCACCGCCAGCGTTTCCGGGGCATCAATGCTGACCTGGTAGGCCGATACGCCGGCAATGAGAAAGAAAAGGCCCATCAGGATCAGGACGAACTTTTTCATCATACAAGATCAACTATTAGGATGTTAATGATTTCTGAATTTTTGGAAAAACCCCTGGCCTCGTGGAAAGGATCCGAGCGGCACGGACAGGAATTGCTCGATTGCCTTACAGTTATTTTTAAAACCGCTGGCTGCACCTGGTCGAAATGCCGGATGTGCAGTTACCGCAACGAGCGGTATGGGGAACAGTCCGGAGAAGCCCTGCTCGGGCACCTCCGGGCCCAGCTTGCCTGGGTTCTTGCTGAATACAATGTCGCGGATTTCCGGATGATCAAGATATTCACATCGGGAAGTTTTTTTGACCCCGCGGAAGTGCCACCGGCATTTCTTGCCGACATTGCCGGGGCGTTTTGTGGCAAGCTCGTCATTGCAGAGACCCGGCCGGAATTCATCCGTGAAGAAACCCTCCGCCCGTTCATCGAAACCATCGATGACGGCAGCTGGAAGATGCCGCTCTACTGTGCCGTGGGTCTTGAGACGAGCAATGATGAAATCCGGGAAAAATGCATCCGTAAAGGGTTCACGTTTGCGGATTTCAAGGACGCGGCACGGATTGCCCATACAGCCGGTGCCGGGGTGAAGGCCTATCTCCTGCACAAACCGCTTTTCCTGACAGAGAAAGAAGCGTTTGACGATATGAAACAATCCATTCGTGACGCCGCAGAACATGCCGAGATCATCTCCATGAACCCCTGCACGGTCCAGCGGAAGACCGAACTCGAATTCTACTGGAAACGGGGAGCATACCGCCCGCCCTATCTCTGGAGCATCCTTACCCACCTCCAGGCTTCCCCGGTACATATGACCTGCGATCCCCTTGGGGGTGGCCAGAAACGCGGGCCGCACAACTGCGGGAAATGCGATTACGAGCTTGTGAAGGGGATCCGGGATTATTCCCTCAATGCCGATCGCGAGCTGATTAATGCTCTTTTAGAAACAGAATGCACCTGTAAAAACGAATGGGAATATGTTCTTGAAAATGAGAAACCGTACTGCATGCCACTGACGCGGTGAACACGGGAATTTTTACCCGTTCGTTTCTCTTCACTTTTTTTGAAATAACCAAAAATGATCTCATTATTTTTCAGGAGATGCCTTGTAAAGCAAGGGCTCTGGAGAAACAGACACGAATCAATCCGGTTCAAACCCGGACCACGAACCCTTATTCCTATGCGTTTTAACAGGGTCGTTTTTCTCATCGAGGCAGAAATACACCCGCACGCAGGTACATCGCCACCGGACAACAGCAAAAAAGGGCACTGAAACAGGAATCACGGGAGAGGTCCCGCAGAAAAAAAGGGGTTTAATTCCCGGATTCCGAGTGGCTCTGGATCCTGAGCTGCTGTGCCAGCAGTGGAAGGAACGTGCCGGCATCGGACACAATCCCGATTGCCTGGGTGGTTCCCCGGTCCATCAGCTTCGTAAGGTGGGCAGGGTTGATGTCAACGCAGACCGTCTTTACACTTGACGGCAGGCAGTTTCCGACAGCGATGGAGTGAAGAAGCGTTGCAATCATCAGCACCATGCTGCACCCTTCGATATGTTTCCGCATTGCATCCTGTGCCTGCATGACATCCTGGATAACATCCGGCAGCGGCCCGTCATCCCGGATGGATCCGGCAAGAACGAAGGGAACATTGTTTTTGACACATTCGTACATGATGCCGTCAGTAATAACTCCCGTATCAACGGCATTTTTGATAGAGCCGGCCCGCATAATCTCACTGATGGCATAGAGGTGGTGCTTATGCCCGCCCATCACCGGGTTACCGGTTGAAATATCCATTCCGAGAGAAGTGCCATAGAGGTTATATTCAATGTCATGGGTTGCAAGAGCATTACCGGCAAAGAGGACATCGATGTAACCATCGTGTATCATAGAGGCAAGAGCCTTGTCGGCCCCGGTATGGATGATCGCCGGCCCGCCGACAACAGCTATTTTTCCCCCATATTTCCGGATCCCGAGAATCTCTTTTGCAATGTTGGCAATCAGGGTCTCGCTCGGGCGCTCGGAAGATACCGTCCCGTGCATGAACTCAAACGTACTCTGTTCCCGGGGCCGTTCGGGATAGATCACACTCACGCCCTGTTCCCCGACTACAACCATATCGCCTTTCTGTATTTTCCCGAGGGCCTTGGCAGTTGCGGTTTTCTTTGCAGGATCAACAACAACGAGAAAATCCATCTCGATTGCCGCGACATCAATCCATTCCCCCCCAAACTTAACCTGGGTGGGATGGTTGGATGTGGTGTAAAACCCCTTGGGAACAACGCGGTCGGCTTCAGCTGCCTCAAGATGGACATCCTTCACTTCAACAGGGCGGGCGCCGAGACGGTGGACTTCGGAGAGGATAGAGCGAAGCTTCTCTTTTGAAGAGGCATTGATCCGCAGGCGGGTATAACTCGGGTCGGTCTTTTTCTTGCCGATTTCAAAGGAAAGGATCTCGAAATTCCCGCCCATATCCATAACCCGGTCGAAGAGCTGGGTCATGATTCCTGAGTCGATGATATGACCTCTCAGCTCTATCTCCTGCGCTTCGCCCATAGTATTGTAGATATTTGTGATCAACATTTATATGCATTGTCTAAAAAACGTCAGAATTACCCGTATTTTGGAACGAGTGTCACAAAATGAAACCGATTGGAGCCGGTTCAATGGGAACAAAAGGAGTCAGGAATGTTCCAGGAATAACCCGGCCCGGGCAAGATCTTCCCGGGTATTGACATTCAGGGCCAGCCGGGGTTCATCGAACAACAGGGAAAACTCATCCTGTTCCTTTTGGATCCGGTCCCCGCGAAGAATATTCACACCGGCAGGGCACGCTTCAGTCCCGGCGATGGTTTTACGATAGGGCATACCGCCGCGACAGGACGTCACTCGCTCGGCAGGAATCCAGACAGACAATGCATCTTTGCGGTTCTCCGCGTACGAATTGCGGATCCGTTGAATGATCTCTTTTGTTATGCAGGGAATATCGGAAACGCTGACAAAGAGGGGATCGTGTACTTCGAGTTCCTGCACGATCGCGACCATATCCTCCACATAACCTGCACCCGGGGTTTTGTACCAGGGAATATCCCGGGCCCGGCACCAGTTTATGGTCATGGGGGTTTTGGGGGACGCGGCTACGATAACCGTGCAGCCCGCATTATGGAACGCATCGATGACATATGCGATCATGGGCTGACCGCAGATATTGATGAGGGGTTTCTCGCCAAGGTTGAGACGGGTTCCGGCTCCGCCGGCCATAATCAGTGCATACATGCAGCCAGCGCCTCGGATAGGGCACGGTTCTCATCCCGGGTCCGGACCGCGACCCGGATACAGGTTGGCAGGCCAAACGATGTGCAGTTCCGGACAAGAACGTCCCGCCCGGATAACTCCCCGCAGAGCGTTGATACGTCCTTTTTGCAATCAACGAGGAGGTAATTTACTGAAGACGGGTAGCTTACGAGCCCCAGTGCCGCCAGTTCCTGTTCCAGCCAGCTGCGCTCCTGCTCAATACGTTTCCGTGAATCGGCCAAATCATCCATGTGGAGGAGCGCTTCAAGTGCATAGGCTTCAGCATAGGAGTTCACGGTCCAGGGTGAGCGGGCGGTCTCTATCCGCTCAACAAGCCCGGGATCGCCAAACCCGTACCCGAACCGGATTCCCGGCACGGAAAAGCATTTTGTCAGAGATCGCAGGACAAAAAGATGGGGATCAGAAATATCGGCAATGCTCGCTTCCGGGTGGGACAATTCGATAAACGCTTCATCGCAGAAAAGGATGCTGCCGCATTTCTTTGCAACATCGAGACGGGCAAGCACGGCATCCTTTGCGAGCAGCGAACCGGTGGGATTGTTGGGGTTGCAGAGAAACCGGATATCGGCAGTTTCCGGATCCATACTCCGTTTCCCCCCGGCAAGGCTTGCGGACAACTCGTACTCACCGAAAGTGGGAGGCTCAATGGAGAATGTTTTTCTGGAACCGAGGCGCCCCAGCTCAACGGCACAGAACACCCGTATGAGCTCAACAGATCCGTTGCCAACACAGATCTCTTCCGGATTGCGATGGAAGATCAGTCCGATCCGATCCTTAAGCTCATAGTAAGAATCATCCGGGTAGGAGGCAAGGAGATCGGGATCGCAATGCCAGGAGAACTTTGGAGGAAACGGGTTGACACTCGCGCTGAAATCCAGTACCTTTTTTCTTGTTTTTTCCTGCTGTCGCTTTCCCGTACCTCCATGAACAACCCGTTTTGGAAAGTCAACAGCCATAATATTCCGCTCTTTTGCAGAATACTTGGCTTACTGCTCTTAAATTCGTTTTGAACCCCCGTGCACGACCAAAGCAAAAGTTATAAATACATACATGTGTTAGTTTCATTCATCTGGTTAGTCAGACACAAAGGTTCTCTTTGTCTGACATATGAACGACAAATGCCAGACATATGTCAGAAATGTGAGATACAATGATGCAACGAATCACGCTCCGGTTACCAGAACAGCAGATTAACCTGCTCCAGCAGATGGTGGACTCGGGAGAGTATCCCAATGTCTCAGAAGCGGTCCGGGCTGCAGTGCGTGAACTCGTTGAAAAACGTGCCAGTCGTGTCCTGAAGGAAAGCGACCAGGTTTCATTTAAGGTTTGAGAGGGTTTAACATGCAAAGCATCATTAACGACGCATTAAAAAATGCCGAACTTGAGAAAGAGGTCAAGAACGGCGGTAGTAACGCAATGGACGATGACTTTTGCGGCCAGCCACGGATCGTCATCATTGGTTGCGGAGGTGCAGGGAACAACACGGTAAACCGGATTCACCACATGGGAGTTTCCGGCGCAGAGACCATTGCAATCAACACCGACAAGCAGCACCTGGACATGATTCAGGCCGACAAACGCATCCTTATCGGCAAGTCCTTAACAAAGGGTCTCGGCGCAGGAGGTTACCCCGATGTCGGTAAACGTGCAGCCGAGATGGCCCGCCCGACACTTGAGGCAGTTCTTGAATCTGCAGATCTTGTCTTTATCACGGCAGGTATGGGAGGAGGTACCGGTACCGGTTCCGCACCGGTTGTCGCATCCATTGCCAAGGAGCAGGGCGCAATCGTAGTCGGGATGGTCAGCTACCCGTTCCAGGTAGAGAAGGCCCGTCTGATCCGTGCAGAAGAAGGTCTTGAAGCATTCGCAGCTGCCGCAGACTCAGTTATCGTTCTCGATAACAACCGGCTCAAGAACTTTGTCCCGAACCTCCCGCTCGGCCAGGCATTCTCGGTCATGGACCAGCTCATCGGTGAGACCGTCAAGGGCATTTCCGAAACCATCACCGAGCCCTCGCTCATCAACATCGACTATGCTGATGTCCGGGCCATCATGTCCAAAGGCGGCGTTGCAGTCATGCTTGTCGGAGAGAGCAAGCAGCAGAACAAGGCAGAAAGCGTTGTCCGCGAATGCTTAAGCAACCCGATGCTCGATATCGACTACCGCGGCGCAACCGGCAGCCTGATCCACATCACGGGCGGTACCGACCTCACCCTCCAGGATGCAGAAGAAGTCGCAACCTCGCTCACGTACGAGCTCGACCCCCATGCAGATGTCATCTGGGGTGCCCGCGTAAGAAGCGACATGGAAGGGAAGATCCGTGTCCTCGCCATCATGACCGGTGTCAAGAGTGCCCAGATCCTGGGATCCCGCCAGTCATACAAAACCATGATCAGCAATATGGACGAGAAGCGCTCAAACCCCAAGGCGGTTGAGATGCCCCAGAGCCGGAGAAGCAGCGGCGGAAGGGATCAGCCAAGTGGCGGCGGCGTCCTTGAATGGGTCGGCTGAAAACCACGCACAAAATTTCACATGTTCCATAGAGTCATTCATTAACCAGGAAGCCGTTGGAAAACCAACGCACAACATCCTTTTTGAAAGTTTTTTCCCGAAGCCGGTTCCCGTTCCCAGACCGCATAATCCCATTCAACCCCGGAAAACCGCCGAAACACTTAATAATTCCTCACGCCTTTAAAATATAGTACATTCGACCAATCCTTGGCTGGGAGGATGGGGGTGAAGCTTTGAAAACGGCGACACCCCGGTATCGGGAGCTGAACATCATGAACAGAGTGTTGAACAAAGACTTCGATTCGGAGTCTTATCTGAATTCTGCGCTACGTACCTTTTCTGATGTTTTTCACCCTGCATCCTGCATGCAGAGTTATCAAATGAGAGACCAACCGGGACCAATGGAAAATTCGTCCCGCTGGTCGGATAAAAACTCAAACAATAATCTCGCATTTCCGGCAAAGGAGCATCTGATGAGGAGTGGTATCGCATGTTGAATGACCTGATGGAAAAAAGAAAAAAAACTCTTGCCGAGTCTGAAGAACACAAAAACCGCCGCAACGAGCTCAATGCCAATGCAAGCAAGTTCGCCCGCGAGCGCAATACCTTAAACAACCAGACCCGAGAGTTCGTGGAAGATGCGCAGAAGAACAAGGATCTCCGGGACAAGTCCAACCAGGAAGTCCTTGATCTCAAAGCCCAGAGAAACGAGTTCAACGAGAAGGCAAATGTTCTCTTTGAAGACATCGAATCCTTTAAGAAGGAACACGGCACCCTGAAAAACCGCGGGATCAAGGAGATCCAGAAGCAGATCGAGTTCATGGAGTACCGCCAGCAGACCGAGGTCTTCACTACCGATAAGGAACGCGAGCTCATCGAGAAGATCAAGCAGATGAAGGGGCAGGTCCGCGAGCAGGAAGCCGAGCTTGAACAGAATAAGGAGATGCGGACCAAGATAACGGAAGCCCGGGATTTTCGGAAAGAAGCTTCCGATCTCCATGCAAAAGTAACGGAAGTTGCTGAGCTGGCCCAGAAACACCACGACCTCATGGTAGAGTCCTACCGCAAAGCGGACAAGTCCCGCGAAGCGGCAGACGCCGCCCACAAGAGTTTTGTCGAGGCACAGGAATCGGCAGACGCCGAGCACAAGGCGTTCATTGCCTGCCAGAAAGAACTCCGCGATTATGACAAGGTCATCTCCGGCCTGCGCAAGAAGACCAAAAAGGTGAAAGTAACAAAGGAGCAGAAGGCAGTAAGGAAAGAAGCCGAGAGCCTCTTCAAGAACTTCAGGGCAGGAGAGAAACTCACAACCGATGATATCTTACTCCTCCAGCGCTCAAAACTCATCTGATTTTTATCCTTTTTTTAACAAAAAAACCAGAACGCACCGTTATCTTCAGGAAATCAAATAAATCGCCGCGAACGCGGATTTACGCGGGCAGGAGTAACGGTTTAATAGATTTACCGCGATTTTATTATAATGGTAGATGGACGGACGTTAGTCCTCAGTGTTGACAGGGACGACGATATCGGATGGAAGGCGAAAGTCGAAAGTCCGTGTATCGGTCGTGCGGCCTGCCTGAGCGCGGCAAATACGCTGGCACTCGCAGATCCCGAGGATTCCGATGTCAACGCCATCTTCTCTGCAGTCAAGATATATGATGAACTGACTGCAAAAGGTGAGGACACTGCAATCGCAGTGATTGCCGGTAACCACCTGCACATGATTGAGGGGGATCGCAAGATCGCCGCATCACTCGAACAGGTTGTTAACGAAACAAAAGCAACCAACTGCATCCTTGTGACGGATGGGGCCGAGGATGAGTATGTCATCCCGATCATCCAGTCCAAAATACCGGTCTCAAGCATCCGGCGGGTCATCGTCAACCAGATGCCCAATCTTGAAGGCACGTATTACATCCTTAAGAAACTCCTCGATGATCCAAAAATTTCCAGAATGGTATTTATCCCCATTGGTCTTGCCATGCTGCTCTACGCGGCGGCGTACCTGGCCGGCTGGCCGGGAGCTGCAACTATCGTTGTCGTTGGCGTTATCGGCTGCTACCTCCTCTACAAAGGGTTCGGGTTCGATGAACTCTTCCACGGGATCATGGATGCTCTCCGGCTCTCCCTTTCCCGGGGCAGGTTCTCGTTCGTCACCTACACGACAACCATCCTGCTCATTATCATCGGGTTTACAGCCGGGTTTATCAATGTCCTGAAATACTATTCAACGGACAGCAGCCTTGGTCTTGTCCTGTACCTGATGACATTTCTCCATGGGGCTGTGGAATGGCTGATTGTTGCCGGGCTCGTTGTATCCATTGGGATCATTATCGACATCTACAGCAACGAACGGGAGAACCTTGGTAAGGTAATCGTCTTTCCGTTCTTCGTCACTGCAATAGGACTGATCCTGTATGGTGCAAGCCTCTACATCCTGTCCGTAAGCGCGGTTCCTGATTTCCCCCTTACCGGTGACGTGGCATCAAAATACATATTGTACTCAACACTCGGCGGGATCGTTTCAGCTATTTCCGGTGTTCTTATCCAGCTCTTCGTGAACAGGAAGATAACCGAAATGCGCAAACAGGAAATCATTGAAGTAATGTAAACAGGCCATTTTCCGGCAATCATCTTTTTTCAGGGGCACCCTGACATCCAATCCTGGAACGCAACGAACGGCTCACAGGAATATGAAAAATTGCGAAAACCCCGGGTCATCAATTGTTGTAACATTTATGACCACAGGAACAAGGCCGAAACGGGTTTTCAATCTTAAAATGAATATTTTGAAATATTCTGACGTATTCCGCAAGTAATAAGCAACGGAAAATAAAAAAAAAGGTCCCATTTTTCCATTGATCATTCCTCAAAAACCAACGGGTATTCAATGTACAATCCGAATTTACAAAAATCACTGCATTGCAGGGAAATGATGATGAGGGTTGTTACCACCTGCCCCCGGTTTGATGAACGCCACCAATCCCAACAGCCAGACACCCCGCAGCGATCCCGATGCCGGGCTGTGTTCAGTGAGAAGATTTTCAAGCTCCGCAGGAACGACCGTTCATGTGCATTCCAGCGGACAGGTAAAAAAGCAAATAATTACCAGATTTTTTTATTGCAGCCGTGTTGACTCACCCAGACGGTTGAAACCGCAAGGAAATTCACGTTTTAACGGAATCCTAAAAAGAGCCCAAAAACATGCAGGGAGAAACGAAAAGTATGAAAAATTACCCGGGTGGGGCGCGTTGTGGATTATTTCCGGTATCAGGGCCGGGCTGAACATCCATAGCAAAATATCCCATGCCGGCGGGGAACTTTTTAGCCATGGTGAAATTTTTCGTAGACTGGGGAGATTTTACAACCAGAGTGGGAATTGCAACGTTGAAGTCATGAGAGGGGTACCAGTAAATCCCGTCCCCGTACGAAACTGCAGCTTCATCGACGACAAATTCTGCTCGTGACAGGTTGATCGACCGCATCCGGGCGTCATCATAGTTCAGGATCTTGAGAAGTTTATTCTTGAGATCCTGTTTCCCGAACAGGAAAAAGATAAACCGGGTGTTTTCATCCACCGAATAATTGACATTGATGACCGCAGTCCCGTTATCAAGCTGGACCGTTACATCTTCCACGGTGATGTACCCGTAGCGCTCCTCATTGGCCGCAAGAGCCGGAACTACAGCACAGGCCAGAAGGAGAATAACCAGCGCAACAGCACGGACTCGCATAACATTATAGTTGCGCGAATTCCGCTTAAATTGTTTTGGGTAAACTGCAGACTGCCATGACTGACGTCGTAGACTGCAGGGGATCCGGAATAAAAAAAATTATTTTATCTTTGCAAGGATGATCTCGATGGATGAGACGTTGGTCTTACCTGAATCGGTATCAATAACTTCGGTTGACGTTACAATCTCTTTCTTCGAGATCCCTTCAAGAAACCGGTTGAGGGCGATTTCTGAGGTATCTACTGCCCGGGAGATCGCTTTGCCCCGGGCCTTGATTGCCACTTCTTCTGCTCCATTGTTAAACTGAGTTACCACGGCAAGTACGTAGTTCATTACCGGCTTATTGCCGACGAATACTGTGTTCTCTTTTGTCTGAGGCATTCTTACACCCGATCAGAGGTACTTCTTTTTGACAATCAGTTCGGCATTCAGTACGCTTGCACCCGCAGCACCACGGATCGTGTTGTGGCCCATTGCCACAAACCGTATTCCTTCGCGGAGGCGTCCCACCGATACAGTCATTCCATCGCCACGCATCCGGTCGAGACGGGGCTGGGGGCGGTCGCTTTCATCTTCGAAGAAATGGATCGATTCCTTTGGCTGGGTCGGGAGTCCCTTGATCGGAGGCTTGTAATCCCGGTAGGCTTTCTCAAGTTTCTCGACCGGTTCCTTGATATCGATCCAGACTGCCATGGTATGACCGTCAATAACCGGGACACGGTGGCAGCTGGCGCTCACCCTGAACGGGGCGTTTGCGACTTTCTTGCCTTTGAGGGTCCCCATGATCTTGAGCGTCTCGGTCTCCATCTTCTCCTCTTCCTTGCCAATGTAAGGAATGACGTTGTCATAGATCGCCATTGCAGGCACGCCTTCAAAACCGGCTCCCGAGATTGCCTGCATGGTTGCAACCCGGACATCCGTGAATTTGAATGAACGGAGGGGGGCAAGGGCAGTGACCATCATGATGGTCGAGCAGTTCGGGTTCGTCACAATGAAACCATCGCGCCCGGCATCTTTCTGGACATCAATGAGACCCAGGTGTTCCGGGTTTACTTCCGGAACCACAAGCGGGATGTCCGGCAGCATCCGGTACGAACTCGCATTGCTGCAGACAGCTATGCCTGCATCGGCAAACTCACGTTCAACATCGGTTGCGATCTCTGCGGGAAGCGCAGAGAAGACAAGATCGACATCTTTCATCGATTTTGGCGATGTGGGAACAACTTTGATCTTTCCAATATTTTCCGGAAACGGCGTTTCAAGGCGCCATTTCACAATCTTTCCATACGGCTTTCCCGCACTGCGTTCGGACGCGGCTACGGTCGTGAGGTTGAACCAGGGATGATCCGCTAAGCGTTCAACAAATCGCTGACCAACCGCGCCCGTTGCACCGAGCACTCCAACATTGATCATAGGTGACAGTTCCTGTATAGTGGGTATTCCCCGTTTTGTTGTTACGACGGGTTGTAAAATCCCATTTCACCTGCGTGGATAAAAACGTTGTTTTTTGGAATTATATGCAGGAAACGATAAAATCCCGGAACCCAGTACTTCTTTAATTATCCCACACCGTATGGGATAAAAGCGCCCTGCCATCAGACATACATTCTCGTGCCTCAATCCGGGATAGAAACGGGCTTATTTCCCCATCAGGGCCCGGTAGCGAACACAAAAATGGGACAATGTTGTCCACCGCGGAAATTATTCCCGTAATTTGTGGCAAAAATCCAAAACCGGTCAAATTGCGGTGCATTATTTTTTTCCCTTTGGCGGTGTTCTGAAAGGAGGGTTTTTTGGTTGACCTTTGTATCATCTGGTACCTGATTGGGCCCCCGGAGGCCAACATGGGCCATAATCCAGATTCGGAATGTGCAGGAAAATTTGGGGGTATTGATCCATTCTGAAATTAGCGAAGTACTGGAACCCGGATTATGAGCAGTCTGTGAGAATGGATGTATACAAAACCGGAATCAATACAGAAAAAAGCTTCCCGCGGCAGAAAGAACAAAAAAACAAAGCACGGGGAGAAATATCCGGAACACTTATTCCATGTGGATAGCTTCTGCCGGGCAGACATCGACACAGGTCTGGCAGTCCACGCACATATCCTTGTCAACTTTTGCCTTTTCGTTCTCCATGGCGATTGCAGATGCCGGGCATTCGCTCACGCAGGTTTCACATCCGGTACATTTATTGGTGTCAACAATTGCTACCAACTTGTTTCCTCCATCGTATATGTTTCACAAAAGACAAAAAATAGGTTTCTATATGGGCCTGCCGGCGTTTTTTTGGACAAATGGACAATATGCAGGATCGTTCTTATGAAGATACGGCGTGAACCGGCAAATAAAAACCCAAAGAAATTAAAAAAAATTTCGCAGAAGGATCCGGTAAAAACGCATATTGTGTATCGGATCATTCCATTGCGCCGGTCCCGCGGGTACGGACGCGGGGGAGCTGATGATGCTTACCAGTACAAAAACCCGGAATTTTTATGAAGTGATACTACGGCATCATCGCAATACACCCCGTCACAACAGTGGAGTGGAGGTGTTGGTGGGGAAACCTGATTGCGTGGAATAATACTCTCAGAGAAAAAAAGGATTATTTTTTATTCAGGTTCAGGACATCATCCATGCCGTAAATGCCAGGTTTCTTCCCCACTACCCAGCGGACGGCATGCAGTGCGCCCGTGGCAAAAACCGACCGGTCGTATGCCCGGTGGGAGAGTTCGATGGTCTCATAGTTCTGCGAGAACATGACTTTGTGGTCACCCACAATATCGCCGCCCCGGATCACATGGACGCCAATCTCGTTCTTCCGCTCGGTCATGCCCTCGCGGCCGTACATCTTCTCGCGGCAGCCGGCACTTTCGTCCAGGATCTGAAGGATGGTCTTGGCCGTGCCGCTCGGCGCGTCTTTCTTGTTGCGGTGATGGGCTTCGATCACTTCGATATCGTAGTCCTTCAGGAGTTTTCCTGCTTCCCGCAGCAGCTGCCAGAAGATGTTGACACCAACAGAGTAATTACTGGAAATGACGGCAGGAACATGCCCGTTGATAGCCTTCTCCATTACGGCCCGCTGCTCGGCGGTAAAACCGGTGGTCCCGACAACCAGTGCAACATTGTTGCGAGCGGCCATCTTCACATTCTCCACTGCCGCGCTGGCAATCGTGAAATCGATTAAGACATCAGCCTTGGTACTCTTCAGGAGATCTTCTGCATCCTTTGTTTCGACAATATCTACGCCAAAAAAAGAGCTGCGCCGGAGGTTGATACCTCCAACGAGTTCAAGATCCGGCGATTCTTTTACCATCCGGCCAAGCGTCTGGCCCATACGGCCGGATGCACCACAGACTACAACTTTGATCATTGCAGGATCACCGAGTATTCCGTTTTACCGCAGGTTTCCCTGACACGGGTTTCTTTGAGGCGGGTTTTACCGGCATTTTTTTCTTTGCGGCCGGCCTTTTTGCAGCCGCTGCCGGGCGTACCTTTGACCCGGCTTTGGGCAGGTTTGCAAGGATCTTCGTAAGCTGCTCTGTCCTCTTTGCATCGAGCTCATCCAGCGGGAGCCGGACCGGACCGCCCGCAAGGCCGATAAGTTCAACAGCTCTCTTCACCGGGATCGGGTTCGTGTCGATGAACATCGAGCGGAAGAGGGGTGACAGAGCGAAATTCAGGACAAGCGCCTTCTGATAATCGCCAGCCTTTATTGCGTCGTACATGGCGATCATGCCCCGTGGATCCACGTTTGCTGCAACCGAGATGACACCGGCCCCCCCCAGGGCCATGATGGGGAGGGTGATGTTGTCATCACCGGAGATGACTACGAAATCCTCGTCCTGAGTCTCCTCGATGATCCGCGAGATCTGGCCGATGTTGCCACTTGCTTCCTTGACACCGACAATGTTCGGGTGGGCGGCAAGCTCGGCAATGAGATCCGGCTCAAGATTCTGGCCGGTCCTGCCCGGGACATTGTAGATGACCACGGGTATGTCGAGATCAGCAAGTTTCGTATAGTGCTTGATGAGACCGGACCGGTTGGGCTTGTTGTAGTACGGACTGATGACGAGCGCCCCGTCCGCACCGATGTCCTTCGCCGCCTTTGTCAGCCGCACCGCTTCAGCAGTGTTGTTGGAACCGGTCCCGGCAAGGACCGGGATCTTGCCGTTGACCTTATCGACGGTAAGGGCAACAACCTTCTCATGTTCCTCGAACGTGAGAGTCGCGGACTCTCCGGTCGAACCGCAGGGCACAATCCCGTGAATGCCACAGGAAAGAAGAAACTCGATGTTGCGACTGAGACCCTGGACATCCAGGCTCATTGCAGAGTTTCTTTTAAAAGGGGTAATGATTGCTGGAAGGACACCTTCAAACATGAATAGGGTTATGAGCGTCTTTTGGTATTTATTTTTCTTGTAATGTATCCGGCGACGCGATTCCGTACACGCTTGCTTCCGATAATTGCGGACTTGCCAAGCTGCTGCTTGTTCTCCTCAAAATTGTTCGAGAAGTTCTCGCGCTGTTTGTTCACCAGTTCGGTTCCAAGGCTTTTGATATATGACGGCTTGATTCCCATGAAAGATCCTCAAGAATTCTATATGTTAAATGCGGTTTGAGCACATAATGATATTGTTTACAACGTCGGCCGGATCCTCGCCAAAAATGAGGATCCGCGCAAGGGCAGTATCGCCGTCACGGTAAAAAATTACGTCGGGGATGCCCCGCTTGCAGCAGGATGCAATCCCCCAGTCCATGGTACCCGTACCCGGTTGTGCGGAGTTCGCGCAGCTCGCAGATTCAAGAAACAGGTCATCGCACAATACGGTCTTTGCCCGGGGCGAGAGCCGGAGTATGGCGGCACTGCGCACGCGGGGATCGAATTTCATTGCGGTGAGGATAACCCGGGCAATTTCTTCGTCGCAACCAAACGCACAGGTACCCTTAACCGGAGCACCTTCGGCGGAAGGGCGGATCCGTTCCCCTGCTGCCGCAACTCCCCCGGCATCCCTTGCTCCCCGCATTGCATAGCCAAACGATACTCCCTCCGCGGGAACGAGATCCGCATGCAGATTTTTTTCAAGAAGGCTCTTTGCACCCACCAGGGTTTCAAGAACATCATTCCGTTCCTGCGCAGGGTTGTTCACACGATCACGTCCGGAATCCCGGGAATAACCGGGTCTCCTGGCTTCTGACAAGATACTTGGGCCCGTATGAGAAAAAGGATTTCGTCGATAAGCCTATATCTTCCGGGAGCAAAAATTCTCTGAATGGATGCACGACTTCTTGATGTGGTCATCGGCTTGATCGCATTTTTAATCTTAATCGTACTACTAGCGGTTCTGCCCATGGTGATGGCGGCAGCATTTGCGTACCTGGCGGCAATAATTGTGTTTATCCTGTTCCTGTCCGGGGCAGGATATCTCGTCAACGAAAAGATCACGTAGGCGGGGAGGGTTTTTTTCCGTCACCCGTATTTTCTGCACCGGATTTTTTATTCGTCCGGAAAACGTCTCTTTTTTTTGCCTTGTAGTAACTCAGCGGATGGTTGACCCGCTCGCACAGTTTGTCCGCATGGACACAGATGCCGGTGGTCCGCATGGCCGCGCATGCCGGCGTTGTATATTCCGTCCCGGAACCGCCCCGGCCGGTGATATGTTCCACCTGGTACATGGTCCGCTCGATATCGAAGTCCGGCGACCGCCCGTAGAGAGCAGCTATCCCCGGCACGTCCAGCCCGATGGTATGCAGGAACGCGGTGAGGGCGAACCGCCCGGCATGAGTTAAGTTGGTGCCGGATGTCAGGGCTGTGATCAGGGCCTGCATGCACGGAGGAAATGCGCTCTCCTCGATCGACCCGAACTGCTGGAGCATCTGCTCCTGGTAGGCTTTTTTGATCCGGGCAGCTTTCGGCGCAAGCTGCTCGCAGAGGGCCGTGGGCACTTTATGCGGGAGATCCCGGCGCATGAGAACCCGTATCCGTTCCCGGAGAAGCTCATAGCGTTCCTCCTTTTTTACCCGGACAAATCCGCGCTCTACCTGGCGGTTGATAAGATGGTACCGGTCATCGTGCATGGGGGATACCAGTTCAACGTAATCGGCAAGCGCCATCCGGTCAGAGGAGACATGGATGCCAAGTTCCTCCGACATTCCTGCAAAAAGGAGGGAATAGTCGCTGTCACCCTGCCGGTAATTCTGGTTCCATTCCTCCTCACTGACAAGAAAATGATACGCCCGCTCGGATTCATACCGGGTCAGCCGGTCGAGCAGCTGGCGGTCGTTTATGCAGGACGCGATGATCCGCGCAAGCGCATACGAGGCGATCTCATCTTCAGCTGACACGGATATTTCGTAATCTGCTTTTTTTTTTGGCGTGAGCGCATCCTGGATACGGGTCACAGCAGATTCAATGAGCGCATCCCCGTGCCGGTCCTTGAGCAGGGCATTAAGAGATGAGAACCGGTTCTTGATATGATCCTGGGCTTTTTTTAAAAACGGAAAATGGGATAGTTCCTTTGCGGATGGAGCAAAATCCATCAGTCAGCCTCTATCCGCGGGGCAAGGAGGTACTCGACGTGGCCGTTCCCGCCGGCAATATCGAACGAGAACCGGACCGGGTGGTCGATACCAAGGAAGATCTCGACCTGGTCGGCCTTGCTCATGACCTTTCCCATATCCTTGAGATAATCGAGCGAGAAGAGGGAGCGGGCTTCAGCCGGGGCAATCGAGATGAGTTCGTCTTTTGAGAATTCGCGCCGGATGTGATCGGTGTCGCCTTCCGCAACAAGATAGAACGTCTCATCCTTGGGATTGATCCCGAGTGCAATCTTGTCCGAGATGACCGCGGCGGCCTTCATTGCGTTATTGAGGTCATCGCCCCTGATAACAATCTTGCCCGGCAGGCTGATAGTCGGGGGATTGGGATCTTTCCTGATGGTATTTGTATCAAGGAGCGTGATGGAGTAGTGGTAGCCATGCACCGAGACCGACATCTTCTGGGCATTGTCGCCAAGTTCAAGGCTGATGAGGTCGCCTTTTCCGGCCATGCCGAAAATGTTCTTCATCTTGGTTATGTCGATACCCAGCTGGCTCGGAGTTGCCTTGAATGAATCGAATGCCTCTTTCTTGAGCGTGAGGTTGATCATCGCCACGTTTGCCGTGTCAACAGCCCGCGTGGAGAATCCCGATTCATCCGTATGCAGCCGGCACTCGGGGATGAGAGCCGAGATCGCATCGATAGCTTCCCTGAAAATGTCTGCATCAATAGTTGCCTTTAACATCGCGTACCCCTTAACAAACTCTCTTATCTAGTATATCGTCATACTTTAATTATAGCGTTTTGGGTTTACAACCCGGAATCAAGAGGGAGATCGATCGGTCATGGGTTCACAATGGGGTTACGATAAAACATACATGCGGGCAAAACATGAGGGGTACCGTTCGCGGGCCGCATACAAACTGATCGAGATCCAGACCAAGTTTTCCATCATCCGTCCCGATGACAATGTCATCGATCTCGGGGCAGCACCCGGCAGCTGGCTGCAGATTCTCCGGACCATGACCCAGGCCCGCGTTCTCGGGATTGATCTCAACCAGATAGCCGATCTTGAGGGTGTGGAAACAATCCAGGGCGACTTAACGGACCCCGAAGTCCAGGAACTGGCCAAATCAACGCTCGGGATCGTCAATGTCGTTGTCTGCGATGCGGCCCCCAAACTCTCCGGGCACCACAGTTACGACCAGGCGCGGATCATCGAACTCAACGAGATGGCACTCGACTTTGCCGTAAAAGTGCTCAAACCCGGCGGCAATTTTGCAATCAAATCCTTCCAGGGCACGGATTTCCCGGAATTTTACAGCGAGGTCAAGAAACATTTCTACTCGGTAAAGACCTGCAACACCAAATCGACCCGTAAGGGAAGTACCGAGCTTTACGTTGTTGCAAAAAATTTCTCGGATTGATCCAGACCATGGTTCTCAAAGACGCCTACAACCGCCCGGTGAGCAACATCCGCATCAGCTTAACACCGCGATGCAATTTATCGTGCATCTACTGTCACCGCGAGGGAGAAGACCACCCCGATGCAGAACTTTCAAAGGAGCAGGTAGCGGAGATCCTGAGGGTTGCAGCAAAGTTCGGCATCCGGAGCGTAAAATTTACCGGCGGGGAACCCCTGCTCAGAAATGATATCATCGACATTGTCCGCTCCGTGCCCCCGGGCATGGAGTCCTCCATGACCACGAACGGGATATTTCTTGCAAAGTATGCCCAGGACTTGAAGGCGGCAGGCATGAAGCGGGTGAACGTGAGCATTGACAGCATCAATCCCGAAACCTACAAAAAGATCACCGGCTTTGACAAGCTCGACAAGGTTCTTGAAGGCATGAAAGCGGGTATCGAAGCCGGTCTCACTCCTATCAAGATCAACATGGTGGTTCTCGAAGGGATCAACGACCACGAGATCGATGATTTCCTTGCCTATATCCGGGGCAACCGCAATCTTGTCCTGCAGCTCATCGAACTCATGGACTTCAACAGCTGCGAGCACCACACCAAGCTTGACGGTCTGGAATCATCGCTTGCTTCGCGCTCAAAGCAGATCATAACAAGGCGGATGCACCACCGGAAAAAATACTGTCTGGACGGGGCTGAGGTCGAGGTGGTCCGCCCGCGCCATAACTCGGAGTTCTGTACGTTCTGTAACCGGCTCCGCGTCACCTCGGACGGAAAACTCAAGCCCTGCCTGCTCCGGACAGACAACCATGTCGATATCCGTGGGAAGAGCGGCGAGGAGCTGGAAGAGCTGTTCAGATACGCAGTCTCCCTGCGGGAACCATTTTACAAATAGCCCCTTTTTTCTTTCAGCCGCCACTGATCTGAATGTCCGGTATCCCTAAACGGCAACGTATTTACAATGCCCAAGCGAACTAAAGGGATATGGAAGACGATAACGAATACCTCCCGGTCCTCGAGCACCTGTACGGGAAATCCTTAATGCTCCACGATACCGGGTCCTTCAACAAAGTTCTTTACTTCTACTTCATCGACTCTCTTGCCCACATAGATTATACCGCCAGCATCTACGCCTACCACTACGAATCCCCGAAAAATATTATGGGCGCAGAGTACCTGCGCTGGAGAATTGATGAGGAGAAGAAAGGTGACCGGCCGAAATTCCCCGGGTTTGTAAACTGGCTCAGAAAAGAGAAGCCGGACCGGTTCCTTCGTCTCCCGTCCCTCTGGCAGATGATCTACGACAGCGAAGACCCCGCAAGCTACCGGAGTTTCCGGATCGTTCTCGATCCCGACAGCAAGCGCCCGCTTCCCGCGGAGTTCTTCTTTCCGGTTATCGACGAGTTCTTCGAACCCGAATTCTTAAAGAGCCTGTATGACGACGCATCCCTCTCGGGCCTTTTTAGGGAGTATTGTTCACAGATCAGGGCAGAATGAGGTGCAGCGGGAATGCAGGTTAACCGGATCTGTTCCGATCTTGTCGCGATAAACAGCGAGAACCCGCCGGGAGCAACTGCGGAGGTCATCGAGTACATCCGGGTATTCCTGGAGGGGATTGGAATCCGCTCGCAGGTTTTTGAAGCCTCGAAAGATGAACATAATCTCATTGCAGAAGATCCATCCACCAGCCTTCTTCTCATGGGACATGTTGATGTGGTCCCGGCTCGGGACGAGACCTGGACCCACCCGCCGTTTTCCGGCCATATAGAGGGGGGGTTTGTCTGGGGACGCGGGGCAACCGATATGAAAGGCGGCTGTGCCGCGATCCTTGCTGCCTGTGAGGCACGGGTGAACCAGGGCATGGAACTGCCGGCCTCACTGGCATTCGTCTGCGATGAAGAGACGGGCGGGAAGCAGGGGACACGGTATCTTCTTTCAAAGAAAGCACTGCATCCCTGCGACTGCCTGATAGCAGAGCCGACCCCGACACGTCACCCGACAATCGGCCAGAAAGGGCTCTCCCGGCTCGACGTGAGGTTCTCCGGAACCCCGGGTCACGGCTCCCTCTATCCGGCGGTAGGGGTCAGTGCCATTGTCGAGGCAATGGACTTAATCGGGTACATGAAAACGGAGAGCGCTGCCAGTTACCCGGTTGACGAAAACCTCCAGGAGATCATTGAAGCTTCAAGCGGGGTGTTAAGCCAGGAGTTTCATATCGAAGGGGTCCGGGATATACTCAAACGGCTGACGTTTAATCCCGGGATTATACATGGCGGGGAAAAATCCAATGTCGTAGCACAGCACTGCGACCTTGAACTCGAGATGAGGATCCCGTGGGGATGCGATATTACAAAACTCTTAAGCCGCATACGCGAACATGCACCCCGGGGAACGGTCGTTTCCGCGGAGACAAACGAACCGTCGTTCACGGATCCGTCCTGTCCGCTTGTTTCAATAACCTGCAGCGAGATCGCCAAAGTGTACGGGGGGAAGACCTTCCCCATTGTCCAGTGGGCGGCAAGCGATGCACGGCATCTCCGCCTTAAAGGATTCCGGGTGATCGAATATGGTCCCGGGGAGATCTCGCTCCTTCATGCAGTAGACGAACGCGTTACGGTTGACGCCCTGGAAAAAGCATCGCTCATTTACCAGGGAATCCTGAAAAGGTACGCGGAAAACTAAAAGAGAATATTTTTTTTATTTTTGAATTTTCCTTGAGAGAAATACAAGGAAACTGACACCAATCACGGCACAAAGAGCGGTGACGGGAGAAAGCGGGGAATAGGTTGTCTTCCGGGGAACCGGGACACTCGTTGCAGGGATTTCAGGATTGATTGTTTCAACGGGTGCTGCCGTTGCAATCGTCAATGTGGTTCCTGGGGAGGTCGCGGTGGGAGATACCGTTTTTGCAGAGGTCGCGAGTTTCCAGGGAGGTATTGTCGGCGTTGGCGTTCCCCCGGAAATATTGTACATCTGGGTTTTCCCGTACATATCAGCCCTGTTCTTCTGGGCATCAGCAAATGAAGGAGAGATCCCGAGTGCCTTGTTGAAACAGTCAGTGGCATCCATTGGTCTCCCAAGACCTGCCAGGGCAAGTCCCTTGTTGTTCCAGACCTCGGCACTTTTCACCGTGATTGCAGTTGCGTGATCGAATGCATCCAGGGCCTCTGTGTATTTTTTCTGGGACAGGTACGCAACACCCAGGCTGTTCCAGGCATCGAAGTTGGCAGAGTCGAGAGCCGTGCATTTGGTATACGACACTGCGGCCATATCCGATAAATTCAGGTACATGTACGAAGAACCCTGAGCGCAGTACGCTTCTGCACGGTTGCCCTGAACCACGAAGAGTTTGTCATAAGCAACCACGGCTTCAGCATATCGTGCCAGATGATAGAGGGCAAATGCCCGGGCATTCAGCGCATCGGCACCGGATGAACGAATGGCAAGCGACTGGTCTGCGGCTGCAAGAGCTGCATCGTACTGCCCCAGGTTGTTGAGTGCAACTGCTTTTCCGGACAATGCAATTGCGGAACTCTTGTCAAGCTCAAGAGCATTATTGAAATACGTGAGTGCCAGGTCATAATTTCCAACCGTTATCGCATTCTGGCCCTTGAGGATCCAATCTCCGGAATCCTCTGCCGAGACTACAGGCACCGCGACAAGCGCGAGGATAAGACACAGGAATAGTACATTCAATCGCATAATCTCATGACGAACTTTCCTTTGATCGCTGATGAATGTATTGTTTTTCACTGGATCGGACGGTTTTTTCCCGCCACCACGCGCCCCAGATTCATGATCCGGACACCCATTTTGACGGACTGAATATGCGGGAGAAGTGCAGACTGAAGGGATCCCGCAAAAAGAAAATTACCGGCATAATTTCGTGCAGGACGTGCATCGGCCAATTGTCACAAGAACAACCAGCCCGCAGGCAGCTGCGGCACAAAACGCAGCGAAAAACCCGGCTTCATCGGCAACAACACCGGCAAGTACCGGGAGAAGGGCCATTCCCAGGTAGCTCGTTGTCGAAAAGACACCCATGACAAGACCCTGGTGTCCTTTGATACCGGCAAGGAACGCCATCTGGGCGATCATCACAATTCCCGCTACCGCTCCAAGCAGCATGAGGCCAAGCGGCGTATAGAACGAGAGGATGGCACCGAGGGCCATAAGAACTGCCGAACAACGGATCGTTGCTATCGGCGGCAGCGAAAACCGGGTGATCAGGAGGACGGCAATAATGGTCGCTACACTCATCCCGCCAATCCAGATCCCAAGGATATCGGCCGGGAGACCGGAAAATTTCGGGTACAGCGAACTCGCAACACCGGTGATTCCGACAAGGATGACCGAGGAGAGCCAGAGCCACCGGTACTCACGGAGGAGCGTGCGGAAAAACGCATAATCAAATGTTTTTGCAACGCGTTCCCCGCGATCCCGGAGGGAGAGACTGACGAGTGCCGGGATAATTGCAAGACACGTAAACGCAAGGACGCCGGCCTGGGGATATGCCATTGCCGTGGAAAGCCAGCCGGAACAGACAAGACCGAGAACAAGGCCGGCATTCAAGAGGGCCATGAAATACCCGCTCATCCTTGCGTGGTCGGGACGGGAATTCACGCAGGACATTGCTGCAGCAACAAAGAACCCGGCGCCGATACCTTCAGCCAGACGGAGAACGAGCACGGGACCGGGCAAAAGAGCAAAGGTGAGGAGAATGCCGCTTATGACCGTCATTGCAAGGCCGGCCTTCATCATCGTCATCCGGCCGAAGCGGTCAGAGAGGATTCCCCCGGGAAGGGTACTGACAAGGGCCCCGAGGAAGTATGCGGAATAGATTGCCCCCTGGACCGAAGACGAATCCGCGTATGCCGGAAGTACGGGCACAACCGCGTTCGAGAGGGCCATGACAACAAAGATGCCGAAAAAAAGGATGAAGGGGGTACGCATTGCAATCAGGTCAGACCATACGATAGGTCTCGAGATTCATGGGCGAATGGGTCTCGATGTGGTACCGCTTGTAGATGGAACTGGCGAGATCGATAGTGTTGTTCTCGTCCCCGTGGATACAGAAGATCTTCTCGGGCCGGGGCTGGATCTGGCCGATGTAGTTCATCAGCTGCCGCCGGTCGGAGTGGCCGGAGAAACCATCGACCGTGACAATCTCGAGGTTGATGGTGATCGTTCCCTTCCGGCCCATCGGCACCTCGCGCCAGCCTTTCTGGATGCGCCGGCCGTACGTGCCGTCGGCCTGGTACCCGACAAAGACAAGCGCGTTCTTCTCGTCCTGGGCAAGATTCAGGAGATATTCCATGACCGGGCCGCCGTTGAGCATCCCGCTCGTGGAGATGATGACGCACGGGTCGCCGTTCATCACTTTCTCGCGCAGGTCGGACGAGTCCACCTGCTGGAAGCATTCGGCAAGGAACGGGTTCATGCCTTCGCGGAAGATCTGGTTGCGGAGTTCCGTGTTCAGGTACTCCGGGTACGTTGTGTGAATGGCCGTAGCCTCGCGGATCATACCGTCAAGGTAGATCTTGACTTTCGGGATCTTCTCAAGACGCATACCTTCTTCGAGGGCGAGCATGACTTCCTGGGACCGGCCAACGGAAAAGGCCGGGATGATGACTTTCCCGCCGCGCTGGATGACATTGTTAACGGTCTCGTAGAGCCGGGCTTCGGCATCGGCCCGGGGCTGCTGGAAATCATTGGACCCGCCGTACGTGCTCTCCATGAAGAGCGTTTCAAGGCGCGGAAACTGGTTGACCGCCGGGTTGAAGAGCCGGCTCTTGCTGTAATTGAAGTCACCGGTGAACGCGATATTGTACATCCCGTCACCGATGTGGAAATGGGCGATTGCCGAGCCAAGGATGTGACCGGCGTTGTGGAACGTGAGCTTGATATCGGGGGCTATGTCCGTGACGCTGCCGTAGTTGAGGGTGATGGAGTGCCGGATATAGGTCTTGACATCCTGCGAGGAATAGGGGATCTTCCGGTCTTCCTTGTTGATCACATCGAGGTAGTCCAGCTGGAGCATGGCCGAGAGGTCGCGGGTCGGGGGGGTAGAGTAGACCGGGCCTTCATAGCCATATTTGTACAGGAGGGGAACGAGGGCGCAGTGGTCAAGGTGGGCGTGGGTGAGAACAACCGCATCGAGCTGGGAGAGGGGGTGGATCTCCGGGACATACAGGTACGGGGTGCCGTTCTGGTTATCCGGTTTTTCCCCGCAGTCAATGAGCACTTTGCTGTTTGGCGTCGAGAGAAGGAAGGCTGCCCGGCCCACTTCCCGGCAGCAGCCGAGCATGGTGACCCGGAGCCACTGGTCCCGCTTCACGGCATCCTTGCCTTCTTCCCGCCCGGGAATATCGCGGTGGATACGGCGGCCGATTGTCCGCAGGAACTGTTTTCGTTCCTCATTGACAGATCGGAGATACTGCCGTACCTGCTTGACCGTGCTGCTCTCAATCGGCGGAGTCCGGACAACTTTCGGGGTCCAGCCGATATGGCGGGTGATATCCCGGAGGGTGGTTCCGTTCTTGCCGATAACAACACCGGGCTTTTCTGCTTCGATTAAGACTTCGCCGGTATCAGCATCAAAAAAGATGTCCGTTATGCCGGCAGTCTCCGGGACAACGGCCTTGATATCGTTGTAAGCCTTCTCGGGATCTTCAAGGATCGTCGGCCGCACTACGATCCTCTTGCGCAGGTCGCGGGCAAGGATCTTGATCAGGTCAGCCTCGTCTGCAAACCGTTTCGGGTCGTCAGTATAAATGACGAGTTCGGGGCCTTCGAATTCTACCTGCGTCACCGTAATGCCATGGGGCACTTTCTCGTTGATCTTGTCTTTTAGCTCTTTGAGCCGCTCTTCGATTTGCATGAAATAATCGTCCTAAAAAAGTTTATGAAGAGGTCTTTGCGAGATATTTCTTCACAATATCCTCGCTCTGGACTTCATACTTGTCTTTTGTGATTACAACAATGTGGATTCCTTCACCGGATCCGGCGTCGCGTTTCATTGCCGATTTAAGCCCGCGGACGGCAATCTCGATCGCCTCGTCCTCGCTCATATTGGGCCGGAACCGGTCCTCCAGTACACCGTATGCCATTGGGGAGCCGGAGCCGGTTGCAACAACTTCCTCCTCCTTAGTAGCACCACCCATTGCATCAACCGAATAGACGCCCGGACCTTTCTCGTCAACGCCGCCAACAAGGAGCTGGACGTAGTACGGGAAGTACCGGTTCTGGTTGAGATAATTGGAGAGGAGCGTTGCCGTGGCACCGACCGTGATCGGGCGGGACCTTCGGATCTGGTATAAGTTGCACTCGACCGTGAGGATGCGTGCGAGCTGCTGTGCATCGCCGACCCCGCCGGCAGTGGTCATGCCGATCCGGTCTGCCACCTGGTATACTTTTTTCGCTTTCTTGCTTGCGATCATGTAGCCCATGGTCGCCCGCTTCTCGGTTGCTAGGATCACACCACCGGCAAAAACGATACCGATGGTTGTCGTCCCCTTCATGGACTCCTGTACCTGTTCAGGCATAGTAACACCCTAAAAATAAATGAACGCTAAAAAATTTTCTTAAAAGCGCCTGAAATATTAGATGATAGATGGAAATTTAAAGGTTTCCAATGGTGCATTGACGCAGGGACGGGTTTTTTCCGCCCCGGCGTTCAGGGGGCACCGGCGCTTTTTATTCAGATCTGTCGTTGCACATTGCCCGGATCAGGTCGCGGTCAAAGAGCATGGCAACGAGTTTCTTGTCGCCATTCACAACCGGGAGCTGGTCTACACGCGAGCGTTTCATCTTGAGAGCACACTCGCTCACTTCGGCATTCTGCGGGACTGCCACAACGTTCCTGACCATGGCCAGTTTTACGGGCCGGTTGGGAAGCTGCACGCGGGAGATCCCAAAACTGATGGTGTGGTTATCGCGAATGCTCTCCCAGGTCCATTCATCATCATCAGTCCCGTTGGAGAAATCGGATACACCTACAGAATCCTCAATGCTGGAATTCCGGATCAGGTCACGTTCCGAGATGATGCCCTGAAGTTTGTTCTCAGCATCGAGAATAGGAATTGCATCAACGCCGGAGATCTCCATGACCCTGCCGACAACCGGAAGGGGAGTCTCTTCCCAGAGGGCAAACGTGTTGCTCGTGTACTTGTCCTTGATCTCTTCGCGGTTCTTGAGCTGGGCAAGGCCGGAGATGACGTCTGCTACCGACAGGAGACCTACCAGCACCCCATCCTCAACCACCGGCAGTCTGCGGATCCTCTGGGATACGAGCATCCGGGCTGCTTCTTTGAGTTCCATGTCCGGCCCGATTACAACCGGTTTCGAGGTCATGAGAAGGCCGAGCTGGGTCTCTTCGGGCTTCCTGAGCAGATCCTTTCGCGTGATGATCCCGACAATCTTCTTGTTCTTGATTACCGGAACACCGGAGATTCCCGTGCGTTTGAGAATTTTTAAGACATCATCGCGGTTTCCCGGGATATCAACGTGGACTACATCCGACGTCATGTAGTCTTTGACAATCTGGTCTGTTATGATCTCACCACCAGGGTAGAGACCGTGCTGTGGGTTACAACAAACGTGCTTACGCTGCCAATCAGGAGACGGTCTGTCTGGCTCTTTCCATGGGAGCCGACAACGATCAGGTCCGCCTTGATCTTATCTGCGAGGGTGATGACTTCGCTTCCTGCATGGCCTGACAGAGCATGTGCGGTAAAAGCAACGCCTTTTGCTGCGGCGGTAACTTTTACCTTCCCGAGAACTGCTTCGCCCTCCTTCTGGAGAACATTGTACATGATCTCGACAGTATTATCAGCAGGAAGGGATGAGAACAAACCGGTTTCAACAACATAGGCAGCATGGAGCGTTGCATTTCCTGCCTTTGCGATATCGACCGCTTTGTCAAATGCACACCGGCTGGCCTCCGAACCATCTATTGCGACAAGGATTGTTTTAAACATGGTCATCACCCAAAACAAACATGCCTTTTTTATTTGAGTTGTAAATTAAAAACATTATTGCCGATATCGGCAAAATTCGCCCGTTTCACCAGCGTGGCAAGCGGATCGCGCGAGAATCGCAGGGCGGATGCAGAAAAGGAGATCGCAAACAGGTTTGCAGGTGCGCCCTTCCGGATAAAATACGGGCTTCCGGTGAGGAAAGACCCGTCAACTGCGGAGTGGAGAATCTCCCGGGGTTCGAGCCCGTATATGGCGGACACAAATGCCATCTCGGAGAAGAGATCGGGAGGCACGAACATCACGTTGTCGGTGCCGAGCAGGATCCGGCAGCCGCAATCCTGCATCAGCCTGATCGGAGGATGGCGGGAGGTATTAGTTACACCCAAAATCCAGTTGGACCGGGGACAGACCGCTATCGGGATCCCGTTCTCGGCACAGAACCGGAGCTGTTTTTTCGTTGCATGCGTTGCGTGAATGATAAGATCGGGGTCAAAGGCAAGGGCGGAGTCTACATCCTCCGAATCCCGTTCGCCGGCATGGAACGCCACCATCTTTCCGGATTTCCGGGCCTCTCCCACCTGCCGTTCAGCGTCCGCACAATCCCGGGTGCTGCTGATCCCAAGACCCCCGGCAATCAGCTCGCCACCTTCCCGCCCGAAGACGAGCGGGGTCACCGGCAGGCCCCGGGCTGCGTCCCGCAGGGCAAGGACACCCTCGCGGCCCCCTTCCCGGAAGTCAGCGCACCCGGCAGTACCGGACCGGGCCATACCCTCAAGGCTCTCCCGCATGCCGGCAACAAGATCCTCGCGTGACGCTGCTGCAAGAAGCCGGTGCTTCAGGCCGTCCGGGGGGGTGACGAGCGAGATGAGGTCTCCCGTTACTCCACAATCCATGGCAATCGTATCGCCAAGATGCGTGTGGGCATTGAAGAGTGCCGGGCAGAGGATTACCGGAGGGGCGCGGGGATTCTCTTCAATCGCTATGATAATTCCGTCCCGGATGTGAATGTCAGCCGGTGAAAACAGAAGATCTTCTCCAAGAAGGGCCTGGCCGGAAAGGATCTGCTCGGTGCTTTTCATAGAAGGTAACTCTTTTTTATATGCCGGGAAACGAAATATATTTGTATGGCAAAGAAGCAAGGTGGAAGATTACTCTCCTCAGCAGGTCTCGTCAACTATTACGAGAGCGAGGACCGGCGGGCTGTTCATATCAGCCCGGTAGCGGTCATGGTAGTCGCGGCAGCAATCGGGATCATCATCTACATCCTGGACATCATCTTCGCGACCACCGTATAATTTTTTTTATCCAATTCTTAAAAAACAGGTTATTCAAAAGCGGTCTTTTTCAGGACCCGCTTTGTGATATCCTCGTCTTTGCTGAAGTACAGGTTGTCATGGCCCGACCATCTTCCGCAGTTTCGGAATATGACCGCCGGAATCCCATTGTTGCTCTCCCCCATAACAAAATTGGAGAACCCGGCGATCTCGTCCACAACCGCTTCTTCAGTTATCTTGAGCACGTGCCCGAAGAGATCGGTATCGCCCCGGAAATCCCGGATCGCGGGAAACCCGCTCCACCCGATAGCATTACCGGTCTGGCCGCGCCGGAAGGACCGGCCGCAGGTGTCGGTGATGATAACGCCGACATCATTCCCGCTGACCTTTTTTATCTCGTCCCGGAGCTCTGCTGCGGATTTCATTGGATCGGGGGGGAGGAAGATGACCATCCCGTCTTCGATGTTGGACTGGTCAACACCGGCCCGAACGCCGATATGCCCGAATGCGAGTTCCGAGAGGATGAACGGATGCTCCATGATAATATCATCCGAAGCATCCAGCACGGCCTGGACAAAGCGGGGATCCTCGCCATTCAGCTTCCCGAGCCGCTCGGCCCGCTCTGTTGCGGTAATGGCGGAAAGCTTCTTGGTATAACCTTTGGCTTTAGAATAAATGGTCGAGGCTACACAGAGGATATCTCCCTCCTGCAACGACATTTTTTCACAGACCAGTGCCGCGATATTGTCACCAGCGTGGATGAGGGGAAGTCCCCGGACACCCATGACCTGAATCTGTTCCATGACCAAAATCGGTTCCATAATCACATCTCTATGAGAAGAACTGACGATATAGGGGTTTCGGATTGCTCCCGCGGGAATAAACGGCGGCCCTTTTTACCGGAAAGCGATATATTTTTAAGAGGATAACACGCATGACGTGATTACCATGTACCTCATCATCCGGTGCCCGGGATGCAGGAAGTTCTCGTACGTGGATCGTTTCCAGCGCTGGAAACTCTGCCCGCAGTGCGGCCATGCCAATGAAGTGAATAAGTCTCCCGCATATCTCGATGTTGAGGACTTCCACGAGGCAGAACATATTGTAAAAGAGATGGAAAAGCATCTCCACGCAACCAAAAAACCGGATTTCTCCCCGGAAGAGGCAGCCGAACTGCGCCACCACTACACCGAGGCGCTTCGCAGGCGGACAAAAAGTCACCACCACTAACAGGATTTTTTTGACCGGGGAACCGGTGGGTTGGTAAAAAAATACACCCTGTACGAATCATGCCCACGGGAGTGCAGGGTCACAACAACGGTTCCGCAGAGAAACGTGATCCCCCGTGATGCGAGGGTCCCGGCCTGTGATCGGGAAAGATACCGGGGAAGGGGCATGTCCGACAGGCAACAGAATTTAAAAAGATACGTTCCCGGTCCGGAAATAACCTTTCGGGACCGTAATCTCGAACCGTGCTCCATGACCCTGTTCCCCAGTCTCATGGATCGAAAGGCCGGTGATGCCCAGAATATCCCGGGAGAGGAAGAGACCAAAGCCGGTGTTCCTGAAATGTTTGCGGAGAAATATCGCTTCCTTGAACTGCTCAGGAACGCCGCACCCGTCATCTTCGCAGAGGATGCAGGCAGAGTCATTTGAAATTTCTGCCCTGAAGGTGATACGGGTCAGGCTTCCCCCGTGCCGGAGGGCGTTCTCGATAAGGTTATAGAATACCTTCTCGAGCAGCGGGTCGGCATAGATCCAGAGGCTGCCGGTCTCGACCGTAACCGTTACGGACGAGAGCGGGAGGACAGCAGCTGAGGTGAGGATGGTCTCTCTGACGTCAAACCACCGGGGCGTCTCAATACCGATATCCTGGTAATCCTTGGTGAACTGGATCTGGACAACCAGGGTTTCTATGATCTCTTCCTGGACCGTGAGATATTCCGTGACCGTTGGATTGGTAACTTCCCCTTTCATCAGCTCAAGGTATCCTTTAAGACCGGTGAGCTTGTTGAGGATATCATGACGGGTGATACTCGAGAGCAGGTTGAGCTTTTTATTGGCCTGGGCAAGGGCAAGGGCAAACCGGTTCAGCTCGGATTCATGGTAATGCATCTCCTGCTCAAAGACCCGGTGTTCGGTGACATCGGCAGCAAAACCTTCAATAACTGATTCCCCGTCGCCGGATATCGGGAGTTTCCAGGCCTGGATCGAGACCCAGATTGCCGATCCATCCTTTCGTTTCAGGCTGATCTCCCGGCCGGATACGGATCCCTCTGTTATTATCTCTGACGTGAGATCCTCGAAATCGCCGGCAAGAACCACGAGGTCGCGCGTACGTTTCCCAATCAGCTCCTCTGCGCGTTCGTACCCGAGCAGCCTTGGCAGAACCGGATTTGTCGAGAGGATACGCCCCTCGGGACCTCTTGAAAGCTGAAACATTCCCAGGGTAACATGCTCTGCCATTGTGCGGAATCTCAGCTCGTAGTCCTGCGACGCCGCTTTTGCAGGTATCTTCATTCCGGGAGTGCCAGCACCGTCTGACATCGTATATGCAATCTTGGACGGATTCACCATATATGCTTTCATACGGTTCCTGTGGGCCTGCCCGGGCAGAATAGCGGAAAGCCATGACCCGTGAAGAGAGAACGCGCGGATACCGGAAAACCGGAAACACCGGTCCGGTGATCCTGACAGAATGATTCATCTGGAATGCACCGGCATTAATCTGTAGGAGGCATGTATGGGGGAATCAGACATTGTGGTGGCAGGCGCCGGGCCTGCAGGCCTTTTTTGCGCAATCCAGGCTGCGGCTGCCGGTCTCCGGGTTCTCGTTCTCGAAAAGAACCCGCAGCCCGGGGCCAAGCTCCTGCTGGCCGGTTCCGGCCAGTGCAATATCACGCATAACGGGGAGATCCGGGAGTTTATTAACCATTACGGGGATCACGGAAAATTTTTAAAGCCGGCCCTCCTGTCGTTCACCAACCGGGACCTCATCGCTTTTTTCCAGGAGCGGGGCCTTTCGGTTATGACGGAAGAGAACGGCAAGATCTTCCCGGCATCACGGAGCTCTCCTGAAGTGCTGGAGGTCCTCCTTGCCGAATGCCGGAAACAGGGCGTTGTCATCCGGTGCGGCGAGCCGGTTACGGGCATTGCCCGTACGGGCAATGCGTTCACGGTCACGACCGGGAGTGGAACGTACCACACCGCAACCGTTGTCATCACCACCGGTGGCGCATCCTACCCGAAGTGCGGGACAACCGGCGACGGGTACCGGTTTGCCGCTGCGCTCGGCCAGCCGGTAACGGAAACAGGCCCCGCGTTAACCCCGCTCCTCATCCGACCGTTCCCGTTTGCGGCCCTTGCCGGCATCTCGTTTGAAAAGATGCATTTTACGGTCTGGCGGGAAAACAAAAAAACGGGTGATCATACCGGCGACGTTCTCTTCACCCACCTCGGCCTGTCCGGACCCGGTATCCTCGATGCCTCGCGGAACATCCGGCCCGGTGACGTGATACGGCTCTCATTTGTCAGCCCCATGCGGCGCGAGGAGTTTTCAGCCGACCTTGCACAGCGGGCAGCGGAGAACACCAGCTGGCAGGTGAGCACGATCCTGGCAAAGTATCCTATCCCTGAACGGCTGAACCGCAAGCTGCTGAAGATCTCCGGCATCGGGGAGGATCTCAAATGCGCCCACTTCTCGGCAGGCCTTCGATCTGCCCTCGTGACAAACTGTACGGAGTTTTCCCTCACGGTCGCAGCGCTCGGAGAATATTCTGTTGCCATGGTCACGCGGGGCGGCGTTGCGCTCGATGGCGTGAACGGGAAGACAATGGAGTCGAAGATTGTGCCGGGCCTCTTTTTTGCGGGCGAAGTTCTGGATATTGACGGCGATACCGGGGGATACAACCTGCAGGCCGCGTTCTCGACCGGGTACCTGGCGGGTACAGCAATCAGGAAGCGGTGGGAAGAAACAAACATACCCCCGGAGAATTGAAACGAAACCTATGTGTGCAGGAAAAAAATACAAGAATGAGAGAAACCATTTTCCTGTCAAATATACTCCGTTACACGATACCAACTGACTCTCGGTTATTTGTGATGTGACACCCGCCATGCAACAAAAGAGCTCCCGGATTATCTCCACGGTCCTTATCTTACTGTTCCTCATCCTCACGATTATCATAGTCTATTCCATTTCAACAGAAACACAACACGCCCTCAAAGGGGCAGTACAGGATAAACTGGTCGCGGTTGCAAGTGCAACAGCTTCCCAGATTGACGGGGATTCCTATGCCCGTATCCGTGAAGGAGAGGAGAGCACCGCGGAGTTTACCCATATCCGGGATCAGCTCCGGTCCATAAAACAGGCAACCCCCGATATCCGCTATGTCTACACCATGCGGAAAAACGGCGATTCCGTGGTGTTTGTTGTTGACGGAGATTACGGATATGACTCAGACTCACCGGGGATCGGACAGGCGTATCCCGACGCGGAACCCGAACTGTTCATGGGATTTATCACCCCCACAGCTGACCAGGAGTTTACTACCGATACATGGGGGACGGTACTCTCGGGATTTGCCCCTATCCGGGACCGGGCGGGAAACGTTGTCGGAATTGTCGGCATTGACATGGACAGTTCGGTAGTGAGCACTGAACTGAACCGGCTGAACATCATCCTCTACGTGATCGGACTTCTTGCCATGATTTTTGCAGTTATCGGAATCATTATCTTTGATCACCGACGGGCAATCGATGAACAGAAGATCGAAGAGAGCGAGAAGAAATACCGCCTCCTGTTCGAACGGGCGGGTGATGCCATTTTTCTCCTGGATGCAGATGGAGAAGAGCAGGGAGCAATTATCGCTGCCAACAAAGCCGCTGCCGATATGCACGGGTTCACGATCGAGGAACTGCAGCGGATGAAGATCACCGATCTCGATTCACCTGCGGAAAGAAGCCGTGCTCCAGAAAGATTCATCCAGATCCTGGACGGGGTCTGGCTGCATGGTGAACTAACCCACCTGAAAAAAGACGGGACCGAGTTTCCCGTGGAAGTTTCTTCCGGTAAATTCGATCTGGGGACGAAAAGATACATTCTGGTCATTGATCGGGATATCAGCGAACGAAAAAAGACAGACGATGCATTACACCGGGTTACTGCCAAGCTCTCCCTTTTGAACTCAGTTACCTTCAACGATATCCAGAATGCGGTCTTCACGCTTGACGGGTACAACACTCTTGGAAAAGCATTCTCGGACAATGAGAAAGTAACAGACGCCTTCAATAAATCCAAAGAATCGATCAAAAAAATCACCCGGTCCCTGAACTTCGCGAAGAGTTACCAGGATCTTGGCGCACAACGGCCACAGTGGCAGGATGTAAACCTGGTTTTCATCCAGGGAATATCGCATATTGATTTTTCTAAAATCGAGCGAAACACGCATCTGGACAACCTGGAGATCTATGCCGACTCCCTGCTCGAGCGGGTTTTTCAGATGCTTGCGGAGAATGTCCTGCGGCATGCAAAAACCGCAACCCGGGTAACGCTCGGTTACGAGCAGGACCGTGAAAGCCTTATACTGTTTTTTGAGGACAATGGTGTGGGTATACCGGATACTATCAAAGAAAAGATCTTTGAACGGGAATTTGGATCCCATAAGGGGTTGGAATTATTCCTGGTGAGAGCGATCCTTGGTATCACGGGCATCACCATACGGGAGACGGGCACACCCGGATCCGGGGCCCGTTTTGAGATGGTTATTCCCCATGGCGGGTACCGGTTCGGGCAGCGGAATTAAAAAAAACGGGCAGAGCCGGAATTCCCGCCCCCGCCCCATGAGCATTATCGTACATTTGGGCGGATGAAAAACGTCCTGATAGATGTGCGGACGGGAGCCCGGAGGATCTTAACGGGACGGGTACACATACAGGAGATCCTAAAATGCCGGACGGTTAACAATTATCTATGAATTTGTCATTTAAGAAGAAATGGGGGATCATGTTCAAGGCCATGATCTTCATGATCATCCTTCTCGTGATACGGACCATCATCGATATCCTGGGATTCGACATGATCCCGATCACCACCGTTGTCGGGGCGTTCATTACCGGCGCAATTTTCACCATCGCGATCATCTTCACCGGGACCTTCACGGATTTCAAGGAGAGCGAGAAGGTGGGAGGAGATCTTGCCGCAGCACTCAAGGCCCTGTACAATGACAGCCGGGTACTGCCCCTGAACGACGAGGCGCCCACCCGGGTATTCCGGGCGCACCTGCGGGACCTGCATCGCACGATCCGATGCGGTCTTTCGGAGAACCGGTTCGATCTCGTGGAAGTCAACAAGGCAATGGATGTGCTGAACAACGATATCCGGGCCCTCGCGTTTTTGAACGTTGCGCCGCCACTGATAGCCAAGCTGAGAAATGAACTGGGCATCATCGACAAGACATGCAACCGGATCGAAGTGATCATCCGGACCGATTTCATCCCGGCAGCCTATGCACTTGCGGAAGTGGCAACCGTTGGCGTGATCGTACTTCTGCTCTTCATCAAAATGGATCTCCTGTTTGAAGGCACGATCATCTTTGCCGTCATCTGCACCATGCTCATCGGCTTAATCCTGCTCATCCACGACATGGACAACCCGTTCGAATTCGGACCGGACACGTATGCGGATGTTGACCTGGAAACGCTGGTTTTCCTTGAGACGTACTTCGATGAACAGGAATCGGCAATGGACCGGTGCCACAAGGTCCAGGGATAAACCACATTTTTCATCCCTCGTTTTTTCATCAGGGTTCCTCAATCTCCCCGCATTTTTAAAACGGGGATTACCGGAGAGTGATTCACGGGTCATTTGTTCATTGTACTCCCAGGCCCTGAAACGGTGACGATTTCCGATCCCGCATCCGGAACCATCGGGCCGGGTACTGCGATCCGGAAGAACGGCATTCCCTCATCCATGGCACAATCCCGAGCAGAACCGCTGCGGGATCGCTCCGGGTCACCAGGCTTTTCTGAAATTCCTGTCGCATACTGAAATGACAGATAATTTTATCAAAAGGGCAGAGAATACAATCAGAAATAGAGAAACAGGTAACTGGGACGTTAACGGATTCGAACGGAAGTTCGTCTAAAGATTCGGCAGCGCCTTTGCCAGTGCAGTAACCTTCGGGGATCCCTGCGGCCGGGTTTTTCCCGGCAATAAACCTGTTGTGAGGCCGTAGTACATTATCACTCAGACCATCGTGTAAAATTCGACTCATGACAAAACATGCGGTCATCGGAATAAGCGGCTGGATTCTTGTCGCTATGCTCGTTATCTTTATTGTAGGTCCGGTTTCTGCAGCAGCCGGGGATAATCCTGTTATCATCGTAACCAGGGATAAAAATTCCAAAACCGAGCTCAATGATGCAATGGTGTACCTTGACGGCGCGTATGTGGGTTCCACGTCTTCAGCATACAGTAACGGGACGCTCGTAATACCGCAGGTCAGTGACGGAAGACACACGGTCCGCATATTCGTGCCGGGTTACCACCAGGTCACAAAACCATTCGTTTACCCCGAGACATCGACCGTCGAAATCCTCCTGCAGAAAGAATTTCTGGTATCCTTGAACCCGTCGGGTATTTCCACCCGTGCCATTGACGTAGTATATTACCCTTCAACGGTCTCCTACGACTGCAATACCCATACACCGGTATCCACCCCGGCGTATATCCTGAATGAGACACAGTTCAGGACAGATGTAATAGACAATATCAATCAGACATACCTGAACCTGGATAAGATCACCGACCCGTCCGATCCTCTTCCGCAGAATTACCAGGACAAGTTCAATTTCTACTATTATTATGATCCATCCTCTCCGGCCAATGCGTTTTCCGGGTGTGCCGGCTCGATACCGGAAAACTACTGGAACGAGATACCATTCAGCGATGTCATTGTAATCCTCTACCCCGCCTATTACGGTGTGTATGCCGATTCATCCTGCGAGATGACCGGATGTACCGAGTTCGGACCGGGACACAACCAGATGAAAACACCCGCTAACCTGCCGATTCTGGGTACCCATGAGACGGGACATGCAGTATACGGGCTCGTTGATACGTATTGCGGCGATACCTATTACATCCAGAATGATCCCCATCCGAATGTCTGGTCCTCCCAGGAGGCCTGTATTGCAGATGCACGCTCCCGGTATCGCGATCCGGAGCAATGCCGGCAGATCCAGAGCAGTGAATACCGTACATCCAACACGTGTGTAAAGAACTTCTGGAAATTTGATCTCACGCCGGATATTATGTACAGCGGATATTCCGGCACGTTCGGGGCAAGTTCCACAGAGCGGATCAAGTATATTTTATCCCAGGCCGGGGGGAGACAATCATGAAATGGATCGGTATCCTGTGCCTGCTTGCAAGCCTTGCGATAATTTCAGGATCAGTAACGAATGGCGCAGAACCGGTTCCGGATTATGGAAAGATCCTGCAGATCCATCTCGGATATGTAAACGGTGGTTATGTTGTATCGGAACTGGGTGTCAGGTACGGAAGAGCACCTGACTGGAACAGCAATACCGGCAACCTTCACGGGGTAATCCTGGGCCCGGATGGAAAAGAACTGAGATCTTTTACGATTCAGCATCCATCCCGCGTGCTCGGGGAAATCCCGGGTGCAACGGAAAGTGACCGTCTTACCGGATATACCGCAACCCTTGCTCCCGGGGATCTGGTTCTTACGGTTCCTTACCAGCAGGACATGCAGAAATTCCTGCTTTCCGATGCCCGGAGCGGGGCCCTCCTGGTTACGGCGAATCTCGATCCTACCGTTCGCATCTTCTGTACGGATTACCCAAACGATCCGGACTGCCTTAGCCGGAAGAATCCGGCTGAAAGAGCGGTAACAGACAATAACACAAATCTCATCCTGATCTCGATCCTCGCGTTCTCGGTTCTCGGGGCTGTGGGCCTGGGATTGAAGGCAACCCGCCGGCGCAGGGCAGATTTTGGAGTTCCGGAACAAAACACGATCCTGATCGTTGATGATAACCGGGACGTACTCGAGATGATCCGCCTGCTCCTGAATCAAAAAGGATATGTGGCGGTTACGGCAGAAGGCGGGAAGGAATGCCTGGACATTCTCAAAACAAAGACGCCGGACTTGATACTGCTGGACGTGATGATGGAACCGATGGACGGATGGCAGACGCTTGAGACGATCAAGACAAATCCCGACACACAAAAAATTCCGGTCCTGATGATTACCGGAAAAAAGCTTACCGCTGCCGAGGCTAAACATTACAAACTCTGTATCGATGATTATATCATGAAACCGTTCGATGCTGCCGAGCTCTATGCGGCAGTGGGTTACTTCCTTGAGCGGAAGAAGAAACTGAAAGAGACACTGGACCTGGCAAAAAAAGCCGGCGTGACAAAAGAGAAAGTCTGCGAGTTTGCACAGCTCACCCGGCGTATAACGGTCAACCGGAAGATTGTCACCATCCTGCAGGGCCCCGGAGAAGCTCCTGTACCGGCAGGCGCGGACATGCCCGATACCCGATCGGTTGTTGACGACATAAACAACGCAACACGGGATAAAGAGAGGCGTGCCGAACAACTGCGGCAGGAGATCAATTCATCGTTCCGGTCAAAAGGACTCCCGGAATTCTCCCTCTGACCCGGACCGGAAACATCCTTTGGGCAGGGCTGAATAAAACCATTTTTTATAATCAATAATGGGATTGCCGCATTTTTTTATGGCGCAATTCTTCCGGACACCGAGTCGGGAAGGAAAGACGTAATGGTTAAAAAAAAGGCCCACACGATCGCTGCAGAAATGAGACGAACGTACGAAAAAAATATGCAGGTAAAACCCTTTACACCGATCTCTTGATACCGTCAGGTCCAATCGTAATTCCTGCTTTTTTGATCATGTAATACCCGGCAGAGAGTCCCAGGATGATCACGCCGATACTGATCATCTCAAATCCGTATTCGAAAGGAGACAGACCGAGCGGGTCGAGCAGGAGGACTTTCCGTGCAACGGCAATGATGGCAAGCAGGACAACGATCTCCACGTGGATCGTGTTCTCCCGGAAGTAGGCCTTGATGGTGTCGAGCAGCTCGACACCGATAAGCACCAGCAGGAAGGCACCCAAAAGCGAGATCATCTCCTTGGCCTGCAGGAGGAGGGGTGATTCTTCCCACAGGAACTTCCAGAGAAGCGAGACCAGATCGAACATCCCTGCAACCAGCACGATCATGAGCATCAGCATGATCACGGCATACACGGTCTTCTCAAATTTTTCAACGTACTCAAGCATTGTGGTTCAGCTCTCAAAGGGTATCAGGTCAGCAAGTTCTGCATCGTACAGGTTCACGACATCGCCAATGACAATCACGGCCGGGGGTTTTACTCCGGCGGATTGTGCCACGGCTGCAATATCGGCAAGCGTGCCGGTTGTTATCCGGCGGTCCTTCCGCAGGCCGCGCTCGATGATCGCAACGGGGGTTGTTGCAGGTTTTCCGTACTGTACCAGGACTCCGGCAATCTTTCCAAGGTTGGCAACACCCATAAGGATAACGATCGTTCCCCGGAGTTGCGCAAGCAGCTTCCAGTCAAGCGCCGGCTCGGGCTTGGTCGGGTCCTCGTTACCGGTCAGGATCGTGACCTGCGAGGCATATTTCCGGTGGGTTAAGGGAATACCCATCGACGCCGGGACCGCAAGCGCACTGGAGATGCCGGGCACCATCTCGACCGGGATACCGGCAGCCCGGACCGTTTCGAGTTCCTCGCCGCCCCTGCCGAACAGGAACGGGTCGCCGCCCTTGAGCCGGACAACGATCTTTCCCTTTTTTGCCCGGTCCACCATGAGAGCCTCGATCTCGTCCTGTTCGAGAATATGGTTTCCGCCGAATTTCCCGCAGTCGATCTTCTCGGCCCGGGCCGGAAGCGTTTTTAAGATAGCCTCCCCCGGCAGCTGGTCGAAAAGCACCACTTCCGCCAGGTCTATTACCGCCCGTCCCCGCTGCGTCAGAAGTCCTTCTGCGCCGGGGCCGGATCCTACCAGATACACTTTACCCTTCATTTGAGATCCCCAGTTGTTTGTAGGCAGCTTCGATAAGTTCCCTGGCCCGTGCCTGCAGCAGCAGTCCCTGCTCCCGTGCCTCTTCAATGGATGTGACATCCACTTCGATCCGTTCGGTTTTGGTGCCGTCAAGGGAGAGCACTTCGGCAATCAGGTGGCCGGCCCGGCAGTAGATCCCGAGCGGGGTAAAACAGCCGCCGCCGAGTTTCTCCATAACCGCCCGCTCATACATCACGTCAGTCCGGGTCTGCGGGTGGTCGAGCGCTGACAGCACTTCCATTAAGGACGGGTCTGCCCGGCTCACCACCGCGATGGTTCCCTGGTTGGGGGACGGGACAAACTTCTCGGCCGGGAACCGCTCGCCCGGCACCCGGAGCCCGAGCCTGGTGAGACCGGCTTCCGCAAGCATGATCCCATCATATTCCTGGTCATTCAGCTTCCGGAGGCGCGTGTCCACGTTACCCCGGAGATCCTTGATCACAATATCCGGGTCATGGCGGAGGAGCTGGGCTTTCCTCCGGGTGCTGGACGTACCGATAACCCGGACACTGCCAAGGGAACCGTTGTGCGCCAGGTAATCCGCCGGCGAGTCCCGCTTGAGGATGGCCGAGGTGAACAGCCCGCTCGGGCGATAGGCCGGGATATCTTTCATGCTGTGGACGGCACAGTCGATCTCCCCGGCAAGGATCGCATCGTCAAGGGCCCGGACAAAAACGCCCTGGCCGCCGATTGCGTGGAGCGGAACCTGTGTTGTGGTGTCGCCCTGCGTGCTGATGACAACGGTCCTGGTTTCTATGCCAAGCGCTTCGAGTTTTTTACAGACCGTTGTTGTTTGTGCCAGGGCAAGCTTGCTGCCCCGGGTTCCGATGGTTATCGACATTGTGAGTACGCCTGTGAAAGTGTGGTGATGTCGTTATCGCTGTGCGCTGCCGAGAGGAAGTTGGTCTCAAACTGGGAGGGGGGGAGGAAGATGCCCGCTTCCAGCATCTTCTTCCAGAACCGGCCAAAGGCTTCGGTATCGCATTCCTTGACCTCCCGGTAATTTTTCGGGGGCCGGGCACGGAAAAAGTACTTGAACATTGATCCGATCCGGACAAACGAGCCGCCGGCCTTCGTGCCGATCGACTCTTCGAGCGCCCGGGTTTTTTCCTCGAGCGAGGCATAGAGGGATGCATGGTCATGCAGCCACGAGAGGGTTGCAATACCCGCCGTAAGCGAGAGCGGGTTGCCCGAGAAGGTGCCGGCCTGGTAGACCGGTCCCTGCGGAGAGACCTGCTCCAGGATCTCCCGCCGGCCGCCAAAGGCCCCGATGGGAAGACCGCCGCCGATGATCTTGCCGAGCGTGGTGAGATCCGGTTTTACACCAAACCGCACCTGGGCCCCACCGATACCGAGGCGGTAGCCCGTGATAACCTCGTCGAAGATCAAAAGAACATCGTGGGCTTTTGTTATCTCGCGGATATCCTCAAGGTAATGTTCATCGGGCAGGACCGGCCCGATATTTCCGAGGATCGGTTCGATGATGAGCGCTGCCACATCCTTATGGGTGGAGAGCAGGGTTTCGAGCGCTTCGGCATCGTTGTAGGGAACCTGCCGGGTGTGGGCAACAAGGTCCGCGAGCACACCCGCGGAGTCGGGGACACCGGTCGTGGTTGCACCGGAGCCGGCTTTGACGAGCACGGCATCATGAGCGCCGTGGAACCCGCCTTCGATCTTCACGATATCCGATTTCTTCGTGAACCCCCGGGCGAGCCGGATGGCGGCCATGGTTGCTTCCGAGCCGCTTGACACAAACCGGACCATGTCCATACCCTTATGATCGGCTGTGATCATACCGGCAAATGCCGGTTCGAGCGGGGACGGGGTGCCGTACAGCCAGCCGTTTTCGAGCTGGTTTGCGATCGCCTCCCGTATCTGCGGGGCGGCATGGCCGAGAAGCAGGGGGCCGTACGCCATGCAGAAGTCAAGGAGCTCGGTGCCCTCAACCGTAGTAAGGCAGGAGCCGTAGGCGCTGGCCGTGTAAAACGGATAGGGTTTAATAGCCCGTACCGGGCTGCTGACGCCGCCGGGCATCAGGGTCTTTGCAAGCGCAAACAGCTGCTCGCTGGAGTTATGCTTCATCAAGCCACCTTGCCGCGTCTGCAGCGAAATACGTGATGATGAGGTCCGCGCCTGCACGCTTGATGCAGGTGAGGCTCTCGAGGGCCGTCTCTTTCTCCTTAAGCCAGCCGTTTGCTGCTGCACATTTTATCATCGAATATTCCCCGCTCACCTGGTAGGCAACCGTTGGCAGGCCGAGCGCTGCAACTTCAGCGAGGATATCGAGATAGAAACTGGCCGGCTTGACCATCAGCATATCGGCGCCTTCGTCTGCATCCAGCTGGGATTCGAGAATCGCCTCCCGGCTGTTGCCGGGGGGTATCTGGTACGTTGACCGGTCGCCAAACGAGAACCCGGAATCCGCGGCTTCCCGGAACGGGCCGTACAGTACCGAGGCGAACTTCGTTGAGTAGGACAGGATGAGCACTTCTTCGAACCCTTCGTCATCGAGCGCGGCCCGGATCGAGCCGACCATGCCGTCGAGCATGCAGGACGGGGCAACGATATCTGCCCCGGCCCCGGCATGGCTGATCGCGATCCGGTTCATCAGTTCGAGCGAGGGATCGTTGAGGAGGTCGGGGCCGTTTCGTGTCTCGCCCACGATCCCGCAGTGCCCGTGATCCGTGTACTCGCAGGCACAGACATCCGTGATGACAACCATATCCTTAACTTCCGCCTTGATCCTCCGCACGGCCTGCTGCACGATCCCTTCCGGGTGATAGGCTGAACTGCCTCCGGCATCCTTCTCCTTTGGGATACCAAAGATGAGAACTGCCCGGATACCCTGCCGGAAGAGCTCCCGGGCAACTGCCGCAATGGCGCCGACAGGATACCGGAACTGTCCGGGCATGGCCTCGATTGGCCGGGGTGCCGTTAAGGACTCGTCAACAAAAAGGGGAGCGATAAGATCATTTTTCGAGAGTGTTACCTCCCGCAGAAGGGGCTGGATATTCCTTGTCCGTCTTCTTCTCATTCGTCGTTCGGGAAACACGATGCACCACAACGTCCTGCTGTCTGGATAATTACATTTTGAAAATTGAGGTATTTAGTTCTACAGTACCCGGATAGCCTTTACCGGTTCTGATCGGGCAGCCATTGATGCAGATTGCACAAGGCCGGGATTTTCCGCGGGACCGGGTGTGAGGAATGGATTCATTATCCGGGGAATGCGATACACTGGTTGGTGATCCCGGCCAGCCGGGAGGAGAGTGCATATGCCTTACCGGAAAAAGACTGCGTTGAAAAACGGGAGCGGCTGTATCTGCGAGCCGTGCCCCAGTTACACGGAATGCATGCGGGCAGGGGAGAGCATTTTGTTCTGCGTGAAGGGAAAGACAAAGGACTGCATGTTCGACAGGAAAGGCTGCCTGTGCCCGTCATGCCCCGAACAGCCGGCAGACCGGCGGGAAGTGTATTACTGTTCATCGGGAACCGGGCCCCACAGCCGTTGATACGGTGAGCCTGGCCTCACCGCAAACATTTCACACCGGGGGAAAAACAAAAATCATTTTAACCGCTATTGCATGAGTGATACATATGAAGGTTCTTTCCTCCATTCTTCTCTCCCTTGCGGTGTGTGCCGTTCTGCTGGCTGCTGGCTGCACGGGAACCGGCACCTCCCCGGGGACATCCCCTGCGGCAACCCCGGCAGTATCGACCACCAACCTTTCCGCACTCGCCCTGATGCCGGCAGATGTTCCGCCGAATTTCACGCTTGCGTACCAGTCGGCAAAGAACCCGGCAGAGATCAGCAATATCGCCCGCGATCTCGGCTGGCAGGGCGGTTACACGGTCCGGTACACCGGCCCTGCCGGGGCCAACGGCGTCCCGGGCGAGATCCTCCAGTCCATTGCAGTCTATCCGGTGGCAAGCATCCCGGGCGTGATCGCAATGGCTGACAAACAGGACCGGGCCGATACCGATCTGGAATACTCCAACATCACCATGGGAACTGCCACCTTTACGGCAAGTGGATTTACCGGAAAAGCCCCGGCCGGCCTGTACATCAAGCCGACCAATATCAACCCGCTCGTTGGCGGTTCCGAGAACCACGATGTCTCGGCAGAGCTGAAATCGGACGTTGCCGAGATCATCTTCTCGAAGGGAACTATCATCGAGATCATCCGTGTGACCGGGCCGGATGCGACCATGGAGACGGTAACCTCGCTGGCTCAAAAGGCCTATGCGAAGATTCCCTGATCTTTTTTTGATTTTTTGGACAACGGTTTTGAGGGAGGCTGATGCCCCCATACCCGGACCAGAAACCGGGGGCGCCGGTGCGTGCGATCGGATTACGTGGCCAACGGCATGTGCAGAGTCCCGGATAAACAATTTTCAGGGCCCCCTGTGAAGACCCGTTCAGGGGGATTATTCCGGGAAAGGATCGGATATCCACGACCATTAAAAAAGGCGGCGTGCGTTCCTGCGGTTCATTCGTTCCGCGGCACGTACTCTTTCCTGATCCGCTCTCCTTTCGTGAGCGCACAAAGCAGGGCTTCGGCCCCGGCGAGATCGCCTTCCTCGGCGCTGGAGCGGATCGAGAACGTGGCGTCGGTGAGCAGTTTCCGGGACAGGACCCGGGTCAGGTCGTCGAGGATCTCAAGGGTCCGCGAATCAGCGTTCCCGAGCCGGGACATTGCCCGGTCCCGCTCGCGGATACGGACACTTTCGGCCCAGGTGTGGAGGGCGGCTAACGCCTCGTCGGCCTGTTTCCGGTTCATGTGCCGGAGGAAGAGGAGGAGTTCCTCTTCAACAAAGGCATGGGCCCGTTCCGCCTCGGCCTTCCGGGTGCTCATGGTCTGCTCGTTGACCGAGCGGAGGTTGTCGATGGTGAAGAGGTGGATCCCGTCAACGGTCTCGGATCCTTCCTCGACATCCCGGGGCTGGGCTATATCGACAAGGATGAGCGGGCGGGGATGGCCTTCCACCGGCCAGCACCGGTCTTTCATGGCGTGCGCAAGTTCCTGCCGGCGGATGACCGGGTGGGGGGCGGAGGTGCAGGAGATCACAACGTCCGAGAGCGTGATGTAGTGGTAGAGCTCGGACATCCGCACGGCTTTTCCGCCGATCTTGTCCGCGAGGATGACGGCCCGGCCATAGGTCCGGTTCGCGACATACATCGCAGTCAAGCGTTTGGCGGCAAGCGCCTGGGCCACCAGAAGCCCCATCTCGCCGCTCCCGACAACAAGGATGTGCTTTCCTTCAAGGCTGCCTATCTCGGCTTCCGCGAGCTGCACTGCTGCGGACCCGACCGAGACCGAGCCCCGGTTGATCGAGGTCCGCCTGCGCACTTCGATGCCAACATGGATGGCCTTGTTGATGCAGAGTTCGAGCAGGGTCGAGGCGGTCCCAGCTTCCTGCGCATCCGAGAGCGCTTTTTTCAGCTGCCCGATGATCTGGTCTTCCCCGACAATCATCGAGTCTATGCCGGAGGCAAGACTGAAGAGGTGGCGGAGCGCCCCGGTTCCTTCGTGAACGAAGAAGCCTTCACGCCCCTGGCCGGCAAGGAACGTGCGGAGCTCGTCTGCGGTGCCTTCGACCAGCACTTCCACCCGGTTGCAGGTCTGGAGAAGGAGAACGCCCGGGAATTGTCCGCGGGCGGCTTCCAGGAATTCGGACTCGCCTGAGAAGCGGAAGGCTTCGAGTGCGGTCACGTTCGCGGTGTGATGGCTGACGCCGGCAATTGCAACCGGCACCACAACAGGTTCATCCATGGACATTCCTCGCAATGCACTCCTCAGCAGCCCGGGCCGGGTCCTTTGCCAGGGAGTCCCAGACGGCCCGGTCTTCCAGCACGGCCCGGAGGATGGCGGACCGTTTCTTCTGGTCGGGTTCCGTCTCTTTGAGCCGCTCGCGGAGCTGCTCCTGCAGCCCGATCATGGCATCCAGCGCCGGGTAATCGTGCTCTATGCGCTCCCGGAGATAACGGGACACGGCCGGGCCCGCGCCCCCGGTGCTGATGGCAATCGTATACTTTTCTCCCCGGGTAACGGACGGGAGGATAACATCGCCGGTCTCGCCATCCGCATTGTTGAAGAGGATCTTCTTTTCGGCACAGATGACGCCAATGCGGTTGTTCTCGGCCGGGTCCGAGAGCGCCGCGATGACGAGAAATACATCGTCGAGCTTCGCGGAGAGGGCCTCATCGGAAAGAGTGCGGGTGTCGAGTTCCTCGCGGCGAACGGGCAGGGCCGCGAGCTGCGGGGAGAACGACCGGCTCACGACCGTGACATCGGCGGTTCCGGAAAAGTAGGCGCATTTCCGTGCTGCCACATCTCCCCCTCCGAAGATGAGAACGCGCCGGCCCGAACAATCCACGAAGAGAGGGATCATTGGTACTATTTAGGGCGATTGCGTTACATTAAGATGTTGCATTTGCTGTCGCGATGCGGAAAAGAGAAAACGCCGCGAACGGGAATTCCTTTCCTGCGTGCGAGCATCCTTACGACCGGGAAAAAACCGGGTTCACCCCGGAGGATTGCCGAATGGGGGGCCCGGCGGTTCGATATGCTTAAATCGTTTGAATGCTCACATTGTAGAGCACACTGCGCCGATAGTGTAGTGGTTATCACTAGGCGTTGCCAACGCCTAAACCCGGGTTCGAGTCCCGGTCGGCGCATACTGCCTTGAAGGTTCAAGGCGATGCGTTTTTACGGATTAGTTTAAGCCCCGGCCGGGGAGTAAAATTATTCAAGTCCAAATCTCTTCTCAATGCATTAGGTTTTAAAAATTTCACCCAACTCCGTATAGATTGTGGGTTTTTTATTTGATTTTTTACGGTTGCATTTTCGACATACCAATCGAAGATTGTGAACATCAGTCGGGCCACCCTTTGAAAATGGGATAATATGATCAAATTCAATTTCATCATCTTTCACATGCTCATGACATTCTTGACAGATGTTACCATCTCGTCGAACAACTTTTAACATAATATCGCGAGGAATATGACGAGATATTCTTCGACCATCGTGAGTTTCGGTGAATGGTTCCCTAGTAAAAAAGACTGGACACATATGACCAAAAATCGTACAATAGCACTCTAAAATAATTTTTGGCGGTAGATCTTCAGGCATATCGTCAAGAACATTTTTACATCCTTCATCCAAACAACCTTCCATTTCTGATCGTGTTACTGGATATGCAGGGAATTTTTCTACCAATGGGCCGTAGGGACAATATTTGAGTTCCCAACAGGGCTTACAGGTTATAGATACATTATGCTTCCAGTCTTTCAAAATTTCTTTATCATCGGCGTCAGGAGAATACCCCAATATTTTCTTGTAATAAGGTTCCAGCATTAAATGAATTTTATCTTATCATGCTATTTAATATCAAGGGAGAGAAAACTTATTATGGACGAAGCAAGTGCCTTTATGATAATTGGACTAATAGCATCTATTGCTTCACTTGTTCTAGCAATTATTGCAATTTGGTTATCAATTGTTTTTTTTAGAATGTCTTCAGAGTTTTCCACTAATGCAACCGAAGCATCAAAGGATATTGGTTCAAGTGTTGAACGTTTAGAAAAATTGTTTGATAAATTATATTCTGACACGTTTTCAATGATGCGGGAAACGGTAACAGATATGCGAAAACATATGTGGCCTGATGAAAATTCCCGTGACACAGACCTTACAGTGGAAATAGATAAAAAAGCCGATGAAAAGGTCTCGAAGTTTAAGGAAGAAATAGATCGTGAACTTCGCCGTTTATTAGAAAAACAAAGTGTGACGGAAGCTAATGTTGGTTCTCTTCGTGATGAAATGGGTGATCTAATTAATCGGGCTATTTCAGTGTCACGAAATGCACATGTCGAAGCTCGGGAAGAGACTATTAGAGGTCATATCTTACGAATACTAAGCGAAAAAAAGGAGACAACTGCTGCAGATTTAGTTGATACAATTCAAAGTTCTGCTGGTAGAACCGTTCAAGAGCTTCAGAGGATGAAAGAAGATAATCTAATCTATTTTGAGGACAAGCGTATAGGACCAAACTCAAGAATTCGAATACGTTAGCCAAGTCTAGCTAGTTCTAAAAAAATACATTATAATTTATAATCATTATTAGTTTATTTTAATATTTCTGCTCTGTAGAAAACCTCAATGACGAGAAATTGTAAGAACCTGTGAATGTTGCAGACAATCATTTTCCCTGCGATCTCCTTCATCAGAATTGCGAATCTGCGAGCTTTTAGATCCCCACAGAACTTTCTTTTCAGGACGGAGAACTTGTTTTCAACAAGTTGTCTTCTCCTGTATCTGACCACATCGAACTGTTGAGCCATTTCCTGACGATAAATTCCTCCAACAACCACGTTATTCCAGGACCGGATTGGAATGATTGAGTCAGCGTGCAGATCCTCTCGGATCAGACGATGAATCGCTTCGGAGTCGTATCCCCGGTCCATAACATAGCACTCCGACCGTCGTATCTTGTGACATTGTCGGAGCAATTTGGTTGCGTGCCGGGTATCGTGAACCCGGCTTTTCGAAGCGACAAATCCGGTGATGACTTGTCGTTCGGTATCAACCGAGATCGAAGTTTTCAGGAAATGTTTTCGAATCTTGCCGGTTCTGGCTGAGTAATAGTGACTCGAATATCCGCTGGTGAATCCAGATGAATCGATAGCTGTGATTGGGATTGGATTATCATCACAATAGAACAGGTTCAGAGTTTTCCTGAACGCATAGCGGAGGTACAGGGTTTTTATTCGGCAGAAAAATTTCTGAAGCGTTGTAAAATGTGGCACGACAGAAAGATCCAATTCCTCTTGGATCGATTCCATGTCCTCAACGTCTTCAATGAAATCCCGATAGTATTGGTTCAGGTAGTCTTTGAAGAGAATCAGGATAAGAAGTTGGTACTGGGTATAGATCTTCTTCGAATATTTACTGGAATACGGAGTAATTCGTATTGCTTTCACGATCGAAATCGCAGCTCGGATAAACCTGATATTCCGTCTCGCTAATCTTTTAGTTGTCTCCTTACATGACGACACATCAAAGTAAGGAGACGCTGTACCTTAGATCTTTCGGTCATCGGCACCGTCTGTTTTGGATAGGATTTCTACAGAGCAAATATTTCAATTCCCTCCGCCATTGATTAATCCGATTAAACTTGTTTTTCCAGAGGTGTTTTGTTACTGATTGTTCAGGGGCAAGATCGTAAATGCACATACCAGTATTGATAGCAGGTTTTGTCAATTCATCTTTCAGTGACCAGACATTAAATTCCACCCCTGGTATAAGCAAATCAACAGTATTCCAGATGACGTCAGTATTTTTTTCAGGTCTTTTCATAATGAAGGTCAATTCTTTGGATGTACCCCACATACGGGTATTTGTTGCCCAGACCATTGCATTAAACAGAAGTTCCCCATCAGTCCAAGGATCCTCCCCAACACCAAATTTCCGTTTCGCACCGGAGTCAGGTAAGTGCGTGGGGCAGAGCCCGACGAAATATTTTCTCGCGAAGGCATCGCATCGTTCTGGAAAAAATTCCCGGAAAAGTTTTACAAAAAATTTCAAAAATAATTCCGGAAAAGAAAAAAATATTTTTCATAAAGAGCCGGCCAAAAAATTTTCCGGCCAATCCGTAAAAATTTTCACAGCCCCGGTCCCCACAAAAATCCCGGATAGAGAACAGCACCGAAGCAATCAAAAAGGACGACATTTCCCACCCCATCCGTCGTAACAATCCCCCCAAATGTACCTCATCCCCCACCCCCCAATCCGGGCCCGATACGAGCCCGGATTGCCATTCCGGAGGGTCGATCCCAAAGGTACATCGCAAAAAACCGTGCATTTCAGCACACTTTTTCTGAAAAACGATTATACACGCGATTTGTGCCAATCGGGGCATTTTGGTGCCAATTGGAAAGACCCTTACAGACCCTTTTGGTTGGCGGTTCTCAGTGAGAATTGGGGGATGTAGGCTCAGATCGAAAAGAACACCTGTTTTGGACCCCTGTTTTAGGGGTTCCGAAAGCCCTTTTGGACGCCGGATGCGACGAAAAAACGGGATCCTGTGCTGTTTTTTTTTGCAGCCCTTCACGCAAACGAATTTCGCATGCGATGAGGGGGATGTAAAAAAAATCCGGGCCATTCCGGACGAGGGGAATTCTTTCGCGGGAGACGCCGGCTCTTCCATGAAAATTATTTTTGTTGATGAGTGTTCATGAGAAATCTGCATGTTCCGGTAATCTTAAAAAAAAGCTGTGCCGGATATTTTTTTTTGCAGATGACGGCGGTTAAACACTATCCCGGTAGGTGAGTTTGATGACGGCGGCAAAATCATTCGTACACCGGGTGCCCGGTGAATTGCCCCTCGGGACCGTGGTATAGCCTATGCAGGACCGGAGATTGATCTTGTGATTGGACTGGTCTTTGGCAACCATATCGGCAATAGCCCGGCCAAGATCCAGCCCTCCCTCTTTGCACCGGGGATTGCTGCAGGGATGGATGGCGGGAACTTTTTTTATGTCGGAATAGCCAGCCTTACAATATTCTTTCCGGAGGCCGGATTTTGTTTCCATGATGGAAATTGAGATACCGGATATCTGGGGATATTTTTCCTCAAAGGCAATTGTTCCGGCTGTATAATCTGGTGGCTCTGAAGTCATGGTTCTCCATTATTCGCGTTGATATTAAAGTACCCGGCCCGGATAAAATAGGTTGGTTGCCGGTTCTGGTTCATTCACCGTATGCATAGTCAATCGTGACCATAAGATTGTAAGAATGGGTGTGAGATATTATGAGGGAGAGTGGAAGGACACCATGACAAAAACCGAATTGCAGCCGGAAACCATTCAGAAACTTGGTTCTGCTGCGTATCCTGCATTCGCTATGATCGCGGGCATGCAGCTCGACCTGTTCACACCGCTTGGCACTCGCCCGATGGACGCCCTGCAGCTTGCGGGGGAACTTGGCGTAGAACCCGCGAGGCTGACCCCGCTGCTGTATGCCCTGGTTGCGGCAGATCTGCTGACCGTAAGCGAGGGGCGCTTCGCCAACACACCCGAAGCGGATCACTTCCTGGTAAAAGGCAAGCCGGCGTATCTCGGAGGACGGCACGCATTCTACACCGCCCGCTATAAGGAACTCCAGCAGACCGCCATGTCCATCCGCACCGGTCATCCCCAGGCAAAACTCGATTTCGCCGCAATGTCACCAGAAGCAATGGAGACGTACCTGCGGGGTCTGCATCCGGGAACCAAGGCTGTCGGGCACTTCCTGGCAAACCGTATGGATTTCTCAACCTGCCGTCACCTCCTCGATGTTGGCGGGGGGTCGGGGGGCCTTGCAATCGCTATCTCCGCGGTTTGCCCTCAGCTCCACGTCACGGTACTGGAAATGCCATCCGTTGCGCCAGTCACGCAACGCTTCATTGAAGAAGAGGGCATGGCCGGGCGGGCCGATGTAGTCACGGGCAACGCAGTGCAGGGCCCGCTGACGGGAGTCTATGATGTGGCGGTCCTGCGTGCATTCTTCCAGGTCTTATCGGTGGACGAGGCACGGCAGGCCCTCCGGAACCTCTTCCGGGTTCTCAAGCCGGGCAGTCCGATCCTGATTGTTGGCCAGGTCCTTGATGATTCACGCCTTTCTCCCACGGCAACCGTGGCATTCAACCTGGTTTTCATCAACGTCTATGATGAGGGCCGGGCTTACACCGAACATGAGTACCGGTGCTGGCTTGCGGAAGCCGGCTTCACCCGTATCGAGCGGGTCATCCTCCCGGGCGGAGAAAGCCTCATCACTGCGCACAAGCCCGTTTAAGTATACGATGAGGTGCGGTTGCATTGAAGGTTGGAATCCAATATTACACGTTGTCCAGATACCCCAGACATCGGTCAACGCACCACCATCTTGCCAGGACACGTTTCAGAGTCAGAAGCCCGGATAAATAATGGGGAATCAATTACGGAAACTTTCTTTTTAAAAAAATCCGGCCAGAAATCTTTTCCGTATAATCCGGAAAAAATTCACCGCCCCGGGCCACACCCGGGATCCCGGCTGAATGATGGCACCAAAGCAATCGTAAAAGGGGTATTTCCCCCACATCTCCGTCGTAACAATCCACCCGGATACCCCTCATCCCCCACCCCCAAATCCGGGCTCTGTACGAGCCCGGATTGCCATTCCGGAGGGTCGGTCCCAAAGGTACATCGCAAAAAACCGTGCATTTCAGCACACTTTTTCAGAAAAACGAATATACAAGCGATTCAGACTAATCCGGGTATTTTGGTGCCAATTGAAAAACCGTTACAGACCCTTTTGGTTGGCAGTTCTCAGTGAAAACTGGGGGTGGTAGGCTCATATCGAAAAGAACCCCTGTTTTGGGCCTCGGTTTGGGGGGTTTCTAAGACGCACATATCAGAGATAAATCCGGGGTTCACCCCGGGATTCTGCGGCAGGGGGTTCCCATCAGTCGGGATTGCAGATATTCATCGCTCCCGGAAGAATGGGAGCATCGCTCACGAAGAAGCGGTTTGAAAAAAAAATCCACGGCAATCCGGTGCCACTCACATCGCAACGGCTAAATAAAAAAAAATTCCGATTGAGTTCATGAAATATACCAGAGAACTGGACGGGAGCCAGCTCGGGCTCGGGTTCTGGTCCGGTGTTGCGGTTATCAGCCTGGTCAACCTGGGACAGATCCTGGCACAGCACAACCAATTCCTCTATGACGAATACATTCTCGTAATTTCCCTCATCATCATCGTTGTGTACCTGGTTGTCCGGAGCCGGATACAATAATTTTTCCGGGAGGTGCAAAGCCGCTTCACCGGGATCTCACCAGGCAGGATCTTCATTGGACCCAGTACTTCTCTAAATTTTCCTCCATGAATTTTGGATAGTCATCAATTCTCTCAACCTCCGATCAACCGAGTGATCGAAGAACCGAAACAAACGAAACAAATTTGAGTTTTTTCCGAATCCCTTCC